>CAJUQY010000041.1 GCA_910588815.1 uncultured Lachnospiraceae bacterium | reverse complement strand
GCGGTCCACATAAATGGGTTTGAAACGGTTACAGCCATGGCTTTCGATACCCCGCCGGTCACTCTCTAAAAGCACATCGGAACAGAGCCTTGCGTCTTTCTCCGGCAGTCCCAGCTTTATAAAAACAGCGGTCATAAAGTCGTCCGCAAGCCGCCACGGCAGATAAGGTCTTGTATCCTTTTCCATGATTATTCCTCCAATACAATATGAATTTAAAGTAATTTTATATTATAACCTTGAAAAACAAAGTTTGTCAATAGAAATATGTGAAATATGATCGACTTAACAAAAAACGGGAATATCGGGAAAAAATTTCAGGGGTAAATTGTCAAATGTAAGTGGAAAAATGGGCAAATTATCAAAAAATAATGAGGGAAACTACAGATCATTATATATTTTACAGACAGCCATACAACTTTTTGCACAAGACAGGGGAGGAAATCAAAAATATTATTGACAAGATAGCCAAAATTATATAAGATAATAAAAGCGCAACAGTAAAGTTTTTCAATGCTCATGAGTAATCCGGATAAACTAGTAAAACGGAGGTGTAGCAGTGGCACATGAAAATGTATTAGTAATGTCAAACATCGAAAAGAGGTTTGGCGGCGTACATGCCCTGAAGGGTGTTCACTTCGACTTGCGCAAAGGGGAGGTTCACATCCTGATGGGAGAGAATGGAGCCGGGAAGTCGACACTGATGAAGATTCTTGACGGTCTGTACAAAGCAGACGAGGGAACTGTCGAGATTGACGGTGAGCAGGTGGTAGTCGATTCTCCGCTTCATGCAAGGGCGCTGGGGGTATCCATGATTCATCAGGAGTTGTCCATGTGTGAAAATATGACCATTGCAGAGAATATTTTCCGCGGCGAGGAGATGGGTACATACGGATTTGTGAATTTTAAGCAGATGTACAAACAGGCGCAGCAGATTTTGGATGATATGCACCTGAATCTGGATGCCCACACGAAGGTGGGGGATCTGTCGATTGCGCAGCAGCAGATGGTGGAGATTGCGGGAGCAGTTTCCCACAATGCCAAGATCGTGATCATGGATGAGCCGACTTCCTCCCTGACAGAGGTGGAAATTAAGGAGCTGTTCAAGATTGTTGCGAATTTGAAGGCAGCAGGGACGGGGATTATTTATATTTCCCATCGTATGAATGAGACATTTGAGATCGGTGACCGGATTACGATCATGCGTGACGGCACCTATATTGATACGCTGAATGTGGCGGAGACCACGGAGGATAAGATCATCGAGATGATGGTCGGCCGCGCCATTGCCGAGGTCTACGAGGGCGAGCGGGCAGAGGGCGGAGAGGTGATTCTGGACGTACAGAATTTCACCAACAAAAAGCTTAAAAATTGCTCCTTCCAATTAAGAAGGGGAGAGATCCTTGGATTTTCCGGACTGGTCGGCGCAGGCCGCACGGAGCTTATGAGGGCGATCTTTGCTCTGGACAAGCTGGATTCCGGAACCATGACTCTCTTTGGCAAACCGGTTTCCTTTAAGACAGTGCAGGACGCGATTGACGCGGGCATCGGTATGGTGCCGGAGGATAGGCGCGGATGCGGCCTGGTATTGGGGCACAGCGTGGGGACGAACCTGACGATCACGGTGCTCAAAAAGTTTATCAAAGGAATCAGCGTCAATAAGAAGATCGAGAATGAGATCATTGAAGAATACCGGCATAAGCTTTCCATCAAAACTTCCGGGCCAGATCAGGCCTGCGGAAACCTTTCCGGCGGTAATCAGCAGAAGGTCGTTATCTCCAAGTGGCTGGCTTCCGAACCGAAGATTTTGATTCTGGATGAGCCGACCCGTGGTATCGACGTGGGCGCCAAGCACGAAATTTATCAGTTAATGAGAAAGCTTGTTAGTGAGGGTGTTTCGATCCTGTTCATTTCCAGCGACCTCCCGGAGATTATTAATATGTCAAGCCGTGTCGTGGTCATGCATGAGGGAGAAATTGCGAAGATCCTTGACGGTGCGGAGGAAGAATTCACTCAGGTCAAAATTATGCGCTATGCCACAGGAGGGGAATAAAAAATGGAAAATAAGAAGAGTTCATCAGGTTTTGTAAAAAACGTGAAGCAGTATGCGGGGCCTTTAAGCATTCTGGTTCTGCTGGTGCTTATTCTTTGGGTCACGACTAAGACGTTCATGACGACAAGCAACATGGTTTCTTTGCTGCAGAATATCTGCGTGAACGCACTCTTGTCTGCAGGTGTTACCTGCGTTATCATCATTGGCTGTATTGACTTGTCTATCGGTTCGACTGTGGCGGCGTGCAGTGTGATTGCGGTTGTTTTGAATACGGGACTTGGCTGGAATGTATGGATTGCAGTTCTGGTCGCTATTTTAGCAGGCGGCCTGGTTGGAGCCATCAACGGCGGAATCCGCGCGGCGACGATGCTGCCGCCCTTTATCATCACCCTTGCTACCCAGCAGGCGATCCGCGGCGTGGCATATATTTTCACAGGCGGTTCTCCGATTGTCTCTACGGACGCCACTTTTAACGCCATTGGTAAAACTTCCTTCCTTGGCCTGCCGGTTATGTTTTACATCATGGTCGTTTCTCTGATTATTGTGGGACTGATCCTGGCGAGGACCCGGCTTGGCCGCCATATGTATGCAGTCGGAGGCAATATGGAAGCGGCGAAGCATTCCGGTATTTCTTATGCGAAGGTATCGGTTGTGGCTTACACAATCATGGGTCTGCTTGCCGGCCTTTCCGGCGTGATTATGGCATCCCGTCTAAGTTCCGGGCAGCCTACCATTGGCGGCGGCGCGGGTACGGATTACAGTACCGACGCTATTGCTGCGGCTGTTATCGGCGGTACCGCGTTCAGCGGCGGTTTCGGAAGTGTCTTCGGTTCCTTCCTCGGCGCTTGTATCATCGGCGTGCTGAACTCCGGTATGACCCATCTGAAAGTCGACAGTTACTGGCAGATGGTAGCGAAAGGTATCCTGATCCTGCTGGCTGTTTACTACGATTCCATCAAGGGTAAGATCAAGATCGGGAAGAAGAAAGCGGCGGCTTAAATTTGGATAGTTTTTATTAAAATGCTTTTTCACAATGATTACATAGAAAAGATTTATAAAAATGGAGGAAAAAAATGAAGAAATCAAGATTATTCGCATTGATTCTCGCAATGGTATTGGTTGTATCCAGCCTTGCAGCATGCGGCGGTTCCGATGACAAAGACACTACGGCGGCTCCTGCGGACACCACGGCTGCGGCTGCGGAGACCGACGCTCCCGAGGAAGACACCACGGCTGCTTCCGCAGACACGACAGAAGCTGCAGGGACAGAAGCTGCTGCAGAGACGAAGGCTGCTGAACCTGGTACCGCTTTTGTTGACCAGGCGAAGATGGAACTTAAAGCAGATTTGATTGATGTGGGTCATGACGTTAAGATTGCCCTCATCGTAAAACAGAGAAGTGAGCTTTTCTATGCTTCCATCGAAAGTGGTTTCCTGAACGCAGTGGAAGAGGCTCAGGCAATGGTTGATTATAATATCGAAGCTCAGGTTCTGGATGACAACACAGATCTTGCCAAAGAGCTTGAAAATGTGCAGTACACCATTGACAATGGATTTGATATTGTTGTTTTCGTAGCCATGGATCCCAAGAGTTCTGTGCCCGCATTCGATCTGCTGGTTGCATCTGATGTCAAGACTCTGATTGTTGACGCTCCTTGTGACGGCAGCGAGAAGTGTGATGCCGTTATCGTTTCTGCCAATGAGGAAGCCGGACGGATGCAGATGGAGAAGCTTTGCGAACAGCTTGGCGGCAAAGGAAATGTTCTTATTCTGACAGACTCCACCAACCCCAACGCCGCAATCCGCGAGCAGGGCGCTATGGCTGAGCTTGAGAATTGGCCTGATGTTAAGATCATCGCTGAGGGCGAGGGCGACATCCCCAACGTTAACGTTGACAAGGCTCAGCAGAAGATGAACGAGCTGTATCAGGTATACGGATCTGAGATCAATGGTATCTGGACATTCTCCGATACTCCCGCACAGGGCGCTATCGCTGCTCTTCAGGAGTCCCAGAGTGAAGGTATCGTTGTAACCGGAATCGACGGCAATGCTGTTGCTAAGCAGCTCATCCAGGGCGGCCAGATGTATGGTACCGCGGCTCAGTTCCCGAACGCCCTTGGTTATGACGGCGTTGTAGCCGGTCTTGAGATTCTTGCCGGTACTTATGATCAGGAGCAGACGATCTACGTTCCTGTTCAGTGGATTGATTCCAGCAACGTAGATGAGTACGCTGCATTTGATCAGTAAAATGAATTGCAATACCAAAACAATCTGAATTTCAGATTATTATGACATCTATGAATTCTATGTAATCATATTTGCAATGCTCTTGCCCGCGTATGCGGGCAAGAGTTACATTGAGAAGCATCAGGGCTTCATGATGACGCGTTGTTTGCGGATTAAAAAAGATATGAAAAGAAACAGGCAACTTTATAATTCTTGAAAGGAATCAGGAGGTATCATAATTTATGAATAAAATCGGACTTCATTATGCATATTGGATTGGCACGGAAGCCGTTGACGCTGGAGCATATAAATGGATGGAGATGGCAAAGAAAGCGGGCTGTGAGGTTGTTGAGATCGGCATGCAGGCGATCCTTGATATGACGACGGCAGAGCGTCAGGACTATAAAAAGGCCGTGGCGGATGCGGGGATGGTTCTTTCTATCAATGATGGCTGGACGGTAAAGGATGATATTGCTGCAGACGACCCCGCTGTGAGACGCGTCGGCATTGAGAAGGCGAAAAAAGTTCTTCAGGCGATGTATGAGGTGGGAAGTGACCGCTGGAGCGGCATCAATTATTCCCAATGGCTCCGCCGTCCGGGGGTACCGGTATGTACGCCTGAGTATAAAGAGCGCGTTCGCGATTTAAGCCTTGAAAGCATGCGTGAAATCATCAAAACTGCCGAGG
Organism: uncultured Lachnospiraceae bacterium; assembly: GCA_910588815.1. Taxonomy (GTDB): domain Bacteria; phylum Bacillota; class Clostridia; order Lachnospirales; family Lachnospiraceae; genus Lientehia. The sequence continues at coordinate 21,862 of CAJUQY010000041.1, read as the reverse complement.
ACTGCGGCGTTGACTACTGTTTTGAGATTGTAAACCGTTTTGAGCAGTTTATTATGAATACTGCCGAGGAGGGGGTTAAGTTCTGTGAGGATCTTGGATCTCCCAATGCAAAATTGTTGCTGGATACTTTCCATATGAATATTGAGGAGGACAACACCGCGGAGGCGATTAAATATGCGCAGTCCAAGGGGCGGATGGGACATCTCCATGTGGGAGAATCCAACCGCCGTGTTCCCGGATTTGAGGGCAAGACCAACATGGATTGGGATGCCATTATGGGAGCCGTGAAAGAGAGCGGCTATTCCGGCTATATTGTTATGGAGCCATTCATAACCATGGGGAATACGGAGATCTGCTGCTGGCGCGATATGAGCCATGGCGCGGATGTTCCCACTATGCTTGGATATGCGAAGGACGGTGCGGATTTCCTGCGCAGTAAGCTTGCGTAATCAATATAAGGTCAGATGATAAACGGCGGGATTTTTTGATCCCGCTGTTTTTGCCGTATGGGAATGGCTCTTGGATTTTCCATATGGTCCCCTTCTGTTTTATCTGTCGGTGGGGAAATCGATTGAAATATCTGTCCATTGGCGATACAATAAAAAACAGAACAGAAAATGAAAAGGAGGAGGCAGTGTGGCAAAATATGTGATGGCATTGGATTCGGGGACTACCAGCAACCGGTGTATTCTGTTTAATGAGAAGGGGGAGATGTGCAGCGTTTCCCAGAAGGAGTTTACCCAGTTTTTTCCGGAGCCGGGCTGGGTCGAGCATGACGCGGAGGAGATTTGGTCCATTCAGCTGGAGGTGGCTTTAAAGGCGATGGAAAATGTAGGTGCGACGGCGGCAGATATTGCGGCGATCGGCATTACCAATCAGCGGGAAACGGCCGTCGTGTGGGACAAAATGACGGGGGCCCCCATTTATCACGCAATTGTATGGCAGTGCCGGAGAACTTCGGAATACTGCGACTTCCTGAAAGAAAAGGGGCTGGTGGATACCTACCGGGAAAAGACCGGGCTGGTCATTGACGCCTATTTTTCCGCTACGAAAATTAAGTGGATTTTGGAGCACGTGGAGGGCGCTAAGGAGCGGGCTGAGCGAGGAGAGCTTCTCTTCGGAACGGTGGAGACCTGGCTGATCTGGAAGCTGACCAGGGGAAGGGTCCATGTGACAGACTATTCCAACGCCTCCCGTACCATGCTCTTCAATATCCGAACCCTCACCTGGGATGAGGAGATCCTCAAAGAACTCGGAATTCCGGAATGCATGCTTCCGGAGGTAAAACCGTCCAGCTGCATTTACGGGGAATGCGATCCGCAGTTTTTCGGGGGGCCGATCCCCATCGGCGGTGCGGCGGGGGATCAGCAGGCGGCGCTCTTTGGGCAGACCTGTTTCAAAGCGGGCGAGGCGAAGAATACGTACGGGACCGGAGGGTTTCTGCTGATGAACACAGGGGATGTGCCGATCTATTCTAAAAACGGCCTGGTGACCACCATTGCCTGGGGTCTCGGCGGAAAAATAACCTATGCCCTGGAGGGCTCCATTTTTGTGGCCGGGGCAGCGATCCAGTGGCTTCGGGACGAGCTTAAATTTATTGATTCGGCCATGGATTCGGAATATATGGCCAAGAAGGTGGAGGACACCGGCGGCTGCTATGTGGTACCTGCCTTTACCGGGCTCGGAGCGCCCCACTGGGATCAGTATGCGAGAGGGACGATTGTGGGCCTGACCAGGGGAGTGAATAAGTACCATATCGTCCGGGCGACTTTGGAGTCTATCTGTTATCAAATCAATGATGTGCTGCAGGCAATGAAAGCGGACTCGGGTATGGATTTAAGTACCCTCAAAGTGGACGGCGGCGCCAGTGCCAACAATCTTTTAATGCAGATGCAGGCAAATATCAGTAATGCGCCGGTTCACCGTCCCCGCTGTGTGGAGACGACAGCCATGGGGGCGGCTTATCTGGCAGGGTTGGCAGTGGGTTACTGGCCGGATATTTCCGCCATCCGGGAAAACTGGCAGATTGACCGGACCTTTGAGCCGGAAATCGGAGAGGAAGAGCGGAGAGGGAAGATCAGAGGCTGGAATAAAGCGGTGAAATGCTCCTATGGTTGGGCGAAGGAAGACTAAAGAAGGGCCTGCCGATAGTCGGCAGGCCCCCGTTTCGATGGAACAGGCCTCTGGAAAACAGGCGTGTAAGACTAAGCTTTTTGCGCGTTTTCCTGACTTAACCTGTTTTCTATTTGTTTTTCTGATTTTTTCCGCCGCTGTTTTTCGTATCGTTTTCACTGCCTTTTTTTCGTCCAAAACGTTTTTTCTTTTTCGGCGGAGGGGTGATTGCTCCGCCGCGGACACTCTTCACGGCAGTGATATAGATGCCACTGACAACCACCTTGGCCTCCTGCTTCACGGGGAGGACGGCGAAGGCCTTTTCGTCACACATCATGGTCATGATCTTCGGGCCGATCTTAGCCTTCACGATGGGAACTTTGGCTCTCCGCAGATATTTCGGCGTCTGTTCATATACCATCTTGGGAAGTCCGGCGTCCTTAAGCTTCAGACGCTTTTTATCTATGACCAGCATGGATACGGTCTGCGCCATGGCCTCCATCATGGACTGCTGCTGGGCCTGCTTTTTCTGCATCTTTGTTCCTAAGAAATACAGGCCGGCCAGAATGGCAACCAGAACCGCCAGAATGATAAGTACAATTGTCAACCATAAAGGCATCGGGGAGTACCTCCTGAAATTTTTTCACACGTAGGCAATACATAACCAAACGGGCATTCTGAATTATATCATTATTCTGAATAAGTTGCAAGCAGATCAGAAAGGGAAAATGCATAAAACATGTAAAAAATGGAAATTATAAGAAAAAAATGAATTGACAGCTTGACTTCTAGGTGGTAAGATGTAATGTACGCTATTGTGGTTTCATGTGCCCAAATCTCCGATGGATGTACGTTTTTATACGCAGGCCCGTGCAGAGGAAATATGCCGCTAAAGTTGCGGACGGGCTGCGGGGCGAGCAGGGGAAGAGAAATCTTCTCTGCCCGATTTGGGATCTGCCGGGATTGCCATGATGACATACAGATGGCTTGCAGTTGATTACTATGAAAGCCTGCCGCCAAAGGAGGCAGCGTGCATTCAGGCATGCCAAGTGCGCCCGCAAAACTTTTATGGCTGGCGATATGTCTGTCCGGGGCGCATGAAGGCTTAGAAAGAAAACAGGGGTGAACGGTCAATGGAAAATTGCAGAATACGCCCGGTGAAAGCCGGTAAAGGCATCAGGATGAGTTATTCGAGACAGAAAGAAGTTCTTGAAATGCCGAACCTGATCGAAATCCAGAAGGATTCCTATCAGTGGTTCCTGAATGAAGGCCTGAAGGAAGTCTTTGAGGACATCTCTCCCATTGCGGACTTCGGCGGGCATTTAAGCCTGGAGTTTGCTGATTTTACCTTATGTAAAGACGATATTAAATATACGATCGAAGAGTGCAAGGAGAGGGACGCGACTTATGCGGCACCGCTCAAAGTACGTGTGCGCCTGATGAATAAGGAAACAGATGAGATCAGCGAACATGAGATTTTTATGGGTGACCTGCCCCTGATGACGGATACCGGCTCTTTCGTGATCAACGGCGCCGAGCGTGTGATTGTAAGCCAGTTAGTTCGTTCTCCCGGCATTTATTACGGGATTGCCCATGATAAAGTGGGAAAGACCTTGTACTCCTGTACGGTGATTCCCAACCGGGGCGCCTGGCTGGAGTATGAGACAGATTCCAACGATGTATTTTTTGCCCGTGTGGACCGGACAAGGAAGGTGCCTGTCACGGTACTTGTCAGAGCGCTTGGCATCGGGACCAATGCGGAGATCCGGGAGCTTTTTGGGGATGAACCGAAGATCGAGGCGAGTATTGCGAAAGATACCTCGGACAATTATGAGAGCGGCCTTTTGGAGTTATACAAGAAGATCCGTCCCGGCGAGCCTCTTTCTGTGGACAGTGCGGAGAGTCTGTTAAATAGTATGTTCTTCGATCCCAGGAGATACGACCTGGCGAAGGTGGGCCGGTATAAATTCAATAAAAAGCTTCATTTTAAGAACCGGATTGCGGGCCATATCCTGGCGGAGGATGTGGTGAATGCGGAGACCGGGGAGATCCTGGCGGAGGCCGGTACGAAGATTTCTAAGGCGCTGGCGGTGGAGATTCAGGATGCGGCCGTTCCCTATGTGTTTATTGAGACAGAGGACCGGAAGGTGAAGGTGCTTTCCAACCTGATGGTGGATCTTGCCGGATATGTGGACTTTGAACCGAAGGATGTGGGGATTACAGAATCAGTATTTTACCCGGCCCTTAAATCTATACTGGAAGAATATGCCGGTGCCTCCGAGGAGGAGGTCAAGGAGGCCGTTCGCCGGCATGTCCATGATCTGATTCCGAAGCATATTACGAAGGAAGATATCATCGCTTCCATCAATTATAATATGCATCTGGAGGAGGGCATCGGAAACGACGACGACATTGACCATTTGGGCAACAGGCGGATCCGTTCTGTGGGTGAGCTCCTTCAAAATCAGTACCGGATCGGCCTTTCCAGGATGGAGAGAGTGGTCAGAGAGCGTATGACGACTCAGGATATCGAGGGCATTACTCCTCAGTCTTTGATCAATATCAAGCCGGTGACGGCGGCTGTGAAGGAGTTCTTCGGAAGTTCCCAGCTCTCCCAGTTTATGGATCAGAATAATCCCCTGGCGGAGCTGACCCATAAGAGGCGCCTGTCGGCTCTTGGCCCTGGCGGACTTTCCAGGGAGAGGGCCGGTTTTGAGGTACGTGACGTGCACTATTCCCATTACGGAAGAATGTGCCCCATTGAGACGCCGGAAGGTCCCAACATCGGCCTCATCAATTCCCTGGCTACTTATGCGAGGGTGAACCAGTATGGGTTTGTGGAAGCGCCTTATCGGGTGGTAGATAAGAGTGTGGATCCGAAAAATCCTGTGGTTACCGACGAGGTTGTGTATCTGACCGCCGACGAGGAGGACAATTATATTGTCGCCCAGGCCAATGAGGCTTTGGACGAAGAAGGCCACTTTGTAAAGAATAACGTATCCGGCCGTTTCCGGGAGGAGACGTCGGAGTTTGAGAAGAGAAAAGTGGATCTGATGGACGTTTCGCCGAAGATGGTGTTTTCCGCGGCTACGGCCATGATCCCTTTCCTGGAGAATGACGATGCCAACCGCGCGCTCATGGGTTCTAATATGCAGAGACAGGCAGTGCCGCTTCTTTCCACCGAGGCCCCTGTGGTTGGCACGGGTATGGAGGGAAAAGAGGCCGTGGACTCCGGTGTCTGCGTGGTGGCGAAGCGGGCCGGCACGGTGGAGCGCTCTGCTTCCAACGAGATCGTGATTCGGAATGAGGACGGGGGCAGGGATATGTACCGTCTGACCAAGTTTGCGAGGAGCAATCAGAGCAACTGCTATAATCAGAAGCCTATCGTGTCCAAGGGAGACCGGGTGGAAGCCGGGGAAGTCATTGCAGACGGCCCTTCCACGAGAAACGGCGAGATCGCCCTGGGGAAGAATCCGTTAATCGGCTTTATGACCTGGGAAGGCTATAACTATGAGGATGCCGTTCTCCTTAGTGAGCGCCTGGTACAGGACGATGTCTATACTTCCGTCCATATTGAGGAATATGAGGCGGAGGCGAGAGACACAAAGCTGGGGCCGGAGGAAATCACGAGGGATGTCCCCGGTGTCGGTGAGGATGCCCTGAAAGATTTGGATGAGCGGGGCATTATCCGAATCGGTGCGGAGGTCCGCGCGGGAGATATCCTGGTGGGAAAAGTTACCCCCAAGGGAGAGACGGAGCTGACGGCCGAGGAGCGGCTTTTGAGGGCGATTTTCGGTGAGAAGGCGAGAGAAGTCAGGGACACTTCCTTAAAAGTGCCTCATGGCGCTTACGGCATTGTGGTGGACGCCAAGGTGTTTACCAGGGAGAATGGAGATGAGCTTTCCCCCGGCGTCAACGAGACGGTGCGCATATATATTGCTCAGAAGAGAAAAATCTCCGTGGGCGACAAGATGGCCGGCCGCCACGGAAACAAGGGCGTGGTTTCCCGTGTGCTTCCTGTGGAGGATATGCCGTTTTTGCCCAATGGTCGTCCTCTCGATATCGTGCTTAACCCTTTGGGCGTGCCTTCCCGTATGAATATCGGGCAGGTGCTGGAGATTCACCTTTCTCTGGCGGCCAGGGCGCTGGGATTTAATGTATCCACTCCTGTGTTTGACGGCGCTAATGAAGATGATATCATGGATACTTTGGATCTGGCGAATGATTATGTCAATCTGGAGTGGGAAGAGTTTGTAAAGAAACATCAGGATTCTCTCAGGCCGGAGGTCATGAGCTTCCTGGAGGAGAACAAGGACCACAGGGAGCTGTGGAAGGGCGTGCCGATCAGGCGGGACGGCAAAGTGTGTCTGAGGGACGGACGGACCGGCGAGTATTTCGACAGCCCTGTCACCATTGGCCACATGCATTATTTAAAGCTGCATCATCTGGTGGATGACAAGATCCATGCCCGTTCCACCGGTCCTTACTCTCTGGTAACCCAGCAGCCTCTGGGCGGCAAAGCTCAGTTTGGCGGCCAGAGGTTTGGCGAGATGGAGGTGTGGGCTCTGGAAGCCTACGGCGCGGCATATACGCTGCAGGAAATCCTGACGGTGAAGTCTGACGACGTGGTGGGACGTGTGAAAACCTATGAGGCCATTATCAAAGGAGAGAATATCCCGGAGCCCAGCGTTCCGGAGTCCTTCAAGGTGCTGTTAAAGGAGCTTCAGTCCCTGGGACTTGACGTACGCCTTCTTAGGGATGACAATACGGAAGTGGAGATCACGGAGAGTACCGATTATGGCAATACGGATATCAATGCGCTGCTAAACAGTGACCGGGTATTCAATGACTATGAGGAATCCTATGGCTCCATGGGCTACCAGAAGCAGGAATTTGAAGACGGAGAGCTGGTGGACGTGGAGGAGGATGCGGAGCCGGACGACTTTGCGGAGGAGCCGGACGATGACTTTGACGACGAGTTTGACGAGTAAAGCAGAACCTGGGACATGGATATTGATAGAAGGGAGAATCACTCATGCCTGAAACAACCAATGAAACATATCAGCCGCTTTCGTTCGATGCGATCAAGATCGGCCTGGCCTCTCCGGATAAAATTCTGGAGTGGTCAAAGGGTGAGGTGAAGAAGCCTGAAACCATCAATTACAGGACATTAAAGCCGGAAAAGGACGGATTGTTCTGCGAACGTATTTTCGGGCCCAGCAAGGACTGGGAGTGCCATTGCGGAAAATATAAGAAGATCCGATATAAGGGTGTCATCTGCGACCGGTGCGGCGTGGAGGTGACCAAATCCAGCGTGCGGAGAGAGCGGATGGGCCATATTGCTCTGGCGGCCCCCGTATCCCATATCTGGTATTTCAAGGGAATCCCCAGCCGGATGGGACTTATTCTGGATCTGTCGCCGAGGACCCTGGAAAAGGTGCTTTACTTTGCATCTTATATCGTTTTGGATAAGGGAAATACAGATCTGCAGTATAAGCAGGTTCTGTCGGAAAAGGAATTCAGGGAGGCCTATGACAAGTGGGGCAATGCTTTCCGGGCCGGCATGGGGGCCGAGGCGATCCAGGAGCTCCTTCGGGCCATCGACCTGGAGAAGGATTCGGCGGAGCTTCGGAAGGGGCTTAAGGAATCCAGCGGCCAGAAACGGGCCAGGATCATCAAGCGCCTGGAGGTGGTCGAGGCTTTCCGGGCTTCCGGCAACAAGCCGGAATGGATGATTATGGACGTGATCCCGGTGATTCCGCCGGATCTGCGGCCCATGGTCCAGCTGGACGGCGGACGCTTTGCCACGTCCGACCTGAACGACTTGTACAGAAGGATCATCAACCGGAATAACCGTCTTGCCAGACTCCTGGAGCTGGGCGCGCCGGATATCATTGTCCGCAATGAAAAGCGTATGCTCCAGGAGGCCGTGGATGCCCTGATCGACAACGGGAGAAGGGGACGCCCGGTGACGGGGCCCGGAAACCGGCCTCTTAAATCGCTGTCAGATATGCTCAAGGGCAAACAGGGGCGGTTCCGCCAGAACCTTCTGGGAAAACGTGTGGATTATTCCGGCCGTTCCGTTATTGTGGTGGGACCGGAGCTTAAGATTTATCAGTGCGGCCTGCCGAAGGAGATGGCCATTGAGCTGTTCAAGCCCTTCGTTATGAAAGAACTGGTGGCCAACGGAAAGACCCACAACATCAAGAGCGCCAAGAAGATGGTGGAGCGGCTTCAGCCGGAGGTCTGGGATGTCTTGGAGGAAGTAATCAAGGAGCACCCGGTCATGTTGAACCGTGCCCCCACGCTCCACAGGCTGGGGATTCAGGCATTTGAGCCGATCCTGGTGGAGGGCAAGGCGATCAAGCTGCACCCTCTGGTGTGTACGGCCTTCAACGCCGACTTTGACGGAGACCAGATGGCAGTCCATCTGCCTCTTTCTGTGGAGGCCCAGGCAGAGTGCCGTTTTATGCTGCTTTCTCCCAACAACCTCCTGAAGCCTTCCGACGGCGGTCCGGTAGCTGTTCCTTCTCAGGACATGGTTCTTGGAATCTATTATCTGACTCAGGAACGCCCTGGCTCCGTGGGGGAAGGGATGACCTTTAAGAATGTCAATGAGGCGATCCTTGCCTATGAGAATAAGGCGGTTACCCTTCATTCCAGAGTGAGGGTCCGGATGGAGAAGAAGCTTGCGGACGGAACTGTAAAGAGAGGGATTGTGGAATCCACGGTAGGACGTTTCCTCTTTAATGAGATTATTCCCCAGGATTTGGGGTTTGTGGACAGAAGCGTCCCGGAGAATGAATTGAGCCTGGAAATTGATTTCCATGTGGGAAAGAAAGGCTTAAAGCAGATTTTGGAGCGGGTTATCAATAATCACGGCCCCATTAAGACGGCGGAGACCTTAGACGCCATCAAGTCCATGGGATATAAATATTCCACCAGGGCGGCTATGACGGTATCTATTTCCGATATGACGGTGCCGGCCACGAAGAAGCAGCTGATTGCGGATGCCCAGTCGACGGTGGACAGGATTGCGAAAAATTTCCGCAGAGGCCTGATTACGGAGGAAGAGCGCTACAAGGAAGTGATCGAGACCTGGAAGAATACGGATGATATTTTGACCCACGATCTGCTTTCCGGTTTGGATAAATACAATAATATTTATATGATGGCGGACTCCGGCGCCCGTGGCTCCGACAAGCAGATCAAACAGCTTGCCGGTATGCGCGGCCTGATGGCCGATACAACGGGACGTACCATCGAGCTTCCTATCAAGTCCAATTTCCGTGAGGGGCTGGATGTCCTGGAGTATTTTATCTCTGCACACGGCGCAAGAAAGGGCTTGTCTGATACGGCTCTCCGTACGGCGGACTCCGGCTATCTGACCAGACGTCTGGTGGACGTGTCCCAGGATCTGATTATCCGCGACGAGGATTGCTGTGAGGGGAAGGCGATTCCCTATATGGAGATCCGGGCTTTCAAAGATGGCCGTGAAGTCATTGAAAGCCTGGAGGAGAGATTGATCGGAAGGTATATTGCGGAGACGGTGATCGATCCGGATACGGGAGAGGTCATCATAGAAGAAAATCACATGTGTACGCCGAAGATCGTAGGGGCAGTTGTGAAGGCATTGGAAAAGCAGGGCCGGAATTCCGCGAAGATCCGCACCATTTTGACCTGTAAGTCACATTTAGGCGTCTGCGCGAAATGTTACGGGGCGAATATGGCGACGGGACGGCCGGTACAGGTGGGCGAGGCAGTGGGAATCATCGCGGCCCAGTCCATCGGCGAGCCCGGTACGCAGCTTACCATGAGAACCTTCCATACCGGCGGCGTGGCCGGAAACGATATCACACAGGGTCTTCCCCGTGTGGAGGAGCTTTTTGAAGCGAGAAAGCCCAAGGGCCTTGCCATTATCGCAGAGTTTGGCGGCACGGTTGCCATTAAGGATACCAAGAAGAAGCGTGAGATTATCGTGACAGACAATGAAACCGGAAATTCCAAGACCTATCTGATCCCCTACGGTTCCAGAATCAAGGTTCAGGACGGACAGGAGTTGGAGACCGGCGACGAGCTGACAGAGGGCAGCGTGAATCCTCATGATCTCTTAAAGATCAAGGGTGTCCGGGCTGTACAGGATTATATGATTCAGGAAGTCCAGAGAGTGTACCGCCTGCAGGGCGTGGAGATCAATGATAAGCACGTGGAAGTGATTGTCCGGCAAATGCTAAAGAAGATCCGTGTGGAGAGCAGCGGAGACAGCGATGTACTTCCGGGAACTTCCATGGAGGTGCTGGATTTTGACGATATGAATGAGGCGCTGGCGGCCGAGGGCAAACAGCCGGCGGAAGGAAAGCAAATCCTGCTCGGTATCACCAAGGCTTCCCTGGCGACGAACTCCTTCCTGTCCGCGGCTTCCTTCCAGGAAACTACGAAGGTGCTGACGGAGGCGGCCATCAACGGAAAAATCGATCCGTTAATCGGCCTGAAGGAGAATGTCCTGATCGGCCAGTTGATTCCTGCGGGAACCGGCATGAAGCGTTACCGTTCCGTGCAGCTCAATACGGATATGGGAGAGGACGACGAACTCATTCTTTCCGAGGATTTCGAGGAAGAATTGGAAGAAGAGGCGGATTTTGCAGAGGCCTTTGATTCTGCGGCGGAGGATGAGGAGGTCGACTATGATGCCGCGGAGACAGATGCTCTTTTGGAGGAAGAGATTATTGAATATTCCGAGGAAGAGGCAGAAGCAGATGCCGAGGAGATTCCGGTAGAAGAATAGGAATCGGGCAGAGGAAGGTTCCTGCCCGCCGCGTCGGGGGTATGTCGCGATGCGGCCGATTTCATTATGCATCCGTGCGCATATGCAAAAGCCTGCAGGAAAAACCTGTGGGCTTTTGGGGTTAGATACCTGATTTTAAGGGAGGATAGAAAAAGAGATGAAGACTGTACTGACCAGAGATGAAGCGTTTGCACTTTTAAGGAAATATAATAAGGAGACATTTCATCTCCTTCACGGACTGACGGTAGAAGGCGTGATGCGCTACTATGCGAGGGAACTTGGCTATGGGGACGAAGAGGAGTTCTGGGGGATTGTGGGGCTGCTCCATGACATTGATTTTGAACTCTATCCGGAGGAACACTGTAAAAAGGCTCCGCAGCTATTAAAAGAGGGCGGTGCGGAGGAAGAGCTGATTCGCGCGGTATGCAGCCATGGTTACGGTTTGGTGACGGATGTGAAGCCGGAACATGAGATGGAGAAGGTGTTGTTTGCCACGGACGAACTGACGGGGCTTGTCGGGGCGGCGGCCAGGATGCGTCCCTCAAAAAGTGTCATGGACATGGAGGTATCCAGTCTAAAGAAGAAGTTTAAGGACAAGCGCTTTGCGGCGGGCTGCTCCCGGGAGGTGATCCGGGACGGGGCAGAGATGCTTGGATGGACGCTGGAAGAATTGATGGAGAAGACAATTCTCGCCATGCGTTCCTGTGAAGACAGGGTCAATGCAGAGATGGAACGTATGTGAGAACGCATTCCTCGGAAGGGCTGTCGTCGACAACAAATGATTTTGCTGTCGACGGCAGTTTCACTATTTAAGCGGGGGCCGCACATGATTATCCGTGTTTTTGGTTACACTATCTCCGAATGGAGGGATTTTTATGTTCGGAATACTGATTGCCCTGCTTTCCGGGGCGCTTATGAGCATCCAGGGAGTGTTCAACACAGAGGTGACGAAGGCCAGCAGCGTTTGGGTGGCGGCCGGTTTTGTCCAGCTCACCGCATTTTTAACCTGTGTGGCCGCATGGCTTTTTACGGGACGGGAGCCGGTTCTGGCATTCTGGCAGGTGGAACCCAAGTATATGCTGCTCGGCGGGGTTATGGGAGCCTTTATCACTTATACGGTGATCGAAGCCATGGGGAGCCTGGGCCCGGCCAGAGCCGCTATGCTGATTGTAACTTCACAGGTGGCTGTGGCTTACGTGATAGAGCTGTTTGGGCTTTTTGGAATGGAGAAGGCAGCCTTTGAGTGGCACAAGCTTCTGGGCCTCGTAATTTCCATTGTCGGAATCATAATTTTTAAGTGGTAAGCTCTTGTAAATAACGGGTGTTTCAGTTAGAATAAAGATGTGTGAGAAATGCGGGCATCCGCCGAAAGGAGGATGTCATGTACGGAAAAAAAGAAGAAAAGCATCGAATTACAAAAGGGAGAAAGGCTGTGCGTCTGCGCGGCGCAGCTGTGGCGGCGGCCGGTTTTCTGGCAGCTGCAGGCTCCGTGGGTTTTGCCGGCCTCTCCGGCTGCGGCAGAGAAAAGGCTGTGGTCTTAGAATCGGCATCGCCGTTTGGCGAGGCGGGGAGCAGTGCGGCGGATGACGGTCCGGAAAGCAGCTTGGAGACAGTATCCGGAACTGTTTCGTCAGAGCCTGCCATGTCGGAGGCTGCCCTATCAGAGTTTGCCATATCGGAAACTGTCACGGCGGAGCTGATCCAGGTACATGTCTGCGGAGCGGTGAAAGAGCCCGGGGTTTACGGGTTGCCGGCGGGAAGCCGTGTGTTTGAGGCCGTGGAGGCGGCAGGAGGAATGGCAGGAGAGGCGGCAGCCGATTATCTGAATCTGGCGGATCCCGTATTTGACGGGGCCAAGGTGCGAGTCCCGTTTTTTTCTGAGCTTTCCGGGGAGGAGCTATACGGACCCTCCGGGAGCTTTGGCGTGACGGGAGGCCGGGCGGCGGACGGGTCAGGCCCGGATGCCTCCGGATCAGCCGGTCTTACCTCGGGACAGGATGGCTTCGCAGCGGCCGGAACAGATGGCAGGACGGACGGTCTGGTGGATCTGAATCATGCGGATAAGACGGTGCTTATGGGCCTGCCGGGGATCGGGGAGGCGAAAGCAGAGGCAATTATTTCCTGGCGAGAGGAGCACGGTTCCTTCGGTGTGCCGGAGGATATTATGCAGGTGCCCGGCATCAAACAGGCGGCCTATGAAAAACTGAAGGATAAAATTACGGTCAGGTAAGCAGCATTGGAAGGGCAGGGAAAGCAGGATGGCGAACAGGATTCTGGTGGTTGATGATGAGAAGTTGATCGTGAAGGGACTCCGGTTTAGTCTGGAGCAGGACGGCATGGAGGTGGATTGCGCCTATGACGGGCAGGAAGCCATTGATCTGGTGAAGCAGGGAGAGTATGACTTGGTGCTTCTCGATGTGATGCTGCCTGTGTTTGACGGTTTTGAGGTCTGCCAGCAGATACGGGAGTTTTCTGATGTGCCTATCATCATGATCACTGCAAAGAGCGACGATATGGATAAAATTTTGGGGCTGGATATGGGCGCCGACGATTATATTACGAAACCCTTTAACATTTTGGAGGTGAAGGCCAGGATTAAGGCCATCATCAGAAGGAATATGAAGAAAACAAAAGCCGCAGAGCAGAAAAACATCCTGAAAGTGAAAGAACTGACCATGGATAAAGAGAGCCGCCGGGTATGGAACGGGGAGAAGGAGCTCAATCTGACGGGCAAGGAGTTCGACCTTTTGGAACTTTTGCTCACCAATCCCGGAAAGGTTTACAGCCGGGAGAAGCTTTTGAACATTGTGTGGGGCTATGAGTATCCCGGGGATGTCCGGACTGTGGACGTACATGTGAGAAGGCTGCGGGAAAAGGTGGAGGCAAATCCCAGTGACCCGCAGTATGTATATACGAAATGGGGCGTTGGCTATTTTTTCAAAGGATAAGAAGAAGCGTGGGAGAAATCTTGGCAGATTAAAAAGCCTGCGGATTATCTGGTTTGTGATGCTGGTTCTTGTGGGCACAGTGCCGGTATTTATTGTCAATTATATTGTCTATGCCATATCGACGGACAACGAGATCCAGTCCAGGATTGCAAGGATCCAGAATCAGTGGATGATTGTGGCGAACCAGGTTTCCAAAAGCGGTTATGTGGATAACCCCCAGAACGAGGTGATCAATGCCGAATTGGAGCAGATGGCCAGCCTGCAGGATGGCCGCGTCATTGTGGTGAATAAAAGTTTTAGGACCATCAAAGATACATATGAGATCGACAGCGGGAAGTACAACATTTCGGAGGCGGTGCTCCAATGTTTCTCCGGGGAGAGAAAGGTGAATTATCGGCGGGGAGATAAGTATCTGGATTTTGCCCAGCCTATTTACAGCGCAGATAATACGGAGGTGGTCGGGGTCATGCTCTTATCCTCCTCCACAAGCTCCCTGGATGAATTGGCAGAGAAGCTTAGGGTGCGGATACGCCTGCTGGAGACGATCGAGCTGGTCATTCTCGTGGTGATCTCGGCGGTTCTTTCCCATTGGATGGTACGCCCTTTCAGGCGGATCACGGCATCTTTGAACCATGCCACGGAAAATCCTCTGGGTGAGGAGATCAAGGTAGGGAATTTTGTGGAGACGAGGCAGGTCTCGGAAGCCTATAATAAAACGCTCAAGCAGCTGAAGCGTCTGGACGAATCCAGGCAGCAGTTTGTCTCCAATGTGTCCCATGAGCTGAAGACCCCCATTACCTCTATCCGGGTGCTGGCAGATTCTCTGATGAGTGAAGATGAGGTGCCGGTGGAGCTTTACCGGGAGTTTATGAGCGACATTTCTGAGGAGATCGACCGGGAAAGCCAGATTATCGAGGATCTTTTGAGCCTGGTGCGTCTGGATAAATCCTCCACGGAATTAAATATTACTCAGATCAATGTCAACGAGCTTTTGGAGGGGACGCTCAAGCGCCTGCGCCCCATTGCGAAGCAGAAGAATGTGGATTTGATTTTAGAAAGCTTCCGCCCGGTGGTGGCGGAGGTGGATAAGACGAAATTTACCCTGGCCGTCAGCAACCTGGTGGAGAACGCGATCAAATACAACAACCGGGATGGCTGGGTAAAGGTCAGCTTAAATGCCGATCACAAATTTTTTTATGTGAAGGTGGCCGACAACGGGATCGGTATTCCGGAGGAGGCTCAGGAGCATGTGTTTGAACGATTTTTCCGGGTGGACAAGGCGCGTTCCAGGGAGGCGGGAGGCACGGGGCTTGGGCTTGCCATTACCAGGAGCATCGTCTATTCCCACCATGGCGCCATCAAGCTTTACAGCAGGGAAAACGAGGGAACCACTTTTACAGTGAGGGTTCCGCTGATCTATATTGCATAACAGGAGGGGATATATGAAGCGGGGATTCAGTCTGTTTCTTCTCCTGATCGTTTCCTGCGGGCTTTTGTCATGCGGCGGGACCGAGGCCGGTCAGGAGGAGGCGGGAGAGGGAGAATACTACATTTATTATGCGAACCACGCCTTTACGAAGCTGGAGACGGAGATCTGTAAGCCGGAGGAGACGGATACGGTTTTGCTGGCGGACGAACTTCTTGACAGGATGCAGGAGGCTCCCAGGAATATGGAGCTTTTATCCGCCATTCCCGGGGAGGTGCATGTCGTCCGGACAGAGGCCGGATACGGAGGCCAGCTTTTTGTATATTTTAATGCGGCTTATACGGCCATGGAGCCCATTCGGGAGATCCTGTGCCGGGCGGCGGTGGTTAAGACGCTGACACAGATTGAGGGAGTGGACTATGTTGGTTTTTACGTCAACGACCAGCCCCTTGTGGATGCCGCCAGCAACAGTATCAATCTGATGTCCGCCACGTCTTTTGTGGAAAGCTCGGGGAACAATACGGCCGAGCTGCAGCAGGTGAACCTGACTCTGTATTTTACGGACGAGACGGGGACAAAGCTGTTGGAGACGGAACGGTCCGTGGTATGCGGAAACGGTATCTCCATGGAATCCCTGGTGGTCGAACAATTGCTCCTAGGGTGCGAGGAGGAGGGGCGTTACGCCACCCTGCCGAGGACTTCAAAGGCTTTGTCGGTGGCCACGAGGAAAGGTGTCTGCTATATCAATTTTGATTCGGCTTTTATCGACGATGCACTGAACGTCAGTGATTATATCCCGATTTACTCCATCGTGGACTCCCTGACGGAGCTGCCCAATGTGAGCCGGGTGCAGATTTCCGTGGAAGGAGTCGGAGATATCAAGTTTCGGGACAGCATCGCCCTGGAGCAGCCTTTGGAGCGGCGGACGGAGTATATTGAGGGCGGGGCGGCAGCCGGGACGGAAACAGAAAAATAGAAATTCAGAAAGGATTTTGTTTCATTTGATGATAAAAAGGCCATTGCTGTGGTGTGCGGGAGCCTATGCGCTTGGAGAGGTGCTTGCCCTGCAAAGCGGGGGCCTTTGGCCTGCCGTCATGTTTTTGGCGGCAGGGGCCGTGGTGGTCTGGCTGCGTATTCGGCGGAGGCGGCAGCCGGCCGGGGAGGACGGGGCGGGACAGAACAGGCGGATTTTCAGGCTTGTGCTTCCGCTTTTGTTTATGCTGGGCTTTGTCAGGCTTCTTCAGGCGGGGGATTCTTTTGCTGTCCGGGAAGTGGACAGATACCTTGAGACGGAGGGGGAGCTGTCGGCGGAGCTTTCCGGAAGGGTGGCCCGCATCGAGCTTCGCACAGTCTCCGGCCGTAAAAGCTTTCGTCTCCTGGTTTCCGGCTGTGTCGTCAGAATGGAGGAGCCGGAAGGGAAGGACTCAGGGGAAGAGGGGGAGGTATTTCCCATAGGGACGGTGCTTCTCTCCTTGGACGAGCTGCCAAAAGAGGTGCGGGAAGGCCGGAGTATCGCGGTGAAAGCCCGCCTTTCGGAAATGGAGGAGGCGGGGAATCCGGGACAATTTGACGGCAGAGGCTATTACCGGGGCCAGGGAATTTCTTACCGGGCAAAGGGCGTCAGGCTTTTGGAGGTGTCCGGACAGACCGATTATTTGCGGATGGGGCTGCGGCATTTGAGGCAGCAGTTTTCGGAACATCTTTTCCGGGCGGCGGGAGAGGAAAACGGGGGAATGCTCTGCGCGATGGTTCTCGGGGAGAAGTGGGAGGCCGACGCGGGCAGCGTTTCTCTCTACACGGAAAGCGGCATGGGACATCTCCTGGCCATCAGCGGACTTCACATTTCCCTGGCAGGTATGGGCGTTTACCGGCTGCTCAGGAAACGGCTGCGGTATCCTTATGTGCCGGCGGCGCTCGGCTGCACAGCCATGTCCTTTTGCTACTATCTTCTGACGGGGGAGGGAACCAGCGCGGGGCGGGCGTTTTTTATGCTGACTGTTTACGGAATCGGGCAGGTGTTGGGCAGACAGTACGACCTGGCCACGGCGGCGGCCCTTTCGGCTTTTGCCATGCTGCTTTTCCGGCCCCTCCTGCTGTTTCAGAGTGGTTTTCTCCTTTCTTTTGGCTCTGTTCTGTCTTTGGGAATGTTATATCCCCTTTTACTTCGGGCGAGGCTTCCGAGGCTTTTCACGCCGATTCTGCCCGGACTTTCCATTCAACTGGTCACGCTTCCGGTACAGGCTTATTTCTTTTACAAGTTTCCGGTTTACAGTCTGTTTTTGAATTTGGCGGTGCTGCCTCTCTTTACGGCGGTGGCTCTTTTCGGCATAGCGGGAGCCCTATTGGGAGGACAGCTGCCGGCCGTGCTGTTCCTTCCCGCCAGAGGGATCCTATGGCTTTATGAACATCTGGGGGAATGGAGCCTGCGTCTGCCCGGCGCCGTCTGGCGGACCGGGCGGCCAAAGATGTGGCAGTTACTTTTATACGGGCTCCTGCTGCTCTTTTTTTGCAGGTGGCTGAAGAGACGGGAGTCCGGAGCGAAGACGGCGCGGATGCTCCCGGGAAAGAGCGGGCGGAAAGCGCTGCGGGGCCTTCTGCCTCTCCTGGGGATGCTTCTCTCTTTCATGCCGGTCCGTTACCGGGGGATGGAGCTTACCTTTCTGGATGTGGGACAGGGGGATTCCTGTTTTCTGCGGACGGCGGAAGGATTCACATTCCTTGTCGACGGCGGCAGCAGCGACCAAAAGAACGTAGGGGAATATCGGTTGGGGCCTTTTTTGGACGCACAGGCGCAGGAGCGGGTGGATTTTGCGCTGGTGAGCCACGGCGACGCGGACCATATCAGCGGAATCCGTGAATTGCTTGAGCAGGGGCGGATTGGAACCTTGATTCTGCCCCGGGGAAGGGAAGGAAGCGAAGGCCTGGGAGCACTGAGGGAAGCGGCGGGGCAAGCCGGAGTCGCCGTCCTTTTTCTGGGGCGCGGAGAACGGCTCAGAGTGGGGGAAGCAGAGTTTACCTGCTTCTGGCCGGAGGATTCCGGAAGGGGCGGGGGAGGCGCCCTGGATGAAAATGAGTCTTCCATGGTCCTGTGGCTTTCCTGGCGGGAACTCGACGTGCTTTTCACCGGAGACTTGGAGGGGAGCGGGGAAACGGCGGTGGCGGCGTATCTGGAAGCCTTTTGCGGCGCCCTTGGAAAGACGGTGGATGTTTTGAAGGTGCCGCACCACGGCTCGGGGGGCGCCGGTTCAGAAGAATTTCTGGAAACAGTGGCGCCGGAATTCGGAATTATTTCCTGTGGCAGACACAACAGCTACGGACATCCGGCGAAAGAAACTCTGGAACGGCTTGCGGGCGTCGGCTGCCGGGTATTTCGCACCGACCAGGACGGGGCCGTGACTGTGAGGAGCGACGGGAAGCGAATAGAAGTTGATGTCTATAAAAAATAGCGAGGAGGGAAAAGAGGAAACCATGGTACAACAAAAATATTCTGATTATATAGCGAGCTTGCCGAGGATGTGGTATAATTTGTGGCAGAATCCGATTTGTTTTCAGGCAAAAAAAGGAGCGATGGCATTGTGCATAAATTGATTGTAAATAAGTTAGGCCCAATTGAACATTGTGAACTGATTTGTTCCCCATTTATGACTCTGACAGGTTTCCAGGCCTCAGGGAAAAGTACGATAGCAAAAGCGATTTATTATTTTCGAACGATAAAAGAGGATATTCTGGAACTTGCGAAAAGGCAGGCATTGGATGGAATGGTGGTTGGAGGACTGGAAGATGAATTTGATGTTTGGCATGGGGCAGGTCTAAAAAGAGGACTGGAGGACTATCTGCGGGAAAAATTTTTAAGCACCTTCGGCTCCTCATGGGGAATGGCCAATGAAATGTATCTGGAGTATCGCTTTACAAAAACCTGTTTTATAAAAATCGTGTTGAAAAATGACACCGGATATCCGACACCAAACTATATATGGGTCACACTTAGCCCGGAATTGGGATATTTTTTGAGAGAGAAAGACCATTGTTTTTCTGTTACACCGTTAGGAGTTCCGGAGGAAGAAATAAATTTGCTTCAAAGCGATCTGTATCGGTTGTTTGACGATCGTTCCCTGGTGGTATATATCCCGGCAGGGCGCAGTATGATCACATTACTGTCTCAACAGTTCAGTTACATTTATGCACAAATGGATGATGTGCAAAAACGTTCTCTGGATAGTTGTACTAAGGATTATTTGGAACGGATTTTACGGCTTAGACCAGAGTTTTCGGATGGACTTCAGGGATTGCGGGCTTTTTCTTCGAGAAGGCTGCCATTGAAAATGGTGGATCATGCATTGCATTTGATCGGGGAAATCCTACGTGGAACTTATCGTTACAGTAACGGGGAAGAACAGATTGTTTTTGACAACGGAAAATATGTAAAGATTAATTTTTCTTCTTCCGGACAGCAGGAAAGTGTTTGGATATTGAATCTGTTATTTTATTATTTATTACAGCAAAAACAGGTCCTTTTTATTATCGAAGAGCCAGAATCACACTTATTTCCTGCTTCTCAAAAATATATGACAGAGTTGATTACATTGGTGAAAAATCAGGGGCATTCCATTGTATTAACCACACACAGTCCATATGTATTGGGAACATTAAATAATTTATTATATGCATATACCACCCGGGAAAAGGAAGCTCGGAGGGCAGATGAGATTATTCCGCAGGAACTATGGCTTAATTTTCACAATTTTGATGCATGGTTTGTCGAAGATGGGACTGTTGAGAACTGTATAGATTCGGAGATCCATATGATTCAGAATGAGAGGATTGATGAAATCTCGAAAGTGATCAATGAGGATTTTGAGAGGCTTCTGGAACTACAGGGGGAAAAGGAGGGAGTAGTATAGCTTATGCCCATAAAGGGATTTAAATCGCTGTGTGACAGACATGCTGCTTGCATTGTTTCAAAGGATAAAGGAAACCCGCAGTATCATCGGGGGAATAATAGGACAAGGGCATATGTGACACATTATCAAGTGGATGGTGTTATAATTCGGACTGGAAACAGATGCGATTATCTGTTGTTGAACGAAGACGCAGGGAATGCTTATCTGATTGAACTGAAAGGTTCAGATTTGGTGAAGGCAGCAGAGCAGCTGGAAGAGACAGAAAAGATTTTAGGCTTGGAGCTCTCCGGATACAGAGTGCATTATCGCATTGTTGCGAATAAATGTAAAACCCAGGAAATCCGGTCATCTGCATATAGAAAATATCAGATTCGATGGAGGGACAGACTTATACAAAAGACAGGATTTATTGAGGAGACGATATAAACTAAGGATTTAAGCTTTTGCAACCGCCGGTTGACAAATTTCCAAGCGCACTTGGTGGTTGTCAACCGAGTTTTTTGATAAAATATCCTCTGCAATCGGGGAACTGCGCGAGGCAGAGATGTTTCGGGAAAGGACTCCGAAAAACCAAACATGGAGGGAATCAATATATGACACTGGCAGAAAAGATTATAAAGCTCAGGAAGGAAAGAGGATGGTCCCAGGAGGAATTGGCGGGACAATTGGAGATATCCAGGCAGTCCGTCTCCAAATGGGAAGGGGGCGTGTCTGTTCCGGAGCTGGATAAGATAGTAAGGATGAGTGAGATTTTTGGGGTGACGACGGACTATCTTTTAAAAGAGGAGGCAGAACAGTCATGGAAAGAACCGGAGACGGAAATGATTTTTTCCGGGAATCCCCCTGCTTCCGAAAATGAGGAAATCAGGGCGAGGCTTGTCTCGGCAGAGGAAGCAGACACATATATGGATATTACAAAAAAGATAGCAGGATGGATTGCTTTTGGGGTTTTCCTGTGTATTGTTTCACCGATTTGCCTGGTAACCTTTGGCGGACTGGCCGAGTATGGAATCCTTTCTTTTTCGGAGGATGCCGCCGGAGGAATCGGTCTTGCGGTTCTTTTGGTCCTTGTGGCGGCGGCCGTGTCTATCCTGATTTTCCATGGGCTTAAGCTGTCGAAGTATGAATACATGGAAAAGGAATACTTCCTTCTGGAGCCTGGCATGGCGGAGCGGATAAAAGAAAAAGAGGAGGCATTTGAACCGAAATTCCGTATGGGCATTATGACCGGAGTGATATTGTGTATCGGGGGCGTGATACCAGTCGCAACCGTGGGATTTCTGGAAGTCCCTTCCTGGGAGGTTTATTCTGTAGGCGTGCTGCTTTTCCTGGTGGCCTGCGGTGTCTATGTTTTTGTCCGGGTGGGAATGGTCAAGGGGAGTTATCAGAAGCTTCTGCAGGAAGGTGATTATACCAAAAAGAATAAGGAGGCTTCAAGGGCGCTTTCCGCATTTACGGGGGTTTACTGGTGTACGGTTACGGCCATTTTCCTGGCGTTTTTTTTCTGGACGGAAAACGGCAGGGTTTCCGGACTGATATGGCCTGTTGCCGGAGTCCTTTTTGCGGCATTCTATATAGTGGTGAAAGGGATTGTGATGCGGGATAAGAGGAAATAAGAGGGGGGACGAAGTGAATATTCTTGCAACAAAACTGGATCTTTAGATACATAAATCTTATTACCAACTTTTAA
>CAJUQY010000040.1:4747-27739 GCA_910588815.1 uncultured Lachnospiraceae bacterium | reverse complement strand
CTCCGTTCACCGCCACTTGCATCTGTTATTCCCCCAGCTCAGCTGGGGGATTGATGCTGTTTCATTCACAGAGGAAGCCCTGTGAGAAAAGCGGATGGGAGGATGAGGGAAAAGTGATTATCATCGGTGAAAAGAGTAACGGTGCGATCCCTTCTGTGAAACAGGCTTCGGGGCGTATGATTGGAATGCGCCCCGCTGTTTTATGACAAAACCGGGAGGAAATCCATTATTCCGTCGGATTTCGGAAAACCGGAAAACATGTTAGATTGGAGGTGACGAAAAGGAAGAAAGGAGAAGGAAGGATGAGATTTAAGGAAAATGTGGCGCTGATCGTCGGAGGCGCCAGCGGAATGGGAAAGGCCACGGCTCTCCAGATGGCGAAGGAGGGAGCCTCGGTGGTTGCCTTTGACTGGCAGAAAGATAAACTGGAAGCGTTGAAGGCAGAGGCTGCCGGCCTTTCCGGGACTCTGGAAATTTATGCCGGAAACGTCAATGATGAAGGGGCAAGAAAGGGAGCCGTCTCATATATGAAGGAGAAATACGGGAAGATGGATCCGGAGGGGATCGGTCTGTTTTACAAAAATGGAGTCAATGTGCTGCGTGGAGAAAAACAGCTTGGATATGCACAGGATATTGCCAATGCGGTCTGCTTCTTTTTGTCGGAGGAGGCCTCTTTCTGCTGCGGAGCGGAACTGACAGTGGACGGCGGCTGGTGCGCATATTAAAGAGAAACTATCTGCTTTTGGAAGACATGTGGAAAACAGGGTGCGGGAAAGGTTCCGGACTCTGTTTTTCTGTGTGTGGATTTCAGAGAGTTCTGCGGGAAAAATCCCCGGATCGGCTAATATTCTGAAATCCGCAAAAATGTAGGAAATCTGTATAGAGAATTATACAAAAATGCGGATGTCTTTTTTTGTCGGTCTCATGTTACCATAAATGCGTAGAACAGAGGGGTATCCATACTATGGTCAGGAGGGGATCGGTATGAGGCTGAATGTGGATATTCTTGTGCAGTATCTGGAGAAGAAATATCGGCTGCATGTGTATGGAAAGAATGGGAGAAACCTGGAACTGCGCAGGCCGGAATTCTATATGGATGGAAGGACGGCCTTACTTCCGAATCACTGCTATATCGCCATGGCGGACAGGATTTCTCCCAGTCCGGATGCCAGAGAAGGAAGTGTTTTGATCGTTACGGGCGGGAAGCCTCCCGCGTCCTATCTGACAGAGGATGATCTGTGTGTGATCGTTCTGGAGACATCCAATCAGAATGAAGTGTTTAATTATCTGCAGGAGATCAACGACCGGTTCGACGAGTGGGAAATGGGATTGTTCCGGATTCTGGGACAGCACGGCTCCATTCAGGACATGCTGGATATCAGTTTTCCTGTTTTGGGCAATCCCATCATGGTGACGAATTTTGATTATCACTTCATTGCCTCCAGCCGCCAGATTATGGAGATGGAGGAGTTAAAATATTACCGGGCAGATATCAACGCCGGCGGATATTTGCCGGAGAAGCTGGCATCGGTGATCAATGGGGATGACAAGAACAGAAGCCTGACGGAGCCGTTTCTGGATTGGGATTATCGGAATCAGGTCACTTATTTTTGTCAGAATCTGTTTTCGAAGGACAGCTATGTGGGGAATCTGAAAATTCCTTTTGTACTCCGGGAATACCATGAGGGCGATTTTATGGTCTGTTATTATCTGGCAAAGCTGGTGGAGCAGGCCTTTACCAGAAATGTCAGTCTGCAGAAAACTTATATCGAGCCCATTCAATCTTTGCTGGCGGAGCTTTTGGACGGTCATTCCATTGAGGAGAGCAAGAAACGTCCGCTGCTTACGGAAATGAATAAAAACACTTATATCTGTGCGAAAATTTCTGTTTCCCACGATACCACTGCAAAGATCCCGGTCATCTATATTCTGGATTATCTCAAAAAACTGTTCCCGGAGAGCATTGCTTTTGAATACCGGCGGAAACTGGCGGCTTTTATTCCTATGGAGCATGGGGAGGAGTTGGAGTTGGTTCTGCAGAAATTGGCAAGAATGATGGAGAGCATGCATCTGAGCGGAGGGATCAGCTGCCCGTTCTGTGATCTGACAAAGGCGAGGGTTTACTGGCGTCAGGCAAGCATTGCCGTCACCATGGGGGAAGAGAACTGTCCGGAAGAGGTCTGCCATGATTTTCAGAAGTATAAGCTGACATATATGTGCGAGTGCAGTACCGGGGAATTTTCCTTAAGCCATCTGCTCACGCCGGGGGTGGAGCGGCTTCTTGCCTACGACAGGGATTCTCAGATCAGCTATGTGGAGACCCTCCGCTGTTATCTGGACCACAATCGGAATCTGACCCAGACGGCCGCCCGGCTGTTTGTCCACCGGACGACGCTCATTGAGCGGATCAAACGGATTGAATCGCTGTTGCATATGGAACTGGAAAATCCGGATGAAAGGCTGTATCTGCTGCTGATCCTCAAACGGTTGGAGATGAAAAAGCTGGAGGCGAAACGGCAGGAGGAAAAATAAACAAGGAGCGTCCCTTTGCTGTAGTTATGCGGCAACGATTCCTAGGGAAAAGTTAAAAAAACACCACAGGAATTACGGATTATCAGAAAAGACAGGAGATGATATAAGTTTATTAACAAACGGGGAAACCAGAAAGGAGAAGGAAGATTTATGGAACTGAAAATCAAGAACAAAAATCTGTTTCTGATCGCCGTTCTTTTAATGGGAACCGGAACGCAGTTTTTTAATTATGGCTGCAATACGGCTATGACGCCCCTGTTAAAAGAGATCAACGGCTATCACCTGTATTCGCTGGCGGCTGCCCTCGGCAGCACCGGTATGATGGTGGCCCTCCCGGCGGTCGGGGCATTGGGGGGAAAGACCGGGCGGAGGAACATCATTGTGATCGGCGCCCTGATTATGCTGGTCTGCATGGTCGGGACTTATTTCACCTATGATCCTTACGTTTTTATGGTACTACGGTTTTTGAGCTCCTTGGGCTCAGGACTCGTGATGTCTGCTCCCTTTTCCATCATCGGAACGGTATGGGAGCGGGGACAGGCTATGAAATACTACGGGTTCATCTCTACTTTCAACGCAATCGGCGCCTTGTGCGGCCCTCTGGCGGCGAGAGCGCTGGTAGACGCAGGGCTGGGGCGGATTCCCTTTTTCCTGTGGGTGCCCTTCTATGTATTTGCAGTCGTCGTGATCTGTATGGCCTATCCCAATGTGAAGCAGGAGACCGGATCCAAATTTGACGTACTGGGCCTTGTGTATCTGGCCTGCACGGTGGTGCCGCTCATTCTCTGGCTGGGGCTCTCCGGCGACGGAAAACCTCTGGCATGGGCGGGGCCGGGACTGATCCTTCCGCTTATCGTTATTGTATTTGCGGCGCTTCTTATGAAACACTCTGCGAAGCTTGCCCACCCGACGGTGCCTTTCCGCATGTTTAAACAGAAACGGTTTCGCACGGCGTTCTTTATCAATATGCTGGTGGTCTGTTTTTCCACAGTCACCTCCGGGTATGTACTGAACTATATTCTGTACAGCATGAACCGTTCGACGACGATGGGTTCCACCTCAACAATGCCCATGAATATCGTGCTGGTGATCTGCGGCCTGTTTATGGGAAGTATTTTGAAAAAGAATTTTGTGAAAAATGTCCGGACCATGATGCTGATCGGAACCGTCGCGCTCCTGGCGGGCTTAAGTTGTTACAGCCTGCTCAAGCCGGATTCTCCGATGCTTTTAGTCTGGATCGGCTCTGCTATCGGCGGGCTTGGAAATTCCATGAATCAGACCTGTATGACGCCGTTTTTCCAGTACGGGCTTCCCAAGGAAGATTTTGCGGCAGCGCAGGGTATGTACCAGTTTTCATCCACGGGCATGGCATCCATCTTTGTCCCCTTTGTGGGCGTATTTTTCAATATGACCGGGAGCATCAAGCCGGTATTTTATATAGCGACGATCCTTGCGGCGGTAAATGTGCTCCTTGTCTTCTTCTTTGTGAAGATTACGAAGGAAGACGAGGCGGAGGCCGAGAAAAAATCTGCATAGGGATTATAGAAGAAAGAAAAATGGGAGGTGCCTGATTTGAAAAAGAAACTGACGGTGATCACCGGGGGAAGCTGATCGGTTATCAGGAGGCGGCAAAGCATTCCCAGAGGAACATTGCCGTGTATTCGGCGGCTTTGATGCAGGTATACCGGATCCTGATCCCCACGTATGAGGAGCGGGCGGAACTGATTTGCCAGTTCTCGTATCAGAGGATGTATGCGACCTTCTCCAGCCCCGTCGGCAAGATGGTTGGTATTGACAATAATAATGTGCACCCGTTTATGGCGGGCAGCTTTCCCGGTTCCCTGAACGGAGACTCCGGCGACATGCACTGTAGGATCGTGGCGGAAAACAGAGAGAAATATCCTATGCCGGAGCACAAGATGTGGGAGAGCATGGGTCCCATCGCCACAGCCGACATGATCAAATATACGCCCGAAGAGGATATGGTTTCGGATCACCAGTATCTCAGGGAAGAGTGCGATTACAAATTCTGCAACGGCACCTGCGCGGAGTATGACGCGGCGGGCTGGTTCAGACCTAATGGGAGCGCCGGAGGTGCGGCGTATTTCTGGCCTCTGTTTGATTCTCTGATCAAGAGCGGAAGGATTACCGAGGAAGATCTGGACCGGGCGGTGCGCTGCGTCATGGAGGCGGCAGGAAAAGCCCAGTTTGGCGGCTTTTATGCCATCGACGGCGTGAGAAGCTGGCTTGGCGTTCCGCCGGAGATCAAGGACGGCCGTGTCATGGGCGGTTTCCTGGAGGTCTATCTGGCCTGTCAGGGGGTACCTGTGGAGGTGGAAGCCTTCAACAAAGAGGAAGTCATTTTGCGGATCAACCGCGGCGCTCTGGACCAGCGGATGCCGAAGCAGTCGCCTGCCTATGGAAGGAGCATATGGCCGTCCGGGAAACAGTGGGCTGGTATTACTGGACCCATCAGCTTCTGGAGGTGAACGGACCGGATGCGGCGGCATTTTTAGACCGGCTTTATGCCAATCCCATCGGAAATCTGAAGGTGGGGAGGGAACGCTATACCACCATGCTCAATGAGGAGGCAGAGATCATCGACGATGTGGTGATCTTCCGGCTGGAAGAAAAAAAATTCTGGGTGTCCACCCTGTTTTTGAAAAAGCTGGTCAAATGGATGGATGCCCATAAGGGAACCTTTGACGTATCCTATGAAGATGTGACGCCGAAGTTTGACATGTATGCGGTGCAGGGGCCGAAGTCGAAGGAACTGGTCAATGCCCTGGTGGAAACGCCTGTGGACGACCTGAAATTCTTCTCCTTTGCAGAAAACAAAGTGGACGGCGTTCCCGTAATTGTCAACCGGGCAGGTTTTTCCGGCGAAAAATTCGGATATGAGATCTATATTGAACCAGCGAAGGAGGAAATGCTGGAAGCGAAGCTCGGAGAAGCTGCCGCTCCTCTTTCAGGAGAGCAGGTGACGGATTTCCAGATCATGGCGTGGACCCTTCCCACGGAAAAGGGCTTTTATTACATGAGGGATCTGATGCATACCAATCCTTTGGAGGTGGGACTTGATAAGGGCATCGGCTGGGACAAAGGGTTTATCGGCAAAGAGGCGTTATTGAAAATCAAAGAAGAGGGAATCAAACATATCATGGTCGGTTTTACCATGGAAGAAGCCGATGTGCGCATCAACGGCAAGGATCTGGGAGGCCCCGGAACTGCGGTCTTCAAAGACGGGGAAGAGATCGGCCGTGTTTCCAAGTGCAACTACAGCTATGTGCTGGACAAAGTTATCGGCTACATTTATGCAAAGGCCGGAACCGTCTCGGAAGGCGATACGGTGATGATCCGCGGCGCAGAAGCGAAGATCTGCAAGACCGTTTTTCTCCCATAAGGAATATCTCATAGACAAGAGTCCTGTCAGGCAGGACTTTCCGGCAAAGGGCGCGCCATCTGGCGCGCCTTTTGCCGGAGAGGATGACAGAAACGGTTTCGTGGCCTTTCCAGAATGTAAGCTTTTCTTTGCTGCGTCCAAGAGCAATGACAAAGGCCCCTCCCTGTTCAAAGCGGATGGCAGTCTCTTTCCCGATTGTCTTTTTCTGTTCTGTCCGGAAAGGGAAAAATGCGGAAGCTTAAAGATTTTATCACTTGCAAGGCCGCTTTTGATTCTGTATAATGAGAAGGTATGATGAATTGGCGAACTGGTTTCGGAGGGGAGTTACGAGGTGAAAAAGACAGGATTTGACAATGAAAAATATCTGCAGATGCAGTCGGCTCATATCAGGGAGAGGATCTCCCAGTTTGGAGGAAAGCTGTATCTGGAATTTGGGGGGAAACTGTTTGACGACAACCATGCGTCCAGGGTGCTTCCGGGTTTTGAGCCGGACAGCAAATTAAAGATGCTGCTCCAGATCAAGGAGCAGGTGGAGATCGTTGTGGCGCTTTCTGCCGCGGATATCGAGGCAAACAAGGTCCGGGGGGATCTGGGGATCACTTATGATTCTGACGTGCTGCGGCTGATTGATGAGTTCCGGGGCATCGGCCTTTATGTGGGAAGCGTGGTGCTGACCAGATATCAGGGACAGCCGGCGGCGGCTACCTTTCAAAAACGGCTGGAGAATCTGGGTGTAAAGGTTTATCGCCATTACCCGATCGAGGGGTATCCCTCCAATCTGACGAAGATCGTAAGCGACGAGGGTTATGGGAAGAATGAATATATTGAGACGACCAGAGAGCTGGTGGTGGTGACAGCTCCCGGCCCCGGAAGCGGCAAGATGGCTACATGTCTGTCCCAGCTTTATCATGAGCATAAGCGGGGCATTCAGGCCGGTTATGCCAAGTTTGAGACGTTCCCCATCTGGAACCTGCCTTTAAAGCATCCGGTGAACCTGGCTTATGAAGCGGCCACGGCGGATCTGGATGATGTCAATATGATAGACCCCTTTCATCTGGAGGCTTACAAGGAGACTACGGTGAATTATAACCGGGACGTGGAGATTTTTCCGGTGCTTTCGGCCATGCTGGAGAAGATCATGGAAACCTGTCCCTATAAATCCCCGACGGATATGGGGGTGAATATGGCGGGCAACTGTATTTTTGACGACGAAGCGGTGAAGGAAGCTTCCAGGCAGGAGATCATCCGTCGTTATTATACGGCTCTGTGCGGCCGGAGGAAGGGCGTTACTCCTGACAATGTGGTCTATAAGCTGGAGCTTCTCATGAAACAGGCGGAGGTGGCGGCAGAAGAGCGGGCGGTGGTGCGCCCTGCGCTCCTGAAGGAAGAGGCCACGGGGGAGCCGGCGGCGGCCATCGAGCTTCCCGACGGAACCATTCTCACCGGCCGGACTTCAGAGCTTTTAGGTCCGTCCTCAGCCATACTTTTAAATGCTCTGAAGACCCTGGGCGGTATTGAGGACAGTGTCCATTTGATCTCCCCTGTGATCATAGAGCCGATCCAGAAGCTGAAGGTCGGATCTTTAGGCAATAAAAACCCAAGGCTCCACACGGACGAGGTGTTGATCGCCCTGTCCATCTGCGCGGCGACGGATCCGGAGGCGAAAAAGGCCATGGATCAGCTTCCGAAGCTTCAGGGCTGTGAGGCCCATTCCACGGTGATCTTATCCCATGTGGACGAGCAGATGTTCCGGAGACTCGGCGTCAACATTACATACGAACCTAAATATCAGAGTTCCAGGCTGTATCATGTATAGGAAAGACATGGATTGACTCTGCAGGAAAAGCCCCGGGCCATACCGCGCGTGCGCGGCAAGGCCCGGGGCTTTTCCTGTCAGTTTGAAAAATCTTTAGATTCGGTGTGCTAACGCCGCCCCGATAAAGCCCTGAAACAGCGGATGGGGCTTGTTGGGCCTGGACTTAAACTCCGGGTGGGCCTGGGTCGCCAGGAACCAGGGATGGGAGGGGAGTTCGATCATCTCCACGATCCGTCCGTCGGGGGAGAGGCCGGAGAGGAGCAGGCCGTGCTCCGCCATAGCCTTTCTGAAATCGTTGTTGACCTCGTAGCGGTGGCGGTGCCGTTCGCTGATCTCCTCCGTTCCGTAGAGGGCGTAAGCCTTGGAGGACTTGTCCAGGACGCAGGGGTAGGAGCCGAGCCTGAGTGTCCCGCCGATGTCCTCGATGCCGTCCTGATCCGGCATGAGGTGTATGACCGGGTGGGCCGTCAAAGGATCCAGCTCAATGCTGTGGGCGTCCGCGTAGCCGATCACGTTGCGGGCAAATTCCACGATGGCGAGCTGCATGCCGAGGCAGAGTCCCAGGAACGGAACATTATGTTCTCTGGCGTATTTGACGGCACAGATTTTTCCTTCGATCCCTCTGCTTCCGAAGCCGCCGGGAACCAGGACGCCGGACACGTCTCCCAGAATTTCCGACACATTTCCCTCATTCACTGTCTCGGAATCGACCCATTTGATGGTGACATCGGCCCGGTGGGCGACCCCGGCATGGCGGAGAGCCTCGACGACGCTGATATAGGCGTCGTGGAGTCGGATATATTTCCCCACAAGGGCAACCGTCACCGTCTGCTTCGGGTGTTTCCAGGCATCGATCATGGCTGTCCAGTCCTCAAGGTCCGGCTCCGGACAATCCAGCTTCAGGCAGTTGCAGGCCACCTCAGCCAGATGCTCCTGTTCCATGGCTAGGGGCGCTTCGTATAAAATATCAACGTCCAGATTCTGGAGGACACGACTTGCGGGAACATTGCAGAAGAGGGCGATTTTGGCGCGGATCTGGCTGTCCAGGGGATACTCGGAGCGGCAGACAATGATGTCGGGCTGGATGCCGATCCCCTGCAGTTCTTTGACGCTGGCCTGGGTAGGCTTGGTCTTTAATTCGCCGGAGGCTTTGAGATAGGGAATGAGAGTGACATGGATCAGGAGGGCGTTTTCGCGGCCCACATCGTGCTGAAATTGGCGGATCGCCTCCAAAAAAGGCTGGCTTTCGATGTCGCCGACGGTTCCGCCCACTTCGATGATGGCGATCTCCGTGTCTTTGGTGGAATAGTTGCGGTGGAACCGGTTTTTGATCTCGTTGGTGATGTGGGGGATCACCTGTACGGTGCCTCCGCCGAAGTCGCCGCGACGTTCTTTGTGAAGGACAGACCAATAGATTTTTCCGGTGGTGACGTTGGAGTTTTTGGTCAGGCTTTCATCGATGAACCGCTCGTAATGTCCCAGATCCAAATCTGTTTCCGCGCCGTCATCGGTGACGAAGACTTCTCCGTGCTGAATGGGGTTCATGGTGCCTGGGTCGATGTTGATGTAAGGATCGAATTTCTGCATGGTGACATGGTAGCCTCTGGCCTTTAACAGGCGTCCGAGGGAAGCGGCCGTGATGCCTTTTCCCAGGCCGGACACGACGCCGCCGGTGACGAATACATATTTTACGGGCATGGCTGTCCTCCTTATGGAATACATAAAATGGTTTTTGTAAAAATAACTTTTATAGTATACAACCGGGAAAAAGAGATTACCAGTATTTTTGAGGGAAAATTTATAAATACTTCATATTTGTGAAAAATAATTCACGGAGGACATATTGATTTCTTTCGGAAATGCTTTATAATAGTAAAGGCGGCGGCACAGGTTCCTCATTTTCAGGCATTGTGCCGGATACATGACTAAAAGGAGAAAAATTTTATGGACAATCCGAATCAGAACCGGAACCAGAAAGGGAACGGCAATGGAAACGGAGGAAAGCCCGGCAGAAACAATCAGATGATCCTGCTTCTGGTGGTGGCGGCAGTCGTCACCCTTCTTTGCGTTTCCATGATGAGCAGTTTTCTTTCTGACGGGACCAGGACTGAAGTACCATACAGCGAATTTGTACAGATGGTCAAGGACGGAAAGGTGAAGGAGGTGGTCATCAAGCAGGATGAGATTACTTTTACGCCGGCTTCCGGCGTTGTCATAGAGGAGGGAGACGACTCGCCTTTCTATTACCTTCAGACGGAGTCCTTTTATACGGTGCCGGTGGAGGATCCGGAGTTGACCGGACTTCTTCTGGAGCATGATGTGGAGATTAACGGAAAGAAGCCGAACACCAATTCCACCCTGCTGGATTTTTTATTGATCTATATCCTGCCGGTGGTGCTTGTCTGGGTGTTTATCATGTTTATTATGCAGAGGGCCGGCGGAGGCGGCATGATGGGTGTCGGGAAGAGCAATGCAAAGAAATACGACGTTCAGAAGGAGACGGGAGTTTCCTTTAAAGACGTGGCGGGTGAGGATGAGGCCAAGGAATCCCTCCAGGAGATCGTAGACTTTCTGCACAATCCGGGCCGTTATTCTACCATCGGCGCAAAGCTTCCCAAAGGCGCCCTTTTGGTAGGCCCTCCCGGCACAGGAAAGACCCTCCTGGCAAAAGCGGTGGCAGGAGAGGCCAAGGTGCCTTTCTTTTCCCTGTCCGGTTCTGATTTCGTGGAGATGTTTGTGGGCGTGGGAGCTTCCCGTGTCCGCGACCTGTTCAAGAAAGCGCAGGAAAGCGCGCCTTGTATTGTATTTATTGACGAGATCGACGCCATCGGAAAAAGCCGTGATTCTCGTTACGGAGGAGGCAATGACGAGCGGGAGCAGACCCTGAACCAGCTTCTCTCCGAGATGGACGGTTTTGATTCCAACAAGGGCGTCTTTATCCTGGCAGCCACCAACCGGCCGGAAATTTTGGATAAGGCCCTGCTTCGCCCGGGACGCCTGGACCGGCGGATCATTGTAGATAAGCCGGATTTAAAAGGCCGTGTCAATATTTTGAAGGTCCACTCCAAGGACGTTTTGATGGACGACTCGGTGGATCTGGAGGCTATCGCCCTGGCGACCTCCGGCGCGGTCGGTTCCGATCTGGCGAATATGATCAACGAGGCGGCCATCAATGCGGTGAAGCATAAGCGCAAAGTGGTGAGCCAGTCGGATCTTTTTGAGGCGGTGGAAGTGGTTCTGGTGGGCAAGGAAAAGAAGGACCGGATCATGAGTGAGAAGGAGCGGCGGATCGTGTCCTACCACGAGGTGGGCCATGCGCTGGTCAGCGCTCTCCAGAAGGATTCCGAGCCTGTCCAGAAGATCACCATCGTCCCCCGCACCATGGGGGCCTTGGGTTACGTGATGAACGTGCCGGAGGAGGAAAAATATCTGAATACGGAGGCAGAGCTCAGGGCGATCCTGGCCCAGTGCCTGGGAGGACGTGCAGCCGAGGAGCTGGTTTTTGACACGGTGACCACGGGCGCATCCAATGACATTGAGCGGGCCACCTCCATGGCCAGGGCCATGGTGACCCAGTACGGCATGTCGGAGAAATTCGGTCTGATGGGGCTGGAATCGGTGGAGAGCAAATATCTGGACGGCCGGGCGGTGCTCAACTGTTCCGACGTGACGGCGGCCGAGATCGACAACGAAGTGAAGAGGATTTTGGAGGAGGCCCATAAAGAGGCCGTCCGCCTGCTCTCGGAAAACAGGGAAGTTTTAGATAAGATTGCCGCCTTCCTTATTGAGCGGGAGACCATCACCGGGGCCGAGTTTATGAAGATTTTCCGGGAGATCAAGGGCATCCCCGAGCCGGAATCCGAGGGAAAAGAGACAGCCGGTTCGGCTGAGAATGGCGCTTCCGGGGCTGCGGCAGATCGCTCTTCCGAGCATGTGGAGACGCAGGACTCTGCCGTTTCCGAAGAACCTGCCCCAAAGGTCCCGGCGGGCACAGATTCCTCTCTGCCGGTGGAGGGGGGCGAGACCACTTCCGCGGAGGAGACCCCGCAGGAACCTTCCTCTGAAAAGACGGAATAATCCGACAGTCCTGGTTATTCCAATTTTCGGGTATATCAG
This sequence comes from uncultured Lachnospiraceae bacterium, assembly GCA_910588815.1. Classification (GTDB taxonomy): domain Bacteria; phylum Bacillota; class Clostridia; order Lachnospirales; family Lachnospiraceae; genus Lientehia. The sequence goes on along the minus strand of CAJUQY010000040.1, from coordinate 15,872 downwards.
GCTGTTATCTGCCTGAGCCGATCGAACGAATTGCAAGCGCCCCGGCTTACCTGTCCGCAGACGATAGGAAGGCTTCGCCGGTTTCACGAGCATAGCGCAGGCGATTTTCGCCGCCTGCTTCTATAGCGGTAAAATTGCCTGCCATGGGCGGCGCAGTGAAACCGGCGAAACCGACGTGTCTGAGGGCAGGCAGGCCGGGGCGCTTTTCGTCAGCTGAAATATCAGGCAGAAAACAGCCGTATATATATCATCCCTCAAAGGAGGTGCCATCCTTGTTTGACATAGAAGAGGAGTTAAAAAAGCTTCCCCAAAAGCCCGGGGTTTATCTGATGCACGACGAAAAGGACGAGATTATTTACGTGGGGAAAGCCATCAGCTTAAAGAACCGGGTGCGCCAGTATTTTCAGAGCAGCAGGGGGAAAACGGCAAAAATCAATAAAATGGTATCAAGGATTGCCCGCTTTGAATATATTGTAACGGATTCGGAGATGGAAGCCCTGGTGCTGGAATGCAACCTGATCAAAGAGCACAGGCCCCGTTACAATACCATGCTGAAGGACGATAAGAGCTATCCTTATATTAAAGTGACGGTGGGGGAGGCTTTTCCCAGAGTGCTTCTTTCCAGGGACATGAAACGGGACAAATCCCGTTATTTCGGTCCTTATACCAGCGTGGGGGCGGTGAAGGACAGCATCGGGCTGATCCACAGGCTCTATAAGCTCAGGACCTGCCGCAGGCGGCTTCCGGAAGATATCGGGAAGGAGCGGCCCTGTCTGAACTACCATATCAAGCAGTGTAGCGCCCCCTGCCAAGGATATGTGAGCGAGGCCGAATACCGGGAGTCCATCGGGCAGGTGCTGGATTTTCTGGGAGGGCATTATGAGACTGTTTTGAAAAAGCTGGAGCGGGAGATGAAGGAGGCGGCTGCAGTGCTGGACTTTGAGGCGGCGGCTGCCACAAGGGAGCTCTTATTCAGCGTGCAGAAGATCGCTCAGACCCAGAAGATCACAGACAGCGGCCAGGAGGACCGGGATATCATTGCCTATGCGGCGGACGGTTCGGATGCGGTGGTGCAGATCTTCTTTATGCGGGAGGGAAAGCTGATTGGCCGGGACAATTTCCATCTGGTCATCGGGGAAGGCGACGGTCCGGCGAGGCTTATGACAAATTTTGTCAAACAGTTTTATGCAGGCACCCCCTTTATTCCCAAATCGCTGATGCTCCAGCACGACGTGGAAGCGGGCGAGAGGGAGCTTTTGGAGCGGTGGCTCTCCGAGAAACGGGGGCAAAAGGTTTCCATCCATATACCAAAGAAGGGTGAGAAAGCCAGGCTCATGGAGATGGCGGAAAAAAATGCCAGTATAATATTAAAGCAGGACAGGGAAAAAATAAAGAAAGAGGAACAGCGCACCGTGGGTGCCGTGAGGGAGCTGGAAGAGCTCCTCGGACTTTCCGGCATTGTCCGGATGGAAGCCTTTGATATTTCCAATATCAGCGGCTTTCAGTCGGTGGGCTCCATGGTGGTTTACGAGAATGGCCGGCCGAAACGGACCGATTACCGGAAGTTCCGGATCCGGACGGTGGAGGGACCCAACGATTACGCGTCCATGGAGGAGGTACTTACGAGAAGGTTCCTCCACGGCAAAGAGGAAAAGGCGGGGATCCGCCAGACCGGAGGCTTTGACCGGTTTCCCGATATCCTTATGATGGACGGCGGAAAGGGACAGGTCTCCGTGGCAAAGCAGGTCCTGGGAAAGCTGGGGCTTGCCATTCCTGTCTGCGGTATGGTGAAGGATGACGCCCACCGGACCAGGGCGCTCTATTTTGAGGGGCGGGAGCTTCCATTGGACCGGAGGGGAGAAGGCTTTAAGCTGCTCACCAGGATCCAGGACGAGGCTCACCGGTTTGCCATCGAATACCACAGGAGCCTGCGGGGGAAGGATCAGGTCCACTCCGTCCTGGAGGACATAAGGGGCATTGGGCCTGCCAGAAGAAAAGCGCTCATGCGCGCCTTCGGAACCATGGAAAAGCTCCGCAGCGCTACCCTGGAGGAGCTGTCGCAGGTCCCCCAGATGAACGGGCAGGCCGCCGAGTCGGTTTACCGTTTTTTTCATAAGAGTGATTCCTGAGTTTCCGCATTTTCGTATCGCAGGAAATACGGAAGAAAATCGGTCCTGGCTTAGAAAAACCGTTTTTCTTCCTGGATTTTCGTGAATTACTGAATGCGGGAACTCAAAGGAATTTGACTTGCGCTTCCCCTTCTCCTGTGTTAGTATACAATAGAGAAAACGGCCGGACGGCCATGCAAAGCCCCGGAGACGGGGGGCGGAGCATAAAGAAGGTGTATTTGGGGAGAGGGAGGATTTGTATGAACAGCACACCGGTGGTAAAATTGAAAAAATTTATTGATACTCTGGGTCTTGAGAACCTGACGCCGGAGATCGATATCTCACAGATTAAAATCGTCCATCCGGATATCAACAGGCCGGCGCTGCAGTTAGCCGGATTTTTCGATCATTTCAGCCATGAGAGGGTCCAGATCATTGGCAATGTGGAATATGCCTATACCTGCAGTATGTGCCGAGATGCAAAGTTAAACACATACAGTGAGATTTTCCGGCATAAGATTCCCTGTCTGGCTTATGCAAGAAATTTAAGTCCGGACGACGATATCAGGGAGCTGGCGGTTCAGTATGGCATCCCTCTTCTTTCTACGTCGAAGACGACGTCGGACTTGATGGCAGAGACCATCCGCTGGCTGAAAGTTCAGCTTGCTCCCTGCATCAGTATTCACGGCGTTTTAGTGGACGTGTTCGGCGAGGGCGTGCTGATCATGGGCGAGAGCGGGATCGGAAAAAGTGAGGCCGCTTTGGAACTGATTAAGCGCGGACACCGTCTGGTGACGGACGACGTGGTGGAGATCAGCAAGGTCAGCGACGTGACCTTGGTGGGAACGGCGCCGGATATCACAAGGCATATGATTGAACTTCGGGGCATCGGCATTCTGGATGTGAAGGCCCTGTTCGGCGCGGAGAGCGTCAAGAATACCCAGAGCATTGATCTGGTGATCAATTTGGAGGACTGGGACAGGGACAAGGAGTACGACCGGCTGGGTATGGATGAGCAGTATGCGGAGTTTTTGGGAATTAAGGTGGTATGTCACAATATTCCCATCCGTCCGGGCCGGAATCTGGCCGTTATCGTAGAGTCCGCCGCAGTCAATTACCGACAGAAAAAGATGGGGTATAATGCGGCTCAGGAGCTTTATAACAGGGTACAGAGAAACCTGATGCGGAGCCAGACGGAAGATGACGAATGAGAAATATGGCGGATCATGATCGGAGAACACCAATGACGGCAGAAGAAAATAAGGAAAATAGAGAGTCAAAGGCGGGAATGTGATGGATTTATTTGATGACAGGCTGAGGGTATTATCGGGTAATGTCTGTTTTGATGAACCCATGAAGAAGCATACGACCTTCCGGGTGGGAGGGCCGGCAAAGGTCTTTGTGACACCGCAGACGGTTTCGGAGCTGGCGTCGGTCATTCGTTTGTGCAGGGAATGGAAAGAGCCCTATTTTATACTGGGAAACGGCAGCAATCTGCTGGTGAGCGATGCGGGATACCGGGGGGTGGTGATCCATGTGGGTCGGGCTTTTGAACAGATTCGCGTTGAGGGCGGCCGGCTTTTTGCGGGAGCCGGGGCTGCCCTTGCCAAAATAGCGGCGAAGGCCCGTGATGCATCTCTTTCCGGCCTGGAGTTTGCCTCCGGGATACCGGGAACGGTGGGAGGCGCCCTGGTTATGAATGCGGGAGCCTACGGCGGAGAGATGGCACAGGTGGTATGCGCCGCGTCCGTATTGACAAAAGACGGGGAAGAAAAACGCTTGGATAAAAGTGAACTGCAGATGGGCTATCGAAAAAGCTGTATTCTTCCTATGGAATATATTGTGACAGAAGTGGAGATTGCCTTAAAATCGGGTGATAAAGAGCGGATCTGCCTGAAAATGGAAGAATTGGCAGAGAGAAGGAAGGAAAAGCAGCCGTTGGAATATCCGAGTGCGGGAAGCACCTTTAAAAGGCCGGAGGGCTATTTTGCGGGAAAGCTGATTATGGATGCCGGGCTTCGTGGTTTTTCCGTGGGCGGGGCCTGCGTATCGGAGAAGCACTGTGGTTTCGTGGTCAACAAGGGAGGCGCTTCGGCGGCGGATATTTTAGAGCTCTGCAGACAGGTCCGGGAACGGGTGTTAAAAAAATTCGGGGTTGCTTTGGAGCTTGAGATCCGGCTTCTGGGGGAGTTTGAACATCCTTATAGTTGACAATCCCCGCTTATGATGTTATAACAGGAAGAGGTTTGAGGTGAGCCCATGTCTTTTTCATCGGAAGTGAAAGCAGAGCTTTCCCGTCAGTTAAGCAGCGCCAGACACTGCCAGATCGCAGAAGCGGCCGCCATATTTCGGATGTGCGGTCAGGCGCAGAAGGACGGGAGGCGTTTACTCATAAGGCTTGAGAATCCGAATGTGGGAAAAAAATTCTCTGTTCTTCTGAAACATGCTTTTAGGATTGATCTTCGCAAGGCCGGGAAGGAGGGTTCTTCCCTGTTGCTCATAGAGGGAAAAGAAGCAGAAGATTTTCTGCAGACAGTCAAGCTGCTGGGGAAAGATGGCCGTCCGGAAGAACGGCGGGATTTTGTAAACAGTATGGTGGTGCAAAATTCCTGCTGCAAGCAGGCTTTTATCCGGGGGGCATTCCTGGCAGGCGGCTCTATCAGCAATCCGCAGAAATCTTATCATTTTGAGATTGTCTGTGACAGCGCAGAAAAGGCAGGGCAGCTCCAGACGCTGATCCATGCCTTTGGCATTGAAGCGAAGGTGGTGCTGCGCAAGCGGTATCATGTGCTTTATATAAAAGAGGGAAATCAGATTGTAGATATGCTGGGGGTCATGGGAGCCAATCTGGCACTTATGGAATTGGAGAATGTCCGCATTTTGCGGGAAATGAGAGGGGCTGTCAATCGGAAGGTGAACTGTGAGACGGCCAACATTAACAAAACGGTATCCGCTGCTGTAGAGCAGATGAGTGATATAATATATATCCGCGACAAAATCGGATTTGAGAAGCTTCCGGAGGGGCTGGAGGAAATTGCTATTGCCAGGCTGGAGCAGCCGGAAGCAACCTTAAAGGAGCTAGGCGACTCCCTGAATCCGTCGGTGGGAAAATCCGGTGTCAACCATCGTCTGCGGAAATTGAAGGAATTGGCAAGAGCGTTAAGGGATGACGAGGAGGAGAGTCTGTTATGATCACAAAAAAAATAGCTGTTGGGATTCCAACCGGGTTGGAAGCCCGTCCGGTTGCGATGCTTGTGCAGGTGGCCAGCCAGTATGAGAGCAGTATCTACATCGAGGATGGATCCAGGAAGGTAAATGCGAAGAGCATTATGGGAATGATGGCTTTGGGCCTGGGAAGCGGAGTGAGCGTGCAGGTAACGGTGAGCGGAGAGGATGAAGAAAGCGCCGCCGCCGCCATCGAGAAATATCTGAAGAGTGAGGCATAGGACAGAAGGAGTACCCCGCAGGAAACTGCGGGGTATTTGTTGCCAGATATCCGAAGGAGCTGCCGCACCTATAGTAAACGACAAAAGTATTTGCCGTTTACTATAAGCCCTCTGAGGGATGTGCACGATTTTTGTAAGGAAGATTCTGCACTTACATGCAGCAAAAATCGGCATGGCAGACACCGTAAAGAAAAGATTTATGTCGTCTGCTATAACTTGTGCAGCGGCAGGCTCTTTCAGTGGAAACGGAGGTTTTTATGGGATTACAAAGTATCCAGGCCGATGCCCCGGTGAAGCATCCGGCCGGATTTACCCACCTGCATGTACATACGGAGTATAGTCTGCTGGACGGTTCCAGCAAAATCAAAGAACTGGTGGGCCAGGCAAAGGCACTGGGGATGGACAGTCTGGCAATTACCGACCATGGCGTCATGTATGGAGTGATCGATTTTTACAAGGCGGCGAAGGAGGCGGGGATCCGCCCGATTATCGGCTGCGAGGTTTATGTGACGACAGGTTCCCGTTTTGAGAAGGAAGGAAATCATTCGGAGGACCGGTATTACCATCTGGTGCTTTTGGCTGAAAACAACACCGGTTACGCCAACCTGATGAAGATTGTATCCAGAGGCTTTATCGATGGTTTTTACTATAAGCCGCGGGTGGACTACGAGGTACTCCGGGAATACCATGGGGGGATCATCGCCCTTTCGGCCTGCCTGGCGGGGGAGATTCCCAAATATCTGATCCGGGGTATGTACGAGGAGGCATGCCGGACTGCCAGGGGATACGAGGAGATTTTCGGAAAGGGAAATTTCTTTTTGGAGCTCCAGGACCATGGGATCCCGGAACAGCGCCTGGTGGATACTCAGCTGGTACGGATGTCGCAGGAGCTTGGGATTCCCCTGGTGGCGACCAATGATGTCCACTATACCTTTGCGGCAGATGCCGAGCCCCATGACATCCTGCTCTGTATCCAGACCAATAAAAAGGTCGGCGATGAAAATCGGATGCGTTATGAGGGGGGACAGTATTATTGTAAATCCGAGGAGGAGATGCGAAAGCTCTTTCCCTATGCCCAGGAAGCCGTCGAAAACACGCACAAAATTGCCGAGCGGTGCAATGTGGAGATTGAGTTTGGGGTGACAAAGCTTCCAAGGTTTGACGTTCCGGAGGGAAAGACAGCCTGGGAATACTTAAATGAGCTCTGTCTGGCGGGGCTCAAAGAACGGTATCAGGAGGACGATGGCTCCCTCAGGGAACGATTGGATTATGAGCTGGGCGTCATAAAGGACATGGGCTATGTGGATTATTTTCTGATCGTGTGGGATTTTATCAAATATGCCAGAGATCACGGGATTATGGTGGGGCCGGGAAGGGGCTCCGCTGCCGGAAGCATCGTGGCTTATACCTTGGGGATCACCAACATTGATCCCATCCGCTATAACCTGCTTTTTGAGCGCTTCCTGAATCCGGAGCGGGTGTCCATGCCGGATATCGACGTGGACTTTTGCTTTGAACGGCGCCAGGAGGTGATTGAATATGTTGGGGAGAAATATGGAAAAGACCGGGTGGTGCAGATTGTCACTTTTGGAACCCTGGCGGCCAGAGGCGTGATCCGGGATGTGGGGCGGGCGCTGGATCTGCCCTATGCCCTCTGTGACCAGATCGCAAAGATGGTGCCCAGAGAACTTGGGATCACGCTGGATGCCGCGTTAAAGACCCCGGATCTGGCGGCGGCCTATAAAAATGACGATCAGGTGAAATACCTGATCGACATGTCGAAGCGCCTGGAGGGGCTTCCCAGGCATGCGTCCATGCATGCGGCCGGCGTGGTGATCAGCCAGAAGCCGGCGGAGGAGTACGTTCCTCTCTCCAGGGCGGCCGACGGTTCGATTACCACCCAGTTTACCATGACGACTCTGGAGGAGCTTGGGCTTTTAAAAATGGATTTTCTGGGCCTTCGCACCTTGACGGTGATTCAGAATGCGGTGAAGCTCATTGAAAAAAGCAAGGGCGTACAGATTGACATCGACCATGTGGATTTTGACGATAAGGCAGTTTACGATTCCCTCTGTACGGGACGGTGCGACGGGGTGTTCCAGTTAGAAAGCTCCGGCATGAAAAGCTTTATGAAGGAGCTGGAGCCCCACAGCCTGGAGGATGTGATCGCCGGGATTTCTCTCTACCGGCCGGGCCCCATGGATTTCATTCCCCAATATATCCGGGGGAAAAGCAGGCCGGAAGCCATCACCTATCACTGCCCGGAACTGGAACCGATATTGAAACCCACCTACGGCTGTATCGTCTATCAGGAGCAGGTCATGCAGATCGTGCGGGATCTGGGCGGCTATACTTTGGGAAGAAGCGATCTGGTGCGGAGGGCCATGTCCAAGAAGAAAGCCTCCGTCATGGAAAAAGAGCGGCAGAATTTTGTCTATGGCAATGAGGGCGAGGGGGTGAGGGGGTGTATCGCCAATGGAATCGATGAGAAGACGGCCCAGCAAATCTTTGATGAGATGACTGATTTTGCCAGATATGCCTTCAATAAGTCCCATGCGGCGGCCTATGCGGTGGTGGCTTATGAGACGGCTTATTTAAAATATTACTATCCGGTGGAATATATGGCGGCCCTGATGACCTCGGTAATTGAAAATTCCGCCAAGGTTTCGGAGTATATCCTGGTGAGCCGCTCCATGGGGATCGCGCTTCTTCCGCCTGACATCAACGAGGGCGTGGCAGATTTTTCTGTGTCCGACGGCGGGATACGCTACGGTCTTTCCGCCATCAAGAGCATCGGGAAAAATGTCATTGAGGAGATTGTGAGGAACCGGGAGGAGAATGGGCCGTACAAAAGCCTAAAGGACTTCATCTACCGGCTGACAAATAAGGAGATCAATAAGCGGAGCCTGGAAAATTTCATTAAGTCCGGTGCCCTGGACGGACTTCCCGGAACCAGGAAGCAGAAAATGCTGGCTTCCATGGAGCTCCTGGAACAAAAGAACCGGGAGAAAAAGCTGGATATCGCCGGACAGCTAAGCCTCTTTGATTTTATGGGGGAGGAGGAGAAGAAGGCTCATGAGGTGCGGTTCCAGGATGTGGGCGAATACGAGAAGGAGGAGCTTTTGGCCTATGAAAAGGAGGTTCTGGGGATTTATCTAAGCGGCCATCCTCTGGAAAAGTATGAGGAAAAATGGCGGCAGAACATCACGGCAGTGACTACGGATTTCAATGTGGACGATGAGAGCGGGGAGGCAAATGCCACTGATGGACGGATCGTCACGGTCGGAGGAATGATCACCGCAAAAACAGTCAAGACCACCAAACAAAACCAGCTGATGGCATTTCTTACGGTGGAAGATATGGTGGGGACGGTGGAGGTTTTAGTGTTTCCCAGGGATTACGAGAAAAACAGGGCTATCCTTGTGGAGGATAACAAGGTCTTTGTGCGGGGAAGGGTGTCTTTGGGCGACGAGGCGAAAGGGAAGCTGATCTGTGAAAAAATCATTCCCTTTGACGGCCTTCCGAAGATCCTATGGATCCAGTTTGCGGACAAGGCTTCCTATTTTGCGGAGGAAGCAGACCTTTTGGACTTTCTGGCGGACAGTGACGGAAACGACCGGGTTGGGATTTTCCTGCAGAAGGAGCGGGCGAAAAAATTTCTGGGGATTTCTCATACGGTTCGGGCCGACGAGGAGCTTTTGGAGAAACTTGCCCTAAAATATGGGAAAGAGAATGTAAAAGTTGTAGAAAAGCCTATTGAAAACAGGGAGAGAATCCAATATAATTAAAAGTAAATTTGTTTTATTACAAAAACTTGTTACAGTCGGAGGAGAGAACTATGGCTAAGACAGTAGGAACCATCGGCGTGCTCACCAGTGGAGGAGATGCACCGGGCATGAATGCGGCGATCCGCGCAGTGGTCAGAACTGCGATTGCCAAGGGTATGAAGGTGAAGGGGATCAAGAGAGGCTATGCCGGCCTTTTGAATGAAGAGATCGTGGACATGAGCAGCAGAAGTGTTTCTGACATCATCCAGCGGGGCGGAACCATCCTCTACACGGCCCGCTGCGACAAATTCAAAGAGGAGGAAGGGCAGAAGCTGGGTGCCGATATCTGTCGGAAGCACGGGATCGAGGGCCTTGTGGTTATCGGCGGGGACGGTTCCTACAAGGGAGCCGGAAAGCTGGCGGGGCTCGGGATCAATACGGTGGGCCTGCCGGGAACTATCGACCTGGACATTGCATGTACGGATTATACCATCGGCTTTGACACGGCGGTGAATACGGCCATGGTGGCCATTGACAAGATCCGCGATACCTCTACCTCCCATGAGCGCTGCAGCATCATCGAGGTTATGGGGCGCAACGCCGGTTACATCGCCCTCTGGTGCGGCATTGCCAACGGCGCGGAGGATATCCTCCTGCCGGAACGCTATGACAACAACGAGCAGACGATTATCAACCATATCATTGCACACCGGAAGCGGGGAAAGACCCACCATATCGTGATTAATGCCGAGGGTATCGGCCATTCCACCAGTATGGCAAAGCGGATCGAGGCGGCCACGGGCATAGAGACCAGGGCCTCCATCCTCGGATACATGCAGCGGGGCGGTATGCCTACCTGCAAGGACCGGGTCTACGCTTCTATCATGGGAGCCAAGGCTGTGGAGCTTTTGGCGGCGGGGAAGAGTAACCGGGTCGTTGGCTGGAAGGACGGTGAATTTGTGGATTTTGATATGGAAGAAGCGCTTAACATGCACAAGGATATCAGGGAAGAAGAATACGTTATCAGCAGGATGCTGGCCCAGTAATGGGCAGTTGTGAACAGGCAGGATATTCCAATAAAGTATGCTTCAGGGAAAAATGGATACCAAGGGTGAAGTCATGGCAGAATGGAAAGAAAAAGAACAGCAGAATATAGGGGAGGCGGTGCAGGGGACTTCTGTACACTTTGACGATGGCGCTTTACAGCCGGTGGAGGAGGTGCTTCCGGCCGTGGGGGACGGAGGAGAGTCCAAGCGGGTTGTCGCCGGCGGGGATACGATGCTGACCCATGTGACGCCGGAGGAGCTTTTTGACATTCTGATTGATTCCATAAGAAAGTATCATCCGTCGGACGATTTGGCTATGGTGAGAAAAGCTTACGAGATTGCCAATGCGGCCCATGAGGGGCAGCTTAGAAAGTCCGGTGAGCCTTATATCGTCCATCCCTTAAGCGTGGCCATTATTTTGGCTCAGTTAGAGCTTGACAAGGAGTCCATCATCGCGGGTATCCTCCACGACGTGGTGGAGGATACGGTCATGACCATGGAGGAGATGACAAAGGTTTTTGGCGGCGAGGTGGCGCTTTTGGTGGACGGAGTCACCAAGCTGACCCAGCTTTCCTGGTCGGCCGACAAGGTGGAGATTCAGGCGGAAAACCTCAGGAAGATGTTTTTGGCCATGGCTAAGGACATCCGGGTGATTTTGATCAAGCTTGCCGACAGACTCCACAATATGCGGACGCTCAAATACATGAAGCCGGAGAAGCAGAAGTCTGCAAGCATGCCGATTTCATTGCCAATTTCAA
>CAJUQY010000040.1:1083-4737 GCA_910588815.1 uncultured Lachnospiraceae bacterium | reverse complement strand
CTTGGAGAAAATTTCCATGCGCCGCGTCACCAAGGAAGAATTCGTACAGAATATCATGGACGAGGTGGAAGAGCATATGCATTCCGCGGGAATTGAGGCCAGTGTGGACGGGCGTGTCAAACATTTTTTCAGCATTTATAAAAAGATGGTCAACCAGCATAAGACGCTGGATCAGATCTATGATATTTTTGCGGTGCGGATCATCGTAGATACCGTCAAGGACTGCTATGCGGCCCTGGGGGTGATTCATGAGATGTATAAGCCGATTCCCGGCCGGTTCAAGGATTATATCGCCATGCCCAAAGCCAACCGGTACCAGTCTCTGCATACCACACTCATCAGCAGCACCGGGCAGCCCTTTGAGATCCAGATCCGCACTTACGATATGCACCGGACGGCGGAATTCGGCATTGCGGCCCATTGGAAATACAAGGAGGGGCAAGATGGCCGGAGTATCGCCCAGAAGGAAGAGGAGAAGTTAAGCTGGCTCCGCCAGATTTTGGAGTGGCAGAAAGATATGTCCGACAACAAGGAGTTCCTGTCTTCCCTAAAGACAGACCTTGATGTGTTTTCCGAGAATGTGTACTGCTTTACGCCGGGAGGAGATGTGAAAAATCTGCCCAGCGGCTCCACGACGGTGGATTTTGCCTACAGCATCCACAGTGCCGTGGGAAACAAGATGGTGGGAGCCAGAGTCAACGACAAGCTGGTGCCCATTGACTATGTGATTCAGAACGGTGACCGGGTGGAGATCATTACCTCCCAGAACTCGAAGGGCCCCAGCCGTGATTGGTTAAAGTCGGTAAAGAGCGCCCAGGCCAAAAACAAGATCAATCAGTGGTTCAAGACGCAGAACAAGGAGGAGAATATTATCCGGGGCCGGGAGATGATTGACCGGTATTGTAAGACGAAGGGAGTCAATTTCAGTGAGATCGGGAAGCCGGAATACGAGGAAAAAGTGATTGCCAAATACGGCTTTTTGGAGTGGAATGCCGTGTTGGCGGCCATTGGACACGGCGGCCTGAAAGAAGGCCAGGTGATCAATAAGCTCTTGGAGATTTACCGGAAGAATAATCCGGCTGCGGCGCTGACGGACGAGAAGGTACTTAAGGACGCCGTTTCCAGGGAGAAGCCTTCTCGGGAGAAGGGCGGGAGCGGAATCGTGGTGAAGGGGATCCATGACCTGGCCGTGCGTTTTTCCCGCTGCTGCAGCCCGGTGCCGGGGGACGAGATTGTGGGTTTTGTGACCAGAGGACGGGGGATCTCCATCCACCGGACAGACTGCATCAATATTATCAATCTTCCGGAGGAGGAGCGGGTGCGGCTTATGGATGCGGAGTGGCAGCTTCCGGAAGGGGAGGAGCATAAGGAGACTTATTCCACGGAGATCAAGATTTATGCTCAGAACCGGATCGGCATGTGTGTGGATATTTCCAGAGTCTTTACGGAGCGGCAGATTGACATTACTTCGATGCTGATACGGACCAGTAAACAGGGCTTGGCCACAATTACGATCGGCTTTGACATTCATGGGGTGGAGGAGCTTACCAGCCTGGTGGAGAAACTCAGGCAGATCGAAAACGTGCTGGATATCGAACGGGCGGTGGGGTAATCAGTATGAATAAAATAAAAATTGAGGGGGCAGTGCTGGGGATGCTCGGCACCAACTGCTATTTTATAGAGAACATGGAGACGGACGAGGTGGTGATCGTGGATCCGGCGGATGATGCGTCTGTCATCAAAAACTGGTGCCGGAACAACCGGAAAAAACCGGTGGCCATTCTCCTGACCCACGGGCATTATGACCATATGCTGGCGGCCGATGAGCTGCGGAGGGATTTTTCCGTCCGGATCCATGCGGCGGCAGCGGAGAAAGAGCTCTTGGAGGACGCCTCCATGAACCTGTCGGCCATGTGGAGCAGCCCGGTGACCCTCAGGGCGGATGAGTTTTTGAAGGACGGCGATCTGCTCCGCCTGGCCGGAGCGGATATCCGGGTGATCTCCACTCCGGGCCATACGGCGGGCGGGGTCTGCTACTATCTGGAAAAGGAGAATGTATTGTTCAGCGGTGACACTCTGTTTGCCGGCTCCTATGGACGGACGGATTTTCCGACCTCTTCCATGTCGGCGCTGGCCCGTTCCGTCAGGGAGAGGCTTCTCATGCTTCCGGAGGAGACGCTTGTGTATCCGGGACACGGCGAGGGCACCAGCATCGGGTATGAAAAACAGTATAATCCCCTGTGCAGATAAAAACGAGATGCGCTCTCGGCACGGTCTGCGCCCAGGAGATGGAACAAGAGATGAGAGGTTTTAAGCTCAAAGGCCATGCTGTGTGAGGTGGCCTTTTTGATATGGAATAAAATGATGAGAAAAATTTGAGAAACCTTTACATTTTCACCTATCTTTTGTAAAATACAGGCGGAAGCAGTGATAAGAAGATGTTTTGCGGACATATGGATTTGGAGGAAACTGCAATGCAAGATCTTTTAATTGTAGTAGACATGCAGAATGATTTCATTACCGGCGCCCTTGGGACGGCAGAGGCGGTAAGGATTGTGCCGCGGGCGGCCGAGATCATTCAGGAGTTTCAGGGAAAGGTGTTTTTCACCAGGGATACCCACGGGGAGGATTATCTGGATACCCAGGAGGGAAGGAAGCTTCCTGTGCCCCACTGTATCCGGGGAACCGAAGGCTGGCAGATTTGTCCGGAGCTGGCGCCGTTTTGTAAGGAAGCGCCCATTGACAAGGGAACCTTTGGAGCTTCGGATCTCGGAAAGCTTCTGGAAGAGCTTGACAGGGAATGTCCGGTAAGATCTATCACATTTATCGGACTTTGTACGGATATCTGCGTGATTTCCAATGCGCTGCTTGCCAAGGCCTTTCTTGGGGAGGCAGAGATCGTAGTAGATGCGTCTGCCTGTGCGGGTGTCACACCGGAAAGCCATAAAACGGCGCTGGCCGCCATGAAAATGTGCCAGATCCAGGTGACAGGGGAAGAATAACCGCGAATCTGGCAGCAGGTCCGGAAGAAAGGAATGGACATGATTTACCTGAAACTCAGCGAGGAAAATTTTGAATATGATGTGAGGGGGCTTTTAACCTCTTTTTATCCGAGAGAAGAGATTGCCCTGGGGGCGGCGGAACAATTAGAGCCCGGGGACCGATGCCTGGAAGTGGAGTACGGAGAAAAGAAAATCCAGGTGAGACTTCTGTCTGTCTCAGATTCGGATTCGGGGGCGGGAGAAAAGACTGCGGCTGAAACCGGGGCCGCAGAGGCCGCCGGTGTAGGGCTCCGGGTGCGGGAGGCTTCTGCCCCGGCGGATACTTCTGACCGGAAAACGGCCAAGTCGGTGCTTAAGCGCCTGGTCTACGGCATTCTCTCGGAGGATACGAAGAAGACGCTTCCCTGGGGGACGCTGACAGGGATCCGTCCCACCAAAATCCCCATGGCCATGCTGGAGGAGGGGTATTCAGAGGAAGCGATCATTTCCTATATGGAAGAGACCTATCTGACCGGCCGGGAGAAGATTGATCTCGGCATCGAAATTGCGAAGCGGGAACGGGATGTGCTGAAAAATATTGATTATCAGGACGGCTACAGCCTTTACATCGGTATTCCTTTCTGCCCGACCACCTGCCTTTACTGTTCCTTTA
>CAJUQY010000040.1:0-1073 GCA_910588815.1 uncultured Lachnospiraceae bacterium | reverse complement strand
TCTTATCCCATTGCCAAGTGGGCTCCCCGGATGGAAGAGTATCTGGAAGCGCTGTTTCAGGAGATTGATTATACAAAAGAAGCTTTTGCCCACAAAAAGCTGAATACCATTTATATCGGCGGCGGCACTCCGACGACGCTCACGCCGGATCAGATGGACCGCCTGTTCGCGAAGGTGGAGGAGAGCTTTGATTTTTCTCATCTGCAGGAGTGGACGGTGGAGGCCGGGAGGCCGGACAGCGTGACTGAGGAGAAGCTAAAGGTTTTAAAGGTACATCCGGTTTCACGGATTTCCATTAACCCCCAGACTATGAAGGAAAAGACCTTAAAGCTTATCGGCAGGAAGCATTCCCCCGAACAGATCGAGGAGGCCTTCAGCCTAGCCAGGGCGGTGGGGCTTGACAACATCAATATGGATCTGATCATGGGGCTCCCGGAGGAGACCATTGAGGATGTCCGCTTTACCATGAAAAAGCTTTACGCCATGGCGCCGGACAGCATCACGGTCCATTCCCTGGCAGTCAAACGGGCCGCCAGGCTGAATACCATGAAGGAGCTGTACGCCCATCTGAAATTTGAGAATACCGGAGAAATGATGGATCTGACGGCAGATTACTGCCGCAGGCTGGGATTGAATCCTTATTATCTCTACCGTCAGAAAAATATGGCGGGAAATTTCGAGAATGTGGGTTACGCTAGGCCCGGAAAAGAGGGGATCTATAATATTCTGATTATGGAGGAAAAACAGTCTATCGTGGCTTGCGGAGCCGGGAGCGTATCGAAAAGGGTATACCCTGACGGACGTATCGAGAGATGCGAAAATGTCAAGGATGTAGCGTCTTTCATAGAAAGAATCGACGAGATGATTGAGAGAAAACGGAAACTTCTTGAAGATTAAAAAGAGTTTCTGTTGTACATCAAAATGGGGTTAGTACATCAATTGTACATCAATTTTTTACCCGGTAGTACTGAATAATACTTGATGATGTAGAGGAACAACCTAATATAGCGCCTAAAGGACAATCTTATTCTAACGAATAGGGCTGTCCTTTTTTGTTATAGTCAATCATCAAG
>CAJUQY010000039.1 GCA_910588815.1 uncultured Lachnospiraceae bacterium | reverse complement strand
AGCACACGGTTCATACCCGTGGTGTCGAGAGTTCAAATCTCCCTTCCGCTACGAATGAAGTCCGAATCCATATGGTTTCGGGCTTCTTTTTACTATATATCCCTATCTAAAACGATACCAGTGTCAAAAGTTCTGAAATCCGATGCAAGTTTATTTGCAGGTGGGAATTTTGACCCCAACATCAGAAATAAAACCGGGAGGAAAAAGTTATGGGGAAAAAAGCAATTGTAACAGGAGGAAGCCGGGGAATCGGCAAGGGCATCGCCCTGGCTCTCGCCGCGGAAGGCTACGACGTGGCGATCACCTATGCCAGCAAAAGGGAAGCTGCCGAAGCCGTGGCAGAGGAAATCCGCAGCAGATACGGCAGGGAGTGTTACTGCTATCAGGCGGCCCTGGAGGTTCCGGGCGCAGCCCATGAGATGTTTGTAAAGGCGGTGGCCGACCTGGGCAGCCTGGATCTTTTGGTCAACAACGCCGGCCTTACCATCTGTGAAAGCATCCAGAATATCACGGAAGAAAATCTGGATCATCTGCTGAATCTGGATTTCCGCACCTTCATTATTTTGATGCGGGACGCCACCCGTTACATGATCGACCACGAGATCAAAGGAAACGTGATCAACATCACCTCCTCCAGGGGGGAGCGTGCCTACCCGGAATGCGGAATTTACTGCGGCTTAAAGGCCGGACTCATCCACGCCATCAAGGCCTTTGCCCTGGACGTTTCCGCTTATGGGATCCGCATCAATAACGTAGCCCCCGGCGCAACCAGAATCCGCACCAAGGCAGAAATGGCCGCCATGGCCACCGGAGGCGCCAGCGACTATTTCTGGCGGAAGGAGTATGAGGATAAGACAAAAGAGATCACCTCTGATTTCTGGGACGAGCTCGGAGAGCTGATTCCCCTGGGCCGTGCCGGAACTCCCGAGGACATTGCCAATGCCGTACTCTTCCTGGCTTCTGAAAAAGCTTCCTATATTACAGGAATCACCCTTCGGGTGGACGGCGGGCTGATTCTCCCCGGCATGCCGGAGGGCTTTGCCGGACAGAGCGCCACCGCTTCCGGCGGCTGGGGACGTCCGGCTGTGGAGGAAACGGAATGATCTACGAATTTTATACAGGCTCCTATGCCCTGGAAGGGGAGGAGGGGATCCTCCGATTCCGGCTGGATACGGAAGCACGTACCCTGGAAAAGCGCTCTGCGTTTTCCGGTATCCATCATCCCTCCTATCTCTGCCCGAATCAAAACCGCGGCCTGCTCTATGCTGTCCAGGAACAGGTTCCGGAGGGAATGATCCACTGCCTCCGCATTGGGAAACAAGGGCTGACGAAGGACACAGCCCTTCCTTCCGGCGGCGCCGACCCCTGCCATCTCTCCATGAGCCGAAAACAAAACACACTGTACGTGGCCAATTATACCGGCGGCTCCCTTGCCGCCTTTGAGCTTAAAGAAGACGGCGGCCTGAAGGGCCGGAAGGATCTGCGCCAACATGAGGGAAAAGGGGCAAATCCCCTGCGCCAGGAATGTGCCCATGTCCATTTTTCCGAAGAACATGATGGTCTCCTCCATGTCACGGACCTTGGGCAGGATCAAGTCTTTCTCTACCGGGAGGAGGACGGTGTTCTCAAGGATACCGGCCGGCGTCTTATGCTGTCTGCAGGTTACGGTCCCCGACATCTGGCTTTCGGCCCTGCAGGGCTTCCGATCATCTATGTGCTCTGTGAGCTGGCCGGCAAGATCGTCGTATTTAAAAAAGAAGAAACGGAATATGAAATGATTCAGGAGGCAGACACGCTTCCCGCCGATTTTGCCGGCGAAAACATTTCCGCCGCCGTCAAACGTTCCGGCAATTTGCTGTTTGCCAGCAACAGAGGCCATGACAGCATCGCGGTCTTCCATATCCGGACGGACGGAAGCTTATCCCCCGCCGGGATCTTTCCCTCCGGCGGAAAGACTCCCAGAGATTTTGAACTCTTCGGCAACTTCCTCGTAGCTGCCAATCAGGATTCCGACTCCCTGACGGTACTGGAACTTGACCGCACGGAAGGAACCCTCTCCCCCACAGAGCTTGGAGCAAGGCTTGTGAGGCCCTGCTGCATCTGCAGTATTTAACGGCGGTACTGAGACCGCCGCCGGACAGGACTCCTGCCTGGCGTATCGCTGCAGCTAAAGAATATTCAGGAGGAATGGAAACCATGGAATATACCTCAACTGCCCACGCGGAGCGCATGCATTGCAGCGTGCCCTCTGGGTATACTTATTTACCTGTAGAACAGGTCAGAACCTACTGTGAAAAGATTTTCGCCAGCCACGGATTTTCCGCGGAGGAGAGCCGCGGAATCGTCGACGTAATCCTCACCGCCGATTTGTACGGAATCGAGTCTCACGGCGTACAGCGTATGATCCGCTATCACAATTCCCTGGTGAAAGGGCTGGTCCACACGGATGCAAAGCCTCAGGTTCTATTTGAAACCAAGGTCTCTGCCGTGTTGGACGGCAACCGGACCATGGGCCAGGTCACAGCCAGGACCGCCATGGAGCTGGCCATCTCAAAATGCAGGGAATACGGCTTCGGCGCCGTGACCGTCCGAAACTGCAATCATTACGGCATCGCCGGCTATTACGCCAGGATGGCGGCCGAAGAAGATCTTTTGGGCTTCAGCTCCACCAACACAGAGGCCATCGCCATCCCCACCTTCGGCAGACAGCCCATGCTGGGCACCAGCCCTCTGGCCCTCTGCATGCCGGCAGACCCCTTTTTTTTCTGGTACGACGTGGCAACCACGGTGGTTCCCAGAGGAAAGCTCGAGATCTACAACAAGCGGGGGGACGCCCTGAAGGACGGCTGGGCAGCAGACGAATTCGGAAACAACTGCACCGACGCCGGGCGGGTTCTTGACAACATCAACGCCAAGCGCCCCGGCGGCATCTTCCCCATCGGCGGCGGCTCCGTGGACACCGGATCCCATAAGGGCTACGGCATGGGCATCATCGCGGAGCTTTTCACGGGCATCTTTGCCGGCGGCCACACCTCTCCCCACGTGGAAAACGGCGGCATGGGCGACACCTCCTTTGGCTTCATGGCCTTGGATTACGGCATGTTCGGCGATAAAAAGGAAATCCGGGAACGGATGTCCACGCTCCTCAGAGAACTTCGGGAAAGTGAAAAGGCAGACGGACAGTCCAGAATCTACACCCACGGGGAAAAAGAGATGGAATCCATGGCCGAGAAGCTAAAAACCGGCATCCCGGTCAATGAAAAGACGCTGGAAGAACTGAAAATGATCGGTGCATACGCCGGCGTTTCCTTCGAAGCCTGCATAAGCGGGATTTAAGACAGAAAAAGGACAGAAAAAGCTCCGTTCCCTCCGAGCCGAAGCGGTTTCAGAAAGAACGGAGCTTTTTAATGCATCCGTCTGATATTTGTGAGATGCATCTGAGCCATCCATTTTATTTGCGGATCAGCAAAGACTTGCCGCTCATCTCCTTCGGCTGCTCCATCCCCATCATCTCGATCAGAGTCGGGGCGATATCCGCCAGACAGCCGCCCTCCCTCAAGGTATAATCCCGGTCATAATTGATCAGGATGAAGGGCACCGGATTGGTGGTGTGGGCCGTGAAGCTCCCGCCGTGAACATAATCAATAAGCTGCTCCGCATTGCCGTGGTCTGCACAGAGGAACATCTGGCCGCCCACCTCCTTAAGCGCAGCCACAGCCCTTCCCACACAGGTATCTACCGCTTCTAAAGCCTGAATGGCCGCCGCCTCTACGCCGGTATGTCCCACCATGTCGGGATTGGCAAAGTTGACAATGATCACATCATATTTCGCGGAACGGATGGCCTCCACCAGCTTGTCACAGACCTCATAAGCGCTCATTTCCGGCTTCAGGTCATAGGTAGCCACCTTGGGAGACTTGACCAAAATCCGGTCCTCGCCCGCGTTGGGCTCTTCCACGCCGCCGTTAAAGAAGAAGGTCACGTGGGCATATTTCTCTGTCTCGGCAATCCTGGCCTGGGTCATGCCGTTGGCCGCCAGGAATTCCCCAAAGGTATTGGTGATCTCCACCTTATGGAAAGCCACCAGCTTATTGGGAATGGTCACATCGTACTCTGTAAAGCACACATACGTGGTCTTAATGCGCTCTCCCCGGTCAAAACCGTCAAATTGGTCGGCGCAGAAGACTCTGGTCAGCTCCCTGGCCCGGTCCGGGCGGAAATTATAGAAAATAATGGAATCGCCGTCTTTAATAGTTGCCACGGGAGCGCCGTTTTCCAGCACCACTGTGGGTACCACGAACTCGTCGCCCACTCCCTCGTCATAGGAAGCCTGGATAAGCTCCACCGGATCCGTTCCCGTCTTCCCCTCCCCCTTGGTGAGGGCTTTATAGGCAAGCTCCACCCGATCCCAGCGGTTGTCCCGGTCCATGGCGTAGTAGCGCCCGCTCACGGAGGCCACTTTGCCGACACCGATCTCTCTCATCTTCTCCACCAGCTCGGCCACGTATTCCTTCCCTGAGGTGGGAGGGGTGTCACGGCCATCCAGGAAGCAATGCACGTAAACCTTGGAAAGTCCCTCTCTCTTCGCCAGCTCCAAAAGGCCATAAATATGGGTGTTATGGCTGTGGACGCCTCCGTCGGACACCAGCCCGTACAGATGGAGGGAGGAATCGTTCTTCCGGCAGTTCGCCACAGCCTCCTTGAATGCCTCATTCTGAAAGAAATCTCCGTCCTGGATTTCCTTGGTAATCCTGGTAAGCTCCTGATACACGATGCGCCCCGCGCCCATATTGAGGTGGCCCACCTCAGAATTTCCCATCTGTCCTTCCGGAAGCCCCACGGCCATGCCGCTGGCGTTTCCTTTCACGAAGGGGCACTCTGCCATCAGCTTATCCATGACCGGAGTCTTCGCCTCATAGACGGCATTCCCGTCGTGTCTCTCATTGAGTCCATAACCGTCGAGGATCATCAGCACTGTAGGTTTTTTACTCATTGTCGTTCTCCTTTTTTGCATCTATTGACAAGCAAACTCATTTCTCTTCCAACATTGAATTGTACTCCATTTTTGCCCGTCACGCAAGACCCCAGGTCAAATTCCTCACAATTTGCATCCCGCCCGCAGACAGCCCCTTCCCTCCAAATTTCCAGGGGAAGCGCCTCCTTTTTGTTTTTATCCTATCACATCCCCATCCTCCGTGCAACGAATTTTCCTTTCACATTTCCCCGTCGGCGTCCGTCCCATGTTCACCCCCTCTTCACCGGATGCCGGATCACGGTTTTTAAATTGCTCGGCTTGCAGCGTCTTGCATCACTGAGATAAATTTCATGATGGTAACGGCCGTCCGAAAAATCCGTCACATATCCCTGCGCCCCCGCAAACCCGTCCATCAACGCTATCGTCCCCGGTTCGTCGTCATAAGGCCCCAAATGCATGCACTGCACGCAGAGTCCCTCCTCATAAGTAAAAAACTCCACTTTAGAAAAATCAGTCCCCTTTTTGGCCTCCGCCTCGGAGACTGCCCAATCAAATTCTTCTCTGGTGACAAAGTCCGGGAGCCGGATCATGGAAATCCACTGAAACTTCTCCTTGTGGCCATAATCAATACCCTCTGTGCCCTCCTGCCACCACAAACCCTCCAGAGGCGGCACCACATAATCAAAATATCCTTCCATTTTGTGGCTGCCCATTTTACTCATCTTAATCGTGAAGGCAATGCCGTAGAGAAGGCCTATGGCTTCCTTGTATACGCCCTCCTCTTCATTGGGATCCCCCATTCCCCGCACGGCCACAAAATTCATCTTCGGAACCGCCACAATACCCGGCTTTTTTCCGGGGAGATAGAACTCCTTATATTCCTTTTTATAATCGAAAGCCGGCGCCTTTTTTTCTTTCCCCATTCCTGGCTTCACAGGGTCTTTTCCCGATATGCCTTCCTCTCGCACCGCACGGTCTTTCTTCGGCGCTTTCGGTTTTTTCGGCTTCGGCGCCGGAAGCTCCCCGCAGGTCGCAAGGACAAACTCCGTCATCAGTTCCCGGTTCTCCACATCCTCCACAAGGAAATAATGTTTCGCCCCCTCATAAGGCGGCGCCTCGGAAAGCTCCGGGCAAAGCTTCCTTCCCGCCTCTGTGATCTTCACAAAAAGCTGGTCGTCACAGATGAGGCCAAAGAGCTTCCCGTCACAATAAATCCCATACTCCCCGAACATTTTCCGGTAAGTGATCTCTCCGGCCCCCCGCAGCCCGTCCGCAACAAATTCTACAAAATCCACTCTGGATGCCATTCTACGTCCTCCCTGTTCCTTTATTTTTTTCTATTATATCAAAAAGCCGACGGGAGCGGTGCGATTTTTCAATCTGCACTATTTTTGATGCTATTGACTAAATCATCCTTTTGTAGTATGCTTTTTCTGTAATTAATTTTGTGCATATAAACCAAAAACCAAAAAGGAGACGGAACTATGTTATACGGTATTTACAATGCATACTGGACTCATGAATGGTCTGCAAACTACGAGTATTATATTCCTAAAGTAAAGAAACTCGGATTCGATGTATTGGAGATTTCCTGCGCGGCATTGACCAGAGATTACGCAACAGATGAAAAAATCCGTGATTTGAAGAAATGTGCCGATGACAATGGCATTGTTTTAACAGCCGGATATGGTCCCACAAAGGAACAAAACCTATGCTCGGCGGATGAGGAAGTCGTGAAGAAGGCGATGGCATTTTTTGAAATGATCCTTCCGAAGCTCGAGATGATGGATATCAAGGTGTTGGGCGGCGGCCTCTATTCCTACTGGCCTCTGGATCCCACCCTGCCGATGGATAAAGAAAAGGATACGGAGCGCGCCATCAAGAATATGCGGAAGCTGTCCAAGGTGGCGGAAGACTGTGACGTTACCCTCGGCATGGAAGTATTGAACCGTTACGAGGGATATATGATGAATACCTGTGAGGAGGCTCTTAAGTTTATCGATGCAGTAGGCAGCTCCCATGTAAAGGTTATGCTGGACACCTTCCATATGAATATTGAAGAGGACAATATGGCGGCAGCCATCCGCCTGGCCGGAGATAAATTGGGACATCTGCATCTGGGCGAGCAGAACAGACGCGTTCCGGGTAAGGGCAGCATGCCCTGGCAGGAAATCGGACAGGCACTCCGCGATATCAATTACCAGGGTGCTGCCGTTATGGAGCCCTTTGTTATGAAGGGCGGCACGATCGGTTCCGAAATCAAAGTTTGGAGAGATCTGGTGCCGGATGTAACAGAAGAAATTCTGGACAGAGACGCAAAGGGCGCCGTCGAATTTGTCCGCCACGTATTTGAGCTGTAGGAGGAAGCATCATGGGAGTAAGCATATCTGGTGTCGCCCATATCGGATTGTATATCAAGGATGTGGAACGTTCCAAAAAATTTTATACGGAAGTCCTGGGCTTTGAGACCATCTGTGAATTTGTATCCCTGGAAGGCAATAAGATGGCTTTCGTGAAGAGCGGGAACCTGATTATTGAACTGATCCAGCACAAGGTATGGATGGACCGGAAGGACGGTTTATTCGACCACATCGCCATGGAAGTGGAGAATATTGAAGAGACCAGCAAAAAATTGAAAAATCTGGGCATTGAATTTGAAGCGGATATTTATTTTGATAACCTGGTCTTTGACAACGGCGTAAAATACCAGGCTTTCCGCGGACCGGACGGGGAACATCTGGAAATTTATCAGACTTTATAATAATCGGTAAACCGTCGAACTCCCTCTCAGACGACATCAAGATCCGTCCGAGAGGGAGTTTTTGAGCGCCGTACGATTTCTGTACGCCTTATTTTTAATGCATCATATCAAACAAGCTCATCTGTCGGCCATATTCCCTGCTTTTTTCCGCATATATTTTTTTCCTGTTCATCAGTTCCGGAGAGATGTCCTCCAAGAAAGGAGAAGGTTCCCGGGAAGAGGTGAGAATCAGCACTTCCCTAGCTCTGGTGAGGCCCACATAAAATAGCCGCCGCTCCTCTTCTTCATCCGAAGGAATTCTTCCTCCCGCGAAGGGGAGCAATCCTTTTCCCACCCCATAGAGCATTACCACCGGAAATTCCAGCCCCTTTGCACCGTGAAGCGTCATCAGGGTAACCGCACCTGCCCGATATTGTTTTCCCCCGCAGCGCTTTACATCACCCTCTGTGCCCATCTCCAGAGATTCTAAAAATTCCGGCAGCTTCTGATAATATACGGATGTCCGATACAGCTTCTGCATCTCCTCCTTCTGCTCCAGCCCAAGATCCTTGATCCATTCCTCCAGGAGCTTCCTCGGAGTCTGCCTCCTGATCCTGGGCATGTACTTATCCCTCAGATCTTCATAAGCAGCTGCCGTCTGATTCTGCAACAGCATAAACGCTGTCCGGGCTGTCAGCCGGTCATCCGGCCGCAGCAGGGCTTTGAAAAAGCAAATGGTTCCCCGCACAGTCTCCTCCTGCAGAAAAGTCTCTTTTCCAACCACCACAAAGGGAATCCCCTCTTTTTTGAGGCATTCCTCCAACTGCGCCGCCTGGCGGTGGGTCCGATACAATACGGCAATATCCTCAAAGCTCCAGGCATTTCCCTCCCCCTCCGGAAATAATTCCTGGGCCTCCAGCATCCCAATTCCTCCGGCAAGGCGGTTAATCTCCTTTACCACAAAAATGGCTTCCGCCCTTTCACTGCCCGTCTCCACCACCTGGACCAAAGCTCCTCCCGGCCTGTTGGGATTCAGGCTTCTCCTCCCGCCCGGATTTTTGGATATCGCGTCGGAGGCAGCCGCCAGAATCTGCGGCGTAGAGCGATAATTTTCCCCCAAGGTAATCCGGCGCACCTGTGGAAAATCCTCCGCAAGCTTCTGGAAGCCCCCTGCATCCGCCCCGCGGAATCCATAAATGGCCTGATCCTTATCCCCGATAACAAACAATTCCCTGCCCCTCTCGTTCCAGGCCTTCATCAGTTGATATTGCAGGGGATTGATATCCTGAAATTCATCCACCAGAAGATAAGAAAACGGCCCGGCCCCGGCAGGCTTCCTCTTTTCGTCTTCCTCCTCCCCGGCAATCCGCAGAGCCTCCAGCAGGATATCGTCAAAATCCAGGGCTCCCCACTCTTCCAGGCTGTTTTGATATGCTTCCAGCACCTCCTTCTCCAAAGAGGAAGATGGCTCACACATCCCCGTTTTGTAATTGGAGATCTCCGTGAGAATCCGGGATACAGACTGCTTCAGACCGAATTCCACGCGAATTTTTCCCACAAGCTCCCTGGTCTCCGACTCTCCCGCCAAGGAAAATTCCATTCCTCTGCCCTTCAAATGCCTCCACGCAATCGAGTGAAAGCTTCCGATCTGCAGCTTCCCTGCCGGCCCCTTTCCAAGCTGCCTCCCAATCCGGTTCCGCAGTTCTTGGGCCGCCTGATTGGTAAAGGTCACCGCCGTGATGCAGGACGGCTTCACCCGCCTTGTCTCCAGCAGGTAGAGAATATGGGCAGCCAACGTTCCCGTCTTTCCTGTGCCGGGTCCCGCGTTCACCACAGTGACACGCTCCGCGGACTCGATCGCCTGCCGCTGCTTCTCGTTCCAGACATGCTCCCGTCTCCCGCCTTCAGAGATCTTGTCCTTCTCTGCATTCTCCGTCTGCAGCACGGGGGCCGTCTCTGTCCGAAGTCTGTCCGCCTTCTTCAGGCTCCGGTGTCTCTTCTGCTCCTTTCCTCCGGCCGGCTTCTCCTCCTGTGATTCAAACAGACTCAGCTGTCCGTCCGTCTGCTCGATTTCACTTGGCGTAAACAGCCGGAATCTCCCGTATTCTCCGTCAAAGCCCGGCTGCCATATCACCTCTCCTCTTCTCAGCCTCCCGATTCCGTCTGCGATGCGCTTTCCCGATACGCTCCCAATTTCTTCCAGAGGAAGCTCCCGCAGAATGGAAAATTCCGGCCCTAAGTTTCGGATCATGGCCTGGTATATGTTTCCGGCCTTCACGCTGGCCGTCGAACAGCCCAGGGAAGCGCCGATCAGCTCCGGCAGCGGGACAAGGCTTTCAAATACCGGTGCCTGTGTCTTTTGATACCCCTCCGGGCGGTCGGAGAGCTGCTCAATGCGATGCGACACCCCGATAGTCAGCTTCTTTCCGCAAACCGGACAGATCCCCCCGTATTTTGCTGTCTCGGATGGTGCCAGACAGAGACTGCACTTTCGATGCCCATCGTAGTGATATTTCCCTTCTTCCGGGAAAAACTCAATGGTTCCGGCCAGCCCTTTTCCCGTCTGGATGGCCTCTCTCAATGCCTCATAGGATAAATCCATGTCAAAAAGGGTCGCCTCCCTGCCCAGCTTGGCCGGGGAATGGGCATCCGAGTTGGAAATCAATTGGTAACGGTCCAGGGCAGAGACTCTCCAGTTCATGGGAGGGTCGGAGGAGAGTCCCGTTTCCATGGCATGAATATAACCTGACAGGTCGCCAAAGCACTCCTCCACAGAATCAAAGCCGGAAAATGCTCCGAAAAGAGAAAAATGAGGCGTCCAGATATGAGCCGGCACATAGACCGCCTCCGGGCACAGCTCCAGCAGAAGTTCCAGCAGGTCATGGCAATCCAGGCCCAGTATGGGTCTCCCGTCAGAATGGATATTTCCTATGGCCTCCAGCCTGTCGGAAACCAGCTTTGCCTCCTCAAGTCCCGGCAGCAAAATCAGGCTGTGTACCTTTCGGACCCGGCCGTATTTTTTATAAATGGAACTGATCTCCCCGGTGATGACAAAATGAGGCTGCATGTGGTCTGCCGCCGCATCGTCCCCGGTGCGATATTCTCTTTTCAATACATAAAATCCGTTCCCGGCCGGTTCCAGCTTCTCCTCCAGCTCCCGCCGCCATGCCGGGTGCGTAAAATCCCCGCTCCCGACAATATCAATCCCCTTTCGCCGCGCCCACAGTTCCAGATATTCCGGCGTACAATCCCTGCTGGTTGCCCTGGAATAGTGGGAATGGATGTGTAAATCCGCAATATACATAAATATCCTCTTTTTTACTCACACCACAAGCATTGCATCCCCAAAGCTAAAGAAACGGTACCGCTCCCCCACAGCTTCCTCATAGGCCGCCAGCACATGCTCTTTACCGGCGAGGGCCGACACCAGCATGAGAAGGGTGGACTGGGGTAAGTGGAAGTTGGTAATCAGCCCATCCATACATTTAAAGCGGTAGCCGGGATATATAAAGATTTCCGTCCAGCCGCTCATGGCCCTCACAAATCCCCGCCCGTCGGCAGCGGACTCCAAAGTACGGCAGCTGGTGGTCCCCACACAGATCACCCGCCGTCCCTCCTTCTTTGCGCGATTGACGGCCTTTGCCGCATCCTCCTCAATACAGAAAAACTCCGAGTGCATATGGTGATTTTCCACCACATCCTCCTTCACCGGCCGGAAAGTGCCAAGCCCCACATGGAGGGTCACATTCACGATCTCCACCCCTTTTGCTTTAATTTCCTTCAAAAGCTCTTCCGTAAAATGAAGGCCGGCCGTGGGGGCGGCCGCCGAACCGTCATGCTCTGCATATACGGTCTGGTAACGATTCTTATCCTGCAGGGGATGGGTAATATAAGGTGGTAACGGCATCTGTCCCAGGCGATCCAAAATCTCCTCAAAAATCCCTTCGTAGGAAAAACGGATCAGCCGGTTCCCTTCCTCCGCCATGCCCACAACCGTTCCCTTTAAAAGTCCCTCTCCAAAAGAAAGGACCGCTCCCGGTCTTGCCTTCTTCCCCGGCTTTACCAAAGTCTCCCAGACATCCTTCTCCCGCCGTTTGAGAAGAAGCACCTGAATCGCGGCTCCGGTTTCCTCCTTCACGCCGAAGATCCTTGCAGGAATCACTCTCGTATTGTTGAGCACCAGGCAATCTCCCGGCTTAAGTTCCCCCACAACCTCCCGGAATACGCTGTGGCGGATCTCCCCTGTCTTTTTGTCCATTATCAGAAGTCTCGATGCGCTTCGGTCCTCCAGAGGCTCCTGAGCGATCAGCTCTTCCGGCAGTTCATAATTAAAATCCTTTACGTCCATCCCATTCTCCCATGCATATATTCTGTCTTTACTGGCAATTTCCCTCTGAGTCCGTGTAGAAAAAGGGACGTGATCCACGCCCCTTTCCTGTTCCCTTATAAATTTTCTCTTCCTGAAAAGAGCCATTCTCCGGATTATTCGTCCTCAGAGGGATCCGCTGTCGTCAAGAAGCCTGCGCCGATGTAACAGGTCTCTCCCTCGTAGATCACACGGCTCCACTGGTCGTTATAGCCTGTCCGCTTTAAGGACTCACCCTCTAAGAGCGTCCCGATCACCTCTGCCCCTTCCTCCGGAGACTTGCGGATCCGCACACTTTCCTTTGCATAAACCCGCTCATCCACTTCCGTGAAACCGTCTCCCTCGTCAGGAGCCGTCATTGTCAGGAATCCTGCCGCTATGTAGCAGGTCTCTCCGCCATACTCCACACGGCTCCAATTGTCATTATACCCTGTCCGGTGAATGGACTCACCGGCCTGGATGGTTCCGGCCACCTCCGCATCTGCCTGAGGAGCCTTCCGGATATTCACGCCTTCCTTGGCATAGACGGTCTCGTCCACATCCGTAAAGGAACCACTGTCGGCGGCAGGTGTCTCTGTAGGTGTGTCTGTGGGTGTCTCTGTGGGTGTCTCTGTCGGCGCCTCTGTCTCCGCAGATGTTTCCTCTCCCTCGGGCGATGTCTCACCCTCAGCCGGAGTGCTATTGCCATGCAGCTTACTCACCAGAGCATTCAGCGCCTCATCCGCCGCCATGGCCTCCGTCAATCTGACATCCACATCACTCATCAAAGCCTTGACATCCTCTCTGGAATTGACTTCCTCCATATAGGACACAACCGCGCTGTCCATACCATTCTCCTGGTTAAAGATGTACAGGCCGCCCTCTGCATTTGTGCAGACATATAAACGAATCAAACAAGGAGCCGGCGTCTCCACATTGAGGAACTTCATATCATAGGACACATAGACAACATAGGTACCGTCAGTCAGGCCATTCAACGTGTAACAAGAAATATTCTGGTACCCTTCTACATATTCCCTCTCCGCCTGGAGCTGCTCCACAGAAATAGAGTCCGTAGAATCCACAACTGCTGAAAGCGCCTCCACATCACAATTCTGAACAGCGGTAAAATAAGCATTCACCAAAGTGACTACCGCCTGATTGGTATCCTTCTCCAAGGTTCCGCCCGGAAGCTCCGGCGCCGGCGCCGGCGTCTCCGCGCTCTCCGAAACCACTGGTACCGTAGTCTCCGGTACTTCCTCCTCTTTCTTCGGCCTTCCCACTACAACAATCACGATGACGACTACAACGATAGCAGCCACTGCCATGACAATATACTTTCCGTACATCCGAATAAATTCCGAAAAGGATTGATCCGCTTTCTTTCTCTTGCGGGTTCCCTCCTCCTCTTTCTTCTTATCGTCATCCAGTTTCTCCTGTCTGGATTTCAATTCGTCCATTCAAAAACCTCCTTTTTTTAAGAAGCGGCACAGCACCGCTTTAAACACAAGTACATGATAACAAAAACGAAAAAAAAAATCAACAAAAAAGAAACACCCTCATAATTTTTTAAGTTTTTTTCATTTTTCTCTTGCTCTTCTTTCACAAATGAGTTACAATAGATGTCGTTGGACTAGACATGCACCTGTAGCTCAGTGGATAGAGCAGTGGCCTCCGGAGCCACGTGCGGTGGTTCGATTCCACTCAGGTGCAGTCCTTCTTTTTCATTTTCGTTCGTGCCGTTCGGCAATTTTCCCATTGACGGTATATCAGTTTTTTTATCGTGTTCTGATTCTATCATTTTTAATTCCTGGTGTTTCTTACTTTTATCAAATCTGGAGGTATATCTATGAACTATTCTGAATTTTTATCCGCAATCTGCAGCCACATGAAAAACCGCTATATGGACGCTTCTGTCTCCATTCACCCTGTCTTAAAAAACAATAACAAACGCCTGGATGGTCTGCTGATTTTACAGCCCGGAGAAAATATTGCGCCCACGATTTATCTCAATTCCTACTATACCAGGTATCGAAAAGGAACCTCGCTAGACAGACTTTTTGAAGAAATCGCTTCTCTTTACGAAAAACATCGGTTTCCCTCGCTCTTTGACCTCTCTCTTCTGCGAGATTTTGAACGCATCCGAAACCGCATTTCCTTTCGCCTGATCAACCGTGCCTCCAACCCGGAGCTTCTTGCAGACATTCCCTATCTTCCTTTTCTTGATCTGGCCATTGTCTTTTTCTTTACCCTGGAAGACGAAATCATCGGAAACTCCACAGTTCTGATCCACAACAGCCATCTAAACCTTTGGGAAATAACAGCGAAAGAACTGTTTCGGCTGGCCCAAACAAACTCACGCTTTCTAACCGGTTATGAGATCATTCCCATGGAACGCCTACTTTTCCCGGATGCGAAAAAGGAGACGCTTCCCCCCTCCAGCGCTTCGGAAATTTTTGTCTTGAGCAACCGAACCCGCGTCTTCGGCGCCGCCTGTCTGCTCTATGATGACATTTTAGCTTCCTTTGCCGGCATGCTGCAGGACGATTTTTATGTCCTGCCCAGTTCCATCCACGAAGTGCTGCTTCTTCCTGTAAAACGCAGCCCGTCTCCAAACTCTCTTCTGGAGATGGTCCGG
Organism: uncultured Lachnospiraceae bacterium; assembly: GCA_910588815.1. Classification (GTDB taxonomy): domain Bacteria; phylum Bacillota; class Clostridia; order Lachnospirales; family Lachnospiraceae; genus Lientehia. Next base: position 14,055 of record CAJUQY010000039.1, on the reverse strand, counting down.
GAGGTCAATGAACAGGAAGTCGCCCCCGAGGACATACTCTCCAACCAGGTCTATCTTTACCGGGCAAAGGATCGGCAATTGGGAATCGCCCTGGCTGCCGGAAATTAGTCGGGACAACCGCATTCCCCGAAAGGCTTCTGCTTGAAACACCCGGAAAACAATCCGATGCGGCGAAAAACATTGCCTGACGGATCACATGTTTCTGCCAGGCAATATCTTCTCTCTTATATTAATTTTCCTGCTTCTCTTCCTTGGGCACATCCTTCATGGACAAATTGATCCTGCCCATGCGGTCAATCTCCAAGACCTTAACCGTCACTTCATCACCGATATTTACCACATCCTCCACTTTTCCAACCCGCTTCTGAGACAGCTTGGAAATATGAACCAAGCCATCCTTATTCGGAGCCAGCTCCACAAAAGCACCGAAATTCATGATCCGGACTACCTTTCCGGTAATGATCTCTCCCGGTTCTACATCGTTGACAATCCGGTTGATTATAGTAATTGCCCGGTTAATCATCTCTCTGTCGGTACCGCATACAGATACGGAACCGTCGTCCTCAATATCGATCTTCACACCGGTCTCCTCAATAATCCGGTTGATGACCTTCCCCTGCTTGCCGACCACATCACCGATCTTTGTGGGATCAATCTGGATCTGAGTGATCTTCGGCGCATACTTGCCAACCTCGGGTCGGGGCTCGGCAATCACCGGCTTCATAACCTCATCCAGAATATAAAGCCTGGCCTCTCTCGTCCTGGCAATGGCCTCCTCAATAATGGGCCTTGTCAGTCCGTGGATCTTGATATCCATCTGGATGGCAGTGATCCCCTTATGAGTTCCGGCCACCTTGAAGTCCATGTCTCCGAAGAAATCCTCCAGGCCCTGGATATCGGTCAGCACAAGATAATCGTCGTCAGAATCCCCTGTCACCAAGCCACAGGAAATGCCCGCCACCGCACTCTTAATCGGCACGCCTGCCGCCATCAGAGACAGGGATGAAGCGCACACACTGGCCTGGGAAGTAGAACCGTTGGACTCAAAGGTCTCCGACACGGTGCGGATCGCATAAGGAAACTCCTCCTCGCTGGGAAGCACCGGAAGCAATGCCCGTTCCGCCAATGCCCCATGGCCGATCTCACGGCGTCCCGGCCCTCTGCTGGGCTTCGTCTCCCCCACTGAATAGGAGGGGAAATTATAGTGGTGCATGTATCTCTTGGAGGTTTCATTCTCATCCAGGCCGTCCAGCTTCTGCCTCTCGGAAAGGGGCGCCAGCGTACATGCATTCAAAATCTGGGTCTGCCCGCGGGTAAACATCCCGGAACCGTGCACTCTGGGAAGCAGGTCGATCTCTGCCGCCAACGGACGGATCTGGGTAATCGCCCGGCCATCGGGGCGCTTATGATCCTTCAAAATCATCTTGCGTACGGTCTTTTTCTGGTATTTATAAAGAGCCTCGCCAATCATGGGCACCCAATCCGGATGCTCCTCCGCATACCGCTCCTCAAGCTTCTCTGTCAGCTTCTTGATATTCTCCTCACGCACCTGCTTCACATCCGTAAACACGGCCTCTTCCATCGCTTCGCCGGTAATGGCCGCCGTCATATCCTCCCAGAGCTCCGAAGGAATCTCACAGCTTTCATACGTATGCTTCGGCTTTCCGCATTCTGCCACGATCGTATCGATAAATTTAATAATCTCCTGATTCAGGCTGTGGGCCGCAAAAATGGCCTCGATCATCTTATCCTCCGGCACCTCATTGGCACCCGCCTCAATCATAATCACCTTGTCTCTCGTAGAGGCGACCGTCAAAGCCAGGTCAGAAGCCTGCTTCTGGTCAGCCGTGGGATTAAAAATCAGTTCTCCGTCAATTAGCCCTACCTGAGTCGCCGCCGTGGGACCGTCAAAGGGAATATCCGAAATGGAAACTGCAATGGCAGAACCCAGCATAGCCGTCAGCTCCGGACTGCACTGCGGATCTACGGACATCACCAGGTTATTTAATGTCACGTCATTTCTGTAATCCTTGGGGAACAGGGGGCGCATGGGGCGGTCGATCACACGGGCCGTCAATGTGGCATTCTCCGACGCCTTTCCCTCTCTCCGGTTAAATCCGCCGGGAATCTTCCCCACCGCATAGAGCTTCTCCTCAAATTCTACGCTTAAGGGAAAGAAGTCAATTCCCTCCCTGGGCTTATCTGACGATGTCGCTGTGGAAAGCACCACCGTATCGCCATAGTGCATAAACGCTGCTCCATTTGCCTGGGCCGCGACACGTCCCACATCGACGGTCAAGGTTCTTCCGGCCAATTCCATTGAAAAACTCTTATACATTAGATTCTCCTTTTCTTCTGGGGCGGAAGACATCGAAACTACTGAAAAATGCGGATTTCTCCTGAAATCTGCCCTTTTCAGTGGTCTCGAGTGTAAATTCCGCCATGTCTGCTAGTTCCTTTCTCAAAAAACCACAGGATTATGAGAGAACAGGGTGGAATCTCTCCACCCTGATGTTCAATAAATCCGCCGTTATTTTCTGATACCAAGACGCGCGATCAACTCACGGTATGCCTCAATATCGCTTCTCTTCAAATAGTCAAGAAGGCCTCTTCTCTGACCTACCATCTTCAAAAGACCTCTTCTGGAATGATGGTCTTTCTGGTTTACCTTCAAATGTTCGGTGAGCTCTGTGATCCTGGCCGTGAGGATCGCAATCTGAACCTCCGGAGAACCGGTGTCCCCGGGCTTCCTGCCATATGCTTCAATAATCTCTGCTTTCTTTTCCTTTGAAATCATGATCTGTTTCCTCCTTATTCTTTGTCACACCGGATACCAGGCACAGGTTGGAGACTCCTCGCACCGGGCATCGGCCGAGTTTCATACCGATTCAGTATAGCACATGTATTTCTGATTGTAAACTGTTATTTTTCTGTCTTTTTGCACAGACCGTCATCGGCCAGAGGGTGCCTCTCAAAAAAACTCCGGCTTTCCCGGGCATCTTTCACAAGCTGCGCCTTTAGCTTCTCCACCGAGGCAAATTTCTGCTCCCTCCTCTGGTAATGAAATAGCTGTACGTCCAGGGTCTTTCCATACAAATCTCTGTTAAAATCAAAAATATAAGTTTCCACGCCTTTGGGATAATCCCCCTCTATGGTAGGTTTATAGCCCACATTGGAAACCCCCCGGTAAATCTTCCCGTCAATCTCTATGGCTGCCGTATAAACGCCGTTCGGCGGCAGAAGCTTCTCCTTCGCCGGAATCTGGTTGATCGTAGGCATTCCAAAAGTTCTTCCCAGATGATTGCCGTGAACGACCTCTCCGGTCACCGTATAGGGATAGCCAAGAAGTTCATTGGCCTGCTCCACATGCCCCAGACCAAGCTCTTCCCTCACCAGTGTACTGCTGATGATCCGCCCTTTTGCATCCCGTTCCTTTTCGATTACCGTAAGCTCATAGCCATATACGGCAGCCAGCCGTGACAGAAGCTCTACATCCCCCCGTCTCCGGTATCCGAAACAGAAATCCGGTCCTGTGACGACCCGCTTCACCTGAAGCCCTCTCACTAAAACCTGCTTCACAAAATCCTCCGGCTCCATGCGGCAAACTGCTTCCGTAAAGGGATATTCCACCAGAACCCCGATGCCAAGACGTTCCATGTGGGCGCGTTTTTCCCGTCTGGTCAAAAGTATCGGCTGCATTTCCCGCTCCGTAAACGCCCTCGGAGGTATGGAAAAGGTAAATACCACCGTTTCTAACCCCTCTTCTTTTGCCTTGAGCACCTCTCCGATCAACTTTCTGTGCCCCAGATGAAGCCCGTCAAATTTTCCGAGTGTCACCGCCGAAGGCCGGAGCCCAGCAGATAAAAGCTCTGTCTGCCCGGTAATCAATTTCATGGCTGCTCCTTTGCTATCTCTGTCTGTTCTGTAAAGAACAACCTATCGGGACAGTAGAGCTCACGTCTCCTGTCATAGGAATAAATCCCGATAAACTGCCCTTTGCCGTCATAAATCCGGATCTGCTCCGGAGGTTCTCCGAGCTGTGCATCAAAGCCAATATCCATCTGCTTTTTTTTCAGCTCTGCCTTTTTCATCGGATTTCCGTTATAGAGCCGCTTCCCCGCACTTTCCTCCGCAAAAAAAGCCGGATAGGAGGAAAACAGGATGTCCACCGGCATCACAAGTTTCTCCAGGGTGCCCGCATCCCGCATATCCTCAATCTGTCCCAGCGTTTTCGCCTCCTCCAGGCCAAATTCCGCCACTCTGGTTCTGATCAGCCCTTCCATACAGCCGCCGCACCCCAGAACCTTTCCGATATCATGACAGAGGGTGCGGATATAGGTTCCTTTGGAACAGCGGACTGCCATAATCACCCGCGGGAGCTCCACCTGCTCAATGGTGATCCCATAAATGCAGACTCGTCTCGGCTGCCGCTCCACCTCTCTCCCCTGCCTGGCAAGCTCATACAGTTTTTTCCCATCCACCTTCCGTGCGGAATACATGGGCGGAACCTGGTCGTACTCTCCCACAAAGCTCATAATAACGTCCCGCACGACAGACTCCGCTGCCTCCACGGCACGCTCCTCAAGAACCTTTCCGAAAACATCCTGTGTGTCCGTCTCTCTTCCCAAAAGCAGTACAGCCCGGTACTCCTTGTCCCGGTCCGTCAAAAGCCCGCAGACCTTTGTCGCCTTTCCAAGACAAATCGGAAGCACTCCCTCCGCCTCCGGATCCAATGTCCCCGTATGGCCAATCTTTTTCTGTCTCAAAATTCCGCGGAGCTTCGCCACCACGTCATGTGAGGTAAAGCCCCGCTCTTTATACACATTCAGTAACCCGTCCACGTCTGTTTCAGACCCTTTCCTGTATGCCGATTCCCGTTCCCCAAAGACCTGCGTCCATCAATTGCTCCTCCACATGTTTCGACAGATTGTTGACCACATCGTGGACAGAGCCCGTCATGGTACAGCCCGCCGCGCGGACATGGCCGCCTCCGCCAAAAAAAGCAGCAATCTTACTCACATCCACCACCCGATTCGAGCGCATGCTTACTTTATAGACCTGCGGCGAAGTTTCACACAGGAAAATGGCACACTCTACGCCTTTGGTCACCCGAAGCTGATCAATAATCCCCTCCAGATCCTTCGCCTTGGCCTGATAAAAATCCATATTTTTCTTCCGGACTGCCGCGAAAATACATAGACCGTCCATAAAAAGAACGCTCTCCGTCAGCATCCTTCCAAGAATCTGATTCTGCTTGTAGGTTTTCTCATAAAATGTTTTATCAATAATCTCTGAAAAATCAATTCCTTTTTCTATTAGCTTCCCCGCGATCCGCATGGTCTCTCCGCTGGTGTTGGAATGCTTGAACACTCCGGTATCGTGGATAATCCCCATATACAGACACTCTGCCGCCGCCTTATCTATCTTTTCATCATCCATCAGCGTATAAAGCACCTCGCTGGTGGCGCTGGCATCAGGACATATGTGGGAGACCCCTGCAAATCCCCGGTTGGTCACATGATGGTCAATGCAGACGGTTCTTCCCGCATGCTCAAAATACGGTGCAAAAGCCCCAAGCCGCTCCTTATCACTGACATCCAGAGCAATCGCAAGGTCATATACGCTGCCATCCGAAGGGTCGTGACTAATCTCCTCCGCCCCTTTCAGGAAGAAGAAGGAATCCGGAATATCCTCCAGATACACTTTCACGAAAAGCTCCGGAGCCAGGCAGGCCAGATAATTTTTAAGTCCCAGACAGGAACCGACGCAGTCTCCGTCCGGTCTCACATGGCCCAGGATCACAACATTCTCTGCCTCGCCGAGAATCTCCTTTATGTTCTCCATGGTGTTTTCCCTTCCTTCATTCTCTGTTTTCTATTCTGATTCACTTTCCGGATCATCCTCCTCCGGCATAGCCTCGGAGACGTCCTGCCCCCGTGCATCCTCCGCCCCCACAACCTGATCAATGAGTCTCGTCATATGGACGCCGTACTCGATGGATTGATCCAGAATAAAGAGGAGTTCCGGTGTGTTTCTCAAATTTAAGGAGCCTGCAAGGGCCCGCCTGATATAACCGACGGCATTTTTAAGGCCCGCAAGTGTCTCCTTGGCTGCCTCCTCATTTCCGAGGACACTGATATACACTTTGCAATATTTTAAATCCGGGGCTACAGAGACCGCCACCACCGAAGTCATAGGATGGATCCTGGGATCCTTCACCTCCGTCCGGATAATGTTGCTGAGTTCCCGCTGCACCTCACTGTTGATGCGGATATTTTTTATGCTGTTCTTACGCATATTTCACCCATCCTTCCGGGATCCTCCTTACCTGGGAACCTCCTCCATGATGTAAGCTTCCACCATGTCGTCCTCCTTGATATCGTTGAATCCCTCAAATACCAGCCCGCACTCAAAGCCTTTGGCCACTTCCTTCACATCGTCCTTGAACCGTCTGAGGGAGGCAAGGGCACCCTCGAACAGCTGCTCGCCGTCGCGGCTTAAGCGCACGCTGCAGTTTCTCTGGAATTTGCCGTCCAGCACATAGGAACCTGCGATCGTGCCGACACCGGAAGCCTTGAATGTCTGACGGACTACCGCATGGCCGATCACCTTCTCCTCGAAAACAGGATCGAGCATACCCTTCATAGCTGCTTCCACATCCTCGATTGCCTGATAAATCACTTTGTACAGACGGATATCCACCTTCTCCTGCTCCGCCACGGACTTGGCCATGACATCCGGCCGTACATTGAAGCCGATAATAATCGCATTGGACGCGGAAGCCAAAGATACATCGGACTCGTTGATGGCGCCCACGCCTCCGTGAATAACCTTCACCACCACTTCCTCGTTGGAAAGCTTCACCAAACTCTGCTTCACCGCTTCCACGGAGCCCTGTACGTCGGCCTTGATAATGATTCCCAGTTCCTTTACATTTCCTGCCTTGATCTGGTTGAACAAGTCGTCCAGGGACAGTTTTGCCTTTGTATCGTCCAGAAGCTTTTCGCGGCCCTCCGAAATAAAGGTCTCCGCAAAGCTTCTCGCTTCTTTTTCCGTCTCAGGGGAGACAAAGATCTCTCCTGCGCTGGGCACATCGTTCAGGCCCAGAATTTCCACAGGCGTAGAAGGATCCGCCTCCTTCACCCTGCGTCCTTTGTCATCCATCATGGCCCGGACTTTTCCGTAACAGGGGCCTGCCGCAATGGCATCTCCCACATGGAGAACCCCCTTCTGTACCAGAATCGTGGCCACAGGGCCCTTGCCCTTGTCAAGCTCTGCCTCAATGACCAAACCTCTCGCCCTGCGGTCAGGATTTGCCTTCAGCTCCTTCACCTCCGCAGTCAAAAGGATCATTTCCAGCAGATTTTCAATCCCCTCTTTGGTGTGGGCAGATACAGGCACAAAAATGGTGCTCCCGCCCCAATCCTCAGGCACCAGCTCATACTCGGCCAGCTCCTGCTTCACCCGGTCGATGTTCGCACTGGGTTTATCGATCTTATTGATGGCTACAATAATCTCCACCCCTGCCGCCTTGGCATGGTTGATGGCTTCCACCGTCTGGGGCATCACACCGTCGTCTGCCGCCACCACAAGGATCGCAATATCCGTGGCCTGAGCGCCCCGCATTCTCATGGCTGTGAAGGCTTCGTGGCCGGGTGTATCCAAGAACGTGATCTTCTGCCCGGAAATTTCCACCACCGACGCGCCGATATGCTGGGTAATTCCACCTGCCTCCCTGGCAATGACGTTTGTCTCCCGGATGGCATCCAAAAGGGAGGTTTTTCCATGGTCCACATGGCCCATGACGCAGACCACAGGCGGACGGGGAACCATCGACTCCTCCGGATCCTCAATATCCTTCAGAAGTTCCTCAATCACATTGATCTTGACTTCCTTCTCACAGAGGATCTCAAACTCCATGGCTATCTCTTCTGCCGTGTCATAATCAATCTCCTGATTGATGGTAACCACTTTCCCCTGCAAAAACAGTTTCTTCACAATGGCGGAGGGCTGCTGCTTCATCTTATCTGCCAGCTCTTTGATCGTCAAAACCTCAGGAAGTACAATGGTCTTAATTTCGGGAACCGCGGGCTTTTGCTTCTGATCGGCCCCTTTAGAGCCCGGCTTTGCAGGAACTTTCATCCCCTTCTTGGGTATCCGCTTCTCGAAATCGTCCCCCTGCTTCTTATCATACTTTCCGCCCTGGCGGCCTCCGGCCTTTTGTTTCTGTTTTCCCTGATTTTTCTGGGTGCTGTCAAGGCCTGGAGCTGCCGCAAATCCTCCTCTGCGTCCGTCCCCGGGTCTTGCGCCTCCTCTGGAATCGCCGGGACGCGCCGCACCTCTGCGTCCGTCACGGTTCATCTGGCCGGAGCCGGCGCCTCTTTCGTTTCTGTCTCCATAAGGTCTTCCGGTATTTCTGTCTCCCGACGGCCTCCTCGCGCCGTCTGAAGAGCGCTGGCCGGAACGCTCCCCTCCGGTACGCCTCCCGTCAGAAGGACGCTGGCCCGGGCGGTCTCCTCCAGTACGCTTTGCCGACTCCGTGAGAGGATGCAGGCCGTCCCTGTAAACATTCTGTCCCTCTTTATAAAGAGTTCTTCTGTCCACGCTCCTTGCAGGCGTCACTGTCCGGTTTTTCGTCTCAGCCGCCTTCTCCGTTTTGGAAACAGGAGCCGCCTCTTTCTTTCTGGCAGGCGCCTCCGGTGCAGCCTGCCCCTGAGGAGCCGGCTTCATCGCGGGCTTCGGGCCTACCGGGCGCACCGACGGTCTGGCCTGCCCTCCGCTTCCTGCGGGACGCGCCCCGGAAGCAGCGCCCGCCGGGCGGCCTCCGGCCGGCTTAGCCGGCTGGCCTGCCCTTCTCATGCCGGCCGGTCCTGCCGGACGGGCGCCGGAGCGCCCCTTCCCCGCCTGAGAACTGTTCTGAGACCGGAATACCGCCGTGATCCTCTTCTTCGGCGCCGCCTCCGCCTCCGGCTTCGGCTCCGGTTTCGGTTCCGGCTTTGGCACCGGTTTCGGCGCATACGCCTGTCTGACAATGTCCGCCTGATCCTCGTCGATGACACTCAAAGGGCTCTGGACATTGACGCCGTTTGCCTGAAGCACATCCAAAACATCCTTGTTATTCTTATCTATTTCTTTTGCAAGTTCATGCACTCTCATTTTCGCCATACTTACTACCTCCGTCTGATCACTCACTTTTTATCTGTTTAACTACAGCATCCCTAAAGCCCGCGTCTGTCAACGCCAGGGAAGCTCGGTAATCCCTTCCGATGGCAGCGCCCAGGTCTTCTTTTTTACCCCAAAAGTACAAAGGAACTTTATAGTAAGTACACATATTCGTGAACATTTTCTTTGTATTGTCTGACGCGTCCTCTGCTGCTATTACCAACGTGGCCTTTCCTGTCTTAACAGCCTTCTCTGTCAGGAACTCGCCGCTTACCAGCTTGCCGGCTTTCATCGCCAGGCCCAGAAGCGACCGTACTCTGTCCGTCCTCAACCGTTTCCAGCTCCTTTCTGAGTTTCTCGTACACTTCAGCGGAGACCGGCATTTTAAAGGAACGCTCCAAGCCTCTTCCCTTGATTGCCCGCTCCAGGCACTCCCTGTTAAAACACAGATATGCGCCACGTCCGTTTTTCTTTCCGGTGGCATCCAGAATCATATCCCCCTCGGCAGTCTTTAAAATCCGAATCAAATCTTTCTTATTCTTCATTTCATTACAGCCGATGCACTGTCTCTGTGGGCTTTTCTTTTTAACACTCATACGTCATACTCCGCCAGGAATTTCGCCTCCTTCGCCGCCGTCCGCATATCCGTCCTCCGGATCATCTGCCTCCGGATAACCGCCCTCCGGATAGCCCTCTTCATAACCATCCTCCACATATCCCTCCGCATAATCCTCTTCCAGATAGCCTTCTTCATAATCTTCGTAGCTTTCATACTCCCCTTCCAGGCCTTCCTCGTATCCGATTTCTTCCAAAAGACCGGATTCTCTCGCCTGGGTCTCACTCTTTATATCAATCTTGAAGCCGGTCAGTCTGGCCGCAAGCCTTGCATTCTGCCCTTCCTTTCCAATCGCTAAAGAAAGCTGATAATCCGGAACAATGACCTGCGCCGTTTTTTCGTCGTCATCGGCCACAACACAGATCACCTTGGCGGGGCTGAGCGCGTTCTCGATCAAAATCGCCGAATTATCACTCCAGTTAATAATATCTATTTTCTCTCCCCGCAGCTCCTCCACAACCGCGTTTACCCTGGCGCCGTTTAAGCCTACGCAGGCGCCTACCGGATCCACATTCGGATCGTTGGAATATACGGCCATCTTCGTTCTGGAACCTGCCTCTCTGGCAATACTCTTAATCTCAACCGTACCGTCCTTAACCTCCGTCACCTCCGACTCAAACAATCGCTTCACCAATTCCGGGTGTGTTCTGGATACCAGGATTCTAGGGCCCTTCGTCATATCCTTGACTTCAAGAATGTATACCTTAATCCGCTCCGTAGGCAGGAAACTCTCCCCCTTCACCTGCTCATTCTCATTGAGCATGGCGTCTACTTTTCCAAGATTGATGCTGACATTCTTTCCAAGGTATCTCTGAACTATACCTGTCACCACTTCCTTTTCCTTCCCGTAATACTGATTGAAAAGGACTTTCCGTTCCTCTTCACGGATTTTCTGCAAAATCACGTTCTTCGCATTCTGGGTAGCAATCCGTCCGAACTCCCTGGATTTGATCTGCACCTGGGCCACATCGCCGATTCCCAGATGGGGATCGATCTCTCTGGCTCCCTCGAGAGAAATCTGAAGAAGCGGATCCTCCACCTCCTCCACCACCTCCCGCTCTGCATATACGGAGAAATTGTAGGTTTCCCTATCCACGATGGCCTTTACATTGTCCGCCTTCCCAAAATGAGTTTTACATGCCTGAATCAAAGAATTCTCAATGGCTTCCAGAAGAGTCTCTTTGCTGATATTCTTCTCCTTTTCCAAAAGCTCAAGGGCTTCCTTCAATTCTTTATTTTCTTTCATTTTTCCGTTTCCTCCTCTTCGCTTCCCCTCCGGGACGTGTTCTTTCTATACGTCAAGCGTCTTCTATATCAACAGCCTTTTCTTTTCAACGCCCTTTTCTCCCCAATTCCATGAATATTCTGCAATTTCTCTCTGCCGTGGAATGCCGCTTAAAAATCTATAGCCAAACGAATCAACGCAATCTCTCCCTTTTCAAATGAGGTCTGCTCCCCATCCTCCAGTTCAATAGTCACTGTCCCTCCGTCATAGCCAGACAGAATACCGCGAAACTCCTTTTCATGATTTCTCGGGCGGTATAAGCGGAGCTCCACCTCTTCTCCCATACTTCTCTCAAAATCCTTGTCTTTTTTCAGGGGCCTCCCCAGTCCCGGGGAGCTCACCTCCAAAATATAGCTGTCTGCGATATAATCCTCCCGGTCCAAAAGATCGCTCAGAGCCCGGCTCACAACCTCGCAGTCATCCACCGTAATTCCACCCGGTTTATCAATATATGCCCGCAGATATCTGTTTCCTCCCTCTTTCACAAATTCCACGTCCACCAGCTCAAAACGGTTAGTCATAAGAATCGGAAGCACAAGCTCCTCTGTCCGTTTTTCAATATCTTCTCTCCGTGTCAACATCATCTGGCTCCCCTCCCACCCCATGTGAAAACTTCCCTTTGCGCACCCGTATACAATCGAGTAGGGGAGCGCTCTCCCCCCCTACTCGCCGCGCGGGGCGCGTGCCGCGACGCTAGCCCTTTAGGGCAGAGCGGCTAACTTCCCTGTGCGCCCCTGCGCATAAACAAAGAGTGGACCACCGCCCACTCTTCATCATCCTGTCATATTTTTATCGTATCAACTATAGCACACTTCTTCCCGGATTGCAAGTGCTTTTTCATGAAATCTCGGCACAACAACAGGCCATAACCGTATTCCTGCAGCCATGGCCTGCGTCTCGCCGGTAACACCGTACGAGTGCAGAAACCGTAAACGGCCATGGCGACGGAATCGGCAGAGGGAGTCCCGTCGGATTTTGCCACCATCATCTCTTCCATGATCTCCTGCTGCCTTTGGAGAACCAGTGCGCGGACCGGTCCGAAAGAAAGAAAAAACAGCCGTCTGCCACTGCACTCCCTGCATCACCGCAGGCATATAATAAAAAAAACAGGATCTGAAATATGAACGAACACTACAAATTTGTCAATACTCCATTGCCATACGCTTATCATGCCATGGAGCCTTATATTGATGAAAAAACAATGCATTTGCATCATGAGCGGCACCTGCAGGCCTACATTGACAATCTGAACAACACTCTGAGCAAGTATTCTCAGTTCCAGCATTGGACGCTGGAACAGCTTATTGTAAATGTCCCAAGCCTTCCCGCCGATATCCAAACCAGTGTAAAAAACAACGGCGGCGGAGTTTTCAACCATCAATTCTACTTTTCAAACCTTTCCAACCCAACCTCTTCACTGCCGGTGGGAATACTCGGCGAAGCGATCAAAAAGGAATTTGGCAGCTATCTCTCATTCAAAAATCAGTTTAAAACAGCCGCATTATCCGTATTTGGCTCCGGCTATGCATGGCTTGCCGTCAATGCCGCCGGACAATTGACCATCATGACAACCCAAAATCAAGATACTCCTTTCCCTTTGGGAATGTTCCCCATTCTCAATATAGATGTCTGGGAACATGCATATTATCTGAAACATTACAACCTGAGAGCCGATTATATCGATGACTGGTTTCATATCGTCAACTGGAATCGCGCAAATCAAAGTTACATTCGTTACTTTGATTTGACGCTTTGAATGTCCGCGTCCGGTTACCCGCTTATGATATCCCTCAGGGATCATCCGCCAATCATCTCCATGGCCGCAATCATCCGCAGCTTTTCAGGTTCAATGCTATCTCTCCCATAGGCATCCATAAAACGGTTTGTGTACCTGACTGTTCCAAGATTATAATTCAGTGTCCAGATCCCCCATACTACATCTATGTGCCGGTCTCCGATTCCACCGCAGCCAAGATCAATATACCCCGAGAATTTCCAATGATTCAGGATAATATTGGGCAGACAATAATCGCCATGGAGAAGGACTTCCCTTTTTAACAAGGGCAGCCCTTCTTCTGCTGCACGTTTTGCATCTGAAAAGGAATCAAATTTCCAAATCTCTTTGAATAGATCAGGCTCATAACTGTCCTTATCAAATCCACATGTTACCGTTTCCGCATATGTCATGATTCTGTCCTGCACCGGGCAGTCTTTCCCATCCGTTTCATGCAGCTCCCGAAGTAACGTGGCTATGGTATCACAAAGTCTCTCAGGTTCTGACAAATAATCCCGATATGTACAGTCTTCTCCCTGAATTTTTCTGCTCAGCAGATAATCTTTTCCGTGTAGCGAACCATAATACAGCACTTCTTCCGATAGATTCCGGGAATGCATATATCCGGTCATCAGCGCTTCTGTCTTTAGTGTCCCTCCGGCAGCTTCTTTCAAAAAATAACCATCGTCCTTATCGATAAATACCACTTTGGCCTGAGGCGAACAACTGCTGTCGTAAAGTACGGAATCCTTCATATAGCTTATCACTGCTTCCGGATATGTTTCTATGTTCAACTTTATCGGTTTACGGTTCATGCTTTCTCCTCGGTTTTATACTTGCAATCCTCTTTTTTGCCTGCCGCAAAACAGGTTGCATGCGGAAGCGTCCTCAATCATCCTATTTTATCAATCTTCTTACCACCGAACGATATCCCACGGGAAATCTGGACAGTCATACAAGTCAAGAAGTCATTGGCTTCCAGATAGCGGCTGGCCGCGTCCGCCCATCCCTGCCGCCGGTGGGCGGCGGAATATTTAGTTTTTTGAATGGTTATCAATTCGGCAAACTGAAAGTTATAGTAAAAAACCTATAGCGATGAAAAGATAGCTATACAAGTATTTCCTGTTTAATCTTAAATACATTACACCGCTGAGAATAGAAAATATCATAGTAGAAATTCCGTTCCATATTTCAAGACCTACCCCTCTTGACACAAAA
>CAJUQY010000038.1 GCA_910588815.1 uncultured Lachnospiraceae bacterium | reverse complement strand
CGGACAAACGGTTTTCAAGACCGCCTCGTTATGACCACTTCGATACCTCTCCAAAAGTGTGCTCAAACATTTTACTATAATGTGGAAAGCTTGTCAAGAGGAAGTCTTCAAATATTTTCATTTTCTGTCTAAAACTCTCTTTTTTACCGCCCTTTTTCACACGCGCAAGAGGTATTTTAACACCAACCAACTCTCCTGTCAATGGGAAATTTAAAAATTTTAAAAATTTTCTCTCTCCCAGTCAGCGGACTGCTCTGTCATCCGCTGTTTTGCAGAAATGTCAAAGTTCCCTCTTGTGACTTCTTTCCTTTTTTAGTATACTGTTACTGTTCTTTCATCAACCAATATATACTATCTCATTTTTCACTACAATTCGGAGGATAAATTATGGGTGGTTTCTTTGGGGTCGCTTCCAAAAGCGACTGTGTTTTCGATCTGTTTTTCGGCACTGATTATCATTCTCATCTTGGAACAAGGCGCGCCGGCATGGTTACTTATGATAAGGAAAAAGGCTTTGACCGGGCGATCCACAACATCGAAAACTCCCCGTTCCGCACAAAATTTGACCGGGATGCCAATTCTATGAAGGGAAATCTCGGCATCGGCTGCATTTCCGACTATGAGCCGCAGCCGCTTTTAATCCGTTCCCACCATGGAACCTACGCTATCACAACGGTCGGAAAAATCAATAATGCAGACGCCATCGCAGACAAGCTTCTGCAATCCTCCCACTCCCATTTCTTTGAAATGAGCGGTGGGCTTATCAATGCCACGGAGCTGGTGGCAACCATGATTAACCAAAAAGAAAATCTTATCGAAGGAATTCAATATGCCCAAGAGCTCATTGACGGCTCTCTGACCATGCTGATCATGACCCCCAAGGGAATTTATGCCGCCAGAGATCGGCTGGGCCGGACTCCTGTAGCCATCGGTAAAAAAGACGACGCCTACTGTGCCGCCTTTGAAAGCTTCGCTTACCTGAATCTGGGCTACAGTGATTGTAGGGAGCTGGGGCCCGGTGAGATCGCTGTCATTACACCAGAAGGTATGAAGACCCTGGTTCAGCCCGGAAAGGATATGAAAATCTGTACCTTCCTCTGGATTTATTACGGATACCCGTCGTCCTCCTATGAGGGCATTAATGTGGAACAGATGCGTTACCAGTGCGGGGCCAGGCTCGCGAAGCGGGACAATGTGCGGCCTGACACGGTGGCCGGTGTTCCGGATTCGGGAACTGCCCACGCGGTCGGCTATGCCAATGAATCCGGGATCCCTTTTTCCCGTCCCTTCATTAAATATACGCCTACCTGGCCCCGTTCTTTCATGCCGACGATTCAGACTCAGCGGAATCTGATCGCGAAGATGAAACTGATTCCCGTCCACGATTTAATCCAGGGGAAACGGCTTTTGCTCATCGACGATTCAATTGTACGGGGAACCCAGATGCGCGGAACCACTCAGTTTTTGTATCAAAGCGGAGCCAAGGAGGTTCACATTCGCCCCGCCTGCCCGCCGCTGCTTTTCGGCTGCAAATACCTGAATTTCTCCCGCTCTTCTTCTGAGATGGACCTGATCGCGAGACAGGTGATCCGGGATATGGAGGGCAATGACAGGTTCGCAAGACTGGATGCTTATGCCAACCCGGAAACAGCCGAATACCAGGAGATGGTAAATCACATCGGGGAACGGCTGACCTTCACCTCTCTGCGCTACCATCGGCTGGATGATATGATCGAATCGGTGGGCCTGGACCGCAGCAAGCTCTGTACCTACTGCTGGGACGGACAGGAATAAATATCTGCGTATCAGAAAGCCCCCGGCATGTTTCCCCGGCGGACACGTCGGTTTTACGAATTTTGCTGCGCCGCTTATTGCAGGTAATTTCACCTCCATTAAATCGGGTCGGCTGAAATCACCTGCGCTATGCTCGCAAAATTCGTAAAGCCTTCCTAATCATCCGCCAGGGAAGCATGCCGGGGGCTTTTATCACAGCTTCTCGGAAATGGAGGAGAACCAGTTTCTCATTTCCGCAGCTTGTCGAGCAATTCCATCACAAGCATGGTCTCCTCCTGCCAGGAACGGAGGCTTTCTTTGTCTCTGGTCTCTATAGCCCGCGTAAAGTCTGCTGCCTCGTAGCTCATACGGTTGGTCTCCAGGTCATAATCCACCTTCTTGTGTTCTCCGCTCCGCAAAATCAGTTCTGCGCTTCCCCAGATATTTCCGGCCTCTTTGACCACGATGTAACCCTTTTCGCCCTCAATCACCGCCCGGTTGTCGCCGTCGCAGTCCTTGGCACCCATGCAGGTGCCGACGAAGCCGTCGTAGGCAAGTACAGCCGTACCGGAGCAGTCGATACCGTTGAAACCGCGGTTCGCATAGTAATGTGTCTCCCCCGGCATCCCGAAAAGTCCCACAGCTGCGTGAAGGTTGTACACATTGATGTCCATCAAAGCCCCGCCGGCAAACTCCGGATTGAATACGTTGGTGAGCTTTCCCTCCAGATAAGCGTCATAGCGGCTGGAATACTGGCTGTAATTGAAATTTGCCAGGCGGACCGGGCCAATCTCGGAAAGCCATTCCCGTACCTGCTTAAAATTCGGCATGTGGAGCACAGTGATCGCTTCCATCAAAAAGACATTTTTTTCTGAAGCGAGGGCGAACAGTTCTTTTGCCTCTGCTGCGCTTCCCACAAAGGGTTTTTCACAGATCACATGCTTTCCCGCCAAAAGCGCCTTCTTCGCATAACCATAATGAAGACTGTTGGGGGAAGCCACGTAGACGAGACTGACCTTTGGATCCGCAAGCATGGCATCCAAGTCTGAAAACCACTTCTCTGCACCGTGCTTTTCTGCGAACCGTGCCGCCCGCTCCTTTGTCCTGGAATAGACAGCCTCCAGGATGATGCCTTCTGTTTGCTTTGCCGCATCCAAAAACAAATCTACGATGCTTCCGCTTCCGATGGTTGCAAGACATATCATAATGGGCCTCCTCTGTCACATGGGTTTTCTTCTATTTTGCGAAATTTAAGGCCATGTGTCAAGACGGAATTCAGGCGCGCTCCCGTTCACGCCTCTCTTTTTTGTGCAGAAAATGAGTGGAAAAGAACGAGAGCGGGCAGTATAATGACCGTAAGCATGGGACGGCCTCCGCGCCTTCCGTGTATAATAAGACACATATAAAAAGAAAAAGGAGTTTACGCATATGGAATGGATCGAACGGTTCAACGACGCAGTCCATTATATGGAAGAGCATTTGACAGACGAGATAAGCTACGAGCAGCTTGGAAAAATTGCCTGCTGTTCTTCTTATCACTTTCAGCGCATGTTTACCTACATGGCCGGAATTCCCCTGTCGGAGTATATCCGCCGGAGAAAAATGTCCCTGGCGGCCGTGGAGCTTAAGAACGGAAACGCAAAGGTGATAGACATCGCCGCCAAGTACGGCTACAGTTCTCCCACTGCCTTTAACCGGGCATTCCAGTCCGTTCACGGAATCGCTCCCTCAGCCGTAAGGAATGACGGTGTCTCTGTGAAATCCTTTCCGCCCCTCACTTTCCGGATCGCCGTAAGCGGAGGGGCAGAGCTCAATTACCGAGTCAAGCGGAAGGAGGCTTTCCGGATCATCGGTGTCTCAAAGCCTCTCGATTCGGAGATTGAAAATAATTTCGCCGTGGTTCCGGCTCTCTGGCAGGAGGCCGCCATGAACGGGACAGTGGAACGGCTGGCCGAAATGACGGACACTGCGCCCATGGGCATCCTGGGGGTCAGTGTCTGCAATGACGAAGAACAGTGGAAATATTTTCTCGCCGCCGCCAGTACAAAAAAAGCCGAAGGCTTTGAGGAATATATGGTTCCCGCCTTTACCTGGGCCGTTTTTCCTGGCGAAGGCGCCTGTCCCGGGGCCATTCAGGAGCTGGAGCGGCGCATCGTGACGGAATGGCTTCCCACCTCCGGCTATGAGTATGACAACGGGCCGGATATAGAGGTTTATCTAAATCCCGACCCGTCTGATGCAAAGTTTGAAGTTTGGATACCGGTAAAGCCCAAAAACACCCCGTAATGTTCCGCCAGACCGGATGACGTCCTCCTCACGGCAGTTCAAAAGTCAGCTTCACCGGATTATGATCCGAATAGCGAAACTCACCGTCCACATTTTCCGCCCGGGCTTTGATTCCGTCGGAGACGATAAAGCCATCCACAATCACTGTGTAGGTGACTCCTTTTTCATAAGGAATATCGGCTCCCCGGCAGGTGGGTGTCTCAGCCGCATTCTCCGCCTTCACAAAATGGTATCCCTCCGCAAGCTGGGAATCGTCAAGCTGAAACACCCAGCCCGGTACTTTCTGTTCCGAGGGAAAGCTTTCCACAGAGTCTGCGATATCATGGTTGAAATCCCCGCCGGCAATCACGTAATTTCCTTTTTCCCGCTCCTCCTCAAACACCTGGTTCAAAAGCGCGAGCTGCTCCGCCCGGATTTTTCCGCCCTCATCATAAGCGCTCAGGTGCAGATTGATGAGCAAAAGTTCCTTCCCGTTTTCCAGGGGAACACGGCTCACCATAAAGCAGCGGTCCAGATCTGTAAATTTGGTAATGAAGGAATTATCTACGGGAAACTGCCTGCGGATGCTTTCCGAGATCCGATACTTCCCAAAGGTCAGCATTCCCGCCTGGACGGAGCCGTGGGGCTCGTAGAAGGGATAAAACAAATAGGCGCTGTGGAAATTGCAGGCGAAGGCCGACGCGTAGCCGGAAAACGCCTCCTTTAGAAGCTCCACCTGGTTGACTCCATAGCTTCTGGTCGCCTTCTCGTCTGCCTCCTGCACAAAGATGAAATCCGGATTCTCTGCTTTAAGAAGACCGACGCTCCCCTCTGTATTCGTAAGCGCTTCTTCCTTGGATTTTGCCCTGGCGGATGTCCCCGCCGTCTTCGTCCCGTCCTTCATCTCCCCCGTGTCCATGAAAAACGTGTAATCGTCGGAATAGGCGCCGAAGCCGATGTTGTAGGTCATAAGTGTATAAGCCCTGCCGGACTGGATCCTCTCTTCCCGGTTATTCTCCGTGGCAATCACCTGATTGTCCTCGATCCGGTAATACTGCACCTGCATATAAACCACGTAGCCGCCTGCCAAGAGTACCAGAAACAGGAGCAGGCCGCCGAGAACCATGCCGGCCCGTCTCCATAATTTCTTTTTTCCTGATTGTTTTTCCGTTCCCCGCTCAGGTTTCTTTCCGCTTTTCTGCTCTTCCATAAAACTCCGCCTGTCTGCGGCCCCATGCCGCTTTCTTTTACAGGAATTTTACCACAGTTTTCCGATTACGTCCACGCTCTTCTCCTGCGGCTTTTTCTATTTCCCAAAAGAGTCTTCTCACTGTTCCATCAGCGCCCGGTATTCCTCCAGAGTATCTTCCATTCTCTCCCAGGCATGGGGCCCGCTCGGGGAAAATCCTTCGATATCCTGATATTCCACCCGCACTTCCAGCCGGCTCATGATCCCGCCGCACAAAAGGCTGACAAATGTGTACCTTTATATTGCCTCGCAGGTATACATCTGTCAGCCTATTTTGATGTGGAAATTATTTTCTTTCTGTGATATACTAAAGATATTGTCAGCTAAATTTATAAAACAGGGGCTGCCGCGCCGAACCTTGCAATCTGTCCGCGCGACAGCCCTTTTGTACTGTCCTGCTCTATAATTTGGAGATCTGCATCTTCACCCGCAGATACGCCTTTAGCTTCTCCTGGACATACATGGGCAGATCCAAGACACTTCCTCTGTCACCGTTCTGATTACAAAACTCCCGGATGCTGTCGTAGTAAAGCTGAAAGTATTCTGTTCCCACGTTGAACTTGTTGATCCCCCGCTTGAAAGCCTGCTCCAGCTGGTCATTCGGAATCCCGCTGCCTCCGTGGAGCACCAGGGGAGTCTTCACAGCCTCGTTAATCTCGTCCAGGCGTTCCAAATCCAGCTTCGGCGTTTCCAGATAAACTCCGTGGGCACTTCCGATCGCCACGGCCACCGAGTCCACGCCGGTCTCCTCGCAGAATTTCGCCGCCACCTCCGGCCTGGTATACAAATCCTCCCTGTGCTGGTCGGACTGGGCCGCAAAGCCCACATGTCCAAGCTCTGCCTCCACATCGGCGCCCCACGCATGGGCGGCGTCCGCCACCCGCTTCGTATTGGTTATATTCTCCTCCACGGAAAGCATGGAACCGTCATACATCACAGAAGGAAAGCCTGCTTTGACCGCCTTCAAAATGTAATCAAAGTCGCTGCAGTGATCCAGATGGAGACCGATGGGCACTTTCACCTTCTTGGCCAATTCCCGCACCATAGCTGCAAATCCGCTTAAGTTACAGCAATTTTTCTGGAAACTGTCCGCCGGATACAGCATGATGATCACCGGTTTCTTAAGCTCCTCTGCCACCGCCGCCACAGAATACGCCATCGTATAGTCGTTGCAGTTAAAAGCGATTGCGGAAGTATTTCTCTCCTCGGCCATTTTTAAAATATTGCTTACTTTTTCCAGTGCCATATCATTTCTCCCTTCCTGTCTGTTCCGTCTCTACTTCACTTCTGGTTTTGTTTGTTTTTTATCATTTTTTATCGATTTTGTTCATTATAAAATCATTTCTGTCCTCTGTCAATACCTGTCCCACATCTTTTTTCTATTTTTCCGCTCCCCAAATATCCGGTTGCCATTTTCCCCATTATTCGTTAAACTATAGTCAACGACAAAATAATTTGTCGTTCACTATAATCGAGTAGGAAAAGTGTCCTCATATATTTGAAAAGGCGGAAATTCTCATGCTCGCGGAAGAACGCAAAAAACAGATCGTCGAACTCATCGAAAAAAAACGAATCCTAAAAGTTACTGAACTGAGCAGGCTGCTCGACGCTACAGAAGCCACGATCCGAAGGGATCTGGACGAGCTCCAAAAACAAAATAAAGTACGGCGGGTACACGGGGGCGCCGTACCGGCCGCAAAAACCGGCCGGATTTTCCATTATTCCGAACTCTCTACTCTGTGCATTGAAGAAAAAAAGCGCATTGCGGCAAAGGCTCTCACCTACATCCAGGATGGAGACACTCTGCTTTTTGACGGTTCCACCACCGCATTGGAGTTGGGAAAGCTTATCTTGGAAAGCGCCCTCACAAATATCTCCATCATTACCAATTCCTTTCATTTGACAGCGCTTTTTACCGGCAGCGGCAAACGGGTGATCCACACGGGGGGCGAACTGTTCTCCGGTATGAATTACGCCACCGGAACCATTGCGGAACAAATGCTCTCCGGCATCCGGGCTGACAAGTGCTTCCTCGGCTCCAACGGTATCGAACCCTCCTATGGTTATTCTGTCCCCAATTTTCTCGATGCCGCCCTGAAGAAATCCATGCAAAAAGCCTCAAGGGTCTCCTTTGTTCTGGCCGACCATACCAAATTCGGCGCCTCCTACATGGCAAAGTTCGCAGATTTCTCCTGCGGAATCGACTACCTGGTCACCGACTGTCTGCCGGAAGGGACAGACTTTGGTAAATGGGATACCTCCACAAAGCTCATTGTTGCAGATAATTTCTGATCGGGCAGAAAAGAAGGATACAGAAATACCGGGACTCCTGCATCTTCCATACAGGAGCCCCGGTATCTTTTTATCACATGGTTCCACATCCGTTTTTCAGCGGAAGAAAAGTCCTTACGGCCAGATACCTCTCATCTTCTTGGCATCTACCGTTCTCTTAATAGCGATCAGATAAGCACCGATTCTGGGCTCTACACCCTTTTCCTTTGCGATATCCCATACGGACTCAAAAGCACGGTCCATAATCTCTTTCAGTCTCTTATTGACATCCTCCTCGGTCCAGTACATAGACTGAATGTTCTGTACCCACTCGAAATAGGATACGACCACACCGCCTGCATTGGCGAGAATATCGGGAACCAGAACGATCCCTCTCTTCTTAAGGATCTCGTCGGCTTCCACAGTCGTCGGACCATTGGCCGCCTCGATGATAACCTTACAGTTGAGTTTGTCGGCATTGTCCCCGCGGATCTGGTTTTCCAGAGCGGCAGGCACCAGAACCGTCGTCTCCAGGGTCAGAAGCTCGTCATTGGAGATATGCTCTACGCCGGGAGCGTTGTAGTCTTTCAGCAGCGCTCTGGGTGTCTTTAAGAACTCCAGGATGCCGGGGATGTCCAGCCCGTCTTTGCAGGTGATGCCGCCGGATACATCGCTGACGCCGATGACCTTCATGCCTTCCGCATGAAGCAGCTTCGCGGAAATACTTCCCACGTTACCCATACCCTGTACGACAACAGAAGTGCCGACCATCTCCATGCCAAGCTTGGCAAGAGTATTCTTTGTGGTAATCATGACGCCGCGGCCGGTCGCCTCACTGCGGCCCAGAGCTCCGCCGATCTCGATGGGCTTTCCCGTCACAACGCCAGGGACACAGTGGCCCTTTAACATGCTATATGTATCCATCATCCAGCCCATGACCTTAGGATTGGTTCCTACGTCGGGAGCGGGAACATCCTGCTCCGGCCCGATGATAGGAGCGATCATAGCCGTAAACCTTCTGGTGATCCTTCTCATCTCGCCTTCCGACAGATGCGTAGGGTCACAGATTACGCCGCCCTTGGCGCCGCCGTAGGGAATATTTACCACGGCACACTTAAAGGTCATCCATGCCGCCAAAGCTTTCACCTCATCCTGATTGACATTAGGATGAAAACGAACACCGCCCTTGGCCGGGCCGCGGCTGGTGGAATGCTGTACACGGAAGCCTTCGAATACCTTTACGCTTCCGTCATCCATCTGAACTGGGATAGCAACCTTTAATTCTCTCTCCGGATACTTGAGCGCTTCATACTCTGTCTCATCGTATCCCAGTACCTTCGCTGCATTTTCCACAACCTGCAGCACGTTGTCATAAGGATTATAATTTCCCATAGCAAGATCCTCCTTTTAAGGAATTTAATAGTATCAGGTATCCTCTACACCCCCATGTAGTGTTACCGTCTATCCTCATTATTTCGCAGAATCGGCCATCTGTCAACACTTTAATTGTATTTTAAAAAAAACATATTTTTTGGTAATATTGACGAAAGAATATAAAAAAAGAGCCACTTAAACCATAGATTGTTAAGTGGTCTCTTTCCCCTCTTTTAATCCTGTCCGGACATCCGCTCTGCCATAAAGGCGCCCAAAGCCTCCCTCCATTCCGGCATCTGATAGATACCGGAAACCCGCAGCATAAAATTATCCAAAAGCGTATACCTGGGCCGATTGACCACGGAAGGATTTTCTCCTGCCGCAAGAGGTTCAATATTCACTTTTTTTCCGGAAAGCCTTACAATCTCTTTCGCAAACTCATAGCGGCTGCACATCCCCTCACAGGAGGCGTGATAAACGCCGTACTCTTCCGAACCGATCAGCTTCACAATAAACTTCGCCAGCTCTGCGGCGCTGGTAGGTGTGCTGATCTGATCCACCGGCACGTAAATGGTATCCTCTGTCAAAAGCCCTTCCAGGATATAGCTGACAAAATTATTCTTCGTCTTCCCGTAAATCCAGGAACTTCTCACAATCATATGTCTGGGCGCCAGCCCCCGGACAAAATTCTCCCCGGCCAGCTTGGACTTTCCATATACGGTACGGGGATTTACCTGGTCAAACTCCGTCAGCGGACGCTTCGCCGTACCGTCAAACACGTCGTCGGTAGAAAGATGGATAAGCTTCGCATCAATCTTCCTGGCAGCCAGGGAAAGGTTCCTCGCCCCCAGGGCATTGACCCGGTAAGCCTTCTCCTCGTTTCGCTCGCACTTCGCCAGGTCCGTCATCCCGGCACAATTGACAATCACATCCGGGCGGCTTTCCTCCGCAAAGGAAACGGCCGCCTCCAGGCTGGTCACGTCCACATCCAGATCTGAGGTCAAAACCCGGATGCCTGTATCTTTTTGCAGGATCTCACAGACCGCGCAGCCAAGCTGACCGTCAGCCCCGGCGATCCACACGCTTAATCCAGTCATGTTTTCTCCTCTCCCGCTTTCTGTAAGGATTCATTAAGCGACAGCATTTGTTTGTCCAAAAGAGCTGCCATGTCGGCGCACTCTTTTAGGCTCTCCTGCATATGCGCAGGAGCCGCCCCTTCAAATTTATAATGGATCTTGTGTTCCAGGCTGGCCCAGAAATCCATGGCGATGGTCCTGATCTGGATCTCCACCCGCATCTGAACCCGGCCGCTCGACAGGTAGATGGGCACCACCACCACCATATGATAGCTGCGGTAACCGTTAGGCTTAGGGTTTGCGATATAATCCTTCACCATCTCCACCTGCATATCATCCTGTCTGGCTATGGCGGCCGCCAGATAATAAATATCCGATGTAAAAGAGCAAATAATCCGGATGCCCGCAATATCATGGAGCTCCCGATACATATTATCTATGGTCGCTTCAAAGCCCAGCCGCTTCAGCTTTTTTACAATGCTCTCCGGTGACTTGATCCTGGCCTTCACATGTTCGATCGGATTGTAATCGTTGATATGGTGAAACTCATCGTTAAGCACATTGACTCTCGTCTGAACCTCTTGAAGGGCGGCATTATAAAGAAGCATCAGCGTCTTCCACTGATCTAACTGGTCATACTCTTCCGGTAAATTCGGCATATCCATAAACGCTTCCCCCAGGCCGTCTACCTTAATCCAGCTTAATCCCTTTCAGCAGGGAACCGAGGCTCGTAAAGGCTCTTCCCTCTTCCACATAGTCCCCGTGGCTTCCGGCCTCCTCCGGCTCGCTCACATCAAGAAGCGCTTTCATGCTGAGGCTGACACGACCGTCTTTCACTGCGGTGATCTTCACCGTGACCTTCTGCCCCTCGCTTAAGACTGCTGCCGGCGACTTGATCCGCTTGTCGCTGATCTGAGACACATGAAGCAGGCCGGTCACGCCGTTATCCAGCTTTACAAATGCCCCGTAGTTTTGGATGGTCTCTACCACCCCCTCCAAAACAGCCCCAACCTCACAGGCGGCGATCTTCTTCTTCCGTTCCTCCTGCCGTCTCGCAAACGCCAGATCTCTCGCGGAAAGTACCAGCTTCTTTGCCTCTCTGTCCACTGTGACTGCCTGCACGGAAAGCTCTTTTCCCAGCCAGTCCTCCAGATGCTCCACATAGGACACGTCCAGCTTGGAAGCCGGAATAAAGCCCCGGATCCCGTCCACATAAGCGACCACGCCGCCCTTGACGACGCCGTCCACCTTCACCTCAATCGCGCTCTTATCTTCCAGGCACTTCTCCATCCGCTCCCAGGCAGCCATGTCGTTGGCCTCTTTCTTTGACAACAGCACATGTCCGCGGCCGTCGTCCGCCTTGATGACCGTGGCCGTAACCTCGTCGCCCTTCTGGACCTCGTCCTTCAACACACAGTCCGGGTTATTGCTGAAGTGCTCCTTTTTGATGATCCCCTCCGCATAGGACTGCAAATCCACGGTGATCTGATCGTCATCTATCCCGATCACCGTCCCCGTCAGGACATCGCCTTCCTCCGCCTTCTTAAAGGAAGCCTCCAGCTCCTGCTTGTAATCATCCATCGTTTCCACACGCTCTTCCATTGGTATCCCCTCCGTTCTTCGTAGTTGGTTCTATCATAGCATTTTTTTTCGCCGATGGCAATCTCTTATCATTTTTCCTGCACATTCGCAAACGTTACAATTTCCTTAACAATTCTTAAGAAATTCCTTATTTATATCTTCACTCGTTTCTGTTAGAATGTAGATAATGTCAAATGAATTTGGAGGGTAACTTATGAAGAAAAAGATCATTGCGGCAGTGATCTGCATACTTGTGGTAGCTGCCATAGTCGTCGGGGCCGTCTGGAAATTCTCTTCGCCGGACGAAAGCTCCGGAACCGACGGGGAAAACATGCTCTATGCGGACTCTGTCGGCCTTCTGACCGGCACCGGCCTCGGCGCCCAGAACCGGTTTTCCGGCGTGGTGGAAGCCCAAAACACGCTAAAAATCCAATTGGAATCTGATCAGACCGTAAAGGATATCCTGGTGGAAAAGGGACAGGCCGTGGAGATTGGCACGCCCCTTTTTGAATACGACACCGAGGATATGAGCCTAAAACTGGAGCAGGCCAATCTGGAACTGGAAAAAATTTCCAACAGCATGGATACCATCAATGCACAGATCGACGAGCTTACCAAAGCCAAGAAAAAGGCTCCTGCAAGCGAACAGCTATCCTACACGACTCAGATTCAGGAAGCCCAGATGAGCGTCAAGCAGGAAGAATATAACTACAAGGTAAAGCAGCTGGAGATCGAGCGGCTGCAAAAATCCATGGAGTCCTCCGTGGTGACCTCCACCATCGCAGGTATTGTCCAGGAGATCAATGAAAAGCCCACCTATGACAATTACAGCGGAGAGATGCAGCCCTTTATGAGCATCCTGGGTGTGGGGAAATACCGGGTCAAGGGAACCATCAGTGAGCAGAACATGCAGAACCTTTCTCCCGGTACTCCCATCATCGTCCATTCCAGGGTAGATGAGAATCTTACCTGGATCGGTACCGTGGACAGCATTGATACGGAGAAGCCCGTCTCCGGCAATACCAGCGGCGTGATGGTCGACGGCATGGACAACAGCGCCCAGGCTTCCAAATATCCCTTCTATGTCACCTTAGATTCCAGCGACGGCCTGATGTTAGGACAGCATGTCTACCTGGAACGAGATCTCGGCCTGGAGAAAAAAGACGGCATGTGGCTCATGTCTCCCTACATTGTCCAGGACGACGGGGACCCTTATGTGTGGGCCGCCGGAGAAGGCGACAAGCTGGAGAAAAAAGCCGTTACCCTGGGCGACTACGACGAAGAGGCCGACACCTATGAAATCCTGGACGGTTTAAAAGCCTCCGATTACATTGTGTGGCCCAGCGACGACTGCAAAAAGGGCGCTCCCGTCCAGAAAAATATCGGCGGTGTCTCCGGCGGCATGACAGGCGGGGAAATAGATATGATCCCCATGGACGGTGAGGAGGGCATGATTCCGGAAGGGGAAGAAGATATCATTACCCCTGACGGCGGAGACACTGCACTGCCGGAAGGCGGTGAGGACGACATCGCTCCCCTGGATAAAGAAATTCCCCCGGATGGCGGCGATATTCCGGGCGACGGTGTCATCACAGATACTCTGGACGGTGAAGGAGAAGATCCCTCAGGCCAGGCGCCGGAAACGGAGGCTGCACCATGATCCTTGAACTCGACCATATTTTTAAAGATTATCTGCAGGGAAAGCTGACTGTCCCTGTGTTAAAAGACGTAACCCTCCACGTGGAAAAAGGCGAATACGTCGCCATTATGGGGCCTTCCGGCTCCGGAAAAACCACCCTGATGAACATCATCGGGTGCCTGGACGTCCCCACCTCCGGTACCTACAAGCTTGGCGGAAACGACCTGCTCCATCACAAGGATAAAGAGATGTCCAGGGTGCGGAACCGCTCCATCGGCTTCGTATTCCAAAGCTTCAACCTGCTGCCCAGGCAGAGCGCCCTGGACAATGTAGCTCTTCCTCTTCTCTATGCCGGTGTTTCCAGAAAGGAGAGGAAGGAGCGGGCCGCTTTAGCCCTCAGGAAAGTAGGGTTGGAGGAGCGGATGAATTTTAAGCCCACCCAGCTTTCCGGCGGGCAGAAGCAGAGAGTCGCCATCGCCCGCGCTATCGTGGGTGAACCGGACATCCTGCTGGCCGACGAGCCCACCGGTGCCCTGGATTCGGCCTCCGGCCTCCAGGTCATGGAGCTTTTCAGGCAACTAAATGAAGAAGGAATGACTGTGATCATGATTACCCACGATTCGGAAATTGCCGCCCATGCAGGGCGCACGGTATTAATCCGAGACGGCATTTTAAGCAATACCGCAGGGGAGGTGCTTATATGAAATCCTCGAAGAAAAAGCTGATCATCGCTCTGGTTTCCGTGTTCCTCGTGATCGCCCTG
Source organism: uncultured Lachnospiraceae bacterium (assembly GCA_910588815.1). Taxonomy (GTDB): domain Bacteria; phylum Bacillota; class Clostridia; order Lachnospirales; family Lachnospiraceae; genus Lientehia. Next base: position 14,982 of record CAJUQY010000038.1, on the reverse strand, counting down.
GCTGCCGTCGGAATTTCTTATGCGGTCAAAAACAGCGGAAAGCCGGTCAAAGTAGCTCCTGTCAGCAACATGAACAACGGCGGATATTGGGATAACGGTTCCGACCTGTCCCCTTACGGCAATGTGACCACCAATTTAAACCAGGAGATCGCCTACAACGAAAGCCTGGTCATCACTGAAATCTATGTGAAAGAGGGGGATTCCGTCAAGGTGGGGGATCCGCTGATCGCCTATGACACCACCCTGGCCTCTCTGGAGCTGGAGATGAAGGAGATGGAGGTCGAGGGCATCGGCCTAAACATCCAAAATGTCCAGGCGGAGCTCGACCAGTTAAAAAAGACAAAGCCCGTTGCGGCGGCCTCTCCCAACGCCCTGTCCGGGATGGGACTTGCCACAGGAGATCCACTGCCGCCGGAAAGTTCCGAGGCTCCCACTACGGAAGCTGTGGAACCCACCCAAGCCCCGGACGTTCCCGATATCCCAGACCGGCCCGAAACCCCGACGGATCCCGGAAATACGGAGCCTCCGACGGTTATCAATCCAACCGGGAATGTCTATGGAGAAATCACAGATACATCGGAAGCCTATGCAGGAGACGGCTCCGAAGAAAACCCTTTCCGGTATTACATTTATTCCACGGACGGAAAACCGGTTACCGTCAGCCAGGAATATCTGGCTCTCTGTCTCAGGAACCACGTATCTTCTGTCTTTGACACTGTCGATAACCCGTCTGCCCCCACTGCCATCGTAAGCAGTTTCCGGATGGATTGGGACTATATTGCCGGAATCATGGAAGGTACAAACGGAACCAAGCTTCCGGAAGAGCTCCGGGGGGAGACGGTCTACGGCACCATTGATGAAAATACGATTCCCTACAACCTGGAGGAGGCAGGGGGAATTCCTGCCGGGGACGGCAGCAAGGAAAATCCTTACCGGATCCTCTGTATTCCCGGTGTGAATATAGAACGAAGTTTTCTGGAAGCCGCCATGGAAAGCCAGCTGACCTACCGGTTTGACGTGGTAGATGACGGCAGCGCTCCAAACTGCATTCTCCATTCCTGGCTTTTAAACGGCGCCGTGGTGGAGGATCCTGAGGATCCCGGCATGGACGATCCGGGTATCGGCGGCCCCGGAATCGAAATTCCAACCGGTCCCACCAAGGAAGAGCTGGCCGGGCAGATCAAGGAAAAGGAAGAAACCTTAAAAAACCTGGAATTAAATAAACGGACAGCGGAACTGGAGTTAAAGCAGTTAAGGAGACAGGTGGATGACGGCGTCATCGAAAGTACCGTGGACGGCACGGTAAAATCTGTCCTGGACGAGGATACGGCCAAATTGGAAGGTTCCCCTCTGATCCGGGTCACGGGAGAAGAAGGCTTCTATATCACAGGATCCGTGGCGGAAACAGCCCTCGGAAAAATCGAAAAGGGCATGCCTATCCATGTGAGCTCCTGGAATACGGGGATGAGCTACGATGCCGAGATCACAGGCATCAGCAGTTCTCCTTCTTCCAACAATTACTACGGCGGCAATCCGAACATGTCCTATTATCCCTTCACCGCAGTGATTCGGGGAGATGCGGATCTGTCCAACGGCGAAGGTGTGGATCTGTCCATGGATGGCTTAAATTCCTCCTCCTACGATCCGGATGCCATCTATCTCTCCCAGGCTTTTGTCCGGGAAGAAGGCGCCCGGTATTATGTCTACAAAAAGGGCGAGGACGACAGATTGACCAAGCAATATGTGGAGGTGGGCAAGATCGTCTACGGAAGCCTGGAGATCACCTCCGGCCTGACAATAGACGACGAGATCGCGTTCCCCTACGGCAGAGACGTCAAAGAGGGAGCAAAAACAGAACCTGCAGACACACTTTATGACTATGGATACTAGGAGGTGGGCTCATGCTTGAAAATATAAGATTATCCTTTCAGGGGATCTGGGCCCATAAGCTCCGTTCCATCCTGACCATGCTGGGCATCATTATCGGAATCGGCTCCATCATCGCCATCGTGTCCACCATCAAGGGCACCAACGAACAGATTAAGCAGAATCTGGTGGGCGCCGGAAACAATGCGGTGAACATCCAGCTTTACCAAGGCGACTGGACTCTCGACATGACCTGGCAGAACCCGCCGGACGGGGTTCCGGTCATCAGTGAAGATGTTCTGGAGGAAATCAAAAATCTTTCAGAGGTGGCGGACGCCTCTCTGTATTATACAAGAAACGAATACGATGCCGTCTTCAACGGCAACAAGACTTTAAACGGCGGAAACATCTTAGGGATCGACAGCCATTATTGCAATGTCTATGGTTATCAGGTCACCAAGGGACGCGGCTTTGCGGAAAAGGACTTTACCGACTACCGGAAGGTAGCGCTTCTGGACAAAATCGCCGCATCCAACCTGTTCCAGGGGGAAGATCCCATCGGTAAAACCATTGAGATCAAAGGAGAGCCCTTCACGGTCATCGGCACCATCGCCCAGAAAGCGGGTTTCGAGCCGGTCATCAACTCCCTGGAGGATTATGAGCGCTACGCCGCCAACAATTCCAGCGGCATGATCTGCGTGCCGGACAGCGTCTGGCCCATCCTGTACCGCTTCGACGAGCCCCAGAACCTGGTGGTCCGCGCCGTCACCACCGACGATATGACCGCTGCCGGTGAAAAATCCGCAGACATCCTCAACAGCTATCTGACGGTCTCTGACGACACCATCAAATATAAGGGAGAGGACCTTCTGGAGCAGGCCGCCAAGCTTCAGGAGCTCTCCTCCTCCACCAATCAGCAGCTCATCTGGATCGCCAGTATTTCCCTGCTGGTAGGCGGAATCGGCGTCATGAATATCATGCTGGTGTCTGTCACGGAGCGGACCCGCGAGATCGGTTTGAAGAAGGCCCTCGGCGCCAGAAAGACCCGCATCCTGGGGCAGTTCCTGACTGAGGCTGCCGTATTGACCGGTATGGGCGGCATCCTGGGAATCGGCGGAGGGATCGGCCTGGCCTATGCGATCTCCAGCATCTCCCAGGCGCCGGTGGCCATCAGTGTCCCGGCCATCGTCGTCGCCGTGGTGTTCTCCACCCTCATCGGAATTATCTTCGGGATCATCCCGTCGGTGAAGGCGGCGAATTTAAATCCCATCGACGCGTTGAGGCACGAGTAGACAACAGCCGGGAGCCTCCCCTGCACAAGCCTGTAACGGAGCAGGGAAAACCTTTTTCCCTCCTCTTAGGCTCGTGCACACAAAAACATCTTCGGCCTCACACTGGAACCGAAGATGTTTTTATTTGTTAAATTTCTTCTTCCCACATCGGATGTGCCGTGATGGTCCCTTTGGGCTCTGCGGTAACCATATCCCCGGTCTCCGTGGGGCCGCTCCCCTCTGGCGTCCCGGTTAAAATCACATCCCCCTGATGCATAAACCATGCCAGCTTCATCCGTTTATCCTCCCAGATATGCTTTTTTGATCTCCGGGCTTTCCAAAAGCTCGCTGCTTGGACCGCTGTGGGAAATCTTTCCATTCTCCAGCACATAGGTCCTGTTGGATATCGACATGGCCATGAAAGCATTCTGCTCCACAATGATGACCGGCGTATTCTTTAATTTGTTGATCTCTACGATGGCGTCGAACATTTCATCCACAATCACAGGCGCCAGCCCCAAAGAGGGTTCGTCAAACAAAATCAACGCCGGATCGCTCATCATCCCACGGCCAATGGCAAGCATCTGCTGCTCGCCGCCGGACAAAGTGCCCGCCTTCTGCTTCGCCCGCTCTTTAAGCCTCGGGAACAGCTGATAAACCTCCTCCTTATGCTCCTCCATCCGTGCGGAAGAGTATTTTTTACTGAACGCCCCCATTTCCAGATTAGTCTCCACCGACATTTCCGGAAATACCTCCCGCCCCTCCGGGACATACACGATCCCGTCGTAAATACTGATATGGGGCTTTTGGTTCGTGATATTTTTTCCATTAAATTCAATACCGCCCGTCTGGGTTTTGTTAATCCCGATGATGCTCTTCATCAAGGTTGTCTTTCCCGCGCCGTTTGCCCCGATCACAGAAACGATCTCTTTCTCACCGACCTCCATGGAGACATCAAAAAGAGCCTGGACCTTCCCGTAAAAAACATTGATATCCGATACTTTCAGCATGTCAGTCCCTCCTCTCCTTTGCAGCGATCTCCTGATATTTGTCACCGAGATATGCCTTGATGACTTCCGGATTATTCTGGATCTCCTTGGGGGTCCCCTCCGCGATCCGGGAGCCGAAATTCAGCACCGTGATATAGGTACTCACATTCATCACAACATCCATGTTATGCTCAATGAGGAAAATATCCATCCCTTCCTCAAACATCCTGAGGACGATATCGACGAATTCTTTCCGCTCCGACGGGATCAGTCCGGCCGCCGGTTCATCCAGCAGGAGCAGTTTGGGATTGGTCATCATGGCCCGGCCAAGCTCCACGATCTTCTGGCGGCCATAGGAAAGATTTTTCACATTCCGTTTGGCCAGATCCTGAATCCCCAGATATTCCATGACCTCACAGGCCCGTTCCTTGAGCATAATCTCCTCCCTCTTGCTGCCGCCGAAATTGAAACAGAAGTTCACCAGGCCGATTTTTGTCATCTCATGGCCGCCGATCATCAGGTTTTCCAGTACGCTCATAGAGTTAAACAGCTTCAGGTTCTGGAATGTCCGTCCGATGCCAAGGCGGGCGATCTCAAAGGGCTTCATATTGTTGATGCACTTATCCCTGTAATGGATTTTCCCCGCCGTTGGCGGGAATACCCCTGTAATCATGTTGACTGTCGTGGTCTTTCCCGCTCCGTTCGGCCCGATCAGGGCATAAATGCTGCGTTCCTTCATATCAAAAGAGACGTCGTCCACCGCCGTCAGGCCCTGAAACTTCTTTGTGACATTCTCCAATCTGAGTACACTTTTTCTTTCCTCTGCCATTTTATTTCATCCCTCCAGACTTCGGCGCTCCCGCGGTTTTCCGCTTTCCTTTCCGGTCGTTGAGTATCTTAAAGATGCCTGCTTCCTCCCGTTTTTCCTTCTGGAACAGAGAGATGAATCCGTAGGGAAGAAAGATCGCGAACAGGAGCGTAATGATCCCGAAAATCAGCCAGTAATACTCTTTTGTGAACCGTAGGAACTCCGGCAGGAGCGTGACTGCCGCCGCCCCGATCACACTGCCGGGAACCGAGCCGATTCCCCCAAACATCATCATCAGCAGATAATTGGCCGAAAGATCCTGTGTAAACTGAGTAGGATTCAGGTACGTCATCAGGAATCCGTAGAAACAGCCTCCGATACAGCCAAAAATGGCCGCCAGGGTAAACGCCTTGATCTTTAAACCGGCAACATCGATCCCGCAGGCTTCCACCGCCTCGATGTTGTCCCGTATGGCTTTGAACACGCGCCCGTACTTGGAACCGACGATCCGGTACGCAGTAAATATCAGAAGCGCACAGACAACCACGAGAAAAACTGTCAGCTTCCAGGTGGCATCCAGCCTGAGCCCGAATATATTCAATGCCGGGATATTCTGGACGCCGGTGGTCCCTCCGGTAAAATCCGCCCAGTTTGTAATGACAAGCCGGACAATCTCACTGAAGCCGATAGTCGTAAGGGAGAGATAGACACCCTTCAGCCTCAGGGACGGATAGCCCAGGGCGTATCCGATAATCACGCCCATAAGGATCGCCACGGGGATTGTAAGGATCGTAGCCATCCCCAGCTTCTGCACCATAAGCTGGCCGGAATAGGCGCCAAGCGCCATAATTCCTGCGGTTCCCAGGTTCATCTGTCCCGTAAGGCCCGTAATGAAATTCAATCCAAGAACAATAATAATATTTACAAGTGTCTGCGCCAGCGCCAGCTGATGGTATGTGTTTTTATCCACAATGGGAAACACGATTAGCCCCACGAATAAAACGGCAGCCAGAGCGATCTTTACATTCTTTTTTTCTTTCATGCCACCCTCCCCTATTTTTTATGCCCAAGGATCCCCTTTGGCTGCACCAGAAGAAACACGATCATAAGGACAAACGCCACACAATCCTTGTAGATCGAAGGGATCACCAGCGTACTTAAATTTTCCAGGATACCGATGAGCACTCCGCCGACGATACAGCCGGGGAAATATCCGAAACCGCCGATCACACCGGCTGCAAATCCCTTGATGCCAATCATATTGGTCATGGTAAGGCTGACGGAGAAGAGAGATATGACCAGGATACCAATGACAGAGCAGACCACCGCGCTGATTCCGATGGTGATATTGATGTTCTGTGAAACGTTGATCCCCATCAAAGTCGCCGCCGTCTTATTCTGCTGTACGCAGCGCATGGCCTTTCCGGATTTTGTATGATTGAAGTAAAGCTGCAGTGCGACCACCAGCAGAACAGCAACTATAATGATATATGTGTTCGCCCGGGTAATCACAATGCCTCCAAATTTGAAAGTCCCTTTCATGAACCCAGGAATATTGAATGCTGTCGCCCCCCAGATAATCCGGCAGAGCTCCTTGATGATCCTTCCCATGATAACCGTGCCGATCACCGCGAAAATCGGCGACGCCATATTCCTTAAGGGGTTAAAGATCCCCTTTGCGATCAGGATACCTGTAATGAACATGGATAAGACCGTGGCAATGGTCGCCGCCACATAGCCACAACCCGTCCGGAGGACAAACTGGCCGGCAAACACATAAGCGCCGAGCATGATCAATTTGTCATGGCTGAAATTCAAAAGTCCTGTCGAGTTGAAGATTAGGGTGTATTCAATGGAAACCATTGAATAAATAAATCCCAATGCAACGCCGCTTATGATAAGCTGCATGATCATCGCAAATGACATGAAACCGCTCCCTCCTGCTTTTGCTGAAAATGGCACGGAAGCCGGATTCCTCCTGAACACTCCGTGCCATTTCATTTATCTGTCACTCAAATATTGCCAGGCTCCCACTCCTTCTTATTCAAAATCTGCAGTAACCGTATTGACCACCGCGGGTTTGAGGTCTGTAATCTGCGTCACAACACAACTGTGGATCAGTGTATTGTCGGAAGCGCAGCTTAAAGTTCCGGTAGGGCCGTTAACATCCTTTAATTCAGCCATGGCATCACGAATCGCCGCCGGATCGTCAGAGCCGGCTTTCTCGATCGCAGCTGCCAAAAACTTCACTGCTCCGTAATATGCGGAGGCATAGAGTTCCGGCTCAATGTCATAGAGGGCTTTGAAATCTTCTACAAACTTGGAAACCACCGGATCCTCATTGGCGGGAACAAAATCTGTTACGGAATACCATCCTTCCACATATTCCGGCTCCATCTGGCTGAGTACCTGTTCCATGACCACGCCTGCTGAGGTGATCACATTCGCTTCCAGGCCCAGCTCATATGCCTGACGGGCAACAACCACATCCTCCGCGTCATCCGTCCAAAGAATCATGGTATCAATACCTTCTGATATAAATTGCATTAACTGGCTGGTCATATCTGTGTCCCCGGAATTGTGTCCTAAAGTGATGTATTCCACTTCCAGCTTGTCAAGTTCCGCCGTTACGGCATCGCGTCCCCCAACACCGAAATCATTGTTGTTGAAGAATACGCCAACCTTCTTTGCCCCCAGCTCTTTGACTGCAAAATCGGCTGCAACAATACCATTCATGCCATCGGAAGGGCGGCACTGGAATACCCAGGGGTTTTCCGCAGCAGCGATCTTTATCCCGGAACCTCCTGTAATATAGGGAATCTTCGTCTCACCCACCAGCTCCTGGACAGCCAGGCAATTGGTTGTCGTGTGGGGACCAATCATTCCGCAGATATCCTCGTTGAGCAGCTTTGTCACTACGGTTACCGCCTGCGTCGGATCATTTCCGTCATCCTCATACACGAACTCTAATTTCTTTCCAAGGACGCCGCCGGCCGCATTGATCTCGTCTACAGCCATCTGCACGCCCTGGAGGGTACGCTCTCCGGCCAGAGGGAAATTTCCGGTAATAGCACAGCTTAAACCGAAGGTGACGGTATCGCCGCCGGCTGCCTGTGCTCCCCCACTCTCCTCCGCTGCTCCGGACTCTGCGTTCGTATCTTGCTCTTCCTTTGCCGCAGCCGTGGTTTCTTCAGGAGCATTTGTCTCCTTTTTCTCATCCGCGCTTCCGCCGCAGCCGGCAAATATGGATACTGCCATCGCCAGTACCAGAAATAAACTTGTAAAACGCTTCATAATAATACCTCCCTTTCTGAAATACCGATCAAAAAGCTCTTAAAGTTTGCCAATCTCTTTTAACACATCAACAAGGACTGCCTTTTCCTCCTCGGTAATCGGGGCCAGAGGGCTTCTTGCCGGCCCTACTTTGATCCCTGTCACCAATTCAATAGCAGGACGCATGATGGAATTGGGGAGGATCCTTCCGTTCTGTCCGCAGGATTTGCAGAATTTGTAAAGAGGGATGAAGAGTTCTTTTGCCTTTGCATTGTCACCTTTCTCAAAAGCATCAAAAATAGCTCTGATTTCATGGCCGAAGATATGGGCTCCGCCGCTGACAATCCCCATGGCTCCCTGCACAATGGTGGGAAGGAGCATCACATCATCCCCGTTAAATACGACAAATTCCGGATTTACCTTCTCCGTCTCCAGGAAATAATCGGTTACCTGAGTAGGATTTACACCTGCCTCGTCTTTAATACCAATGATATTCTTAATTTTTGCCAGCTCACCTACAACGGCCGGATCGATGTTGATCCCCACAAAGATCGGAATGTTGTAAAGCAGAATGTTTGCAGAAGTGCTCTCCGCCACAGCCTTATAATGGGCGTATACGCCATCCATCGTGGGTTTATTGTAGAAGGGACACACAACCATGCACAGGTCGATCCCCAGCTTCTCCGCTTCTTTTGTCAGAGCAATGGTCTCCTTCGTAGAAGCACAGCCGGTACCGGCGATGACCGGCTTTCTCCCCGCGGAAGCCTTCACGGCCGTCTCCATCAGCTTCACCCTCTCCTCGAAACAAAGCAGAGAAGCCTCCCCCGTGGTTCCCGTAACGATCAGGGAATCGCAAAGGTCATTCTTAATCAGATACTCAATCAGCTCCGCATATTTGCCATAATCGATGTCCTCGTTGGCATCATACGGTGTCACCAGCGGCAGCAAGATCCTTCCATACTTCTGTGTAAACTCTGTTCTTTTCATTTCTTTCCTCCCTGGATTTGTCGTTTTTTCGTCAGTTTTTAATTCGTGTATTATTGTCTGACATCATGTTATTATACTATCATGCATCATCGATACTGTCAACTTTTTCGCTGCATCTTTTTCTTTTTTGTCTATTTTTCACATATTTGCGCACACTTTCTTGTAACAATTTTAAGACATGGGGCCATCTGCCCTCCCTTTCTCTGCCGTTTTTTCTTTTTTATTCTTTATTTTTTATGATGTCATATTGTCATATATTAAATTCCGTGGTATACTGCTACGAAAAACAGGAGGGATCTTTATGAATCTGAATTTAAAGGGTAAAACTGTCGTCATCACCGGAGGCGCCACCGGAATGGGGTTTGAGACCGCCGCCCTGTTCGGCCTGGAGGGCTGCTCTCTGGCAATCTGCGGACGCAGACAGGCTGTCCTGGAAGAGGCCGGAAAAAAACTGGAAGCGAACGGATACCCGGTACTCTGCAAGGTGGCCGATGTCACCGACTTCTCCCAGGTCGAAGCCTTTGCGGACGCTGTCATGGACCGGTTCGGAAAAATCGATATATGGATCAACAACGCCGGCATGCCGGTCCATAAAGGCATGATGGAGATCGGAGCAGAAGAATGGCGTCAGTTGATTGACGCCAACCTTACCTCTGTATTTTACGGCTGTAAGGCCGCCGCCAGCCGCATGAAATGCCACGGCGGAGTCATTCTGAACGCCGGCTCTTTCCAATCCTTTTTCCCGGCTGCAGGCTCCGGCCCTTACGGAGCCGCAAAGGCCGGGGTGTGCAGCCTAACCCGCTCCTTTGCCGGGGAACTCGCCTCCATGGGGATCCGGGTTCTCACCTACATCCCGGGTGTCATCGAAACTCCCATGGCAAAGGTCGACAACTGGATGGTGGAGACCAAACAGCAGGATAATATCCCGCTCCCCCGTCTCGGAACCCCTTCCGACATCGCCAATGCTCTGGTATTTTTGGCTTCTGACCGGGCCGAGTATATCAATGGCGTAAGCATCGAAATCACCGGAGGAAAATTCTGTGTCCAGAATCCCAGATACTCCTGGGAGTGATTTCTTTATCCGGAGGACTTTCCTATACGACGAAAAAGACGGACTTCCTTTCTGTGAGGTCCGTCTTTTAATATTCAAATCTCAATTCCAATCTATAAATGAGCAAATTTGAATTCTATTTATAAAGCAAAAATATTCCCAACAAAATAAGACATCAATCCGGGATTCTTGACAATCGGTTAAAACAGTTAAATTTATAAAACCAGGGATTTCGAAAAATACAGCCCCTGTCACCGAACTACAGTTGCCCATTTCCTGAATAAAGGAAATGGGGTTGACAGAAAATCGGAAGATACTCTGAGAGAATCCGTTATTCAGATTATCTACAGGGAGGCCTTACATTCCGGAAAGCCTGGGTTCTGTATCGTGGATGATACGATTTCTTCCCGGACAAAGCCTTCGTCACGGGCTTTACATCCGATTGAAGACGCGTATTTCCACCAATCCCACTTGAAAGGCAGGCAGGACTATAGGCATCAGGCGGTGTCCGTGATGCTTTCCTGTAATGGGATTGTCCTAAATTACGCCATGGTCCTGTACAATAAAACGAAATAAGACTTTTATACCATTGGAGCCCTTCGGACAAACCACATCATCTATCCCCACGGTTTCCGGCAGAGCAAAGGTCGTCTGGCATTCGACCGGTATCAGCTCCGTTCCTCCAAAGGGATCCAGAAATATTGGCTGTTGACGTCTCTCGCTCATTTCATCGCCTGCACCGGGAGTGGAAAACCGGTCTCCTTTGAAGATGGCTGTGCTTATTTTTACAGACAGCTCCAAGAAGAGCGTATTGCATATATATCAGTGTGGTAAAAAACAGATTCCACTTGCGGATGTATTGGCGTTGGCATCATAGTTTTGTGCATTTTTTGAATTTGCTCATTTATAGTTCCAATTATAAAATCCACGGTATATTTCCGTCTTCATCAAATTCTATCTCTCTTTTTTCACCCACAATCTCAATATCCGGGTTCTGCTCCGCCTCCTTCAGGAGAGCCGGAGAGATGAAAAACGAATCCAGATGAAGTGTATTTTTCATCCATACCATCCGACAGCCCTCCGGGCCGTCTGCATGGATACAGGTCTCCAGCGCCATCTTAACGGCTGTCCTGTCGTTTGGCATCACCGCCGGGATCTTGATCCCCTGCAGGTCATGGCTGGTGATCCCGTTGGGATAGGTGATTTCAAAATCCATCTTATCCAGAAACCGTCTTGTAGTCACATCCCCTCCGCCCACGCCCGCGCCGTTGTGATGGGAATTTTCCGAAAGGTTCAGGATCGCAATCCGTTCGATAAAGGGCTTCCAGACTCCAAGGGACTGGGACCGCCCGGTCACATTGGGATCCATCCCTGCGCCGCTGCAGTCCTTTCCGATTTCCTCCAGCACCAGCACGTCTACCTTCTCAAAGGGGAGCCCCGGAATCATACTTTTTGCCTCCTCCAAAAGAGCCGGCTCTTCCTCCTCGATCCGCTCTCCCGGAACGGCAGTCAGCTTGTACAGACTGTGGAGAGCATCCTCCATGATGGAAATGCCGAAGGGAATATTTTTATGCCGGATGATCTCCTTTGCCACGGCCGTTATATTTTCCGACATATGTTCCATGCCCAGGGAATGACAGAGATTGGCGCCATACTGCTTCCCACAGCCAATGGTCAGCATCTTCATCAGTCCGCTCTCAATCTTCCCTCTGAAATCGGCATGGGGTTTCACCCGGCCGATGGGGATAATGCAGTCTGCCTCACTGGCATTTTTATCAATATGCACCGGTAGCCCGCCCGGAGTCGTAGAAATACGAACTGTTTCCATGGAACTTAAAATCGGCACTCCCATAGTCTCCTCTGTGATTCCAAAGCCTTTCAAAAGCTCTCTCTGACCCTCTGCCGTTGCACCCCCATGGCTTCCCATAGCCGGAAAGATAAATGGCTTTGCCCCCTGTTTTTTTATGAGTTCCACCACAGAACGAGCAATCTCATCCATGTGAGGAATCTCCCTGCTGCCCACCGTCACAGCCACCCTGTCTCCCGGTCGTATCCGTCTCAAAAGATCCCGTTCCGTCAGGCTTTGCCCGATCGACAGCCGAATATCTTCCCTTCGGAGCTTTCCCACCGGAAGGCGAAACCTGACCGGTATCAATTCCGGTACCTCCACTTCTTGAAACAAAGACTCAAAAATATTCATACTTCCACCCTCTTCCTATATCGCTATGATGTCATGTTGTCTGACATCTGTTTTTATTTAGTATAACGAACTTTCTTCCCCTCGTCAAGAGTCAAAATATTTCAGTTGACAAAAGTGATTTCATCTTTTATGATTGTCATCAGACAATATGATATCAGTTTAATTTAAGGAGGTTCATTTATGGACTATGCAAAAGAATCCCTGCGTCTTCACGGCGAATGGAAGGGAAAAATCGAAGTGACAGCCACTGTCCCTGTGGAAACAAAGGATGACCTGTCTCTTGCCTACACTCCCGGCGTTGCCGCCCCCTGCCTGGATATCCAGAAGGACGTGGAAAAAAGCTACGAACTGACCCGGCGCCACAATTTGTGCCTGGTGGCGACCGACGGGACCGCCGTACTGGGACTCGGCGATATCGGCCCGGAAGCCGGCATGCCGGTCATGGAGGGCAAATGCGTGCTGTTCAAGGCCTTCGGCGACGTGGACGCCTTCCCTCTCTGTGTCAAAAGCAAAGATGTAGACGAGATTGTCAATACCATCTATCTGATCTCCGGTTCCTTTGGCGGAGTCAATCTGGAGGATATCTCTGCTCCCCGTTGTTTCGAAATTGAAAAAAAATTAAAGGAAAAATGCGACATTCCCATCTTTCACGACGATCAGCACGGAACAGCCATCATCACCCTTGCCGGACTCACCAACGCTCTGAAGGTCGTAGGCAAAAGGAAAGAAGAGGTTAAAGTCGTGATGAACGGCGCCGGCGCTGCAGCCGTCTCCATTGCCCGCCTGCTCTTAAAGGACGGTATAAAAAATATCACCCTCTGCGACCGTCACGGAGCCATCTATGAGGGCCGCGGGGAGGGCATGAACGCCATCAAGGAAGAGATGGCCAAGGTTACAAATCCGGAAAAAAAGGCCGGAAGCCTGGCAGACCTGCTGGCCGGTGCAGATGTCTTTATCGGTGTCAGCGCCCCCGGTATGGTCACAACGGAAATGGTGAAAACCATGAACAAGGATGCGGTCGTCTTCGCCTGTGCGAACCCTACTCCGGAGATATTTCCGGACGAAGCAAAGGCCGGCGGCGCCAGAGTGGTCTCCACCGGAAGAAGTGACTATCCCAATCAGATCAACAATGTCCTGGCATTCCCCGGAGTCTTCCGCGGCGCCTTCGACGTGCGGGCCAGAGATATCAATGACCAGATGAAATTAGCTGCCGCATACGCCCTGGCCGGATTGATTTCCGACGAAGAATTATCAGAGGACTATATTATTCCGAAAGCCTTCGACCCCAGGGTCGGAAAAACGGTGGCTGCCGCCGTGGCAAAGGCCGCAAGGGAAACCGGTGTCGCCAGGCTCTGACAGTTTCAGGCCCTGACAGTACAGGCCTCTTTCTATCGTTTTGCAAAACTGCCATTTGCAAAAGCAGTACTCCTATAACGATCCCCCGTCTTTGCGGGTTGTATGCAAAGACGGGGGATCGTTCGCTGCCTGCTCAGGCTCTATCCGAAATAATATGCCTCGTCCGCCCCAATCTTTTGGCAGATATCGATCAACTCCTCATATGTTTTCCGGTTGACTTTCACACCGTTTTTGCGGACATTTTCGTAATTGCTCAGTTCTTTTTCTCCATGGGTATAAATCCGGTCATGGCCCGCCGCCTTATTGGAGCTTCGCAGTTCGTCCATATAAGTGCTCATACCCTGCTCAATCTCCGCTTTATCGCCGAAAATCTCATAGTTGACTGCCAGGAACATATGACAGCATTTCTCAATGGTCGGGACGGCCCGCACATGGTTGCTGGTGTGTCCGCCGCTAAGCACTGCCGTCAGAAGCTCCACGATGACTCCCAGAGCATAGCCCTTATGGCCGCTGTGCAGCTCGCCCTCCCCGCCCAGGGGCAGGAGGCCGCCGTCCGTCTTATTCTTTCTGATCTCGATGAATTCGCCGGGATCCGTGGTGACTGCACCCTCACTGTTTACGATCCATCCCTCCGGAACCGAAAGGCCCTTTTTGTTATAAACCTCCATCTTCCCCGCGGGAACTACGCTGGTCGCCATATCCACATGGAAGGGGTACGGTTTCGCCGGCATCGTCACGGCAATGGGATTCGTCCCGACCATCGGCGTTTTCCCGAATGTGGGCACCACCAAGGCTTCCGTGTTGGTCATGGACATCCCAAGAACCCCCTGCTTTGCCGCCATCATGGAATAATACCCGGCAATCCCATAATGGGTGGAATTTTTCACCAGCACCAGACCGATTCCGGATTCCTTGGCCTTGTCGATCGCCATTTGCATGGCCGTCTTACCCGCCACATGCCCAAAGCCGTCATCTCCATCAATCAATGCGGAGACCGGTGTCTCGCGGGTCACTTTGATCTGTGCCTTCGGATTGATCCGCCCTGCCTGGATTCCTCCGTAATACATAATCAGACGCTGAAGCCCGTGGGATTCAATCCCCATCAGGTCACTCTCCAACAGCACCTCTGCAATGGCTGCGCTGTCCTTTTCTGACATCCCCAGTTTCCGAAAAACCTCCCG
>CAJUQY010000037.1 GCA_910588815.1 uncultured Lachnospiraceae bacterium | reverse complement strand
CTTCTTTTTAAAGAAACTTCAGGGGTTGGAATATACTGTTCAGTTATCAAGGTTCATGTCCTGTCTCCGGCGCTTTGTTTTCTCTCGTCGGCGACAGCTTATTCAATATACCACAAGGATTCTGTCGTGTCAACACTTTTTTTAATTTTTTTTGTCGTTATTTTTGTCGATTCCAAATGGCCTTTTTTTATTCTTCCAAAGAGACGGATCCCCCTCCCCGGCCGGCCGAAAAAGCCCTCCGGGGAGGGGGACATATAGTCACGGCAAAATAATCTGCAGTTGACTATAGCCCCTCCGGGGACAGGCTTACCTTCCGCCCGTCGTAATAAATGTATTGTATCCCATCTGGCGCAGACGCTGCTCCATGCGCACAGCGTTATCTAATCTTTCATAAGCGCCGACTTTCACGCGGAAATAACCGTCCTCCGCCTCAATCCAGGCAGGAAAGCCCTCGGCTTTCAGCTGTTCCAGCATCTGGTCCGCGTAATCCCGGACACGGTATGACCCCACCTGTACCTGGTAAAGAAGCGGCTTTGCCGGCTCTGTCGTCTGGGTTTCCACATCGTCCATGCCTACGGTTTCCAGGAAACCTTCTGCAATGGCTCTCGCAATTTCGCTGAACTGTCTGTCAAATTGTTCATTATCTTTCGGGGAATCAATAAAACCGGCCTCCACCAATACGGCCGGCATGGATGTTCTCCTAAGCACCACCAAATTGGGGCGCTCCGTGATCCCCCTGTTTTGGAAGCCAAGATCCTCCAACTCGTCATTGATATTTCCCGCCAGCCGTTCCGCCTCTCCGCCTTTACTATACACAAGAGTTTCGATTCCCGACGCGCCCCCCGGGGCTGCCGTAGCATTTCTGTGAATAGAAATAAAATAATCGGCTCCGGAATTATTTCCCATCACGGCTTTTTCATATGGCGTATTGTATACATCCTCTGTTCGGGTATAGACCACATCAATACCCGCCTGCTCCAGGATTTCTCCCACCGCGAGAGCCAGGGCAAGGGCATCATCCTTTTCCTGCCGATTCTGATAAACAGCCCCCGGATCGCGTCCGCCGTGGCCTGCATCCAAAATCACCTTGTATGCCATAACGTCCTCCTGCTGCCTGCTATGCTTCATACTATCATATGCAGAGCTGACGGAATCGTTCCAAATCCTCCCTCGTCGTAATCTTGAAATTTCTCTCGTCCCCCGGAATCGTCACCACGTCAAGGCCCGCCAGCACCGCCGGTTCCGTCGAACCTTTCATGTTCAAAATCCCCTTCGGCAAAAGCCGCTCGTTGGCTCTCAGGTACGGCCCCAGCCTAAACACCTCCGGAGCCTGGCCCGCAACGATCCTCTCCCGCTCAAGAAGAGAAACCCGTCTTCCGTCCTCACTGTAATAGACTGTGTCCTTCATCGGAAGCACCGGCAGCACTCCGTCATGCCCCTTTACCGCCGCGAGACAGTCCCGAATCTGTCCGTGAGTAAGAAGCGGCCTGGCCGCATCATGGATAAATACAAACGATTCTTCGGGAGCGTAACGGCAGATATCCCTCAGGCCCTTTAAAATGGAGAGCTGACGGTTTTCTCCGGGCACGGAAAACCCCCGGAACTTACCCCTGATTTCCCCTTTCTGACCATCCGGAAAACAGTTCCCTTTTCCCAGGCCCGGGCACATCCCCTCTTTCTCCATCCATTCTGTGATCCATCCTCGCCAGGACTCCTCCGCCACGATCTGAACCGCATCGATACTTTCACAGGCAACCAGCGTCTTCAGGGAGTAGAGAAAGACGGGCCGCCCCTTCACCGTCACATACTGCTTGGGCACGTCAAGGCCCATCCTGCTCCCTTTTCCCCCGTATAAGAGCAAGGCAACATACATACTTCATTCCTCCTTCGTTTTCCGGCCGGATCATGGTTTCCCGAGATTTTCAGTACAATTTCCTTTCATCAACTCCGACAAAAATCCTGATATCGGCGGCCTTCTTCCACGTTTATTAAAACCGCAGTTCCCGGATATTTTTAAGCAGTTCCCCATAAGGCTTCCCATGCCCGAAAAGCAGAGTCGTCCCCAGCACAAACCCCCGCACGCCTTTCGGCGCAAATTCCCGGATTTTGTCGGCGCCGCAGGCCCCGTCCCAGTAGATTTCAAAATCCATGTCTTCCTTTAATGACAGCAGCCTGGTGATTTTCTTTCCCACGTAGGGCAGATACATCTGCCCCGCATTCCCCGGATTCACCGACATGACCATGACCTTTTTCACGATCCGAAGCATTTCCATGACCGTCTCCACGCTCGTCCCCGGATTGATGGCGATCCCGGGAATCATCCCGGCGTTTATAATTCTCTGAAGCGTCGTGGATGGATGGTACTCCGCCTCCGGATGGATGTAAACCGTATCCCCCGGCCGCAGTTTCTTCAAAAACAGGCCGATCCGGTTGTTGGGATGCTCGATCATCAGGTGAACGTCCAGCGGCGCCTTTGCCGTTTTCGCTATGTAGGCCATGTCATTTAAGGACATGGCGAAATTGGGGACGAACCTTCCATCCATAATATCAACATGGAAAGAATCGATTCCTCCCGCTTCCAAATCACATACCTCTTTCTCCAGATTGCCATAGTCGGCACACATCATGGAGGCCATGAGTTCGAAGGTCATAAGAACTCCTTTCCGGCCCACGCCCTGTATTTTATAAAATGGTAATTCTCACCTAAGGATCCCATCTTCTATCTCAGAAAATTTTTGTCCGCATACACAACCTTGTATTTCTTTCTGTTTTTTTCAAAGAAAAAGCTGATGAGACGCTCTGAAAGGAAACCCGGATACCGATTCTGATAATCATCCGTCTTTTTCCCAACACGCCTCTCCGTCTGAAACAAGACGGGGAACATCCAAGTGCACAGATCATCCAGTGCTTCCTTCCGCATGATGAACATATTACAGGGAGAATATAGATTCTTTCGAAAAATAACCTCTGCTTCCCGGCTTTCCGCCATATCTCGTTCCTGCAGACATCCCATCATAGTTTCCCAAACTGCCGGATCATGTCTTTTCTTAAAATTATCCGCAAGGCTAGGTGCGACATATAGAGGAACCGGCAAAACCACATCCACCTTATGCTCGCGCATCCGCATAAACCAGTCCTTCGGCAGAATAAAATGCCTCCGGTAATGTACCAGGCCCAGGACATCCTCGTCTGCATGCTTCCACAGCCAATATAACGCCGTCAATTCACAATACTGTTTATTTTTTACAGAAATATTGTCCCCTACATCGTCCGTTAAAATGTCTGACGACAGTCTCTCCATCGTCAGCGCTGCACCCGCCTGAAGCTCCTTTTCATAAGGCTCTGTCTCGTATTCGCTCTCCAATGCTTTGTCAAACACGGATCTTGCAATATAAATCCTTTTTTTCATATCCGCCTGTGTGCTCTTTTGCACCGCATCAAGCTCCTCTAACTTCAAAAAGCGCCTGCCCTTGTCCGCATAGTGCTTCCTGACATAAGCGTTCCGAAGCCTTGTGTCCATCTCCGGGGTAACTGGATAAACCTTTTCAAACCCCATTTTTTTCAGGCTGGCTGCAAGTCTTTCATGGTAAACTCCCCTCGTCCCGATACAGACCGGATAAACAGGATTCAAATCCACCTTCCCATCCAGCCGGATAACCGGCCTTTTCCCAATGCTCCCCGGGTTTGGTTCCTCGTTATCATAGAGGTAAGCCTCCACCCTGACATCCGGATACAAACACCGTATATATTCCGCAACCGTCTGTGCTCTGGAATGGGCGCCGACAATATATATTTTTAACATGAAACCACCCCTCATCTTTGTATAAAATGCTTTTTCGCCACTGCCAATTTATACTGTTGGTTGTGTGTGAAATATATTGTCAGCAAACGTTCAGCCAAAAATCCCGCATACCGTTCTTGGTATACATCATTTTTTTCAATATTCGTTTTTCGCAATAATCTAAAATGTCAAACAACCATTTACAATAATTGTTTAATATTTCTCTTTTTGCAATAAACATATTATATGCGTAATAGAAATTGCCCTGCTGAATCTTATCTGCAGTCACAGAATACTCCGGATACAATCTCTCTATTCCCTCAAGCATAATATCCCAGTCACAGATATCATGATCCAATCCATACTGCCCTCTCACTGTATTCAAATTAAATATGGGGACAGTAACAACCACATCAATATCTGACATTACTAATTTCCCCACCTCAATCTCCGACAGCTGAAAGCGTCTTCTGTAATGACTCAAACCCACATAATCCGAACGGTCATTTTTCCAAATGTAATATAAGGCCGTAAGCTCACAATACTGTTTATTTTTTTTCGAAATATTATCTCCCCTGTCATCCCGGATCAAAAACGGATGATGTTCAGATAAAGCCGCCCCGGCCTGTATGGGGATTTCAAAACTGTGCTCAGGAGGATTTTCAATAAGCTCCTGATCTGCTTCGCTATGAACGACATACACAGAAAGTGTTTTTCTCAGGCTTTCATCAAGGGAAGTTAATCGTATCCCTTCCGTCATTGGATGTTCTGACGCCCACCAATATCTGATATCCTCCCACAGGTCACTGTCAAATGACACTGGAATAAAATTAATAAATCCAGCAGCTTTCAGATCATCAACTGCATTCTTTATATATTTTTCATGCAAAGCAATCAAAAGTAATTCTTCCTTTAGAGCTTTGGCAGCAGGAATATCGACGACTGGGATCCCTTCTATATCCAATGGGTTATCCTTTGTGTCTTTCACAATAAATGAAGTGACTTTTTTATGATAAGGTGCCTCTGACAGGCATTTATACAAAGTCTTCCCCATAACACCGGCTCCATAAATATTTAGCCGGCTCGAATTGCATATTTTCAACATGGACTCGTTATTCTCACTACGGATCTTCAACCTTTTCCACCCCCGCGTCACATAAAATAATCTTATCCTGTCCAATCCCCATCTCCACCAAGTAATTATGCACCTGATTGCATATGTATTCGCTCCTGATCGAAACAATTACATAGTCAAATTCCTCTCTTTGTATTTCTTCAGGCTTTATAAGAGCATAGTCCAGCCCTTCTGGATGCTCAAGATTTTTATCCGCCCATGCAACAACCGTACAGTAACCGGATTGTTCTGCCTGAATATAATACGTCCTGCCGACATCACCCGCGCCATAAATGATGATTTTGGAATTTTTATTAATTTTATTGAACGGAAAAACAAATTCATTGGTTTCCATGTATATCCCCGGATCCCTTTTCCAAATCATTCTCAAATAATAAGCCCGCAATTGCGGCAACAGAATACCCGCATGTTTTGATGCACTGAAAATGTCATAGAGCCATAAGTATAGACAAGAAGCATTACGGTAAGCATCCTCTCTTTTTTTATTACATACAGAGTTCTGGTGTATCCGATATTGATATCCGCAATAATCACTCAAAACAATTTTTTTTGAATGAATGAGATATGGAAAAATAACCGCCACATCCTCACCATCGTTAATCCGTTTATCAATCTTTTCCAGCCAGGGAATAAGCATTTCTTTCTTATATATTTTATTGCAGGCATAAGGCAGCACGCCGGGCTTGAAAGGCACGTCATAACACAGCATCTTTCCAAACAGCAACTGTAATTCCTCCTCGCTTTTATATATTCCAGCCGCCATATTATTTTTTTCCTTCACGATCCTGTTATTTTCACTGACAAGAATACGGCTGATTCCGGCCAATATAATATCTGAATCGTGCAATTCATCCATCATACGCTCAATATAATTTCTTTCAATCCAGTCATCCGCATCAACAAAAGAAATATATTGGCCAGCCGCCATTCTGACCCCTTCCAGCCTTGCCAGGGATACGCCTTCATTTCTTTTATTTATTATTTTTATGAAACAGTATTTATTGGCATAATCCTCACATATCTTTAAAGAATGATCGGTTGAGCCATCATTGACAATAATTATTTCAAGCTCAGGATAGGTTTGTCCCACAAGGCTTTCAATACATTTTGAAAGAAATGCCTCTGCGTTATATACAGGTACAATCACACTTACTGTCCTTTTAGCATCCATATCTACAGTTCAGCCTTACAAATATTTTTCTCAAAAACAACTCTTCATTGTCACAAATAACAATTCTGCGATCCTCCACACCGAGCACTTTCAACTGTTTATACATCTCCCCGGCGCATACAGTACTCGCAATAATAATCGGATAATCCTTATTAAAACTCCCAATAAAATCCGGATGATGTACTTTTTGGTTTTTATAGCCTTCCGATTGAAGCTTTAAACTATTGTCAACCACTATGATTTCCTTATGGGAAAGCTTTAAAAAATCATATATAATGTCACCAAAATGTCCTGCGCCGAATAATATCATGGTTTTCTCATTCACACCTTGATTTTCAAAATATTGTATAGTTCTATCGTTCTGTCCAGCTTGATCCAGCATCAGAGCACAAAACCGATTTTTGTCATAAAACAGAGCCTGAAGCAAATCCATTGTTCCTTCCGGCAGTCTGTCCTTTTTTGAATTATCCCTACTGTGCTGTACCAGCAATGCCTGGCAGATCTTCCTGACTTCTTTTAATCGATCTGCCCCGGAACATTCATTTATAAAATACTGATAGCTTCCCAATTCCCATAGTAAAAACATCCTTTGGCATCTTTCCCAAAGATCATTTTTAATCAATCTCTTCCTCAGCAATTCATATTCTTCTATATGCATGTCAATGCACTTTGAATCATTTGAAGAGGCTTCAGGATTATCAATTCTATAGCAGTGATATGCGTCACTCATAAACCATATCCTTTTTGCATATAGCTGACAAAGAAAGGAAAAAGAAATATCCTGATATGCCGCGCCTTTCGTTTCATTCATATAGATATTATGAGAAACGAGAAATTCTCTCCGATAAATACCATTCCAAAATCCATTAATCCCCAGCGCCAAAAACTGATCGCCGCCCTCCGTTTCAATCAACTGATCATACCGTTCCTTCGACGGCCCGGTTTCTACTTTATATCTGTACTCTTTTCCTCCACATTCAAAAAAACGGTAATAGCACGCCCGCAACACATCTAAATCATACCTCTTTGCGATTTTATATTGTGCCTCATACTTATCAGGGAAAATATAATCATCACCCTCACACACCGCAATATATTCACCTGTTGCCATCTTAAACGCCATATTAAACTGAGCGCCGACGCTTCCTTCACTGGTTAAAATCTTTATACGGGGATCCTCCCGGTATAATCTTTCCAAAACAGTTAAAGTACCGTCTGTGCTTCCTCCGTCAACTACAATGATCTCTATCTCCCGCAGAGACTGCTTGGCCACACTCCTTACACACCGCTCTATATAAGCCGCTCCGTTTTTGACATATGTAATGGATGTTATTTTTGTCATTTTGCCCTCCGCAGCATAAATTTTATTCTCTGACTTTCTTGCTGAGTAATTCTACCATATGATCCACACAGGAAAAATGATCCAGCTCTGTGATCTCCTCCGGGAGAAATATGATATCAAATTCCTCCTCCAGGGTACATATCAGTTCCATGAGCTTAAAGGAGTCGAAAAGACCGGTCGCAATCAACTCTTCCTCCATAGATATTTCTTTGCAGCATAATTCACCGCAAATTTTCAGTATTCTTCCCTTCACTGTCCTCTCCTCCGTAAGAGTTTCCTCATCCTTTTATCTCCAGTCCGTTCCCGTTGTTTTATACATATTGCGGACATCCATGACATACCTGGCATAGCGCCTCGTATACTCCCCGATATCCAGGTACTCGACGTCCCCTCTTTCTATATTGAAAAACGGATAGCTGTTCTGCTGCTCCATCTTTAACGCATGCTGTACGCATGGATAAACCGGCATGGCACTAAAAGGAGCTTCCGCCTCCTTGATTTCATCTGGATCCGAAATCGGTTCCATCCCCAAGGCATTTGCTATCTGATCGGCTATATAGATATACAGCCGGCGATGAAAATGTGTGCCATCCACAAAAACGGATATTTCCCTGTAATGGGCTTCTATGAATTGTCTGATAGGAAACGAAGAAAACCGATCCAGCACCTCCACCTTTTTCAGCTCACGCCTGAAATTTTTCAGAATCTCCTCACAAGACCAGTAATTCTCCCTTGAAACCTCTGTAACAATTTTTTCGATGTCACACCCTTCCTCGACCATGCGGTTGATTTCCTGGTCACCCCGAAACCAAAACGGCTGTCCCCCATAGGCTCTTAACCCATAAGGATTTACACCATCCGTTGCCTGCATCATCTGACCCTTAAAGTAATAAAAGGGCATAGATATCTGCATCGCATTTTTATAATAACGGGCAATCAATGGTTCATAATTTCTGAATTCGTCTGTACCTGCATTCGCAACATTATAAAATACGACGTCGCAGAATTTCCCGTAAGCCTTCAACCTCCTGTTATCTGCATCGGAGCACAAATCATACACATTTTCAAAATAATTGCATCCATAATACCGGCTAAAAAATTCCTTGTTCCGATACAAGCAATCGGCAGAATTAATAATCTGACAAGTGCCGACCGCATGGAAAAGCGCCTTGGGCAGAGTTTCGGCAAAGCAAAAATCCCTGCCTCCAAGAAACCCCAGCCTGCAGAGTTTTTCCGCCATCAAAATGTCTGCGTCGCTGCAGATCACGACATAGGCGTTCTCCTGTTTCAAAAGCTCCTCCGGCCGGATGACGGGAAGCCCCCGGCATTCTTTTTCCCCCTCGAAATTGGAAACAAACCCCGCAACCGAGTAAGCCCGCTTAAAAAAATTCTGATAGTAATATTTTCCATTGTTTCCGGCGCCAAAAATCCACAGCTTCTTTTCCGGAAGCGCCGTGCGGTATTTCCGGCGGTAATATTGAATGATATACAATGCGTCGATATAGTCGGTTCCCCACTCCAGTCCCTTCTGATAGAGCACCCGATCATAATCCCTCCGGAAAGCATGTTCCACACACAAAACAAACAGCAAATTTTCCTGAAAAACCATAGACGGCCTCATGGGCACAACTGTTATATCCTGCAAATCCTCAAAAAAGGCCGCTGCGTCGCCGTCCTTTAGATCGAGCCTGGTAAAACCATAATATCTGATATCCAGCAGGGAGCGAAACTGCAGGTAAAAATGTCTGCACATTCTTTTATCGCCCGCCAGCGCAAGCTTCCTGTCCCCAAAGCGTCTCATATAGCTTTCTTCCATGAAACAGCTTCCATCCTTTCACTCCAATTCCCGTGTCAATCGGTCATATGCCGTTTTCCCGGAGCTGCTCCTTGGCAGCTTTTCCAAAGCGATACAGGAAATCAATCGGGCCGGCATTTTCATCACCCGATCCAACAAAACCGGGACGTACCTTTCCAATCCTTTTTCCTTTCCCGCACAGAAAACCGTGATGTGGTTTTCTTCCCCGACACACGCAAATTCCATTCCCGTATATTGATTCTTCAAATATGCTTCCACCTCGTCAAGGCTGACCCTCTTTCCCAGCATGTTCACATACCGTTTTATACGGCCTTTCAAATAAATATAGCCGTCCTCATCTATCTCCACCACATCCCCCGTATGCAAAATCCCATGGTTCCTGTCGCCGTCCGCCAGCTGCCGGCTGTTTTCCGCATATCCCATGCATACGCTTCTGCTCTTTACAATCAGCTCACCTGTACCGCTGTCTGCCACGATCCGCACATCTTTTAACGGCCGTCCCACAGATCCCCATTTACCATTCTCCCTTTTAAGGTTTATGCATGAGAGGGCGCTGGCGGTTTCTGTCATTCCATAACCAATCCAGAACTTGTCTCCCATATAAGACACCATGTTTTTTTGTTCACTCTCCGGCATGGGCGCTCCCCCGGACATCGCCCAATGCAAATATTCCAGCCTGGCAGGAGTCCAAAACCCAATTCTCCGCAAAATCTGATAGCCATATGGTGTGCTGCCCAAATTATTGACCTTCTCCCTTGTATAAAATTCACCGAATTTGCTGCTGAGCATCGGCTCCCCTGTAATCAGTATGGTCGCTCCGCAATACCAATGCCAGATATAAAAAGCCAATCCATACACATGACCGAAGGAAGAGGAATGCAGTCCTTTCTGTCCGGGCCGAATATCCATACAGCCACTCACCTGTTCCGCGTTGCTCCGCAGATTTCCATAACTCAGCTTAACCAGCTTCGCACTCCCCGTCGTCCCGCTTGTCGACATAAGCACCGCCACATCCCGATGAATTTCATATGGAAAATTTCCTGTTTTTAACAAAACATGCTGGTCCCACTCCGCCTTAATCACATATCCTCCATGAATGTCCCGCGACTTTCTGCCGTAAATATACTGCGGACGGTAGAGCGCAAGTAAATTATCCAACAGCCCGCCGTCAATCTCGTCATCCAATAATAGGGGAACCAGGTTTAAGTACAGGATTTCATACAGAAACTCCACGGTTTCCATTTGCCGGTCGCATAGTATAAAAATCAGGCTTCTCTCTTCCATACAGGATTTCAATTTTTTTGCCCTCCGCGCCAGCTCTTTATATGTAATTTTTCTGTCCCGATCATCTGCAATCGCAATATAATCTGAATATAAGATGCTTTCTTTGATTATTGTCTCCATTCATTCACCTTTGGACACCTGATATATTTTTCTTCCCGTCCTCTCTACTTCCTGTGTCCCCTTCAGTTCCAAGGCAGGTTCTTCCTGCAGAGCCTTTAACATACAGGTCAAAGAGTACAGTTCTCCTTCTGCAACAATATTTTCGTGAAACGCCCTCATAAGCGCGCGCCTTCTATATTCGTCAATCCGCTCCTGTTCCTGTCTGGATGCAAAAAGCCTGCGTGACCTCCGCCTTCCCTCTGTAAAATCATATTCTATGAAAGAGCGGTTATCCTCATCGACTGCATACAGTTTTCCGTCACAAGAAAGGGCGGTAAGAAATTTCCAGCTTCCCCCGCCGGCGCTGTTTTCCACATCAAACAATTTCTCTCTTTCCGCCCGTCCTGTCTCCGGATCAAGCCTGAAGCCCTGGTTTCCTCCCTGAAACGGAAACAAATACAGGTACTTTCCCGCCTGCCGCACAGGATAAAATTCAACTTCCTCAGCACCTGCGCCCGGCAAATGCACAATCCCAAGTCTTTCTAAGCCCAAGGCCCTCTTGGAAACAGTTCCATCCGACGATATGAAATAGACAGCATCCCCAATTCGACAGCATCCGCAGTATTTACATGCATATCCTGTCGCATCTGCCCCAAAAACTTTCGAGCCTCCTGTCACAGTATCAAAAACGACAATCATCTCCGCACACATACAGGGAAGTATGAGCTGCGTTCCAATGATCTCATACTCAATAAAATATCCCCATTCATTTACACGGTGCTCCTCCACTTCATCCACCCAGGAGTCGAAGCTGCTCAATTGTCCTGTTTCAATGTCATGACACAGGATTGCAGGATAATGGTAGGGTATAAAATAAATCCTCTCCCTCAAAACAGCAGCCTTAAAAAATTTCTCTGATTCCCATGGGGTCCGGAAGTTTTTTCGGGGCATCGGCACCAGAATTTTTCCAAACTCCTTCCGCCCCAAATCATACTCCGCTATTTCCCCCGCCATATACGGTGCAAAATATAGCTTATCCCGGCAGCTTACCGTCGATGTATATAACCTGCCCTGGCAGAAGGCTTCCTCCGGAAACACCCCGACCAATTCCGGTTTCCAGTCTTTCTTATCCATTTTAAACAGTGCATTATAATGAAATTCCGTAAACCAGAAATTCTCGCCATCATCAAACAGGTTTTCAAAGGTCAGTGCTTGGCATACCATCCGTCTCTTCCTCCGACATCCCTTCTGTCTCCGTTCCGTGCGTCTCGCTTTTTGCGGCCTCCCCAGTCATCTCCTCAGGCTCCGTCCCGCGCTTATCCTGATCCGCCGCTTTCTCCGCGGCCACAGATTCTATCTGCCCTGCAATCTCATCTCCCCCAAGCTCCCCTGGGGATTCAACTTCCCCCATGGTTCCTGTCTCCGCAATCGTTTCAGCTTCCCCCATAGTTCCCATTTCTGCAGACTCAGAGCTTTCCCGGTTCTCTTCCAAGTCCTCCCATGCCTCGGCCGTTGGTTCATAAGAATTCCCCTCCTTTTCCCCATCTCCAACGTGGACGATTTCATAATCAAAACGAGCCGTCATTTTCCCATCTTCCTCCACAATATCCGCATCAGAATGGAAGGTCCCCGTAAAATAAAAGAAACCGGAGCTATTCTCACGAAGGCTCAGAAATTCGCCGCACCTGCCATATTCCGCTGCCGCCAGGAAAAGCACATATTCATCCTGAATCCCCTCCGCCACATGCAATACCGTCTCCATCTGCTCCGCTTCATTTTTCCATACCATATCCACGTCTACTGTCTCTTTGACTTTGGAATGGCTGTCTGCATCATACAGCTCTATATTTTTTATCTTAATGGCAACATCCCTGTTCCCATAATTTTCCACAGTATAACAGTCAGAAAAAACCTGCCCTCTCCCGCTCAGATTTCCCGGATCCAGGTGGGCCCGGATATCTGTGGGAAACGACACGTTGTATAGAATATCCTTCGGCGGCTCCTCCGCCATCACCTTCAAACTCCGCCCAAGCAATATTACCGCCAAAAACAGAACTGTTTTTTTCCTCATCCTATCACTTCCCCTATATTTCGATGCATAGAATCCGGCTTACCCTTTTCGGGTAAGCCGGTAAATGGGCATGGTAGAAACACCCACTCATAAGCTACAAGCAGCCGTCCGCTTTGGTCCGTCCGTAACCACTTAAATCCTTCTGGTTAATTTACGGTCAGGGTGGACACCACCATACGTCCGTCCGACAGGAGGACCATCAGATCCTGCGGCTTCGTTTTGTAATCGTCGCCCGTAAGGAACGCCAAGCCAGAGTCATCCTTTTTCAGAGTAATCTTTGCATCTGTCTTACCGGCATTCTCCACATACTCTACCTTATATGCCTCTTCGGCCCAGAGGTAATCCTTATACTCGGAATTGTCGTTATGTGCGCCCACTCCGGCAACCGTGGCTTCCCCTACATCCGGCACCGTGATAGCCAGATCTGTTGCACTTGTCCCCGATGCCCAGGTGACCGCCGTAAGCGTAGGCGTGGCAATATTCAGCGCCTGGCTGGCTTTTACATTGTATGTAATGGCCACTGCGACGTCGTCTGCCTTCCAGTCCGCATTGGTGTTGGCCACACCGGTAACGGCAAAGGAGCCAACCGTCGCCTTCACCTTGGTCGGATCTGCCGTAAAGGAAGACGCCCCACTCTCAAGCGTCGGTACGCCAATATCCATGGAAAGCAGGGAGCCATATTTTGTAATCATCGCCTTGTTCGTTGCACCGGTATATACTGCGGCAGTCTTAACCGGAACACTTGCGAGATCCAGAAGCTTACTGGCATCGCCGGTGCCCGCCGCTCTGTTAGTTTCGTCCAATGCAGCCGCGGTGGCCGCCTCGGTGAGTTCCAGATGGATCCTCTTTTTTGTGGAAGTGGGATCTGCGGTGAAGGTATTATATTCCGTCACAACGCCGTCCCCCGCCTTTGTGATGGCGGCATTCACCGTGACATTGACCGGGATGGCCGCATCCGCTTCCGTATCCACCGATGCATTTACAATATCAATGCTGTTGGAAGCGACGCTGAACTGCTTCACACTGGTGGCAGTGGAATCCGCCATGGGATTGACCTCAATGTCGGCCTTCAGCGGAACGCTGACATGGAGCGCCGGCGAATAGACGTCGAAAGACGTATCAAAGCTTCCTTTTGTCGCCGTATTCGGAGCGGGCGCCGCCGCCCCTGACGCAAACACGGTCGCCGAGAGGCACATGCTCATCGCCAAGGTTGCCGCTGTCATTTTTGCAAATCGAGATTTCATAAAAATCAGTCCTCCTTAAAAAATTATTATATTTATATATAGCTTCCGGCGCGCCGACAATATCTACCATCTTATCGGCGTCAGTCCATAAGCATATATATCATAATTATCTCCGGATCACCGGACGACCATCAGGCTCACGGCAAAGGAAACCGTCCCCAGCTCTCGCTCCGGGTCTTCATCATCCAAAATGTGATACGTGCATATGGCGTCATAAGCTCCGTCCGGCAGCACCTGATTCAGCTTCAGCTCATCCAGCCTTTTTCCCACGGGAATCACCGGGGAGCTGTAAAGCAGCGTCTGTTCCTCATTGTCCAGATACACTTCAAAATAGCATTCGTACTCATTGCTCTCCGAATTTCCCACTATGGCATTGTCAGACACCGCGCTGCCCGACGGGAAAGTCCAAATCATGTTCATGTCGGTCGTAAACCTGGCGTCGGAAGCTTTCCGGTCGATATTTCCGTCGACGACCAGTCCCTCCGAAACCGTTCTGTCCACCGTTTCCTTTTTGTCTTTTTTTTGGCTCCACAGCACAAATACCGCCGCAAGCAAAATCACGATGACCACGATACACGCAGCCAGAGTTACCCTGCTCCCTTTCTTTTTCTCCTTCTGTTCCGCCATCATTCACGGCCTCCCCTCACGCATTTTATGAAAAAAAATTCCATGAAACCGCTTTTATTTTACCTACAGTTTTGAAAACTCTTGCATTTTTCTTTTTTTCTGTTATAATGCCAGTAGACCAATATCTCAAAGGCTTTGACGAGAAGAAGTAAGCCGGGTTCCCCGCTTCCAAGAGAGCATCCGCTTGGTGGAAGGATGCAGGCGGCCCCGGTCCGAATACATCTCCCAGCCGCCAGTCTGAACAGTCAAAGGAACAAGACTCAGTAGGAATGGCCGGAGGCATCCGTTATCGTGCAGGAGAAGCTGCTTGCGGGCTCCGGTGCGGACGTTTCGTTCGCGGAATCGAATTCAGCCGGCCGTTCTCCATAAGGGGAAGTCCGTGAGGGCTTCTTAAAATAGAGGTGGTACCGCGAAGGTTATGTTCGCCCTCTGTCCGAATGGACAGGGGGCCTTTTCGATGTCTCGCTTGCCCACAACATTTCATTTTATATCTCAGAAAGGAACAGGATTATGCAGATTTACGAAGAATTACAGGCCAGAGGACTGATTGCCCAGGTGACGGACGAGCCGGAAATCCGGGAACTCATCAACAGTGGAAACGCCCGCTTTTATATCGGCTTTGACCCCACCGCGGACTCCCTCCACGTGGGACATTTCATGGCTCTCTGCCTGATGAAGCGGCTCCAGATGGCGGGAAATAAACCCATCGTCCTGATCGGCGGCGGCACAGGACACGTGGGGGACCCTTCCGGCCGTACCGACATGCGCTCCATGATGACAAAGGAAACCATTGACCATAACTGCGAATGCTTCAAAAAGCAGATGGAACGTTTCATTGAATTCGGCCCTGACAAGGCGATTATGGTGAACAATGCGGACTGGCTTTTAAAGCTCAATTATGTGGATTTATTGAGAGATGTGGGCGGGTGCTTTTCCGTCAACAACATGCTGCGGGCGGAGTGTTACAAGCAGCGCATGGAGAAGGGCTTAAGCTTCCTGGAATTTAACTACATGATCATGCAGGCCTATGACTTCTACTACCTCCATGAGCATTACGACTGCAATATGCAGTTCGGCGGCAATGACCAGTGGTCCAATATGTTAGCCGGAACAGAGCTGATCCGCAAGAAAACCACGGAAAACGAAGACGCTTATGCCATGACCATCACCCTCCTCATGAACTCCGAGGGCAAAAAAATGGGCAAGACCGCAAAGGGCGCCGTTTGGCTTGACCCCAATAAGACCTCTCCCTTTGAATTTTACCAGTATTGGAGAAATACCGGTGATGCCGACGTGTTGAAATGCATCCGTATGCTGACCTTCCTACCGTTGGAAGAGATTGACCGGATGGACAAGTGGGAGGGAAGCCAGCTCAACGAGGCCAAGGAAATCCTGGCCTACGAGCTTACCAGCCTGGTTCACGGCAGAGAGGAAGCCGACAAGGCGAAGCAAGCCTCCCACGCCCTCTTCGCGGGCGGCGGAGACGAAGAAGGGATGCCTACCACGGAGCTTTCCCCCCAGCTGCTCGCAGACGGCGCCATCGGCATCCTGGATCTGATGCTGGCCTGCAAGCTGGCTCCCACAAAGAGTGAGGCCAGACGGCTGGTCACCCAGGGCGGCGTCACGGTGGACGGCGAAAAAGCCACCCTGGATACCAAGGTGACCAAAGCACAGCTTGCGGACAGCGTAAAAATCCGTAAAGGGAAAAAGGTGTACCACAAGGCACGGTTAAAAGCGTAATCGGTTCCACCCCGCGTACAGGAAAACAGCGCCGGAGAGCCTCCGGCGCTGTTTTCCTGTTCTATCCTTCTTTCTTCAATCTCAGCATCAGCTGACAGCTCCCATAATCAGGAAGCGTAATGGTTGCCGCCCGGTCCGTGCAGTCCCTGGAAAGCCGTCCGTTCACCTGATTCGCCAGCTTCCGAAAAGCCTTCCTACCCTCCTCGGCCTCCACCTTCACCGTGGCAATATATGCCGCAATATCATTTCGCTCGTCCCGCGGAAGCGTCCCCTTCTTTGCCTGGATTGCTTCCACCTCAAACCCGTATCTCATAAAGTCCTCGTCCCTTCCTCACGGGTTCTATTCTATATGGATTCCAGGCAAATTGCAAGCACTAATTCAGCGTCACCCGCCCGATCTCCTCTCCGTTTTTCAGGGAATAAGCCCGCACGCCGTCTGTAAAGCCGATGAGATACAAAGTATTGTCAATATAAATGCCTCTCAGCTCTCCTCCATAGCCGCCAAAAATCTCTTCCCAGGACAGCGGAATGGCCAGCCGCTTTGTAAATCCCCATTCCTCATCATAGGAATAGAGCACATAAGCACAGGATTCCTCCTCCGCTCCCCATTCATATCCGTAAACAAAGAAGCCAAAGATGTTTTTCTCCGAATCAATCAATACGGCCTTGTGATTGGACAGAGCCGCGGAGCCCTGATATTCCGTGAGGATTTCTTTGTCCTCCTCCGTCACATGATAGGGATCCGCCGTGTCAAACATGGAAAGCTTTAACCCTTCCATCTCTCCTGTCCGCGGGTTAATCTCCTCCCCGATCCCCAGAAGGTGATTCTCCGAATAGCCGTGGAGATAGCTGGAAAATCCGGTAATTTTAAGCTCTCCCATAATCTTCGGGTGCTCCGGGTCAGACAAATCTGCACTGAAGAGCGGATCCGTCTCCCGGAAGGTGACAAAATAGCCCACATCTCCCATAAACCTGGCCGAATAAATCCTCTCGTCAGGAGCCAGATTATGGATACTCCCCACAATATCCAGTTCCCCGTCCATCACATACAACGAGTTCACCTGGCTGCCGCTCTGATAATCGTCCACCGTAGCCACCAGGCGCAGATAACCTTTATACTCATCCATGGAAAACTGATTGTTCAGCCGGCCAAGGAACCGTTTGCTGCCCTGAGCCTCAAGCTTCCCCCCTTCGTAAGAAAGTTTAAACAGTTCCGTCTGGCTCTTCTCTCCCTCATAGACGGTTTCTGCCGCGTAAATGGCATTTTTGCTGACATACATGGTGCTTCCGCTGCTGAAAACCGCCTTCTGATCCGTAAATGCTTCCGGCTCTCTGGTATCCAGAGCCGTCACAATAAGCATCCTCTCCGTCTCCGCCTCCGGCGAGTAATAAATATTCTCACAGGGAATCGGCCCGGACTTGGTGTACGGCAGGTAACTTAAGTCCCCCTCCCAGCCGCTTCCCGGCCGTACCGCCGTATACCTGGAGGTAAACACATAGACATAGGAGCCATTCTTCCTGCTGGATTCGTATGAACCCTCCTGATTTAACATTCCGAGAAGCTTCGGATTCTCCCTGTCACTGATATCATAGACAGCCGTCACCGTATAGCTTTCCGAATCCTCATCCACACAGTCCATAAGCACCGTCATCGTGTCTCCGTCCACATAGAGCTCCAGCACCGAGTCGTAATCCCGATAGAGCCCATCCGTCACCGGTTCCGTTTTGGACACCTCCCGCATGCTGCCGCCGTCCGCCTCAATAATATGGACCCGGCCGGCAAAATCCGCCCCGCTGTAGACCACATACAAATATTTCCCGTCCGTCTTGACAATGTCCGCCTCGTCGACCCCCTTTACCTGGATGTTCGTCTCCGAGTGGCCCCCCAAAGCAGCCTCCTCCCCTATGCCGGCCGCCTCCTGCATCTCCTCACTTTTTGCCGCGGTGTCATAAGAGCCGTCCTCCTCAGCTGCCGGCGCTTCCGCCATCTCCATCTCTTCCTCCCAGAAACCATCCCCTTCCCCCTTGAAATCCTCCTCTGCCGCAAAAGCTCTTGAGGAAGCGAGCTGCTGTCTCTCCAAATAATCATAAATTTCTTCATAAGAGGCCGCCGCCTGAAAGCTGCCCGGAATGCTCTGCCCCTCCTCAGGAATCGCCGCCCGCGCCATTTTACGGGAAGCCTCGCTTTCTATCTGTCCGGCTTCATCTCCCTTGCGCTCTCCTCCTAACTGACGAAACAGCCATAAGCTTCCTCCTCCGAGAAGCAAAAACAGGAATAAAACGGCCGCCTGGACCAGCGGCTTATATAGACGAACCGGCTTACCCCCAGGCTTAAGCCCTTCCCTCTTCAACCGCTCCGTCACTGCTTCCGGTGAAAGGCTCTTCGGCGGCTCCACAAGCTCTGCCGTCTTTTTTGCTTCTTCTATCCATTTTTCTTCCACAGGAGCCGTATCCCTATTTTCCCGCATAACACTTCATCTCCTTTTCCTGTAGCCTACAGGCCGTAAGCCCCTGTCAGCAGTTCCCGCATTTTAGAAAGAGCCCTGCTCTGCCTGGAGCGCACCGTTCCGGGCTTTCGTTTCAGCATCCCGGCAATCTCCCCGCTGGTATAGCCTCCGAAAAAAGACAGGCTGACAATCAGGCGGTCCTCCTCCTCCAGCATCCCGAAAGCTCTGGCGAGATCCATCAGATCTTCACGATTTACATGTCCCTCTTCGGGTAAAGCCCCTCCCGCCCTCTCCTCCCTGTCGGTCAGAGCTTCTTCATACTCCTTCATGGGCGGCCTTTCGGCGTACTGCTTCAAAACTTTTCTGCATTTATTGGCCAGAATCTTAAATATCCAGCTGCGAAACGCCTCATCCTTCTTTAACTTCCCGATTCCCACAAACGAATCCGTCACCGTATCCGAGACCACGTCCTCCGCATCGTAGGGATTTTTCAGGGTAAACAGTGCAAATCGGTACAGATCCATATATACCATCTCATACAGGCGCCCATAGGCATCCACATCTCCCTGCTTGGCCTGCTTAATCAGGCGAAGCTCCTCCAGTCGTTCCATACTCCACCGCCCTTTCGGACCCTTTGCTATAGCTGTCCTCTCCTCGGAATCCCGCCCTCCGGAATTCCTTTTCGTAAACATGTTCATATATATAGTGTAAGAAAAAGAAAAAAGTGTTGCACAAAAAAAAGCGCCCCCGAACAGGCCGCGGCAACATCCGTTCCGGCCGCCCATTCGGAGTCTGCCCCTTTTGCATCCGTCCTTCTTCGACTCTTTTCTCTGTAAGTAAAGATTTTAATGGTTAATCTCCCAGGCGAGCTCTAAAATCCTCAGCACATCCTCTCTTCCCACCTGCTTCGGATTGACAATCATGGCTCCGTCGGAGAGCGCTGCCTTTGCCACCGCCTCAAAGCTCTCCCGTTCCACCCTCACGTCCTTCAGACAGAGCGGCAGGCCGCAGCGCCCGTGCAGGCGTCCCTCCAGCTCCCGTATCTTTCTCACCATGGCTTCGCCCCTGTCCCTCTCCTGCGTAGCCGCATATTCCTCCGGGCCGCAAAGATAGAGGAGCAGTTCCCCGTAATCTTTTGCCAAAAGCTCCATATTGTATTCCATACAGTGAGGCAGGAGGATCGTCATCGCGTCGGCATGGGGCACATGGCAGACGCCTCCCAGAGCATGTCCGATGGCGTGGACCATTCCCACCATGGAATTGGAAAACGCCGCGCCAGCCATGGTGGAGGCATTGGCCATTCCCAGCCTTGCCTCCCCATCCTTCCCGTTTTCTACGGCCCTCTCCAAATACTCGCCCACCATACGGATGGCCGCAGTCCCGTAGGCATGGCTCAGAGGATTTTTCTGCAGACAGGTGCAGGCCTCAATGGCATGGCAGAGTGTGTCCAGGCCTGTGGCCGCCGTCATTCTGGCCGGCAGGGTCAGCGTCATCCGCACATCCAAAACCGTCACATCCGGCTGGAGATAGTAGGAAATAAACTCCATCTTCCTTCCATTCTCCGCATTGCGGATCACCGCCACCAGCGTTGATTCCGAGCCGGTTCCCGATGTGGTAGGAACCGCCACAAAGGGAATATGGCGGCCCCTGGTCAAAATCTCACAGCCGAGAAGGTCCATGATATCATGGACCTTCTCGGAAAGGAGCATCCGCACCCCCTTGGCCGTATCCAGGACAGAGCCGCCTCCCACGGCCACCAGACTGTCACAGCCGGAACTCCTGTAGAGCATCGCAATCTCATTGACCACGTCCGACGAGGAATCCGCCGGGATCTCATGGAACACGGCTCCGATGGATATCCCGTCCTCCTGGACGGCATCGCAGACCTTCCCAAGAGTCCCAATCTCATGAAGCACATGGTCGGAAAGCACCATGGGGTGGAGAGCCCCCATCATATGGAGCTCCGCCGGTATATTCTCCAGGGCATCCTTCCCGGAAAGCAATTTTGTGCTGTGCTGAAATTCGTAATAACCTGGAAGCATTCGTTTCTCCTCCTGAAAATTTGTACTCGCCATTTTTCCTGCGGATATATCAAATGACAGTCATTCAGCGGACCACCATATGGCCTATCGCCGCCAGATACGTGTGCAAAAGCCCCATCCGCTTCTCCGGCACTTCTTTCAAAATCCGCCTGGAAATGATCCGGGGGAACAGATAAGCCTCTGCCAGATCCATGCAGCGGACCACCGACATGGCCCTGGCGATGTCCCCCTTAAGGACAAAGCCATGTCTCGCGTAGGAAGCGGCCACCCCCACCTGGCCGGACATAACCTGAAAAGCGGCATCTACGCTTTTAAACCGAATCATCAAATCCATATCTTCCGGAGTTGTCTCGCGGCCGGATAGCCGCAAAAGCCCCTGCTTTGTTTTCTTCATATAAAGAGCCGGAGCATCCTCGCCCATGCCGATTCCCCAGGCAAAGCCCTCCTCCCACTCCTCGATCTCCCCATGTACCCTCTCATCCTTTCGGTCAAGCACATGGAGTCCGTGAAACAAAAAATGAAGAATCACCGCGGAAAACCATTTCTTTCCCGCAAGTCTTCTCCTCTTTCCCGCAGACACTTGATAAGCCCTCTCTGCATCTGCCTTTTCAGCCCTGATTGTAAGCTGACCCATAATTCCCTCCCTGACCCTACATTGTCCCGTTCTCACAAAGATTCTTCTGGAATTATAGCGCAGCTCATTTTGTTTTGCAAGAAAAATATTTTGATTATAAAACATTTTGCCTGAGGGCCTCTGTCAGCTCTCTATTATCCTCCCGGCTTCTGACTGCAACGCGGACAAACTGCCGGCCATTCATCTGAGGCTTGGCCGTCAGATCCTTAATCAGTATATGATGACGGTGCAAAAGAATTTCGGTCAGCTCCTTTGCCGCCATACCGTTTGTAAGCTCCACCAACAGATAATTTGCCTGGGAAGGCACCACCCTGAGGCCCGGGATTTCTCCCAGTCCATCCGCAAATTCCTTCCGCAGCTCCTTAAACCTTTCCAGCCCATCCTCGTAATCTTTCTTATATTTCTCGGCAATCTGCATATAAAACTCTCCGAAGGAATTGATATTCCAGATGGGAGCAGCTTTTTTCATATCGGCGACCAGCTCCTCATCCGCAGATACCAGGACACCCAGTCTGAGCCCCGGCACTCCATAGGACTTGGAGACGGACTTGATAATAACCAGATTCCTGTGCCGCTCCATAACCGGCTCTTCGATCAGCGTACCGTCCTTTTCCTCGGCGAAGTCCACAAAGGATTCATCCACCACAAGCCGGATCCTCCGCTCCTCACACCAAAGCGCCAGACGCAGCACCTCTTTCTTCCTAATATAATTCCCGCTGGGATTGTCCGGATTAATGAGCACCAGATTCCCAATTCCTTTTCCGTCAAAGAATTCCATCAAATCCCCTGCGCCGTACGAGAAATCTTCGTTCTGCGGCACATAGGTAATGCTTTCCCCCGAATACCGCCGGAAATACTCCTCAAAGGCAGGGCGGATCAATCCGCACCTTCCGCTGAGCAGCTCCATCAGGGCCTTAATGAGCTCCGCCGCGCCATTCCCCACCAAAATGTGTTCCTGGCGGACGCCGAAATTCCTCGCCGCCAGCAGACTGTTCACCCGCATACCGGAAGGATACCTGGTCAGAAGCATCTCAAATCCGGCCTTCATCTCCTCCATCAGCCTCTTCGGAGGAAAACAGGGATTTACCAGGTAACAAAAATCCAAAAGGAACGGATATCTCCAATACCCTCCGTACCTCGCCTGGATCCTTTCCGCCTGCTCCCTCTCATCCAGCCCAAACATGGAGGATGCAATATCCAGATCCTGAATATCGTCAATCTCATACCAACGCTGGCCGTCAAGTTTTTTAGCCCGAATCTCCGGATCCTCCAGCATGGTAATCACCCGCAGCACCTGCTCATAATACTCATTATTCCCAAGGGCTTTCATATACGCCTCTAAAAAAGGCACATAGCGCGTCCTCGCAAACTCCCGGCCGAATTTATAAATATTGACCGTCTTATAATACTGGGCGCTTTCCGCAAATACCACACTTTTTCCAGGGACAAACGCCTCAATGACATCTCCCTCCCCAAGCTTCATGCAGCTCCCGTCCATCCAGCTCTCGTACCGGTCCACCAGTGCCAAGGTCTCCCTCGGATCCTCCAAAAGTACCTGAAGCACCGCATCCTCAAAGATCAGATCCGATTCCAAAAGGAGCGTATCCTCCTGCACCAGGTACCTCTTTGCCAGTCCCAGAGAATAGATATTGTTCGTTCTGTCATATATCGGATTCACCACATAATAAATAGGCGTCCGTATCCCCAGGGTCCCTATGTAATCGACCAGTTTCTTCCCTTCGTACCCCACCACAACCACAATCCTCGTCAGCTGCAGACGCTCCAGCTGGTGAAGCATCCGGTCAATCAGCGTCACCCCATTAACCTCTACCATACATTTTGTGTTGCTCTGAGTCAGCTCCCCCAACCGCTTCCCCATGCCTGCTGCCAATATTAAGGCCTGCATCCCTCGCCCTCCGTTCGTGGCCAAGCAAATTCTATCATGACAAGCTGTGCCCCGGCTTCAGCCGCCAGGGCTACAGCTCTTATCATCATATGCGCGAAACAGGCCCCATAACAAAAAAGGCTTCAAAAAAGTGCGATGGCTGACCTTAAATCAGACAGTCTCAAATATAGCGGACGGCTCTCCCGCTTTGGATATCCTCCATCACGCCGGCGATGCACTCCGTCACCTCATGGTCGATATTGGCCGCGATATCCCTCCCTTTCTCCGCAGCCCTGGCAAAAGCCACCAGCTCATATCGGATTCCTTCCCCGTCCAGCTGATAAAAATACCTCTTATTTTTGCTCCGGTCTTCATATCGAATCTCAAAATAATCCGTCTTCCACCAGGGAGCCGGCACATACAAATACCCCTCCGTACCGGAGACAATCAGCTCCCCTTCCGATTTCACCGAATTGCCGATCTTTATGTCTGCGACGGCCTTCGGATAAACGAAATCAATCTTTACAAATCCGTCGTGCTTTCTCTCCTCATCCTGATACTTCATCACAACCGTTTTTTCCGTATAATTGGTGCCAAGAATCTGAAACACCGGCAAAAGCGCCGTCGGCCCCCATTCATAAATTCCATCCCACTGAAGAGAGCCCTCTATGGATTTTATACTTGTGCAGGTGGCATCCACAGACACAATTTCCCCGATTTTGCCCTCCTTGAGCAGGAGCAGCAGCCTGGAAT
The DNA here is from genome assembly GCA_910588815.1 of uncultured Lachnospiraceae bacterium. Lineage (GTDB taxonomy): Bacteria > Bacillota > Clostridia > Lachnospirales > Lachnospiraceae > Lientehia. The sequence goes on along the minus strand of CAJUQY010000037.1, from coordinate 5,305 downwards.
AGGCCGTGGCATAGGCGGTTTTGATCGCTTCCATCAAAATAACGCCCTTCTCTTCTGCCAGCTCCTGCAATTCCCTGTATTTCTTCCTGTCCGGCACCACAGGCGATTCACAGAGAACATGCCTCCCCTTTTCCAGGGCAAACTGAATCTGGCTGTAATGCTCTGCCGGCTGAGAGCGCAAATAAATAGCATCCGCCTTTTCCACCAATTCCTCATAATTGTCCGTGATCACCGGCAATTCCTTCATGGCAGCATTCATAAAAGCCGTGCTCTTCGCACAGATCCCCCCCACATGAATCCCGTTCACACAGTCACATTCCTGCGCCACCTTGTTCAGAAACTCCGTCTCCCCGACCAATCCCAAACAGAGAGAGCGTCTCTTGGAACGAAGCCCGGAGCTGGATACCCCCTCCGTCCTTGGCAGGTAAATCACCTTGCAAAATTCTTTCAGATAGTCAAAATGCCCGATCCAGTCGGAACCCACCGTAAAAATATCCACATTGTAGCGTTTGATATCATCCAGCTTCTGGCCTTCATACTCTTCAATGATGATTTCATCTGCAATGCCGGTGGAACGGACCGCCTCCACCCGTTCCATCAGAGACTGCTGCACATTAATCTTTCCCCGCACCTTGTCGAAATCCTCTGCGGTAACGCCCACAATCAGATAGTCCCCGAGGGCTTTTGCCCTCTCCAGCAGTCGGATATGGCCATAATGAAGCAAATCATAGGTACCGTATGTAATCACCTTAACCATGGATTTCCCTGCCCTTTCCCGTCAATTCCCTTCACGATTCCTCTTATCTGTCCCTTTCTCCTTCAAGCTTTCTCTCGCCCCGGCGTCCCTTTTCAGCCTCCTCTTCCTTTTTCAACATGTCTTCCAAAAACATCAGAAAATCTTCCTCAGCCTCCGAAAGCCCTTTATCGTTCCGGTATTCGTAATCATACTGATAATTTTTCACGCCGTCATCCGAGGCGTTCCCCAGGCACAGCCCGTCCCTCTCTTTCCTGGACACGAACAGCGTAACGCATGGAAGCTTCACAATCCGTTTAAATTTGTCAATTTCCTCCCCCTCCCGGATATGCACAAACATCAGATCGTCCGAGCCTTCTAAAAACTGCCCATATTCCCCGGCAAGATATCGGAAAGGCAAATCATTGTATTCCACACATGCCTGTTTCAAATCCGCAAGGAATTTCCGGGATTTCCCGTCCTTCTCTCCGTTCCAGCCAAATCGCCCGGCCACATCCTTGATCGGAGTAATGGCCGACACATTTTTAACCTTAAAACGCCTCCCCGCAAAGTCACACAGCGTATCCTTGCCGGAGCCGCCCTTTCCATTGATGATAATCACTAATTTTTCCATCTTTCCCCTCTGATCCATCAGTCTGCTTTGGTCTATTTTAGTCTATTTCTGTCTATTTGTATCTTCTCCTGTCTATTTTTATCTATAGTGTGGAAATTGCGTCGTTTATATTCTATATTTTAAGAAATACGAAGAAATACATAAGAAAAAAACGTTCAAGGAGGTACCAGTTATGAAACAAAACATGCGATCCACACTTCAATCTGTCGGTGTCTTCCGGCACTACTGCGGATATCCCCACTTTGTCCTCGCAGTGGCTATTGCCGCCGAGAACCCGAACCGTCTGCAAAACATCCGCAAAGAAATCTATCTCCCCGTCGCCAGACTCTGCCATGCAGAACTGGCAAATGTAGAGAAAAACATCCGAACCGTCCGGGATGTCATCATGCGCAATGACGGCGCCGCCCTGTTGGCCGAAATGACCGGATGCTCCTGCTGGAAAAAGAGGACTCCCTATCCCAAAGAGATCATCGGAATCTTTGCGGAGCACTTTGCCGATGAGCTGAAAAGAGAAAACCTGCTTTCTTCCGGGCCCTCCTAACGCTTCCCCACAAGCATTCCGTGGCTGCTGCACAAAAGGCTGTGCAGCAAGCCCCTTTCTTTTACTGTCAGCCTACATAAAATACTTACACTGATCCATATAAAAGCGCTGCTCTTTTTCAAACAAACGGATTAATTTTCCCAGGTGTTCCTCTTCTCTGTATTCCGTCAAAGCCTCCAGATATTCATTTCGGTTTGCATCCTCGATCACCACCGGCAGGATATCATTCTTTAAACATTCCCTAAAAAGGATTAACCTGCCGGTCCTGCCATTTCCGTCCTGAAAGGGATGAATACTCTCATATTTTGCGTGGAACTCGGCCAGCACAGCAACATTTGCTTCCTGTCTAAAATACCATTCCATAAGATTATTCATCTCTTCTTCAACCATTTCCGGTCTGGCAGTCCGATACATGCCAATCATATTGGGGCGCTTTTTATAATCACCGATGGCATATCCATTGGCGCGGTCTTCAAAGACCCCGGATTTTAACTCATAGTGGAATTTCTTTATCAAGTCTTGTGATAATTGTTTATCGAAAGTATCCAGCATCTTATTAAACATAAGAAAATGGCCGTTCATTTCCTCAACGTCTTTTACCCTATAATAGTCATCAAATTTCGGCAAAGTCCCGTTATCAAACAGGGAAGCTGTCTGTTCCTCTGTCAAAGTACTCCCTTCAATCTTGTTTGAATTGTAAGCAAGTAAACGCTGTGTGTATGCATATACTCCAGATCTGTCAAATTTTTCTCTTTCAATTTTAAATCTTTCTGAAAGAAAATTCAAGAATACTTTATTCTTATCATTACTCATATCATTCACCTTTCCCTTCACGAAAAAAGCTGTCGTTCGAGTCTATTTTAGTCTTATTCTGTCGATTTTTATCTATAGCATGGCGTTTTTGTCTTTTATATTCTATATTTTAAGAAATGCATAGGACGAGCAGAAAGATCAAGGAGGTACAAATCATGAAACCAAATATGCAATCCACACTTCAAGCCGTCGGAGTCCTCCGGCATTACTGCGGATATCCCCACTTTGTCCTCTCTGTGGCTATCGCCGCCGAGAACCCGGACCGCCTGCAAAATATCCGAAAGGAAGTCTATCTCCCCGTTGCCAAGTTATGCCACGCGGAACTGGCAAACGTCGAGAAAAACATTCGAACAATCCGGGACGTCATCATGCGCAATGATGGTGCAGACTTATTGGAGGAAATGACCGGAAGTTCCTGTTGGAAAAAGAGGACTCCCTATCCCAAAGAGATCATTGGAATCTTTGCAGAATACTTTGCCGATGAGCTAAAGAAGGAAAATCTGCTTGCTTCCAAACTCCCCTAAGCATTTTCCCGTGAACATCCGGGGCTGCTGCACAATAGCTGTGCAACAGCCCCTTTTCTTTTTTCACAGAATTCACATGGCTTTTATTCTACCACACAATCACCATTTCTTCTATAATAAACTTTATTTTCTATCGATTTCTTTTTGGTTTTTCCTTACTGCATCGGATATGATTACTTCTCTTTGGTTTTCATTGAACTTATAGATAACAAGATTTTTTCTGGAATTGATATTTTATTTCCTTGCTTCTTTGGCATAAGATATCCGGGTTCTGTTCCAATATATGGTTATCGGCCAAAGTTTCGCGGGGGCAGCATATAAATCAGTGTCAGTTTCATCCTTCAAGCACAAATGAGTGGCTTTATCAGACCGTACAGTAAGAATTGTTTTAACTTCTCTGTTAAATATGTGATGAAACAGTCAATGGTTTCCGATGTCTTTGGGAAATCAGCTACATCTGTTATTGACTACCTGACCGAGCAATCCGACAATTCCATCAACCCACGAAGAAATAGCTTCCAGGCTCCTCCGTTCCCTAAAGAAGAAGTCTGACAGGTCTATGTGTTCACGGAGTAGGAGTACAATGATATAACATGGAAGATTCTTCCATATTCTATATTTCAAGAAATACCTAAGACGAGCAGAAAGATCAAGGAGGTACAAGTCATGAAACAAAACATGCAATCCACACTTCAATCCGTCGGAGTCCTCCGGCATTACTGCGGATATCCGCACTTCGTCCTCTCTGTGGCCATCGCCGCCGAGAATCCGGATCGTCTGCAGAACATGCGCAAGGAAATCTACCTACCCGTTGCCAAGCTCTGCCATGCAAAATTGGCAAACGTAGAGAAAAACATCCGAACCATCCGGGACATCATCATGCGCAATGGCGGCGCTGCCCTATTGGAAGAAATGACCGGAAGCTCCTGTTGGAAAAAGAGGACTCCCTATCCCAAAGAGATCATTGAAATCTTTGCTGAATACTTTGCTGATGAGCTAAAAGAGAAAAATCTGCTTTCTTCTAAGTTTCTTTAATTCTTTTCCTGCGGGTATTCGAGGGGGCTGCTGCACAAGGCTGTGCGGCGGCTTCCTCGTCGGTCAGTTCCTCACGGGTTTTCTTTCTTGGTTTCGTCATGTGGTGGTCGCTCCTTTCTGCCCGTAGGCATGGAAAAGGACAGTCGATTTTCTCGGCTGCCCTTTCGATATGAAGATAGCTCATTCAGTTTGCGGTGGCTTGTTCCTAACCTGTTTTAGTAATACCATCCTAATATCACAAATTCCGGCGTTCCTGTACTCATTTCTGCCTTTATCAGACTATAGCGGACATCTTCAAAACCAGTTTCTTTATTGTTAGTCAAGATAATATAGGTAACTTGCGCTGTCCCATCAATCCCAGAAACCTCAATCATGTATTTATAAGTATTTCCTCTACAAGTATAAGTTCCGTCATCATTAGTAGTATAGTCAACATCAAGCACCGCACAATAAGACCAATATTGCCCGTCAATTTCAACAACAATATCTTTCCCGAACTGGTACACCGCGCTGCCTACAATATCGTCGTTAGCTTGGAAGTTCTCTTGGGGATACTGTGACGAACTGACTTTGCTTGAAATTACCCCTAAGTAAACAAACTGGCTTTCTTTTCCCTTGAGGTCTGGTTGGTTGCTTGTGATCCGATAGAGAGTATCATTGACATAAATCATGGGGGAGAGGTCGCCTGATGTACTGTTGTTCGGCTTCTCAAACAGGCGGGGAATTGCAACCGCACAAATCAAAAAACATATGCAAGCTGCCATAGCCCCCCATTTAACCCGATGTGGCTTTTGGGCTTTCTTTTTATAGTTGATAGCTTCATCAACATACTTGCTGTCAAGCTCGCTCATGGCTTCGGAAAACTTCTTTGAGTTCATACGAATACCTCTCTTTCTGCTAAATAGCTTTTCATTTTCTGACGGATACGGGTCAGCCGGACAGAGATATTTTTCTCCGAAAGCCCTACAAACTGAGGGCACTGAAAAACTCCCACTTTTTTAGCAGGAGTTTTCTTTCTTCTAGAT
>CAJUQY010000036.1 GCA_910588815.1 uncultured Lachnospiraceae bacterium | reverse complement strand
AATTCCCATGGCCATCCACAAGAGGATACCTGGTGGACCATTCCTGAGCCATATTGACCAGAGCCCCATAAATAGAGCTGTCCCCGTGGGGATGATATTTTCCCATGGTGTCACCGACAATACGGGCACATTTTCTGTGGGGCTTGTCAGGACCGTTGTTGAGCTCGATCATCGCATAGAGAACCCGCCGCTGTACCGGTTTTAAGCCGTCCCTCACGTCCGGAAGGGCACGGGCGGCAATGACACTCATGGCATAATCAATATATGATTTCTCCATGGTCTTTTGCAGGTCTACCTCGTGGACCTTGTCAAATATTGTTTTCTCCATCTAAAGTTCCTCCGTTTTATATGTCGAGCTCGCCATATTTTGCATTCTGCTCAATAAACTCTCTTCTGGGTTCCACTTTGTCTCCCATCAGAGTCGTAAAAGTAAGGTCAATCTCCGAAGAGGCGGACTCGTCCATAACCACCCGAAGCAGAATCCTTCTCTCCGGATCCATGGTAGTTTCCCAGAGCTGCTCCGGATCCATCTCTCCAAGGCCCTTGTACCGCTGGATCTTGTTGCTGTTGTCCCGTCCGATCTCGCTGAGAATCTGATTTAACTCCTTAACGTCATAAGCATACCAGATTTTCTTATTCCTCTCCACTTTAAAGAGAGGAGGCTGGGCCAGGTACACGTATCCCTGTTTGATCAGTTCCGGCATGAACCGGTATATAAATGTCAAAAGCAAAGTGCTGATATGGGCGCCGTCCACATCGGCATCTGTCATCAGGATGATCTTATGATAACGGAGCTTGGAAATATCAAAATCATTGTGGATACCAGTACCGAAAGCTGTGATCATAGCTTTAATCTCCGCGTTGGCATAAATTTTATCCAGACGGGCTTTTTCCACATTCAATATTTTACCACGGAGAGGAAGGATAGCCTGAGTATTTCTGGAACGGGCCGTCTTGGCGGAGCCGCCGGCTGAGTCTCCCTCCACAATGTAGATCTCACAGTTTTCCGGATTTTTGTCCGAACAATCCGCCAGCTTGCCGGGAAGAGAATTTCCTTCCAGAGCCGTCTTTCTCCTGGTGAGATCCCTGGCCTTCCTGGCCGCCGCCCTGGCCCGCTGGGCCAGGATCGACTTCTCACAGATGACCTTCGCCACCTGGGGGTTCTGTTCCAGAAAATAGGTGAGCTGTTCGCTTACCACATTATCCACAGCGCTCCTGGCCTCGCTGTTTCCCAACTTCTGCTTAGTCTGGCCCTCAAACTGAGGTTCCCCTATTTTCACGCTGATAATAGCCGTCATGCCTTCCCGGATATCCTCCCCCGTCAGATTGGCCTCTTTTTCTTTCAAGAGACTGTTCTTTCTGGCATAATCGTTGAAGGTCTTTGTTATCGCATTCCGAAAACCTGCCACATGGGTACCGCCCTCAGGCGTGTTAATATTATTGACAAAACTGTAAACACTCTCTGTATAAGAGTCATTATGCTGGATCGCCACCTCCACGGATACCCCGTCAATGATCCCCTCGCAGTATATGATTGTGGGATAAAGAGCCTCTTTGCTTTTATTGAGATACTGGACAAACTCCTTAATTCCACCCTCGTAATGAAATTCCCGCTCCTGCTTCTGTTCTTCTCTTTCATCTTTTAAAGCAATCTTAATGCCCTTTGTCAAAAAAGCCATCTCTCTCAGACGCTGTTTTAAAATATCATACTCATAGACAGTGTCTTCAAAGATTGTGCCGTCCGGCTTAAAAGTCACTGTAGAGCCATGTCTCGATTTTTTACAGGTTCCGATCACTTCCAGCTTCGTGACCGTGATTCCCTTTTCGTATCTCTGGCGATAAATATTTCCGTCCCGGTAAATCGTCACCTCCAGCCAATCGGAGAGAGCATTTACCACGGAAGCGCCCACACCGTGGAGACCACCGGAAACCTTGTAAGCTCCCCCGCCAAACTTTCCCCCCGCATGGAGCTGGGTAAAAATCACCTCAACGGCAGGAATCTTCATCTCCGGATGTTCGTCCACAGGCATGCCCCGGCCGTTATCCACCACGGTAATAGAATTATCTTCATTGATGGCAACTTCGATGGTATCACAAAAGCCGGCCAAAGCCTCATCGACAGAATTGTCCACGATCTCATACACCAGATGGTGAAGCCCTCTCGAAGACGTACTGCCAATATACATACCCGGCCTTTTTCTCACAGCCTCCAGACCCTTAAGAACCTGAATCTGTTCTGCTCCATAATCAAATTCGGAACTCATGCGTATCCTCCTGTTCTCACTAATTCTCACTCAAAACCTTTCCATCTATGACCTGAAACACCTGATTTGCGGAAAAATGCCGGTTGACAAAATCTTCCAGGCCGGTACAGGTGATAATGGTCTGTATCTCTTCAATACTCTCCAAAAGATGATCCTGTCTTCCGGTATCCAACTCGGAGAGTACGTCATCCAAAAGAAGCACCGGCGAATCTTTCACCTGCTTCTTTATCATGTCAATCTCCGAGAGCTTGAGCGACAGGGCGGCGCTTCTCTGCTGTCCCTGAGATCCAAACTTACGGATATCGACTCCGTTGACTAAAAACAAAATGTCATCCCGATGCGGTCCTCTGGCCGTCACCTTATTTTTCCTGTCCTTCTCCCTGGAAAGAAGAAGGAGCTCTGAAAAATTTTCTTTTTCCACATCCGGCTCGTAGGAAATCACCAGATCTTCTTTTCCCCCTGTGAGCCGCTCGTGACTCCCCCTAATGATCTCATTCAGTTCACAGATAAATTGTTCTCTGATACTCATCAGCTCCTGCCCGTATTTCACAAGCTGTTCATCCCAGACAGGAAGAGTATCCTCGTATTCCGGACGAAAGGGAAGCTCCTTTAGAAGACGATTTCTCTGGTTTAAGACCTTATTGTAAGCGACTAGATTTGCCGTATAGACCCTGTCCAGCTGGCACAGTTCCAGATCAAGGAACCGCCGTCTCTCCGAAGGTCCGTTTTTAATAATATTTAAATCCTCCGGTGAGAAAAAAACCACGTTAATATTTCCGAAAAGTTCACTGGCCTTCCGGATGGGAAGCCCGCCGATGGCAATGCCCTTGGTTTTGTTCTTTTTCAGGTGCATGTCAATGCGGGTCTCCACACTCTTTTTATCCACAAAAAGCTTAATATGGGATTCCTCCCTGTCAAAACGGATGATTTCCCTGTCCTTACTCCCTCTATGGGATTTGGAGGTGGCACACACATAGATCGATTCCAGAATATTCGTTTTTCCCTGAGCGTTATCTCCGTAAAGGATATTGGTACCGGAATCAAAGTCCATATGCAGTTTTTCATAATTCCGGTAATTCTTAAGCTCCAGGGATTTTATAAACATACCTGCACCACTAATTTTCTATGCTCACGACGTTTCCGTCAAATTCAAAAGAATCTCCGCCCACAAGCTTCTTTCCCCGCTGAAGGCAGACTTCCCCATTGACCTTCACCCTTCCGTCGAGAACCATCATCTTCGCTTCTACACCGGAAGAAACCAGCCTGGCTGCCTTAAGAGCCTGCCCAAGCTTGATGTATTCCTCCCTCAGTTTAATCTTATCCATAAAAAATCTCCTTAAATGTTGACAGGAAGAACCAGATAAATATAGGCCCCCTCGCTGTCCCTAATAAAACAGGGCGCCTTGGAATTGACCATATAGATATCAACCTCCTCGTCGTCAATCACACGAAGGGCGTCAATCAAAAACTTCGGATTGAAACCGATGGTAATATCCTTTCCTTCCTTCCGAATCAGAATTTCTTCCTTCATGGAACCGATGGCAGACCGGACGGCCGCCTCCATATTGTTGTCCCCAACAGTGAGAATCAAAGGCTTTTTGTCATTTTCCCGGATCAACAGCATAGACCGCTCAATGGATTCCAAAAATTCCCGCTTGCTCAGGGAGATCTTTGTCTCATAGTCGTTGGAAAGCATCTGATCCACATTAAAATACTGACCTTCGATCAGTCTGGAAATCACGATGGTATCATCAAATTCAAACAAAATATGGTTGTTGGTAAAATAAATGACAATTTCTTTGTCGGAATCCCCGGACAAAATCTTGCTCACCTCAGAGAGCGTCTTTCCGGGAACGATCACCTTTTCATCCTCATAATGGTCCTTTAACTTTATCTTCCGGATGGATATCCGATGGCCGTCCAGAGAAATCACCCGCAGAAAATCATCCTTCACCTCAAAGAGTTCTCCAGTCATCTGCTTGTTGTTTTCCCCCTGGGCGATGGAAAAGATCGTCTGCCTGATCATCTCCTTCAACGTGAACTGGGAGAGGCTGATGTAATGGTCTTTCTCAATATAAGGCAGATAAGAAAACTCTTCCCCAGATTTTCCGGCAATTTTAAAGCTTGATTTTTCACAGTCAATGACCACATTACAGTTTATATCCGCATCTATGACAATCTGACTGTCAGGGAGCTTCCTCACGATTTCCGACAAAAGCTTTGCATTGATGGCAATCTTGCCCGGTTCCAGGACAGCACCTTTTACTTTTGTCTCAATGCCGAGTTCCATATCGTTGGCAGTCAATTTTATTTCTTCATCGGAAGCATCTATAAGAATGCACTCCAGAATCGGCATAGTGGTTCTGGCAGGGACTGCTTTCATAACAATATTGATTGCGTTTAACAAGAATGATTTTTCAAAGGAAAGTTTCATATGGCTGCCAAACTCCTTTCGCTGGTAAAGACAGAAAGATATTAAATGATTTAGTAGTAATAGTAGTAGGGGCTGTGGATTTGGTGAAAAGTACCTGAACCCCAAGGAAACAAAGACTTTAAGGCTTGGATAAGTATGTGGAAAGGTTCTTTATTTCCTGTGGAAAAGCCGGCAGTTATCCACAAAGGAGTCATTGCCCTCACGTTAAGGTCACGTGAAATTCAGTTTCTTTTTTAATATTTCAACGGTATTTTTAATCTCTTCATCCTCATCAATCAGCTTGAGAATATTGTTGATGCCGCTGTTGACGGTGGAGTGGTCTCTTCCTCCCAGGAACTTCCCGATGGACTGGAGGGTAGAATCCGTCATCTGCCGGCACAGGTACATGACCATATGCCTTGGAATAATGATTTCTTTGGGCCGTTTGTTGGAGAGGATGTCCGAGGCAGAGCAGTTATAATGATCTGCCACCATGTCCAGAATCACTTCAGGGGTGACTGCCTGGGCGTGGTTGGGAGAAATCAGATCCTTCAGGGCTTCCTCCGCCAGGGCGAGATTGATTTCTTTATTATTCAGCCTGGAAAGGGCTACGACTTTGGTTAAAGCTCCCTCCAGCTCCCGGATATTTGTAGTAATGTTGTTGGCGATGTAGTGAATCACTTCATTGTCGACATTGTAGCCCTCCAGCTCTTCTTTTTTTCTGAGGATAGCCATCCTTGTCTCGTAGTTGGGCGGCTTGATATCGGCAATGGGACCCGCCATGAAACGGGATAGCAGACGGTCATCCAGGGCAGACTCAAAGTCCCTGGGGGGACGGTCGCTGGAAAATACGATCTGTTTTCCGGATTCATGGAGAGCGTTGAAGGTATGGAAAATTTCGTCCTGGGTACTGTCCTTTCCTATAATAAACTGAATATCATCGATCAGCAGTACATCGTTGTTCCGGTACTTTTCTCTGAAGTAGTGAACGGAGGTTGCTGAGTTCTTACTTCGGATAGAGTCAATGAGTTCGTTGGTAAACTGTTCGGAGGTCACATAGAGAACCTTCTGGGAAGGATCGTTTTTAATAATGAAGTTTCCGATGGAGTGCATCAGATGAGTCTTTCCCAGTCCGGCTTTTCCATAAATGAAAAAAGGATTATATTTCGTGGCGGGAGCCTCTGCGATGGCTAAGCAGGTCGCATGGGCAAATTCATTGCTTGAGCCTACCACAAAATTGTCAAATGTATATTTCGGATTTAAGTAAGTATTGGAAGGGGCCTCGATCTCCGCCTTCGGTTTTGCAGGCTTTTTAGCTCCTGGTTTTTCCTGCATATAAAAATGGACTTTACAGGAAAAGCCTGTCACCTGCTCAATGTAGATCTGAAAAAAATTGGCATATTTTTTCGTGATGTGGTTGATGACGTTTGATTTGGAATTATAAAATTGAGGGCTTTTAATTGCAATAGAAACAATGTGGGCTGTTTCGTCCACAGATTCTGCATGGAGAGGTTTGAGCCACGTATTGTAGCTGGCCGAGGTCACATCGTGATTGTCTCTGATCAATTGTAAGATTTCATCCCAGTGTTCCCGTATTGTCTGAAGCATCTCTATGTCCCTGCCTTTTCCAAAAACAAAACGTTCCAGAGAGCAAAAGCCCCCTTATACTCCTAATATTCTATACCAATTCGAAAAAATTTTCAATGAGAATATTTGAAAAGAAAAAAGGAAAAGGCACAAGTTATCCACAAAATGTTGATAAAGTGTGGATAACTATGGGGATTTGTTTAAATTACGTGGATTTCGAAAAAGATAAAAAATGATAAAACGAGAAAATAATAGGTTTTTCCACAAGTTATCCACAAAATGTGAATAACTTGTCGTAATATGGAAAAGCCTTGAAAAATAAGGCCCTTTAAAAGTTCTTCACAAAGAAACAACAGGAAAATCACAAAGTTATCCACTATTTATCCCCATTTTGTTGATAAAAAGCGCTGATTCTATAATTTATGGGGAGAGGACTTTTTTCATAAATTTGTCTTGACGGAACTTCGGTAATTGCATATAATAGAAATGATTTTCTGTTACGGATTTTATCCGGTTCATTTGGAAAAAGGAGGTGAAAAGATTATGAAGATGACATTTCAGCCCAAAAAGAAGTCTCATGCAAGAGTTCATGGCTTCCGTGCAAGAATGAGTACAAAAGGTGGAAGAAGAGTATTGGCAGCCAGAAGAGCAAAGGGAAGAAAGAGATTATCAGCTTAGGCCGCAGATTTGTGGCCTTTTGTTTTCCCTTCTTATTTTAAACATGCATAAATTTTGAATATGTAAAAATCTTAGACATGTGAAAAGTGTAAAAAAGATGAGTCAATTTTATTCGCTTAAAAAAAGCAGGGATTTTCAGTCTGTTTACCGGACGGGAAAATCCCTGGCCAACAGATATCTTGTCGTATATGTGAAGAAAAGAGACGACGATGGGGAAAACAGAGTAGGAATTTCTGTCAGCAAGAAGGTAGGAAACAGTGTGGTGAGACACAGGATCAAACGTCTCATCAGAGAAAGCTATCGATTGAAATGTGGACAGGCGTTTGGCGGACACGATGTGGTGGTGATTGCCAGAGAAAAGAGTAAAGGAAGAACCTACCAGGAAATTGAGAAGGCTCTTTTAGGTCTTCTCAAAAGCCATCATTTGATTTAAAGTTTATACGGAAAAGCCATGATGAAGAGAATGTTGATTGGAATAATACGTTTTTACCGGAAGTATCTTTCGGGCCTGAAAACAAGGACCCGCTGTATTTATACTCCGACCTGTTCTCAGTATGCCATCGAGGCATTGGAAAAGTATGGTGCGTGGAAGGGTTCGTTTCTGGCAGCGAAAAGAATTTTAAGATGTAATCCTTTTGCAAAGGGAGGGTACGATCCTGTTCCCTAAATATGGAATATCCGGTAGTTGGACAGATGGTATGGTTTGCCGGATTCGGAGGTCAGAACGTTGAATTTTCTATTATTGACAAAAAGTACGACATTTATTATAGGGCCGATTGCAACACTGCTTGGCTATATCATGGATGGGATCTACAGGCTTGGGATTCATAATGTGGCCTGGTGTATCATTATTTTTACGATTATTGTAAACCTTTTACTGCTTCCCCTTACCATTAAGCAGCAGAGGTTTATGAAGTTAACTTCCATCATGCAGCCGGAGCTGATGGCACTTCAGAAGAAGTACAAGGATAGAAGAGATCAGGCAACTCAGCAGAAGATGATGGTGGAACAGCAGGCAATCTATGACAAATATGGAGCGACTCCCACGGGAGGATGCCTGACTACCTTTATTCAGCTTCCTATTATGTTTGCCTTATATCAGGTTATTTACAGGATTCCGGCTTACATTGGCGGTATCAAAGACATGTTGATGAGTGTGGTCGAGCCTGTGATGCAGCAGCCTGATTATATCAACAAGATTGCCGATCTTGCAAAGGCCAATAGTCTGCCGATTGATAAGATAGATTACAATGTGGCCGATAAAATGGTAGATCTTTTTGGAAAATTCAATGCGGCGGCCTGGGAAGAACTGAAGGGAATTTTTCCTGGTCTGGAAAACATTATAACGGAAAGTTCCGAAAAGTTTTTGGGGGTTAATTCCTTTTTGGGGGGCTTGAATCTGACGGAGGCTCCCGGTTTTAAGTTATCTATTGCACTTTTGATTCCGATTCTGGCCGGACTTACTCAGTGGCTCAGTGTTAAGACTATGAATGGAAACAATGCTTCTGCTCAAAATGAAGATATGCCCGGAGCCGGAGCCATGAAGTCCATGAATACGATTATGCCGATTATGTCTGTGTTTTTCTGCATTACGTTCCCCATCGGTATCGGTATTTACTGGGTAGCCAGCAGTACGGTCCGTATGGTTATGCAGCTGGGAATCAATCAGTACATGAAGAAGGTCAATGTCGACGACATGATTAAGACCAACATTGAAAAGAGAAATAAAAAGCGGGAACGGAAAGGGCTTCCTCCGATCAATGCCAATGCGACCATCAAGAGCGCCAACAGAGCTGCAGAAGTGGCCGCAAAGAAGAAAGAGCTGGAGGAGGAGAGGGAGAAGAAGCCTCTTACCAATTCTACGGATTATTATAAGCAGAAGAGAGAAAATATGGGAACTATCGCATCCAGAGCCAGGATGGTTCAGGATTATGAGGAGAAAAAGGGTAAGAAAAAATAAAGGAGACGGCTGTCATGAGTGATTATATCGAAGTATCTGCAAAAACCGTGGATGAAGCGGTTACAAAAGCTTTGATTGAGCTGGAGACCACCAGTGATAAGCTGGATTATGTGGTAATTGAAAAAGGCAGTGCAGGATTTCTTGGCATTATTAACAGCAAGCCCGCTGTGATTAAGGCCAGAAAGATGATGACAGATTTGGATGTAGCAGAAGATTTTCTCCGCAAGATTTTTAAGGCCATGGGAATGGAAGTGACTCTCACTTCTGTCATGGATGAAGAAGAAAGATGTCTGAATATTGATATGAGTGGTGAGGAGATGGGAGTCCTGATCGGAAAAAGGGGGCAGACCTTAGATTCTCTTCAATATTTGGTCAGCTTGATTGTAAATAAAGAAAGAGAAGAATATCTCCGTGTTAAGTTGGATATGGAGAATTACAGAGAGAGACGGAAGGCAACCTTAGAAAGTCTGGCAAAGAATATTGCTTCCAAGGTGAAGAGAACAAAGCACCCCGTTTCTCTGGAGCCTATGAATCCTTATGAGAGGCGTATTATTCACTCTATTCTTCAGAATGACAGGTATGTGGTGACCAGAAGCGAGGGCGAGGATCCTTACCGCCATGTGGTTGTTTCTCTGAAGAGGGAGGGCAGAAGAGATCGATATGACCGTCCCGGAAGGTATTATAATAACAGGGAAGGCAGGCAGGATCACTGGAAATCATAAAAACGGATAAAGAGGGGGGCTGGCAGTTTATGTCAGCCTCCTTTATGCACACATGTGCCAAAGGGAGAAGATGATATGGAAACAGATACCATTGCGGCCATTGCCACGGCTATGACAAATTCCGGAATAGGAATCGTCCGCATTAGCGGAGGGAATGTCCTGGAGGTGCTTTCCAGAATTTTTCGTCCGAAAAAGAAAGATCTTCAGGTGGAGAATCTTTCCAGCCATACGGTTACTTATGGACATATTTATGACGGGGAGACAATGATAGACGAGGTACTCGTGGTTTACATGAGGGGACCTCACAGCTATACGGCGGAGGATACGGCGGAGATTGACTGCCATGGCGGAATCCTTGTGGTGAGAAGAGTGCTGGAGGCTGTCCTCAAATATGGGGCCCGTCCGGCGGAGGCGGGGGAGTTTACAAAGAGAGCTTTCTTAAACGGGCGGATTGATCTTTCCCAGGCGGAGGCGGTTGCGGAACTGATCCATTCAAAAAACGAGTATGCCAGAAGAAGCTCTCTGAGCCAGCTTAAGGGTTCTGTCTCTGAAAAGATAAAAGAACTGCGTCAGAGGATTCTTTATGAGACGGCCTTTCTGGAAGCGGCCCTCGACGATCCGGAGCATCTTTCCCTGGATGGCTACGGGGAACGGCTCTCTGTGACTGTGAGAGATGTGAGAGAAGAGGTGGAGGCGTTGATTGTTTCCGCTGATAACGGGAGAATGTTTTCGGAGGGGATCAAGACAGTGATTCTCGGAAAACCCAATGCGGGAAAATCTTCTGTCCTCAATTTGCTTCTGGGCGTGGAGCGGGCCATTGTGACAGATGTGGCGGGAACCACCAGGGATACTCTGGAAGAGCATCTCGTTCTGAACGGCATCAGCCTGAATCTGATGGATACGGCCGGAATCAGGGATACAGAGGATCTCGTGGAGAAAATCGGCGTGGAACGGGCTATAGAGCATGCGAAGGATGCGGATTTGATCCTTTATGTGGTGGATTCTGCAGCCGGCCTTTCCGAAGAAGATAAATGGATTATGGAAACCATAGGGGGAAAGCGGTCGATTATCCTTTTCAATAAGTCGGATCTGCCTCAGGCACTATCTTTGGAGGAGGCCGGGAATATTTTTGCCGGTTTTCCTGTTATTTCTTTTTCGGCCAGAGAGGGGACGGGGATTCCGGAGCTTTCCGGGGAGATTTCCCGCATGTTCTTTTCTGGTATGCTTGACTTCAATGATGAGATTTATATCACCAGTGCCAGACAGAAGCAGGCCCTTGTGAAAGCTTCCGAAAGTCTCGGACAGGTGGCAGGAAGTATTGAAAGCGGAATACCGGAGGATTTATATTCTGTTGACCTTATGGACGCTTATGAAGCGCTTGGCCTCATTACCGGTGAGACGGTGACTGAGGATCTTGCCAGTGAAATTTTTGAGAAGTTTTGTATAGGAAAGTAGTAATTTGTTTTATAAGAAAGAAAATAGTTTCTATAAAAAGATT
Source organism: uncultured Lachnospiraceae bacterium (assembly GCA_910588815.1). Taxonomy (GTDB): domain Bacteria; phylum Bacillota; class Clostridia; order Lachnospirales; family Lachnospiraceae; genus Lientehia. The sequence goes on along the minus strand of CAJUQY010000036.1, from coordinate 22,036 downwards.
TTTTTGAAAAAGAATTTTAGAATGTTTTCTAAGAAAGAATTTAGTTTCCGTGAGGAAGGAAATGAGCAATGATGGAGGAAAAGAAACGTAAGGTTCTGGAAGAAACATATGACGTAGTCATAGTCGGTGCGGGGCATGCCGGCTGCGAGGCGGCTCTTGCCTGTGCCAGGCTGGGGTTGGAAACGATTATGTTTACAGTCAGCGTGGACAGCATTGCCCTGATGCCCTGCAATCCCAATATAGGAGGAAGCTCTAAGGGCCATCTGGTGAGGGAGCTGGACGCTCTGGGAGGGGAGATGGGAAAGAATATAGACAAAACCTTTATCCAGTCTAAAATGCTGAATCAGTCCAAGGGCCCTGCCGTCCATTCTCTGCGGGCTCAGGCGGACAAGCAGAGCTATACGGGAGAGATGAGAAGGACTCTGGAAAATACGGATCATCTGACCATAAGACAGGCGGAGGTTTCCGAGATTATGACGGAAGATGGGCGTCTGATGGGAGTTAAGACTGTGTCCGGGGCGGAGTACCGGTGTCAGGCGGCTGTGCTTGCCACGGGGGTCTATCTGAGAGCCAGGTGTATTTTTGGCGATGTCAGCAATCCCACCGGACCCAATGGACTGCAGGCCGCTTCTTATCTGACAGACTCTCTGAAGGCCCATGGGGTTACTATGTATCGTTTTAAGACGGGAACTCCGGCCAGAGTGGACGGGCGGAGCATTGATTTTTCCAAGATGGAAGAGCAGTTTGGAGACGGGCAGATCGTACCCTTTTCTTTCACTACGGATCCCGGCCAGATTCAGAAGAGACAGGTTTCCTGCTGGCTTACTTATACCAATGAAGAGACTCATCGGATTATTCGGGAAAATTTGGATCGTTCTCCCCTGTTCTCCGGATTTATTGAGGGGACGGGCCCCCGCTATTGCCCGTCTATTGAAGACAAGGTGGTGCGGTTTGCCGACAAGGACAGGCATCAGGTATTTATTGAACCGGAGGGAGAGTATACCAATGAAATGTATTTGGGAGGTATGTCCAGTTCTCTTCCGGAGGATGTCCAGCATGCCATGTACCGGACAGTGCCGGGGCTGGAGAATGTGAAGATTGTCAGGAATGCTTATGCCATTGAGTATGACTGTATTGACGCCAGACAGCTTTATCCCACTCTGGAATTTCGGAAAATCAAGGGACTTTTCAGCGGAGGACAGTTCAATGGGAGCTCAGGTTATGAGGAGGCGGCTGTCCAGGGATTTATGGCGGGAATCAATGCAGCCAGGAGCGTGAAGGGGCAGGAGGGAATTGTGCTGGATCGGTCCCAGGCTTATATCGGCGTGCTGATCGACGATCTGGTTACGAAGGAGAGCCATGAGCCTTACCGGATGATGACGTCCAGGGCGGAATATCGTCTTCTTCTCAGGCAGGATAATGCGGATCTTAGGCTTACGGAAATCGGTCATGAAATTGGGTTAATTGATGATGACCGCTATCGGGGCCTTCTTGAAAAAAGAGAACAGATTGAGAAGGAGATTTCCAGGCTGGAGCGTACGGTTGTCGGCGGAACGGAGAAGGTTCAGAAATTTTTGGAGAGTCAGGGGAGTACTTTCTTGAAAAACGGAGTGACCCTGGCGGAGCTTGTGAAACGGCCGGAGCTTTCTTATGAAGCTTTGTCAGAGATAGATGAAGACCGTCCTTCTCTGCCTCTTTCGGTGAGAGAGCAGGTGGAGATTAATCTCAAATATGAAGGTTATCTGAAGCGCCAGGAGAGCCAGATCCGCCAGTTTAAAAAGCTGGAAGGGAAAAAGCTTCCGGAGGATTTTGATTATGAGTCCATCAAAGGGCTTCGGAGGGAGGCTATGCAGAAGCTGAATCAGTTAAGGCCGGTGAACATTGGCCAGGCTTCCCGGATTTCCGGGGTTTCTCCGGCAGATATATCGGTGTTGTTGGTCTATCTGGAGCAGAGGAAAAAAGTCGAAAGAGAAAATATTGGAAAAAATATTGAAAGGGAAAATGATTGGACGAGAGACAGGATTTAATAAAAGAGAGGTTTAAGGGGGCGGGAATTGAAATCACGGACCGTCAGGCAGAGCAGTTTGAAGTGTATTATGAGATGTTAGTTGAGACTAACAAAGTTATGAATCTTACGGCTGTGACAGAATTTGAAGAGGTTGTGGGGAGGCATTTTCTGGACAGTGTCCTTGTCACAAAGTATTATGATTTTGCCGGTGTCGGAAATTTTATCGACGTGGGAACGGGGGCAGGGTTTCCGGGAATTCCCATAAAGATCTTGTATCCACAGATTTCTGTGACTTTATTGGATTCTTTGGGGAAAAGAGTGGCTTTTCTTTCCAATGTTGTGGATAACTTAGCCTTAAAGAAAAATGGAGAGAGTATGGAGCTGATTCACGGCAGGGCGGAGGATTTTGGGCGAGATCCGAGATACAGGGAACAGTATGATCTCTGCTTGTCCAGAGCTGTGGCAAATCTTTCTACTTTGTCTGAATATTGTACGCCTTTTGTAAAAACAGGAGGTGTGTTTGTCTCCTATAAATCCGGAGAAATGGAAGAGGAACTGGAGACGGCAAAACCTGCCATCAAGGAACTGGGCTGTAAGACGAGGGCAGTGGAAAAATTTACTCTGGATGGGGCCGGCCGGAGCCTGATTTTTATAGAGAGGATAGAAAAGCTTTCTGGAAGATATCCCAGAAAGGCGGGGATTCCGGCAAAACAGCCTCTTTAAGCTGTGTATGAAAAATGCCATTGTCCGATTTTCGGCAATGGCATTTTAAATAATAGGGTTTTGTTATAAAATTGATTTTAGAGAGAAAGAAAATCATTTATGATTTTGATTGTATCTTCCGGTATTTCCATATGAGGGAGATGGGAGGATTTTTTTAAAATTTCTGATTCGACAGCTGCATTGAGATCTGTATATTCTGCAATGGTCTGTTCAATTTCTTTTTCACATTCACCGCCGATGATAAAGATGCTGTTGTCAATTTTTTTCAGGGCATGGCAAATACTCAGTTTCGTGTAATTTCCTTTTATACTGGAATAGAGAGCCTTTGCGCCGGAGTCTCCCAGGTGAGAAGCTTCATGGCAGAAGGAAATAGTTTCAGGTTCGATCTTGCAGGGATCCGAATAATTGACAGTCAAAAATTTTTCTGTAATACATCTTCTGCTGTTTGCAATGTTGTAAATTAAAGTGCCGATAACAGGCAGGTCGATCAGGAACTTATAAATTTTGGTATATCGGTTGGGAATTTGTCCGCATTTTAAAAGAGAATCCGGATTGATTAAAATTATCTTGTCAAAAAGTTCCGCATTGTTATTGCAGGCGGTTATCACAAAGGAGCAGGAGCTTCCGCTGGCGGCAACATCTGTTCTGCGCCCAATCACAGATTTGATAAAATCCGTGAGAAGCTGGACATAGAGAAAGTTTGTGTAAGTCAGGTTTGGTTTCTGGGAGCGGCCACAGCCCAGCAAGTCGATGGTATATACGGAATGAGATTGGGAAAGTTTTTTGACAAGCTTGTTCCATTCCTGTCCGGAGGAGGCAGTTACCAGATCATGAATCAGAAGAAGAGGTTTTCCCTCTCCTGTCTTTGTATAAAATATATCTCCGAACCTCCAGGTGTAGACACCATGTTCTTCTCTTGCAAGAAGTTTTTTAGATGTGGCGCGGACAAAAAGTATTTTATTGACGACGGCAATGATAGCCGCTGTGGAAGAACCTAAAAAAATTCCTTTTACAAGATTACTTTTCTTACTCATAGTTCAGGACCCTCAAAATAAAAGAATAAAAGTGAATTAGTTTCTGTATTTTCTATTATAGTATATTTTACTGCCGGATACAAGGAAAAGTATTGTTGAGTTATTGTATTCCTGTCGTGGCAGGAAAATGTGAAAGAAGGGAGGGGTTACAAAAATTGATGGTTAAGAATTTTGTATAGATGTTTCACGTGAAACATTTGTGCGAAAGTAAATAACTGAGATATATAATAAAAAGATAAACAATTTTTCATTGCTGCTTTTTTGGCTATTGTAATAGGAAAGTTTTAAACAAAATATAAGAAATAGCTTGAAAAACTTTGAGATGAAAATTAAAGTATTGGAAATGTTTCACGTGAAACATAGAAAAAACATCCTGAAAGATATAGTAAAACTAAAAAATGTGATATAAAATGTTTTATATAAAAACGTATAAATAAAAAAAGTGAATTGTGAACTCCAAAAACTGTATAGGAATGTTTCACGTGAAACATGGGAAAAAGAAAGCAGATTAAAGTTCCTAAGAAAATGTTTCACGTGAAACAAAATTTATGAAAGAATTAAGAAAATGTTGTGGCAATAAAGATTACATAATGGTATAATAGTAAAGAATATAGAAAGGAACTCACGCTTATGGGAAGGATTATAGCCATTGCCAACCAAAAGGGCGGCGTAGGAAAGACAACTACAGCAATAAATCTTTCGGCTTGTCTCGCTGAAGCCGGGAAAAGAGTGTTGACCGTGGATTTAGATCCTCAGGGAAATACGACAAGCGGTTTGGGAGTGAATAAAAATGAGCAGGAAAAAACTACCTATGAGCTTCTCATCGGGCAGAGTTCTGTGGAAGAATGTCTCTTAAAAGAGGTTCTTCCTGGACTGGATATTTTACCTTCAAATATAGAATTGTCCGGCGCGGAGATTGAATTGATCGGAATAGAGGGAAAAGAGTTTATATTAAAGGAAGAAATTGACAAGATCAGAAGTAATTATGATTTTGTTCTTATTGACTGTCCGCCCTCTTTAAATATGTTGACTGTGAATGCGATGACAACGGCAGATACGGTTCTGGTGCCGATTCAATGTGAATATTACGCTTTGGAAGGCCTTTCCCAGCTGATTCATACGATAAATCTGGTAAAACAGCGATTAAACTCTTCCCTGGAATTGGAGGGGGTTGTTTTTACCATGTATGATTCAAGAACAAATTTATCACTTCAAGTAGTAGAAAATGTAAAAAATAACCTGAATAATGCCGTTTATAAGACAATCATTCCAAGAAATGTGCGGCTTGCGGAGGCTCCAAGCCATGGAATGCCGATTACTCTGTATAATCCACGATCTGTAGGTGCGGAAAGCTATCGGTTGCTGGCAAAAGAAGTCATTCAACGGGGAGATTAAGAAGCAAAAGGATGATGTGATCCGAGATCAAGAAAGGAAAATCAACATGGCGCAGGCAAGAAAAGTGGGTTTGGGGAAGGGCATAGACTCTTTAATTCCCATGGGAATGGAATTGGGAGGAATTCAAAAGTCCGATCAAAAGTCAAAGAAAGAAGGATTGAACAACGGAAACTATGTGATTCGCGATGAAGAAGCAGATGAAAAAAGACAGCCGGTGCTTTTAAAACTGAGCCAGGTTGAGCCGAACAGAGATCAGCCGAGAAAGCAGTTTGATGAAGAAGCCTTGAATGAGTTGGCGGAATCCATTAAACGTTATGGAATTATTCAGCCTCTTCTGGTACAGAAGAGAGAGGACTACTATGAGATTATCGCGGGTGAGAGGCGGTGGCGGGCAGCAAAGCTGGCGAAGCTCAAAGAAGTACCGGTTATTGTAAAAGACTACAGCGATCAGGAAATTATGGAGATCTCTCTGATTGAAAATATTCAGAGGGAAGATTTGAATCCTATTGAGGAGGCCTCTGCCTATCAGAGACTGATTGATGAATTTCATTTAAAACATGAAGAGATTGCGGAACGTGTGTCGAAGAGCAGGGCTGCGATCACAAACTCTATGCGTCTGTTAAAGCTGGATAAGAGAGTTCAGCTTATGTTAATTGAAGGAGAAATATCGGGGGGACATGCGAGGACGCTTCTCGCTTTGGAAGACAAAGAGGCTCAGTATATGGCGGCTGAGAAAATTATTGAAAACAAACTTAGCGTCCGGGAGACAGAGAAGCTTGTAAAGGCGTTGTTAAATCCGAAGCCTTCAAAGATTTCTGCCGCACCTGATTCAGGAACAGATATAATTTACAAAAATATTGAAAACAATATTCGAGAAATTCTGGGAACGAAGGTGAATATAAATAGAAAGGACAGCAATCGGGGAAGAATAGAAATAGAATATTATTCTATGGAAGAACTGGAAAGGCTTATGGATTTGTTTAAACATTTAAAAGGGTAAGAAAAAAGCATCAGGAGGAAAAACATCAATGGAAAACAGCATTTTGAACCAGCTGGGATTTGATCCCATCTTCATTATCCTTGCTCTGGCAGTGATCGTTTTGATTTTGGCAGTGTTGGTGATTGTTCAGATCGTCAAGAGTTCCAAACTGGCAAAAAAATATGACCGGTTTATGAGAGGACGGGATGCGGAATCACTGGAAGAAGTCTTTGCACAGGCATTTGACGATATTCATATGCTTCAGCAGGAAGATCAGAAGACAAAAGATGCGCTGAAGGTTATCAATAAGGTATTGAAAAAATCTTTCCATAAGACGGGATTGGTGAAATATGACGCATTTCCCGGGATGGGAGGAAAATCCAGTTTTGCGCTGGCTCTGATGAATCAAAAAAGCAGCGGTTACATTTTAAACGCAGTGCACAGCCGGGATACGTGTTACGTGTATGTGAAAGAGGTGATTGAAGGAGAGACGGAAGCTCCTCTCGGACAGGAGGAAGAAAAAGCAGTGAAAATAGCTCTTAAACGTGAGAGAGCAGAATAAGAGCATAGGAAAACAAGAAAAAAAGTAAATATAAGCAGCCAGGAATAATGAAATCTTGCTGTGGTCTGAAAAAATGTATGCAGGCTATAAATAGATCAGAAAACATTTTTGAAAAGACAACAGCAGGATTTTTTTAAAAAAGAAAGGATAAAAAAATAATAAACAGGGATTGACAAAATATTAACATAGAGGTATAATACCAGAGGATTGTTAATAAGTTATCAAATGTCAACATCGTCAACTGTAAAACGTGACAACAGTCAGTAGGAGGAAATTATGGCAAAAACAGAAACAGCAAAGGCGGCAAAGATTAAAGAAGAAGCAGTACAGGCAACAGGAGTACAGGACGGAATTATTGACAGTGTTGATAAGCTTCTGGCAAGAATGGAAAAGATGCGGGAGGCGCAAAAGGTCTTCGCTTCCTTTAGCCAAGAGCAGGTAGATAAGATTTTTTATGAGGCGGCTATGGCGGCCAATCATCAGAGGATTCCCCTCGCGAAGATGGCGGTGGAAGAGACCGGCATGGGTGTGGTGGAAGATAAGGTTATCAAAAACCATTATGCGGCAGAATACATATATAATAAGTTTAAAAATGAGAAGACCTGCGGTGTGATTGAAGAAGATAAGGCCTTCGGATATAAGCGTATCGCTGAACCGATCGGGCTGGTGGCGGCAGTCATTCCAACTACAAATCCCACCTCCACGGCAATTTTCAAGACGCTGATTGCGCTGAAGACGAGAAATGCCATTATTATTTCTCCCCATCCCCGTGCAAAGGCATGCACTATTGCGGCGGCGAAGGTGGTTTTGGACGCGGCAGTGAAAGCCGGTGCGCCGGAGGGAATTATTTCCTGGATCGACGTGCCTTCTCTGGAGCTTACCAATGAGGTGATGAAAGGCGCGGACATTATCCTGGCGACGGGTGGTCCCGGCATGGTGAAGGCGGCCTATTCTTCCGGTAAGCCTGCCCTCGGCGTGGGGCCCGGAAATACGCCTGCCATCATTGACGATACGGCGGATCTGTTGATGGCAGTGAACTCAGTGATCCATTCCAAGACCTTTGACAACGGAATGATCTGCGCGTCGGAGCAGTCGGTGATCGTGCTGGAAAAGGTTTACAAGGAAGTCCGTGCCGAATTCAAGAGGAGAAAATGTTACTTCCTGAATGAGGAAGAAATGAACAAGCTGAGAGGCATCATCCTGACAGAGGCGGGAACAGTCAACGCGAAGATCGTCGGCCAGCCGGCTCCGGTGATCGCAGAGCTGGCGGGGATCGAAGTTCCGGCAGACGTGAAGATCCTTATCGGCGAGGTGGAGTCCGTGGATGTCTCGGAGCCTTTCGCCCATGAGAAGCTTTCCCCTGTGCTGGCTATGTACAAGGCGAAGGATTTTGACGACGCGGTGGCAAAGGCAGAGCGCCTGGTTGCCGACGGCGGCTATGGCCATACTTCAGTACTTTATGTGAACGCGGCCACGGAAGACGGACGGAACAAGATGGCGAAGCACCAGGCGGCTATGAAGACCTGCCGGATCCTGGTAAACACGCCTTCTTCCCAAGGTGGGATCGGAGATCTTTACAACTTCCGCCTTACGCCTTCTCTTACCCTCGGCTGTGGTTCCTGGGGCGGGAATTCCGTGTCGGAAAATGTGGGAGTGAGAGAGCTGATCAACATCAAGACTGTTGCCGAGAGGAGAGAAAATATGCTGTGGCTCAGAACGCCGGAGAAAATTTATTTTAAGAAGGGCTGCATGCCGGTAGCCCTAGATGAACTGGGAACTATCATGCACAAAAAGCGTGCATTCCTGGTGACAGATACTTTCCTCTATAAAAACGGTTATACAAAGCCCATTACAGATAAGCTGGATGAGATGGGCATCGTTTACACCTGCTATTATGACGTGGAGCCGGATCCCAAGTTAAAATGCGCCAAGGCGGGAGCTGAGATGATGAGGAGCTTTGAGCCGGATACCATCATTGCCCTGGGCGGCGGTTCCGCTATGGATGCGGCCAAGATCATGTGGGTGATGTATGAGCACCCTGAGGTAGATTTCATGGATATGGCCATGGACTTCATGGATATCCGGAAAAGAGTCTATACCTTCCCGAAGATGGGTGAAAAAGCTTACTTTGTGGCAATCCCCACCTCTGCAGGAACCGGTTCCGAGGTGACACCCTTCGCCATTATCACTGACGAGACCACAGGGAAAAAATGGCCCTTGGCCGACTATGAGCTGCTTCCAAACATGGCGATCGTGGATGCAGACAACATGATGACCATGCCGAAGGGCCTCACCAGCGCTTCCGGCATCGACGTGATGACCCATGCTCTGGAAGCTTATGTGTCCGTGATGGCCTCTGATTATACAGACGGCCTGGCACTCAAGGCAATCAAAAATGTGTTCACCTATCTGCCGAGGGCTTATGAATTCGGCGCGGACGATTCGGAGGCAAGGGAGAAGATGGCGGACGCTTCCTGCATGGCGGGGCTTGCCTTTGCCAACGCCTTCCTGGGTGTGAACCATTCCCTGGCCCATAAGCTGGGAGCTTTCCATCACCTTCCCCACGGCGTGGCCAATGCCCTGGTTCTGACCTATGTGATCCGCTACAATGCGGAGGAGGCTCCTGCGAAGATGGGAACCTTCCCCCAGTACAAATATCCTCACGCCTTTGACCGTTATGTGGAGGCGGCCAGGTTTGCCGGGATCACCGGAAAAGACGACAAAGAAGTCTTTGAGAATTTGATTCAGGCTTTGGAGGATCTCAAAGAGAAGATCGGAATCAAAAAGACCATTGCCGATTACGGAATTAAAGAGGAAGACTTCCTGGCGACCCTTGACGAAATGGTAGAACAGGCCTTCGATGACCAGTGCACCGGAGCCAATCCCAGATATCCGTTGATGCGGGAACTGAAGGAAATTTACCTGAAGGCTTATTACGGAAAATAAAGGAATCCGACATAAAGGAATCCAAAAGAAAAAAGGAAGAAGTGCAAAAAATCTAAAAAGGAATGCGCTTGAACAAAGAGAAGGGGAGCCGTATGATTTCGGCTCCCCTTCCCGAATTTTTATGCCTTCGGCGGATACTCCTCGATGGCCGGCTGGTAGGAGACAATATTGCGCATCATGCCGCTGTCAGCGACGATGCATTCACCGGTGACACCGTCGGCCATGCGGGTGCACATGCCGTAAATTACCATGGCGACAGAGTCCGCAGTGGGTACGGCATCCAGCTTTGCAACCTGAAGCATTTGCTCACATGCTTCGCACAGCGATAAGCGCCTGCCAGATTAATGTTGACCGTCTTCATAAAATCCTCTTCCGGCAGGTCATAAATGTGGGCAAAGCTCCATGCGCCGCCGGAAGTGACCAGAATGTCCACAGAACCGTAGGTGTCGGCGGTGAATTTCACCAGAGCCTCCACCTCCGCTTCACTGCAAAGATCAGCCTTACAGAAAGTGACTTCCGGGAAACCGGCTTCCTTCAAAAGTGCAACGGCATTATTTCCTTTTTCCTCCGTGGAACCGGAGATCACCACTTTCGCCCCGCCCTGCAGCAGGCGCTGGGCCGTACAGAACCCAAGGCCGGAGGTTCCGCCGGTGACAATGGCAACCTTTCCCTTCACATAGAGCATCTCTTCAAGAGAAGGTGTGTCTGTGACATAGCCCCGCATAATCGAGGCGGCAATTGCTTTCGGATCAAAACCCATAGTGAAATCCTCCTGACATTTTAAAAATTAAATAAACTTCGGTGCACAGATCAGAGCTTCATGCCCGTGCATGGTGACTTTGTCGCCGGGCTTTAGGGAACCCTTCTTGCAGATAATGGTGCCGTTGTTGATATCCTTCACAAAACTGTAACAGATTTTCATACAGCGGCCCACATATTCTCCGTCTTTGTAGACAAATTCTCCCTCATTCCCAAGGTTGCGGCCCTTAATATGGATGTCCACGTCAGAGACTGTAAAGCCGACCACCTCGCGGGCGGGGCCTTCGTCCCGGATTTTTGCGAGGGATTCCTTGCCGATGAAATTTTTCTCCCAGTTGATGCCGCCCTCCAAGCCCACCTCGAAGGGATTGGTATGGCGCAGGTCGCGCATATAGAAAAATCCCGCTTCACAGGGGAGCGTCCAGGCCATGACCTGGAATTCTGTGACCTCCCTGCCGTCGAAAGATTTGGCCAGTTCCCGAAGCTTCGTCTCCATGGCAGGGGCTTCGGCCTTGGGGAAATAGAGTTCAAAGCCAAACTTTTCACCGGTATAGCCTGCCCGGTTGACATAGACAGGGACACCGTCGATTTCATTGGATCTGATCTCAAAAAAATTCATGTTATTAACAGGAATTTTTATAATGGCATTTATCGTTTCCAGAGATTTCGGACCTTGTACGGCATACATTTCCCACTGCGGCGTGATATCCGTCCAGCCAACGTCAAAGGATTCTTTGTGGGCTTCAAACCATCGAAACATGTCCGTGCGAAACAGGGTGGAAATCCAGAATTTCTTTTCTTCCATACGAAATACCACCACATCGTCAATGATCTCACCCTGCTCGTTCAGCATGGTCGTGTAGCGTTCCCGGCCGGGAGAGAGATTCCCGATATTCTTTGGAAATATAAATTCCAAAAAATCCACACAGTCCGGGCCGGTAACCTCCACCAGCTGGTGAGTCCAGAGATACCAGCCCACCGTTGTGCGGACTGCCATATGCTCCGCCCGTTTCATATCATCATACTTATAGACATTCTTATACATAACCGGATATGGATAATTCATATCATCGACTCCTTTCATCCGTGAACTTGTGAGAATTAACAGAATTTATCGATCTTTTTGGCAATCTTAATCCGGAACTTTCCTTCCGGAGAACCCTCTTCCCAGAGAGACCACTGGGCATTGACCAGACTCTTGGTCATACCGTACCAGAACCAGCGGTAAGCATCCACCATCTTGGGCATATTATTGGCCAAGGCCGCTCGGTCAATGACATAAATACATTCTTCTTCGTTGAAGGCCTCAACCTCATAAGCAGCATGGAGACTTTGCAGGAACATTTCCAGATAGCCGCCCATAAGCCTTCCGTCGTCCTCGCTGATGCTGTGGGGAGCGCCCAGCCACATCCGGAGTCCCTCTTTTGCAAAATTATCAATAAAAGTAGCCTTGCCGGCGGCCTCACAGAGACAGTGGATGGCATAATCTACCTGCTCATCCGTCAGCGTTCCCTCTCGAATCAGGTCGTCCAGCGTGGGCAGGATATAGGTGGCGCCGTAGGACATAGTGACCATGGGGTAGGCGGATCTCCAATCCTTCTCCATGTTGGTACCGTTGGAGAAGAGATAATCGGCTTCCTCCCTGAACATCATGGACTCATCGATACAGTCTTCTTCCTTGGTGAACTTGATCTGGTTTTCCGTGGCCACCGGGCCGAAGCACTCCCACTGCTCATATTCTGTTTATGAGTGTCTGCCCAGATGCGCACATTGGAGGGAAGCATGTGTTCCCAGGAGGCAGGATGCCATTTGTCATCGTCAGAAATAGCCTGGGTCACAATCTCCAGCTGGTTATTGACCAGGGAAACGGATTTTCCGAGGATATTTGAGGTTAAGCGGATCATCTCTTCCAGATTGGCTGTGGTGTTCAGCAGGTGATACAGCTCTGAATTCCATTTGCCGTAGCGCAGAAAGGTATTCTGCACAATATTAAAGACAGAAAGAATATCCGCCTCCGAGACAATGGAAAAGGCGCAGGAATTCCCCGCATTCCAGGAGGCGGGAAGACGGCCCCCCACGCAGATAATCTGGCAGGAGATGTTTTTTGGAGGGGGCGGGAGTTCCCCGATGCGCCCGATATATACTCTGTCGTTTTCATAAGACATTTCAGAATAATAGAAAATCGGCGCTTCCAGAGAAAGAGACGTTCGCTTTTTTCCCGCCGTCACCAGCGAAAAATGCTTTGTCAGATCCTGAAATAAAATATCTGAGGACAATTTCATGGAATCACTCCTGTACGAATTGATGGATTTTATTATAAAAAAAATCATCACAGTGGTTACCGTGAGAGAGCTCTTTTTTTTATAAGTGCCTTTGTTATAAATTTTCATAAAATTATATATAAAATCAAAAGAAATCTTTTTATAATTCTATCATAACATATTATGAAGATACAAGAGAAAAATAATTGCAAAATTATCTTTTATGTGGTGTTCAAAAGAGAAAAAATATGTTATAATTTTAACTATAAGAAAAGAATCACGACACATTAATCAAGGAAACAGGTGAAAGGGGACCAGAATTATGAAAAAGACATGGAAAAACCTTTTGTTTGGCAGTGCCGCGATTTTAAGTATTTTTCTTGCGGCAGGCTGTGGAAAAAAAGAGACGCCCGGTGAAAAAGCTGTCGGGGAGATGACTTCCGCTATGGAAGAGATCACATCAGTACGAATGAGTCTTGCGGTGGACTGGACTCCTGTTGGTGAATCCTCCATTGAGATGAAAACGGATATTGAACAGATGAAGGAACCTATGGATTCCCATACGGTACTGACTGTCACTCAAGGAAAGAGATCGACATCCCAGGAGCTCTATGTGATCAAACAGAAAGAGGATCTTGCGTATTCCTATGTGAAGGAGCGCAATGCCTGGTCTGTATATGAGCATGAGCCTGTCGAAGAAGATTTGGGAAGAACGATCTTCCTGACTTCGGGAAGTGAATGGGAACTCGGAGAAGAAACAGAACTGAACGGGGTGCCGTGTACCGTGATTACAGGCGAGATTACAGCAAAAAATATGGCAAAGGTTATAAAGGCATCGGGTCTCAGCGCCAGCGCCGTCGAGGCAAACGTCAAAGGGATTGTGACATTATATCAGGATAACAGGACGAAGCTTCCGCTTTCTCTCACCATTGACTTTGGAATGTTGAAGGATATGGACAGTTTCCTGATCAATTGTATTTACAACGGATTCAATGATTTAGACGGGATTGTTCTTCCGGATGAAGTAAAAAAAGCAAAGCCTCTTTAAAAGCAAACAAAAGCGGAGAAAAGAAATAAAAAAGTTTCTTTGAAAATATATATTATAGAACGATGAAAAGAAATACAAGAAATAAAAAAGAAACAAAAATGTTTCAAAAACAAGAGAAGACAGCCTTTGGGCCGTCTTCTCTTGTTTGAAAATACAATAGGGGGTGTATAGTTACAATACCTTATTATGGGTATTATAAGCAGGATCAATCATGGGAAGTGTATAAATCTGTTTTATACAACACCCTGAGAATGCATGGCGTCGGAGACCTTTTTAAATGCGGCGATATTGGCGCCGATTACAAAGTTATCCTCTACGCCGTATTCTTTGGCGGCCATGCTGATCTGAGCGTAAATGTTGACCATGATTTCTTTCAGACGGGAATCGGTCTTTTCAAAGGACCAGTAGACCCGCTCACTGTTCTGAGTCATTTCCAGAGCAGATGTGGTCACGCCGCCGGCATTGGAAGCCTTGCCGGGAAGGAACAGGATCTTATTTTCCAGAATAAAATCAGTGGCTTCCTGGGTCACAGGCATGTTTGCGCCTTCGGCAACAGCGAAGCAGCCGTTGTCTTTCAATGTTTTGATATCGTCAAGAGTCAGCTCGTTCTGCGTTGCGCAAGGCAGAGCGATATCACAGGGAATGGACCATACGCCCTTGCCTTCTGTATATTTAGCAGTGGGAACCGCATCCAGATATTCTTTGATCCGGCCTCTGCGTTTTTCCTTGATCTCCTTGACCACGTCGATCTGAATGCCTTTCGGATCATAAATATATCCGTTGGAATCGCTCATGGCGACGACCTTCGCGCCGAAATGCTGCGCCCGCTCCACGGCATAGGTAGCCACATTTCCGGAGCCGGACACAACGACCGTCTTGCCGCTCATGGTCATGTCGTGGTCCCTAAGCATTTCCTCGGTGATGTACACCAGGCCGTAGCCGGTTGCTTCCGTCCGGACAAGGGAGCCGCCGAAGGTTAAGCCTTTTCCGGTAAGTACACCCTCATAGCGGCCCGTCAGTCTTTTGAACTGACCGTAGAGGTAGCCGACTTCCCGTCCGCCGACACCGATATCTCCGGCGGGAACGTCGATGTTTGCGCCAATGTGGCGGTACAGTTCACTCATAAAGCTCTGGCAGAAGGCCATGACCTCCCGGTCAGATTTTCCTTTAGGGTCAAAATCAGAACCGCCTTTGCCGCCGCCGATGGGGAGACCGGTCAGGGCATTTTTAAAAATCTGCTCAAAACCAAGGAATTTCACAATACCCTGATTGACGGAGGGGTGGAACCGGAGGCCTCCCTTGTAAGGTCCGATAGCGCTGGAAAATTGTACACGGTAACCGCGATTTACTTTCACATGCCCTTTGTCATTGATCCAGGGAACGCGGAATGAGATTACCCGGTCCGGTTCTGTCAAACGCTCCAAAATGGCATCTCTGCGGTAATGTTCTTCGTCTCTGTCAATGACGGGACGGAGGGAATCAAGCACTTCTTTTACGGCCTGATGGAATTCCGGCTCGCCGGGGTTTTTGTAAACTGCTCTCTCGATCATCTCATCTACATATGACATAATTTAGATTCCTTTCTGTTTTTCTTTCTTTGCCGTGTGGCCTGTGCGTCGCCGTGGCGACATAATTCCTCGGCACGGGCCTAGCCCAATCGAGCAGAAGGAGGGTTTTGCCTCTGCTCGCCGCGCGGCCTGTGCGTCGCCGTGGCGACATAATTCCTTTGCACAGGCCTGTGCATAAAAAAGGAGCCAAAACAAGCAGGTTGACCCTGCTTTGTTTGACTCCTTTGTCATGGTCAAAACTATAGCATGTTACAAAGAAAAAGTCAACGAAAAATGCGGATTTTACTACTTTCTGTTAAATTCGCCGATGAAATCCCGGGAAAACAGGGATATAATTTGTTCAAAATCGTCAGTCTGTCCCAGAATCCACATCAATTTAGCAACAATTGCCTCTGTAGTCATGTCTCCGGCTGAGAGGACGCCTGCCTTCGCCGCATCTACGCCCACGTCATAGACGCTTAAATCACAGCCGTCATAGACGCACTGGGTTGTAACTACCACAGGTATTCTCTGAGAAACCAGCTTGTGGATGGAGGGAAGAAGATTTCGGCGTACATTGGGAATTCCGCCAAGGCCGAAGGCTTCGATGACAACAGCACGGTAGCCCATGGCTGCTGCGGCCTCTATAAGCTCCGGCCTGGTTCCGGGAACCAGTCTGACAAGGAGCACGCTGGCGTCATAATTGGCATTTAAAGTCAGCGGTTTCGGTACGGCCGGAGCCTTTGGTTCCATGTAAAGGATCACGGTTCCATCCTCAATGATTTCTCCTGCCGGTTTTCGGTTGATGCTCTCAAAAGCATGGAAATTCCGGGAGCAGGTTTTTTTGGCGCTGATGCCGGGGATAATACTCCCGTCGAAGACAATGTAAACACCGCAGAGCCTGCCGTCTACGGCAGTGCGGAATGCATTGAGGATGTTTCGCTTGCCGTCGGTATTCTCATCCTCAATGGGGAGCTGGGAGCCGGTTAAGATGACAGGCTTATTGAGGTTTTGGAGCATGAAGGAAAGGGCAGCCGCCGAATAGGCCATGGTGTCGGTTCCGTGGGTGATCACGACGCCGTCGTAGATGGAAAGGGCGGTGAAGACCGCGCTTGCCATGGCGGCCCACTCCTCCGGCTGCATGTTACTGCTGTCCAGATTCAAAAGCTCTGTATAACGGATCTCGCAGAGGCCCTCCAATTCCGGGATCAGCCGGACCATGTCAGCTCCGCTCACAGTGGGAGTCAGGCCGTTTTCCGTGGGAGTGGAAGCGATGGTGCCTCCGGTGGAGATTAAAAGAATCTTTTTCAAAATAGCTTCCTCCTATTCAAAATTGTGCAGCCGGGAATCCGGTCACAGGCTGCTGTGGTAACGCTTCATTCCGTTCAGGATCACGGCGACATAGTACGCGGCATCTTCTTCGGTCAGCATGGGGATTTTTACATATTCCTTGTACTTTGTAGTAACGATCATGGACAGAATGGCATGGGAACCGGGGACAATGCCCGCACCCCGCATCTGGTCGTTGACTGTATTGCCCATGAAGGTGACCCCGCCTGCGTCCTGGCTGATCAGTTCCGCAAGCTTTGCGGTAAGCCTTACCTTCTCCATGCAGTCGTCGGCCACCTTTAGCCGCTTTGCCAAGGCGATGAGCCTGTCGGCATAGGCGGCCGTAGCCTTGGCCAGGCTTCCGGGAACAAGGGGCATGGCGTTTTGCTTCAGGCAGCAGGGAATGGACATCTCCTTCGCTGTCCGCAGCAGAGTCTGGGCCAGCTTAAGGTTGTCGGTTCCCTCCTCGGCCCTGAGCATCAACATGTTTTCCGTGAGTTCCGGGGCAAAGGCGGGAATGTAAGCCTTGCTTTCGATGAGGATGGTGGGAACTGTATTCAGGCCCACAGCCTTCATGACAGGTTCCTTAAAGTCCCAAGGCACATTGCCCTCATAGTCTTCCGCCGGGCCGATGCCGCCCTCGGTGAAGTTGACAAGGAGCATGAGGGCCATGGGAATGCCGTCTACGTCAAGAACGGTGGTGATGGCTCTGTCCAGATATCCCGGCTTTCCGGCCGGGGCGGAAATATGAAAGCGCCCGGGTGCGGCCTTTACAAAGGTGTCGAGAACCGCCAGGGCACAGGCTCCCTGGAAGCAGGAAGCGGTCTCCGAGACGCCCTGTCCGTACATGCGGCCAAATACGCGAACGGCGGCATTCTGAGAGAATGCCGCGTCCAGATTTACACCGCGGTTTTCCAGAAGCTCCTTTTCAAAGGGAGCAATCCCGCGGCGGGGGGAGGCCGAAGCCTCTCCTCCTCCATTTGTACGCACAGTGATTCGTCCCTCTTCCATGGATGCATGAACCTCCAGGATCCTGGTATCGACAGGGAGAGCCTTTTTTAAGATCAGGGCTGCCGCCGCAAGACCCGCCGAATCGTCCTGTACAAAGCCGGAATGGCTGTGCACGTGGCCTACGCCCGCATGGCCGGAAATACCGAGAATTCCCTTGGATTGTTCAGAAAATTTTACTTCCATATAAAAGGGCCTCCTTAAAGTTTACGCTTTCGCGGAATTATCGTCATTGTGAGAATTGAATTTGTCCTTGTCCAGCTCTCCCATCATGGCAGAGACGGTGACCATGCCGACAGTGTCGCCGGTTACATTCAGCATGGTGTTTGGCATATCGATGAGGCGATAAATGCCGGCTACCCAGGGAACGATGGTGAGCGGAAGCCCCATGGTTTCCATCATGATGGCGCTCATCATGATACCGCCGCCGGGGACGCCAGCTACGCCAGCCGCCATAATGACTCCCAAGAAGATGATCAGGGCCAGTTCTCCGATGCCGTAGCTGCGGCCGAAAAGCTGGGCGGCGAACACTGCATAGATTGCCATTTCCGCACAGCAGGCCTGCATGTTGATGGTGGCTGCGGGAGGTGCAATCAGGCCGACTGTATCCTCAGGGACACCACAGCGCTCCTTTGCACACTTCATGGTGAGAGGAAGCGTTGCAGAAGAAGAGCAGGAGGAGAACGCAAGGATCATGGCAGGAAATACGTTCCTGTAGTGCTGGACCGGATTCACTCTTGCGATAAATGTAAGGATCAGAGGGAATACGATGATGATCAGGACGGCATAAGCCACGTACTGGGTAATGAGCATCTTACCGAGAGCGCCTAAAACTTCCGCTCCGAGGGTACCGGAAACCTCTGCCATCAGACAGAATACACCGATGGGGGCCAGTTTCATGATCATTTCGACGATTCGGATCATTAAGTCATTGCCGGAGGCGAACAAGTCGGTTAAGAAAGTTTTTGTTTTGCCTTCCGGAAGGGTGGAGATGCCGATGCCTGCGAAGATAGCAAAAACGATCACCTGGATAATGGAGAATTCGGCCATAGCGCCAAATACGTTATCCGGTATGTAATTGATCACGGTTTCCAGGAGATTGACGCCTTCTGTGGAATATTCTTCCGCCGCCGTTCCCAGATTGACACCGACGCCGGGCTGGATAATATAGGAGAAGATAAGTCCGGTCACGGCTGCCAGGAAAGAAGCCAGAATCCAGTAAATGATAAAACGGACACCGATCTTCTTTAACTGTTTCAGATTTGCGATACTGGCGATGCCGCCGATGATGGAGCAGAGAATCAGCGGCAGGATTGTCATCTTCAGAAGACGGATAAAGATAGTGCCGATGGTGTCGGTCACATAGGTCCAGTATTCGTGCTGCCCCTTCAGGACAAAGCCGAAAATGAGGCCCAGGACCATGGCGATCAAAATCTTGACGGCCAGACTGATTTTTTTCTTTTTCATAAGAAATACCTCCTGTTATAAAAATAGTACCTTGGTAAAGCCGGGCGTAAATTCGTCGTCTACCAAGGTGTTTAAAATTAGTTTACAAAAATTTTATATATTTGTCAATATAAGAAAGGAAAAAAGAATTGATAATAAAAAAATAAAATGTTGTCCTAAAAATTCTGCAATTACCAAGTCATATTTTAGAAAGTTTGTCAACTTAGCACGGCAACGCGGAGAAGCGCAGGGAAACATAAGTGAAAATTTAGGAAAGAAAGCCCTTGAAAAAAGCCAGGGGCTGATATATAATAAGGAACAATGAAAATGAAATAGAGAGAATGCAGTGAGGAAAGCTAAAGCGTGTGGTACCTTTTCAGAGAGCCGGTGGCAGGTGTGAACCGGTAGGGGGAGCAGGCCCTTCCACTTTCGGAGCAGTTGGCGATGAGCCAAAAGGCCGGTGGCCTATATCCCACCAGTAAGAGGTCGGTTTTAGGATCGGCAAAATGGGTGGCAACGCGGAAAACCTTTCGTCCCTGTTGGGCGGAGGGTATTTTTTTACCACAAATGCAAGTAGGAGGAAATTATGATTGACATTAGATTTTTGAGAGAGAATCCTGATGTGGTCCGGGAGAATATGAAAAAAAAATTTCAGGATCACAAGCTGCCGCTGGTAGATGAAGTTCTTGCTCTGGATAAAGAGAACAGGGAGATTAAGGGCGAGGTGGAAGCTCTTCGCGCCGAAAGGAACCGTCTTTCCAAAGAGATCGGCGGCCTGATGAAGCAGGGAAAGAAGGAGGAGGCCGAGACTGTCAAGGCCCAGGTAAATGCCAATGCATCCCGGGTGGAAGAGCTTTCTGCCCGTGAGAGGGAGGTGGAGGCGGCCATCAAAAAGGCTATGATGACCATTCCTAATATCATTGATCCTTCTGTCCCCATCGGAAAGGACGATTCGGAGAATGTGGAGGTGACCAAATACGGCGAGCCTGTGGTTCCGGATTTTGAGATTCCCTATCATACGGCCATTATGGAGCGGTTCGGCGGCATTGATTTAGAGAGCGCCGGGCGGGTGGCCGGAAATGGGTTTTATTATCTGATGGGAGACATTGCGAGACTGCATTCCTCGATTCTGGCCTATGCGAGGGATTTCATGATCGGCAGAGGCTTTACCTACTGCATTCCGCCCTTCATGATCCGAAGCAACGTGGTGACCGGCGTCATGAGTTTTGACGAAATGGATGCCATGATGTATAAGATTGAGGGGGAAGATCTGTATCTGATCGGAACCAGCGAGCATTCTATGATCGGAAAGTTTATCGACACTCTGAATCCTGAGGAGAAGCTTCCTTATACGCTGACCAGCTATTCGCCCTGTTTCAGGAAGGAGAAGGGCGCCCACGGCATTGAGGAGCGGGGCGTGTACCGGATCCACCAGTTTGAGAAGCAGGAGATGATCGTGGTCTGCAATCCAAAGGAGAGTCCCATGTGGTTTGAGAAGCTGTGGCAGAACACGGTGGATTTGTTCCGGTCTATGGATATTCCGGTCCGCACCCTGGAATGCTGCTCCGGCGATTTGGCGGACCTGAAGGTGAAGTCTTTTGACGTGGAGGCCTGGTCCCCCAGACAGAAGAAATATTTTGAGGTGGGAAGCTGTTCCAATCTGGGCGATGCCCAGGCGCGTCGTCTCGGAATCCGGGTAAAAGGAGCAGATGGAAGCAAGTATTTTGCCCATACGTTAAACAATACGGTGGTGGCTCCGCCCCGTATGCTGATTGCATTTTTAGAAAATAATCTGAATGCGGACGGTAGTGTAAATATTCCTGCAGTCATTCAGCCTTATATGGGCGGCCAGACGAAGCTGGAGCCCCAAAATTAAAGAAAGCTGGTTCCTGCTGAATCAGCCGAAAGGATAATAAGTTATGCACAAATTTTTGCGGGCAGTGGGATTTGGTGAGTATCGGAAGAAAAAGGACATGGAAGAGCTTTTGGCCAGGGTTCAGAGTAACCCGGATGAGATTCAGGTGGTGCAGGTGCCGGGCGGAGAAACCAGGCAGCAGATTTATACAGAGACGGGAAGAGGTTTTGGAATTTCTGTTTACGGAGACCTGAATGAGAAGGACGAATTTGAACGGGAGTATTGCTTTCCGTTCCTGCGAAGTAATTGTATCAGCACCCAGGCTCCCTGTCAGGTGCAGCGCCATGCGGAGAAGGAATCCTATGCCGGTATCTGTGAGGAGTACCGGATTGGCGTTTCTTTGATTTTCTACCTTCAGAACGGTGTCGAATATATAAAGAGGTATTATGATCCCTGTCACAGCACACGGATTTCTTCCGTGATGCTGTCGGCTTTGTCCGTATCCGGAAAGATTCTCTTGCCGGTCCGGAAAACGCAGCAGCAGAAGGAGCGGCTTAAGGTGGCCACGGCCAATCGGACCAACCTTCTGGAAGCGGCCAGGCGGGGAGATTCAGATGCTATGGAATCCCTCGCCATGGAGGACATGGATCTGTATACCTCGATTTCCGACCGGGTTCGGCAGGAAGACATATATTCCATTGTGGATTCCTGTTTTATGCCTTACGGTGTGGAGTGTGACCAGTATTCTGTCCTGGGTGAAATTTTAGAGGTGGAAAAAGTAAGAAACCAGTGGACAAATGAGGAAATTTATGTTTTAATGATAGAGTGCAGTGATTTAATGCTGCAGGCAGCCATCAATGTGAAGGATCTCCTCGGGGAGCCCCAGGTGGGACGCAGGTTCAAAGGCCAGATTTGGGTTCAGGGCCAGGTGAATTTTGAGGATTAGTCCGTATGTGCAGATGGCAGATGATTTATCTGGATGTCGCTATAGCTCAGCTGGATAGAGCGACCGCCTCCTAAGCGGTAGGTCGGAGGTTCAAATCCTCTTAGCGACGCTGAAAACATCGCCGAAAACATTGATTTTTGAGGGCACTGAAAAAGTCTGATTCTAAAAAAAGAATTGGGCTTTTTTCATT
>CAJUQY010000035.1 GCA_910588815.1 uncultured Lachnospiraceae bacterium | reverse complement strand
ATTTCTGTTGCACTGTCCTTGGAGTCGCCTCCACCGGATGTTATCCGGCATCCTGCCCTGTGAAGCCCGGACTTTCCTCGTCCGCTGTCCGCAGGCGGCAAGAGAAAAATTCTCCTGCCGGATGGGGCGGCGTCCGCGGCCATTCATCCTGCTTTAGGTAGCATAACACAAGAAGAAGAAGATTTCAACAGTCCCAGTTTTATAGAATGTTTTTTGTACTTGAGAAAGGATGGTTTTTCCTTAAAAGGATTGAAACAAAGCTCTTTTTATCGCAGATATTCACGAGCATTCATCCCTCCAGGCAAGGAGCTGCTTTTTTCTCAGGAAGTAATAAGCCAGCCCGGCGGCGTCCGCCAGAAACCAGCCGATGGGCACGGACCACCAGATGCCGACGACTCCGATGGAGGGAATGGCGGAAAGGGCGTAGGCCAGCGCGACGCGGGTGCCAAGAGAAATCACCGTGAGCACCACGGACATTCCCGGTTTTCCAAGGGCCCGGTAGAGGCCGTACAGAAGAAAGAGACAGCCGATCCCGCAATAAAAGCTCCCTTCAATATGCAGATACCGGATCCCTTCCTGGAGGATCTCGGCGGCGGCCGCGTCTTTTCCGTCCACGAACAGTCCCATGAGGGGACGGGCGAACAGACAGACGATCCCGGATACGGCGATACTGAAAGCGGCAGATGTAAGCACGGCGCCCTTCAGTCCCGTGCGGATCCGGTCTTCTTTTTTGGCGCCGTAATTCTGGGCGATAAACGTGGAGAAGGCGTTGCCGAAATCCTGCACCGGCATATAGGCGAAGGCGTCGATCTTGACGGCAGCCGCAAAAGCGGCCATGACGACGGAACCGAAGCTGTTGACCAGTCCCTGGACCATGAGGATCCCCAGGTTCATGACGGATTGCTGAATGCAGGTCAGAATGGAGAAGCCGGAAATTTCTCTGATGCGGGCCCAAGAGATCCGGAAATGCCTCAGGCTGGCACGGACATCAGAATGACGGATGAGTGTATAAGCCATAATGCCAAGCCCGGAGACATACTGGGAGATTACCGTTGCTTCCGCGGCTCCGGCGGCGCCCCGTTTCAGAGTCAGCACAAATACAAGATCCAGGATAATGTTGAGCAGGGCCGAAACTGCCAGGAACAAAAGCGGCACGACTGAATTGCCGATGGCACGGAGGAATGAGGCGAAATAATTATACAGAAAGGTAGCCGCGATCCCGCAGAAAATGACGGCGAGGTATTCCCGCATAAGCTCCCACACTTCCTCCGGTACCTGAAGGAAGACGCGGATCCCGTCGAGGCATACAAAGGTAAGGATATTTAAGAGAATGGTCAGGCCGGCGATCAGGATAAAAGAGGCGGAGATGCTTTCCTTCAGGCCTTCCTTGTCCCTCTGGCCGAAGCGAATGGAAAATACGGCGCC
This sequence comes from uncultured Lachnospiraceae bacterium, assembly GCA_910588815.1. GTDB lineage: Bacteria > Bacillota > Clostridia > Lachnospirales > Lachnospiraceae > Lientehia. The sequence goes on along the minus strand of CAJUQY010000035.1, from coordinate 31,984 downwards.
GCTGCCCATGCAGAGCCCCAGAAGAATAGAGGTCAGAAAGGTCATCAGAGTGAAGGATGAGCCGACGGCAGCCAGGGCATCCTTTCCCAGATATTTTCCGACGATCATGGTATCTGCGATATTGTAGCACTGCTGCAGCAGATTGCCTAAGATCATGGGGACGGCAAAGGTCAGCATCGTGCGCAGGATCGGTCCTTTGGTCAGGTCTTTGTTCATATGGGAACCTCCGAATCGTAATTTTAAACTTACGTTGCGAAGTTATTATAGCGAAAAGAATTTGGAAAGTCAACAGGAGACTTGCGTTTTGATGATCCGTCCTTTATAATAAACAGAAAAAAGTGCAGAGACTGCACAGAGAGGGGCCGTTATGTTTCTTGAAGGGTTAGACGGGCTGGATCAGAAGATCCTCCTTCTGTTGATCCAAAATGCCCGCATGTCTTATTCGGATATCGGACAGCAGATCGGTATTTCGCGGGTAGCGGTCAAGGCGCGTATACAAGCGCTGGAGCAGAAAGGCATCATTGAGGAATACACGACCATCATCAATCCGCAGAAGATAAGCGGTGCCGTGTCCTGTTATTTTGAGATAGAGACGCTGCCGGAAACACTTGCCGAAGTAACCGGGCTTTTGGAGCAAAATGAATCGATCACTCAGATCTACCGGGTGACAGGAAAGAGCAAGCTTCACGTTCACGCCGTGGCTTCCTCCGGTGGGGAGATGGAGCGGCTGATCAAAGAGGTGATCGATCCACTGCCCGGGGTGGTCCGCTGCGACTGCAATATCATCCTGTCGCGGATCAAGGATATCAAAGGGCTGCGGCTGTAGGAGAGGCATGCAGAATTCTTCCGAAAAGAAGCCGTTATTATCAGGGAATTTCTTAGGTATGTAAACGGTGAGAACAGGAAAATCCAGAGGCGGGAAAACATGCCTCTGGATTTTTTATGGGAAACTTCCTGCAGGTATGTTTCTTTATGCTTCATAGACAGCTTTCATGGCCTCCGGGGCGACGGCTTTTCCCAGGAGCTTTGCTGATACCTCCGGATAACGGCTGCTTATTTGGAAAGAAGGGACAGATAAACGAACGGGATTTCCTGCGGAATAAACCGTTATCACTTCCGAATAGGCAAAAGCCATTGTGAAAAAGGCGAAATTTATGCTATCGTCCTAATATAGCAGGACAGTTTCTGTCGGAACGCTTTAACGAATTAAAGCGACGGCGGACCCTCCGGTCTTGCGGGCGGAGGGAGGGGGGATCGGATAAAGGAGAGAGTTATGCGGAAAAAGCAGATGATTGCTGCGGGAGCACTTCTGGCGGCGGCTCTGGTCGTTCTTGCGGTCTGTCTGACCACCTTCGGAAAGAAGAAGGGGACAGCGGATGCAGAGAATGCGGCAGCCGGCAGCGAAGCTCTGGAGACAGAGGGAAACGGCCTGGAGGAAGCAGAAGAAAAGAGTGAAAAAAAGAAACAGGATGCAAAAAGGGATCAGACAAAGGAGGAAGAAACAGAAACCGGGACAGAGGAAGAGGAAACGCAGATGGAAGCAACGCCTATGGTACAAAGCAGCGGACTCTCGGTGAGCGGCACCAGTGCGGAAGACAGCTTTGATATTCCCATGAGCGATCTCTATACCTTTACGGATCCGTCCCTAAGCTTTGATACCCGCTATGTGCTCTACGGCGGTTCCGGCTGCATGATGGCAAAACAGGCCGGCGCGCAGGGGTATACCTGCATTGGGGCATACGAGATTCTTTACACAAGCGGAGGGAGAGCGGCGGCGGAATACAAGTTCTGGGTTATGGGCAGCGTCAGCGATGCCATTGGCTGGGAGGCATATATGAGTCCGAATTACAATGACTCCAACTGCTCCATAAGCCGTCATGGCGATGTGGTCTGTCTTTACACGAAGGGCAGCTATGTGCAGGAAAGCTACATTGATTTTTATTATAAGCAGGGAGTGATCGAATCGGCCACGGCGAAGGCTTACTTGAAGATGCCTTTTTTCTTTAACGGAATGAGTGATTACCATGGTTCCGGAAATAAACCTTCAGGTGGTTCTGAGACTCTTGACCCGGCGCCGGCGCCCGGCCCTTCACCCAAGCCCGGCCCGGCGCCGGCGCCCGGACCGCAGCCTTCCGGCGACGACAAGGAGAACAGCAAAGATATTCCGATTACTGGAAGCTATACTTTTAAGGATCCGGAGGGGCTGGATTTTGACATCCGGTACGTGCTGGCGTGTGAGGATAAAAATGCCAGCGCAGTCAAAACAGTTGCCGACATGGCAAAAGCAGATATAGTCAGTGTTTACGAGATTCTTTATGTGAAAAACGGAAAGGCTGTGGCAGAATATAAATGTTATGTCGCAGCGGATGATGCACAGGCAAAGAAGATCGCAGATACATATCAGATGCCGGACGGCCTCCATGGCGACGTGATGATCCTCTGTAATGACAAAGCCATGTTAGATCAGATGATGGATATTGGCGTAAAATATGGTTATATATCTGCGGCGACGCCGGAAGCATATATCCGTTATCTGATGAGCACGGAAGGATTTAAGGAATATAAAGGAGACGGAGGTTCAGCGCCGCTCCCGGATCCGAAACCGGTTCCTGGCCCTGGGCCAGATCCGACGCCTGACCCTGCACCGGGTCCCCCAGTTGAGGAATTTGTTCCGGATTTCAAGGAGATCCCGACGGTGCAGATCACGAAGGATTACAGTTTTACGGATCCGGACGGACTGGATTATGCGGTACGGTTTGGAGCATATGGCGGGAAGGACTGTCCTTTTGCGGTACAGTATCAGGCAGTGGGCTACAGTGATATGATCTATGCAGACCAGGAAGGAAAGGCAGCCGCCGAATATAAGTTTTATGTGATGGAAAATGAAGATGCGGCAAGGACCTTAAGGGAGCAGTTTGCCGGATATGGCGCAGATGCGGCTCTTAGCAGGGGCACGGTGGTCTGTGTGGCCGTTTCCGGGAAAGAGGCCCAGGACAATATTGATGTCTTTGCCCAGTACGGACAGATTCCAAAAGCCACGGTGAAAGCATACTTTGATACGGTGGCGGCTCCTTACGGACTTACTGTGACAGAGGCAGCCAGAGAATGGAAACCGGATCTTACAAAGAAACCGGTTATTCAGATTACAAAAGATTATGCATTTACAGATCCGGATGATGTGCAGTATGATGCCAGATATGCGGCATACGGCGGAAAAGAGTGTCCGTATGCGGCGCAGGCCGGAGCGGAAGGCTTCTGCGAGATCCTTTATTCTGAGAATGGAAAAGCGGCTGCTGAGTATAAGCTGTATATTATGGCTGATGAAGGGGCTGCGAAGGCGCAGAAGGAAACAATGGAGGCCGGAGGCATGGATGTAACGCTCAGCAGGGGGAACGTGGTGTGCGCGTATTCTGACGGAGAATATATCCAACAGACGATTGATCTGTATGTGCAGTATGGCCTGCTTGAGGAGGCCACGGTGAAGGCTTATCTGGATGCGATGTTTGGACAGTACGGTTTGGAGTTTACGGAAGCTGCTTATGGAAAAGAACCGGAAGAGCCTGAGTCTCAAAAGCCCGTCGCTACTGATAAAGCGAACAGTCCGGCTTTCCAGATGGGCGGCAATCATGTGTTTGAGAATCCGGACGATCTGGACTTTGACAGCCGCTATGTGCTTTACGGCGGCCCGGAAAGCGGAGCCTTTGGTATGGTGGCAGGTGCCACTCAGGCAGATATAAAGGAAATGTATGAGGTCCTTTATGTGAAAGACGGCAGGCCGGCGGCAGAATATAAATGTTATGTAACGGCAAATGAGGCAGAGGCACAGAAAATTTTGACAGCATATGGAACGATGGTATCCACGGAACATGATGTTGCGATCATGTACAGCAGCGGGGAGAATGTGGAACAGACGATTGCCATGTATGCGCAGTATGGAGGGCTGACTGATCCGACTCCGGCAGGATATCTTCAGTTTATGATCGATAATGAGAATCTGAAGCCTGTCGTCCCTCCTGAAGCACCGGCGCCTGTCCGGAGTGCCGGGGACCAGGAAGCAGATGAAGGACAGAAGGAAAAGGCTCTGCAGGAAGCGGCAGAGCCGGAGGCAGAAGCAGAGCCGGAGGCAGAAGCAGAGCCGGAGGCAGAAGCAGAGGCTGCGCAGCCGGCAGCGCAGACAGAGGAAGAAGAACCTGTGTCAAAGGTTCCAGCGGCCGCACTTTTAGAGACGGCGGAGGACGTGGCGAGAAAGGCTGACAGAGAGGAAGATGATGAACCGGCGGAGGAAGAGGAACCGGTTCATGAAGATGAGCCGGAACAGACAGAGGAACCAAAACAGCGGGAAGGACCGGCGGCAGAGGAAGGCGCCGGCCCAGGTGAAGGTCTGGATGAAGCATAAAATAAAACAGATGAATGACATAAGAAGGAGTGCATGACAATGAGAAAAATAAAGATTCTGACAGCAGTGTTTTTGGCGGCGGCGGTAACGGTAAGCCTTGCGGCCTGCGGCGGTAAAGGGGAGCAAAAGGCGGAAAGCGGGACAGAGGCAGCGGCCGGGACGGAAAAAACCGGGGGAACAGAAGGCTCAGCGCCGGAAACGGAAGGCGCCAAAGATACAGAAGGCGTTAAAGATACGGAAGGCGTTAAAGACACGGAAGAAGGCGATGAGACAAAAGCGGCAGGAGCGGCAGTATATCCGGGCATTGAGATGACGGATACCTTTACCTTTACGGATCCGGCTGATCTGGACTTTGATACCCGCTATGTGTTTATGGGGGATTCCACCTGCAAGCTTCTGACGGATATGCTTAATTATGATTTCCATGGTACGGCTCTGTATGAGATTCTCTATGTGAAGGACGGCGAGGGCGTCGGGGAATACCAGTATTTTGTGATGGAGGACGAGGAAAGTGCCAAAGGGCTGGCAGATTTTTATGGGGCACAGGGACAGAATGTGACGCAGGAGGAGAACAGGGTCTATACCTTTTCCGATGCGGATCTTTTGAAAAGTACACTTATGATGCTCTCAGGCGCGAATATGATCCGCGACGAGGAGCCGGAAACTTATGTGAGATATATAGCAGACTCTTATGGACTGGTGGAGCAGTAAGCAGCCCTGCCGGGAGGAAAGGAGCAGATTCCTTTGGGAGTACGAAAGAAAGAAAACGGAAGCTGGCGGGAATTCGGATATTATCTGAAAACCGTCAGGCTTCCCTGGCTGTGGATTGCCGTGGCATTTATCTGCAGCATGCTTTACAACGAGGTGATGCTTCATCTGCCGTCCACCACGGCGGGACTTTTGAGCGGGAGCCTGGATAATCAGGTGTTGATGGATGCCATCTGCTTTTATGTGTTCTTTACCATTGTCCTGTGTGCCGACACGGCTCTTCGGTGTCCGGCCCAGCATTTGGGCGTCCGCAATGCGAGAAAAGCTCTGTGGAAGAGGATGCTGCATATCCGCATGGATTATTATGACAGCCATGATCCGTCGGAGCTGATGAGCACGATCACCAACGATGCGTCGGAATCCATGAAGGATCTGGTCCGTTATATCGTGGCGTTTATTCCCGATGTGTATTATACGGTGCGGGCTCTGCAGATGATCTCTTCTTATAACATATGGCTGATGGTGTCGATCTTCATGCTGCTTCCGCTCAAGTTTGTCTATATGGTGTACCTTGGAAGACGGAAATTCCGGACGCAGGCTGGCGTGTACCGGGAGATCGGCGGCCTGACGGCCTATCTGGCGGAGCGGGTCCGGGGCTTGAGCCTGATCAAAACGTATACAAATGAAGCGCAGGAATTGAAAAACGGTGAGGAGGCTGCGAAAAAACTCTTTGACGCCAATATGCGGGTGAAAAAGCTGGAGTGTCTGGATACGGCGGTGTCCACCATGATCGGACTGGCCCAGAATATGATCGTCATGGTATTCGGCGTGGTGCTTTTGCAGCGGGGAGCCATTACCATGCAGCAGTGGGTATCGTTCTTCATGTTCTCGGCCACATTATCCAATACCTTTACGGCGCTGATCGGCTACTGGACCGGAATGAAGACCGTCCAGGGAAGCTTATCCAGAGCAGCTCATATGCTGATGGCGCCAAAGGAGGAGGAAGGGGAGACGGGAACGGAAAAGCCGGAACACAAAGGGATTACCTTTGAAGAGGTTTCCTTTTCCTACGGAGACAAGCCTGCGCTCAGAGAGGCTTCCTTTACGATTCCTGACGGAAAGGCGACGGCCATTGTCGGGCTCTGCGGCAGCGGAAAGACTACCTCCTTAAATTTGATCGAGCGATTTTATGAGGCCGGCGGCGGGCGGGTGATACTGGGCGGCGCAGATGTGAGAAAGCTTTCTTTAAAGGAACTGCGGGAGCGGTTTGGATATGTGCAGCAGGGGGCGGAGATCTTCAGCGGAACCCTCAGGGAAGCGCTGACTTACGGGATCCGCCGATCTGTATCGGATGAGGAGATCCTGGCGGCGGCGTCTGAATCCGGATTTTTGGAAGTTATGAAGCGGTGGGAGCGGGGGCTTGACACGATGGTTTCGGCCGGCGGCGTTTCCATGTCCGGCGGGCAGAGACAGCGTTTGGTGCTGACCAGGGAATTTCTGCGGAATGCTGAGGTGCTTCTTTTAGATGAGCCTACCTCGGCATTGGACGCGGTGGCGGCCAAAGAGGTACAGGATGCGGTGTTCGGCCTGTTCCCCGGTAAAACAAAGGTGATCGTGACTCATGATCCGGAGCTTATGAAGCGGGCGGATCAGGTGGTGCTTCTTTCTGGCGGCGCGGTTTTGGGCTGCGGGACTTATGAAGAGCTGAAAGCGGGCTGTGAACATTTTCAGGAACTCCTTTCTGCCTGTGAAGGGGAGGTGGACGTCCAATGATCAAAGCATTTAAACGGTATACAAAGGTATTTAAAGGGATCAGGCTGCCCTGGGGGCTTCTGTTTCTGGTGGTAGCTGTTTCGGTGGTCCGGTCTCATCTGGAGGTGGAGACTCTGACGCTGACTGCCTCCATTATCGACGGAAGCCAGGGGAGCGTCCGCACCGACGAACTGGTGCGGTATATTGAATTTCTCCTGCTCTCCTGCATTGTTTCGGTCGCGTTCAATTACATATCCGGACTGGCATATCAGAAGATCAATCTGAGCGTCCGGCTGAAGCTGTGGAATAAGATGATGCGGCTTCCCACCAGATATTATGATTCCGACAGCGGAAACGGGCTGGTGACCCGTGTGACCAGTGATGCGGACAGCGCCAGTAATTATTTTCAGCTGATGATCGATCTGTTTACGGCTGTGTATGCGGGGATCGTGGCATATCACAGAATGTTTACGTTTCAGTCTGCCATGGCGGCGGCTTCGCTTCTGATCATTCCGCTGACCCTGGGGATCGGCGCCGTTTACGGGGCGCTTTCTTACCGGGCGGGGGCAGAATGCAGGAACCGGCTGGCTGATACCATGGGGTATCTGGCGGAGCGCGTCCGCGGCCTTAAGCTGATCCGTTCTTTCCGCATGATGGACGAGGAGGAGAAACGGGGGAATGATCTTTTCAGAAAGCAGTGCGGCGCGGATATCAGGCTGAGTCTGGTTTCCATGGTTCAGCTCGCCGGAATGGAGATCATCGGCTGCATCAGCATTGTGATCTCGTTCGTACTGGGCGGAAAGCTGGTGGCGGAGGGCAGGATCACCACCGGTATCCTGATCGGTTTCTATTCGCTGAGCGCCCTGGGAGCGACGCGGGTGGTGGCGGTATTCGCCACATTGGGCAGTTTTGCCCAGAATACAGGAGTGATGCAGAAGATCGGTCTGGTGCTGGAGGCGGAGGAGGAGTCTGACGCAGGTTATGAAATGGACGTGAAGGATGAGGATCTGAACATTAAGCACCTGGATTTTGCTTATGAGACCTGTCCGGTCCTTAAAGATCTTGTCTGTACGATCCCAAAAGGGAGGGTGACTGCCATTGTGGGAACAAACGGTGCGGGAAAGACGACCTTGTTCAAGCTTCTGGAACGGATGTATGAGCCGGGCGGCGGGGGGATCTGTTTCGGAGAGACTGATATCGGGGAGTTCAGCCTGTCGTCCTGGCGGAAGAGCTTTGCCATTGTGGCCCAGGATAAGCCGCTTCTTTCCGGGACGATCCGGGAGAATATTTTATACGGCGTAGAACGGCCGGTTTCGGAGGAAGAGCTTCATCAGGTGGCAAAGATGGCGGGGATCTATGATTTTGTCATGGAAACGCCGGGCGGCTTTGACGCACAGGTGGGACCGGGCGGCTCCAATTTCTCCGGCGGACAGCAGCAGTGTATCGCCATTGCAAGAGCTATGATGCGCAATCCCGATTACCTGCTTTTAGATGAGGCCACCAGCAATCTGGACGTAAAGAGTGAAAGGCAGGTGAGTCTGGCTCTTCAGAATCTGATGAAGGGGAGGACGACTGTTCTGATTGCCCACAATTATTCGGCGACCAGGTTTGCGGATCAGGTGATCGTCATGAACGGGGGGCAGATCGAAGCCTCCGGTACGCCGGAGGAACTGTTAGAGAAAAATGAATATTACCGGATCTTTGCAAAAGAAGCACTGTCCGGTGCGAAGGCGGGAGGGACATTTTGAAATCAGGAGTAGTTTCATGTTTTGATTACAGGACTCTGGAGATTCCGGAGGAGCTTACGAAATGGAAGATCTCAGATGAAGAGATCGAAGCGGAGTTAAAGGCTTTGTCTGGGGATTATGCGTCTGAGGAATGGGCTGCGGATCAGGTGCGTGCCGGCGATTCACTACGCTGTATCTGTCTGGCGGGATCAGATGAACTGTTAAAGGACAGAGTGCTCTTTCTCTATCCGGGAAGAGCGCTGCCGGGAGCGGAAGCGGCGGAAGGAGCCGTACTGGGGAAAAAATGTGGAGATGTACTGGAGACCTTCGTGGGGAAGCAGATGCGTCCGGTAAAGCTGGAGATCGCCGGAGTTATGCGGCGGGTAACACTGCCGGTGGGCGATGAGCTGGTGAAAAAACTGGAGATTCCGGGTGTTTTTACGGTGGAGGATTATTACTGCTGGTACCGGGAGCAGCACAGGGAAGAGCGGCGTATGAAGGCAGGATACGGAATCATCCGCTACTGGCTCACAGAAATGATGGAACGGAGCGAGATCTTCGTGGACGAGGAGGAAAAACGGGAGTGGAGTCTCACACGGGGCAGGGCTTTTTTTGAGGGAATGTTGGCTTCTGGTTATGATCTCCGGATTCCTTCGGAAGGCTTTGAGATCCTGACTGACGAGCAGGCCATTGAGAAAGCGGCCAAAGAGCAGGCGGAACGGTTTGTGCCTTTTCTTCTGCTGGAATATCTGTGCAGGCAGGACGGCTATGTTCTGACAAAAGAGGACTATGAGAAAGAGATCATCGAGGCCGGGGCTGCAAGGGGACTTGGTCCGGAGGAATCAAAAAGGCGGTCGGAATTTTCCATGTATCTGGAAGTACGCTATCAGGAGCATGTGTTTTACGGGAAAAGCGAGGAAGCGCAGAAAAAGCTGGAGGATTAGATATGGCGGTAATAGAAGCAACGGCGGAAACTTTTGACGAGCTGATCAAAACGGAATATGCAGCGGTGGATTTTTACGGAGATCATTGCGGCGCCTGCGCATACACGGCTCCTTTTTTCAGGGAGGCGGCCGACGACATGGGGCTGATCCGTTTTATTAAGGTCAACACGACGGCTTATCCGGAGTTTACGAAGAGGTTTGATATTTCGGGGATTCCCACATTTTTATATTTCAGAAATGGGGAGCAGGTACATCGAAGCGAAGGCGGCATGGAGCGCTCCGGGATCAATGAGAATCTGGCGCGGATGATGTATGAATAAGAGGGGAACAGCAGGTTTTTAGGAGGAAGCTTATGGGAAAGATACGGTTAAATGAGAATGTGGAGGTTGTGCGGACGGTGCGGGAAGGTCTGGCGGCCAGGGGGGGCTATTGCCCCTGCAGGACGGAGATCAGAGAAGAGTACAAATGCATGTGCCAGGAATTTAAAGATCAGATCGCGGATCCGGAGTTTGAAGGTTATTGCCACTGCATGCTCTATTATAAAGAAAAATAACAGGAGTTCAGATCATGCTGCGGGTAAATGATGCAGTGCACGGGTTTTGGTCCGCCGGCTGGACATCGAAAGGGTGCTTGGGATCCCGGACGAAGAATATCTTTCTGCCTACAGAAACCGGATTCCGCGGCGGGACAGCTCTTCCCGGAGGCGTGCAAAACGGCTGCGGCTGACGGGGATCACATGGGTTTCACCGATCACGGCCTCGTAGGTCTGTCCGAAAGAACTGGCCCGCAGGGCGGTGATCCCTTCCAGAGGGATCAGATAAGACTGATGGCAGCGGAAAAAACCGTAATCTTCGAAAACAAGCTCCAGCTCGTCCAAGGATGAGACGACGGGGTGGACAAGTCCGTTCCTGCAGAAGATCAGATTTTTTCGTTTTTCCCGGGAGATATATAAAATATCCCGGGGGTCGATGAAGATATAGTCCTGTTTTGTATGGACTGCTACTTTTTCCATGGCGGGAAGGTTTTTAGGCTGTCTGTGAAAGCGGTCAAAGGTTTTTTGCAGGCGGACGATATCAATGGGTTTTGTAAGAAAATCAAGGGGCTCGTAATCGTAGGTTTTGGCGGCAAAATCAGCATAGCCGGTCAAAAATACGTAAGGGAGCCCCTTGTGGTGTTCTTCCAGATAACCCGCCAGGGAAAAGCCGCTGGTATCGGGCATGTCAATATCCAGAAACGCCAGGGAGAAGGTCCGGGTATTCAGCGCGTCCATGGCTTTGGCGGCAGAAGAAACGTAAAGGATCTGTTCTCTGGGAACAAAATGGGAAAGGGCGAGAAGGGAGGCTTCCGCCGCAGAGGGCTGGTCGTCGATGAGAAGGATCCGTTCTTTACTCATGATGCACTCTCCTTTGCCAGATTTAACGGGATTTTTGCTACAAAGTGGATGATATCCTGTTCCATGCGGGAATAGACTGTGCCGCCGTGGCAAAGAGCCAGATGGCGGATCGAAGCGACGCCGATGCCTTCATGCCCTTTTTTAGAGGAGCGTCCTTCCTGATAGCCGGCCATGGGGCTTTCGCTGCGTGCCCGGTTGGAGACGTGGATCACAGCGAATTCTCCACGTTTTAAGATGGACAGCCGGATCCCGTAAGATCTGTCGGAAAGAAGCTCCGTTTCGTCCAGGGCGTTTTGCAGAAGATTTCCGATGATCTTATTGGTTTCATATACATTGGTTGTGATCTGGGACAGATCGTTTTCAATGGAAATCTCGAGCCGGGTTCCCATCTGGGCGGCCTGGGTCTGAAAGGAAAGGATCAGGGCGCTGACGGCAGGGTCGGAGAGGGGCAGCAGGCGGTTCATGGCGATGGAGTCTGCCAGAAGTTCTTTGAGATAAGCCTCACAGGCTTCATAATCCTTCCGCCCGATCAGACCGTAAATGGTCTGCACATGGAAATTGTAATCGTGGCGCTGGGAACGGATCACGCTCATAAAGGTCTGCATTTCCTCCCGGTATTGCTTTTCGAAGAGCAGCGACTGGTTTTCCTGCCGGTGGGAGAGAAACAGATTAAAAAAGGAAAGGCCGGATATAAAAGCGAAAAGCTCCAGAGGAAGAAACGCCGCCAAAAATCCGGGAAAGAGGACCGGCAGGCTCAGGCAGAAAGCGAAGAGCAAAAGTCCGGCACAGAAGCCGGAAAGGGGCAGGGCATGTCCGTTCCCTTCAGGTTCCAGAAGACAGCGTTTCCAGTCCGTGCCGGGAAACAGAGGATACATCTGCCGGATCAGGAAAGAGAAGCTGACGAGGCCGAGAGCAGCCAGGGCGCAGCGGAAAAACAGGGAGATCTCTTCCAGGGAAAAGAAAACGGCAGTCATCGCGGAAAGCGCGCCATAGCAGGCGCAGGCAATGGAAACCACTGCAATGGTATCCGGAATGGGAAACTGCGGGTAAAATAAGAGCACCGGCAGGCAGAAGAGAAAAACTGCCGGGGTTATGTCCAGTCCGTTCCAAAAGTAGGCGCTTAAGATATGAAAGGCCATGGAAAAAACGCAGGTCAGGAGAGAAAGACGGATCGCGTTTGGAAGCTTGAAATGGATCCAGGCAAGGGCAGAAAAGCAGGAAGCAAAAGCGCAGAGTGATAATAACGCGCTCATTATGATGGTCATGGCTGTTTTCCTCCTTTGTCCGGCTCTATGGAATTTATTATATTCCAAATCCGGGGGAATATCAAGGAGGGAGGCGGGACGGAATCAGGCTTTTGTTTTACATTTGAGAAAGAATGGTTTTTCTTTAAAAGGATTGAAACAAAGCCATTTTTGTGGTATTATTTTTGATTGTAAATGAGCGGTGATCTATAAAATATATGGCATGAATGGTCGAAAGATTATGACAGAGTACCATGGGAGGAATATTTTAAAAACATTCCTTTTTGCAGGCTTGGAGGATTGAGGAGTTTGATGAATGGTGGAAGAGAAAAGCTGAAGCTTTTATGGCAGGATAAACGTTCCTGGAAGATACGCCTGCCGCTGGCGGCGCTGTGCGCTTTGGCTTATGCGTTTACTTTTTTTATTTTTGGACCCTGTGAGATTTACGCTCAGAATGCTCAGGAGATGTCATTTTCTTTTTCTGTTTTGCTGAAAGTCATGATTCCTGTCGGGATATTGGTTTTTGCGGCGCTTCTGGGGATTTTATTTCTCCTGCGCGGAAAAATATTTAATCTGGCGGTCAGCTTTCTTTTCGCAGGGACATTGGCGGGATATCTGCAGGGGAATTTCTGGAACACCTACCACGGGGCATTGACAGGGGATGCGGTCAAATGGCAGCAGTACAAAGTGCCCATGCTGATCAATTGTGCAGTCTGGCTGTTTGTCTTTGCCGCCGTATTTTTTTTGCTGTATCTCAGCCGCAGGATATGGACGAAGGGGCTGAAGCTGGTCTGTGTGATCATGGTCGGCGCCCAGGTCATTGCGCTCATATCTGTGGCGGCGGGGAAGGGCTCCAACCGGCTGTGGGAGGCAGGACAGGAGGAACAGGGACTTACCAAAGACGGGATTTATGAGGTGGCAGGAGAGAAAAACGTGATCGTATTCCTGTTAGACCGTTTGGACAACCAATATATGGATGCGGCATTGGAGAAGTACCCGGAACTGGAGGAGGGACTTCACGGTTTTACCTATTACCATGACTTTACCGGAAGCTATGCAAACACCAGGCCGTCGATTACATATCTGCTGACGGGCGTTCAGCATGATTATGCCGTTCCCTGGGAGGATTATTTCCACAGGGCATGGACGGAGCAGGTGTATCCCCTGCTGCCGGATATCCACGAAGCAGGCTATCAGACAAAAGTGTATACCGACTGCGGCTACGTTTTCGGACAGCCCCGGGATGTGAGTGATTTTGTGGACAATGTCCGTGATATCGGCAAAAAAAAGATCAGGCGGGTTCCGCTGCTTGTAAACATGCTGGATCTGTCGTTTTACCGCTATGCGCCCGAGGCGATGAAGCCCTATTTTCAGATCGGAACTTCCGATTTGAACGATATTGTGGTGGCAGAGAAAGAGGATGGCGAGAATGAGCTTTTCACAGTAGACGATGCCGTGTTCTGGCGCGGATACCGGGATAAGGGACTGACTGTTGATACAGAGGGGAAAGGCTCTTTTATCTTTTATCATCTGAATGGCGCCCACGACCCGTTTACCATGAACGCGGATGCGGAGCCGGCCGATTCTACCAGGGACGAACAGATTGTAGGGAACTTCAGGATGATCTTTCGGTATATGGAAGATCTGAAGGAAAAGGGGCTTTATGATGACACCACGATCATCATTACCGCGGACCATGGGCGTCCGCCGAAATCGACGGGAGACCTGAGCGGCATCAGCGAGAGCCGGGTGAGCACCCTGATGATCAAGCCTGCGGGAAAGGAAACAAAGGACCCCATGAAAATTTCCGACAAGCAGGTGTGCCAGGACAATCTCCGGGCCTCCATTGCCGGCTATTTTGGACTGGAGGGCGACTATGGCCGGACCATTGAATCCATCGGAGAAACAGAGCAGATGACCAGAATTCTGTGGATGCGGACAGAAGGAAAAGGAGCCGACAAGATGTATACCTTCCAGATCAGGGGCGATGCCAATGATTTTTCCAATTGGAAAGTGATCGGAGAGATCACGATGCAGTATAAAGGAATATAGCAGAGCTTATAGACAGTGGTGATTTTTGATAAGGAGATGTTTATGATTAGGAAAGTATTTTCCTTCCTGTATTTTTTTGTTTGTGCTTCCCTGCTTTTTTCGGTGACCGCACTGGCCTATATCGATCCCTCGGCCATGACTTACATTATTCAGATTATCGCCGGTGTGGCGATTGCCGCCGGCGCCGCGTTCAGTTTCTATTTCCGCAGGCTCAGGAGGAAATTCTCCCGTTTTGGAAAAAAGAAGGATACCGCGGTCTACTATGAGGACGATACGGATGACGACGATATGGGCCTTGGCGACTATGAGATCGGAAGCTTTGCAGAGACGTCCGCTCCGGCGGCGGTTTCCCCTGCAGGAGAGCCTTCTGCCGCGTCTGTCTATGCAGGAGAGCCTTCTGCCGCGGCTGCTTATGCAGGAGAGTCTCCGGCGGCTGCTTTCGCCAGGGAGGCGGCGGGCACGGCCTTTTCTGCCGGCCGGGAACCTGTCTTTGCCTCCAAGGCGGCCAGGCCGGATCCTTACGACGAAGCCGGAGGAGAGGGAGGGCTTGCGGCGGAAAACAGAGAGCTTAAGCGCCTGTTGGCGGAGGAACGGAGAAACGTGGAGGAGCTGAAGAGGGCGCTGCACATCTGCACGGCCCCCGGAAGGTGAAGCGCGGACGACGCCTGCTGATTCCGGCGGCGGCCATTCTTTTGGCGGCATGTTTAAACTGTTTTTTTCTCTTGAATGCCTATGTGCCCTCCGGTTCCATGGAGCCGGCTATCCCTTCCGGATCCATGGTTCTGGGAAACCGGCTGGCTTATGGCAGGGAAAACCCCCAGCCGGGGGACGTCGTTTTTTTCCATCACCCGGAAATCGGGGAGAGGAAGTGGCTGGTCAAGCGGATCATTGCCGTTCCGGGTCAGACCTTTGCCCTTTGCGGCGGCAGGGTGTATATCGACGGAAAGCTTTTAGAAGAAGCGTATGTGGAGGAATATTCCGACGATACTTACCCGGAGACCCTTGTGCCGGAGGATCGCTACATCGTTTTGGGGGATAACCGGCGGGAGTCCGGGGATTCCCGCACCTGGGAGGAGCCCTTTGTCCGCCGGGAAGACATTTTGGCCAGGGGAATATGCGTTTATTTTCCTGAATTTTACAGATTGCAGAGGAATTAGATATGGAGCTAATTAACACCGTTGTGGGTGTGCCGCTGGGCTGGCTGATGTGGGCATGCTATCAGGTATTTCGCCATTACGGCCTGGCGCTTATTTTGTTTACATTGCTGACGAAGGCTGTCATGTTTCCGATCTCTTTGCTGGTGCAGAAAAATTCCATCAAGATGGTTCGGATGAAACCGCAGTTAGATGCCCTGCGTTATCAGTATGTGGATGACAAGGATGCGTTTATCGATGCACAGTCGGCGCTTTATAAGAAGGAACATTACAGTCCCATGGCGGGTGTCTGGCCGCTTTTACTCCAGCTCCCGATTATCTTCGGCCTGCTTGATGTTGTTTATAAACCGTTAAAGCATATCCTGCATCTGCCGTCAGAGCTTCAGGGGGCCTTCGTGGAGAAGACGGCGGAGCTATTGTCGACCACGGTGGGACATTTGGGGACGACAGCCCAGCTTGCGGCAGTGGAACAGGTGCGGAGCATGCCGGATGCGTTCCTCTCACTCCCCGGGGCTAAAGAGGCGGTTGCCGCCATTCAGGGCATGCGCCTGGATTTTTTCGGACTTGACCTCACAAAGACTCCAGACCCTGCCCTGGTAAACGGACTGCTTCTCGTCCCGGTTTTGGCAGGGGCGTCCGCCTTTCTTATGTGCCTGATCCAGAATAAGATCAATGTTTTGCAGATTGAGCAGAATAAGCTTTCCCGGTGGGGAATGACGGTTTTTATGATTGGGTTTTCCGGCTTCTTTGCCTTTATCGTCCCGGCGGCAGTGGGGCTCTACTGGACTTTTGGCAACCTCTTTTCCATAGGAGTGACCTATTTGGTAAATGTGGTTTACCCCCCTCAGAAATACATTGATTATAAGGTTCTGAGGGAGATGAAACAGTCCGTCGCTGAGGAGCAGGCCAGGAAGAAAAAGAATGCCGTTCTGGCGAAGAAATACTATAAACAATTTTTTGCGCCGGAGAACGCAAAAAATATGAAGGTCATGTTTTATTCTGAGGGAAGCGGATTCTATAAATATTTCCGGAAATTGATCGAGGCACTCCTTCGGGATACGGACCTGACGATTCACTATGTGACCAGTGATCCGGACGATGCGGTTTTTCAGAAAAATGAACCGAGGATCCGCCCTTATTATGTGGACGAGACCCGCCTGATTCCGCTGATGATGAAGCTGGAGGCGGACATTGTGATTATGACAACGCCGGATCTGGAGAAATACCATATCAAACGGTCCAGGGTTCGGAAAAACGTAGAGTACATTTTCATGGATCATGGCTGCTCCAGTGACAATCTGGCTTACCGGACCGGGGCTCTTGATGCCTATGATACGCTGTTTGTAGTCAGCAGGGAGCAGGCGGTCGAGGCCCGCGCCATTGAGAAGCTGCGCCATACGAAGAGAAAGCGCATCGTCGAATGCGGCTACGGATTGATCGACGATATGATCGCCGCCTATGAAGCGATGGATCCGGTGGAAAACAAGATGAAGACGATTTTGATCGCGCCGTCCTGGCAGTATGACAATATTATGGACTCCTGCCTGGATGATCTGGTCGAAGCCTTATACGGCAGGGGGTACCGCATCATTATCCGCCCGCACCCCCAGTATGTGCGCCGTTTCCCCATGCAGATGAAAGCCATTATGGAACGTTACCGGGACAGGATGTCGGACGATTTTGTGATCGAGACAGACTTTTCTTCCAATGTGACGGTCTATACGGCCGATCTGGTTATCACGGACTGGAGCGGCATTGCCTATGAGTTTTCGTTTACGACAGATAAGCCCTCCCTTTTTATTAACACGAAGCTAAAAGTGATCAACGAGGACTATCAGAAGATACCGCTGGTTCCTTTTGATATTACGGCCCGCTCCAAGGTGGGGCGCCAGGTGGAAAAAGCCCAGGTGAGGCACCTGGCTCCCGTCGTGGAAGAACTGCTTGCGAATCAGGAGGAGTACCGGGAGCGGATTATTGCTTTAAAGCAGCAGCATTTTTACAATCTGGGACACAGCGGCGAGGTGGGATGCCAGTATATCAAGCGCCGGCTTGCCAGACGGTACGGCAGGAAGCCGGCGGCGCCTGTCTGAATTTTCTTGATTTGTAGAAAACATTGATATTTGTGGCAAAAAGTAATATGCTTATAGTAAACGCCAAAAGTATTTGCCGTTTACTATAAGCCCTATGGGGATGTGCACGATTTTTGTAAGGCAGATTCTGCACTTACATGCAGTAAAAACCGGCACAGCAGACTCCATAAAAAAAAGATTTATGTCGTCTGTTATAGTTTGCAGGGAGGCGGATTTATAACTGCTTGTTCACGAAAAATGGAGATTATCATAATATGAACATTCGAGAATGCGATATTTTATGCAAATTATGGGAGACGCCCTATGTGAATCAGCGCACACTGGCGGAGGCCTGCGGAGTTTCTCTGGGAATGGCAAACCGGTGTTTAAAAAACCTGAAGGAATATGGATATCTGGACGGAAATTTTCGGCTGACAGAACAGGCACATCGTGAAATCTCTGAAAAGAAGCCAAAAAACGCAGTGATTCTGGCTGCCGGTTTCGGGATGCGCATGGTACCGATCAATATGGAAATCCCCAAAGCCTTTTTGGAGGTAAAGGGAGAGCTGCTCATTGAGCGGATCATCAGGCAGCTTCATGAGGCCGGCGTCCGGGAGATTTATGTGGTGGTCGGATATATGAAGGAGCGGTTTGATTACCTGATCGACCGCTTTGGGGTTCGCCTGGTTGTCAATCCGGATTATGGGGCCAAAAACAATCTCCATTCGCTGAAAAGGGCGGAGAAGTATTTGGCGGACTCTTATCTTATCCCCTGTGATGTCTGGTGTGAGGAGAACCCTTTCCGCAAGTGCGAATTATACTCCTGGTATATGGTGAGCGACCGGAAAGAGAATGGCAGTATGGTCCGTGTGAACCGCAACATGGAGCTGGTGGCTGTCCGGGAAGATGTGGACGGAAACGCTATGGTGGGAATCTCCTATCTTTTGAAGGAGGATGCAGAGCGTCTCAAAAAGCAGATGGAGATTCTTTGCGGCACAAGGCACGGGGACCGACTGTTCTGGGAGGCGGCTCTTTATGACGGGGGGAAGATGGCTGTCAGGGCGCGGATGGTGCGCAAGGAGCAGGTGGCGGAGATCAATACCTATGAGCAGCTCAGAGAGCTGGACGATTGTTCCGGCCAACTGCAGTCAGATAAGCTGCAGGCGATTGCGGATGTGCTTGACGTTTCTATGAGTGAGATCACGGACCTCTCGGCCCTGAAAAAAGGGATGACAAACCGATCGTTCCTCTTTTCCTGCCGGGGGAGCGGATATATCATGCGAATTCCCGGGGAGGGGACAGAGAGACTCATCAACCGCTCTGAAGAGGCTGCGGTATACAGGGAGCTCCAGGGGAGAAACATCTGCGAGGATGTCATCTTGATCAATCCCGATAACGGATACAAAATTACGCGTTTTATAGACGGGGCCAGGACCTGCGATCCCGCAAACCCGGAGGAGACGGCTGCCTGTATGAAAAAACTGCGCCGGTTTCATGAACTGGCCTTGAAGGTCGGCCACGAGTTTGATCTTTTCGGCCATATCGATTTTTACGAAGCGCTCTGGGGAGGATGTCCCTCCGCCTATGAAGATTATCCGCAGACAAAAGAGAATGTGCTCCGCCTGCGTCCCTTTATCGGGCAGTGGGCAAAAGAAAAGGTATTGACCCATATTGACGCAGTGCCGGACAATTTTCTTCTCTTTAAGAATGAGGAAGGGGAAGAAGAAATCCGCCTCATTGACTGGGAATACGCGGCGATGCAGGATCCCCATGTGGATATTGCGATGTTCTGCATTTACTCCATGTATGACAGGGAGCAGATCGATGGGCTCATGGGTCAGTACTTCACAGAAGGGTGCCCGGACGGGATACGGATCAAAATTTACTGTTATATTGCGGTCTGCGGCCTGCTCTGGAGCAACTGGTGTGAGTATAAACGGAATTTGGGAGTCGAATTCGGAGAGTATTCTCTCAGGCAGTATCGTTACGCAAAAGATTACTACGGCATCGCGGCGGGGGCGCTTGGATGGGAGGCAGAAGAAAAATGAGTCAGGTGGCAAGGGCCATTATTGTTGCGGCGGGAAAGGGGACCAGGATGCATCCGGTTACATATGAGATCCCCAAGCCGTTGGTCAGGGTCCATGGCGTCAGGATGATCGATACGATCATTCAGGGGCTTAAAGAAAACGGGATCTTTGAAATTTACATTGTTGTGGGGTATTTGAAAGAACAGTTTGCGGTGCTTGAGCGGGAATATTCAGGCGTAAAGCTGATCGAAAATCCCTATTATGCAGAATGCAACAACATTTCTTCTCTCTATGTCGCCAGAGAGTATTTGGAGGATGTGATCATTCTGGACGGAGATCAGATCGTCGGCCGCCCACAGGTTCTGTCTTCGGAATTTGACCGCTCCGGCTATCTCGCCGCCTGGACAGATACCCATACGGACGAATGGCTGTTGACGGTACAGGGGGACATCATTACCTCGTGCAGCAGAACCGGAGGAGAGAGGGGGTGGCAGCTGTTTAGCGTTTCCCGCTGGAATAAAGAAGACGGCAGGCGGCTCAGAAAGCATCTGGAGATCGAATTTGAGCAAAAACAGAACCGGCAGCTTTACTGGGATGACATCGCTCTGTTTTGTTATCCGGACGAGTACCGGCTGGGGATATTTAAAACAAAACAGGGCGATATTTTAGAGGTGGACAGCCTGGACGAACTGGCGGCCCTGGACCACAGCTATGAGAAATATCTGCATGAGGAGGAAAACCTTCTATGAAACGAAACAAAGCGGCAGGAAATGACAACGGGAAGAAGATCGATTGGGCCGTTTTTCTGGTCCCTCTCACGACAGTTGTGGCGCTCAGCGTGTTGTTTGCATGTTTTCCCTCCGGCTCCCGTGAGGCATTGAGTGCGGTGCGTTCGCTGTTCGGAGATACCCTCGGGGTTTTTTATCTGGCTGTCGGACTGGGGGTGTTTTTGGTCTCCCTGTTTGTGGCCGTCTCAAAATACGGAAATATTGTTCTGGGGGATCCGGAAGAGAAACCGAAATTTTCGTTTTTCGCCTGGGGTTCGATGATGTTCACGGCGGGACTGGCGGCAGACATTTTGTTTTATTCTTTTTCCGAATGGGTGATGTATGCCGCGGATCCCCATATTGAGGCGCTGGGCAGCATACAGGATTGGGCCGGTGTCTACCCGGTGTTCCATTGGAGTTTGATTCCCTGGGGGTTCTATCTGATGCTGGCGGTAGCTTTTGGATTTATGCTCCACGTCAGGAAAAGAAGCAGGCAGAAGTATTCTGAGGCGTGCCGGCCGCTCCTCGGAAAGCATACGGACGGTGTGCCCGGCCGTCTGATCGATCTGCTGGCGGTTTTTGCCCTTCTGGCAGGGACTGCGACGACTTTCGCAGTGGCGACTCCGCTGATGGCCGGCATCCTGGAAGAACTTTTTCATATTCAAATGGACAGAAGGATCATCACGGTGGCGATCCTTCTGGTGACCTGCGCGGTGTACACTTATTCGCTGCTGCACGGATTTAAGGGAATCAGCTTTTTGGCAAAATCCTGTATCTACCTGTTCTTTGGACTGCTGGCATATGTATTGCTGTTTGGCGGGGAGGCCAGGTATATCATAGAGACCGGTTTTTCCTCTCTTGGGAGGATGATCCAGAATTTTTTTGAGCTTTCTACCTTTACAGACCCGGAACGCGCCACTTCCTTCCCCCAGAACTGGACAATCTTCTATTGGTCCTACTGGATGGTTTGGTGTGTCGCCGCTCCTTTTTTTATCGGAAGTATTTCCAGGGGGAGAACCGTCCGCCAGACGATTTTAGGCGGTTACGTGTTTGGCGTAGGTTCAACCATTATCAGCTTTGTCGTCCTGGGGAATTACTCACTGGGGAAACAGGTTTTGGAGGGAATCGATTTTATTGCCCGGTATCAGGAAAGCGGCGATCTGTACGGGCTGATTATTTCCATCATCCAGACGATGCCACACGCCTGGTTTGTGCTGGTGCTGGTCCTGGTTACGATGATCGCCTTTTATGCCACTTCCTTTGACTCCATCGCCCTGATCGCTTCCTGTTACAGCTACCGGGAGCTGAAGGAAGGACAGACGCCCCACCGGGCAGTCCAGCTTGCCTGGTGCCTGCTGTTGATCACATTCCCAATTGCGCTTGTGTTTTCGGAAAGCTCCATGAGCAACCTGCAGTCTGTCAGCATCATTGCCGCCTTTCCCATCGGGATAATCATCGTGCTGATTATCGCCAGCTTTTTCAAAGATGCGAACGTATACCTGCGACAGCGGGCCGGGCGTGAGGAAAGAGAGCCTTTTTCTGATCTGGGATCCGCCGGGAAGTCCCAGACCGTGTTCCCCGGCAGTCGATAGGAAGGTTTCGGGGATTTCACGAGCATAGCGCAGGCAATTTCAGCCGACCTGGTTTGATGGAGGTGAAATTGCCTGCAATAGGCGGCGCAGTGAAATCTCTGAAACCGAACGTGTCTGACTGGGAACACGCTCTGGGACATTTCCACACATAAAAGGCGTGAAAAGAGCGATTTATACTCTTTCCATCCCGAAATCCTTATGGTATACTGATTCGGTAGGAGGAAAGGCGATGAGACGAATTGCGAGATTTGAGAAGGTGAGCCGGGAGCAGTTTGAGAAGGACTTTCTGGATACATTCGGCGCGGGAAGCGAGGCGGCCTGCCAGACAGCCTGGGAGCAGGTGTCCATGCCAAAACGTGCGACGACAGGCTCCGCCGGGTATGATTTTATTACTCCCGTAGCTATCCGGCTTGCACCGGGAGAGTCGGTGAAGGTGCCCACAGGCATCCGGGCGGCCATGGAAGCGGGCTGGGTTTTGCAGATCTATCCCAGAAGCGGGCTTGGCTTTAAGTACCGGCTCCAGCTAAACAATACCGTGGGGATTGTGGACAGCGACTACTACGATTCCGATAACGAGGGCCATATCTTTGTCAAACTGACCAACGACAGCCGGGAGGGAAAGACCCTTTCTTTAGAAGCGGGAAGCGGATTTGCCCAGGGAATCTTTGTGGAATTTGGCATCACGGAAGATGATGACGCAGAGAGTGTGAGAAACGGCGGCTTTGGGAGTACCGGAGTGTGATGATCTGCCTGTCGTCTGCTGTAAATGGCTGCTTCCTGACGGAGACAGATAAAATGTTCAGCCGCACAGGCGGAGATGAGATAGGAGAGAGGGAAAGGCAATGAGTGATTATGTGATTATGACAGATTCTTCCTGTGATCTGCCGGAAGAATATATTAAGGAAAAGAATCTGGATGTTCTGAATTTGTTTTACAACCTGGACGGTGTGGTCTACGGCGAGGATAAGAAGCTTCCCATCGGGGAATTCTATGATAAGATGAGAAACGGGAGCATGCCCACCACCATGGCGGTGAACCCGGAGGATGTGGCGGCAGCCATGAAAAAGCATTTGGAAGAGGGACTTGACATTTTGTTTATCGGCTTCTCCTCCGGCCTCAGCGGAAGCTGTCAGAACGAGATGCTGGCGGCAGGGGAGCTTGCGGGGGCCTACCCGGACCGGAAGATCGTGGTGGTGGACTCTCTCTGCGCCTCCATGGGCCAGGGGCTTTTTGTCCATTACGCGCTGAAGCGGAAAGCGGAGGGGATGAGCCTTATGGAAAATGTCAGATGGCTGGAGGATCACAAGCTCAATCTCTGCCATCAGTTTACGGTGGACGACCTGAACCATCTCCATCGGGGAGGGCGGGTATCCAAGACCGCGGCAGTCCTGGGAACGCTGATCAATGTGAAGCCGGTGCTCCATGTGGACAATGAGGGCAGGCTGATTCCCCTCAGGAATGTGCGGGGGAGAAAGAAATCTCTGCAGGCCCTGGTGGAGAATATGGCCCAGACCATAAAAGGCTTTGAAAAAGAAAATGATGAGATTTTTATCAGCCATGGAGACTGTATCGAAGATGCAAAGTATGTGGCGAAATTGGTGGAAGAGCGGTTTGGCCCTAAAACTTTTTATTTCAGCCATGTGGGAGCGGTGATCGGCGCACACTCCGGTCCCGGTACGGTGGCACTCTTTTATCTTGGATGTGAACGGTAGAGATGATGAAAAAAAGAAGAAAGCAGATTTGGCTGCTTCTCGGCCTTTGCCTGTTCTCGGGTTTCGTTTTCGGCTGCGGGAAAAAGGATGCGGCGGCAGACTATATGGAACGGGGGATGGAAGCCCTCGCCGCGGGAGACCTGGCCGGAGCGAAGGAGGCCTTTGCGGGAGCCGGGGAGCAGGCTCCGGAGGATTTTCGGGTGCAGCGGGCGCTTGGGATCGTCTCGTATAAAGAGGGGGATTATCCACAGGCGGTTTCCTATTTCTCCAAAGCCTTGTCGGTGTTGGGGGAAGACGGAGAAGCGGTCGCCCGGGAAGACATCCTGAGATACAAGGCAGATGCCGAGACTGCATGGGGAAAATCGGCGGACGCGGAGGATGCGGCGGCAAATTATGCGGACGCCGTCTCGGACTACGGACAGTTGATTGCCCTGGACAATGAGAACGCAGAGTACTATCTGCTCCGGGGCAGGGCGTTTTTGGAGCTTGATGATGTGGATGGAGCCATCTCCGATTTTCGGACGGCGCTTTCGGCCTCGGCAGATAACCTGGATTACTGCGAGGATATCTATCTGGGCCTGAAAGAGCATGGGGCGGCCCGGGCGGGCATGGAGTTTTTGGAGGTGATCCGCCAGGCAGGGGCCGGGGAAGCAGACGGAAGCCGCTACGGGAGAGCCTGTCTGGAGCTGGCGCATGTTCAGATGGAGCAGGAGCAGTATGGGGAGGCCCTTTCTGTGATTCAGGAAGCCCTTTCGTCGGCGGAGGAGCCGGCCAGGAAGGAGCTTCTCTATGCGGAGGCGGCCAGTTACGAATACCTTTTGGACTTTGAGACGGCTTTGGAAAAGTTCCGCGCCTACAGGGACGCTTACGGAAGTGACGAGACCCTGGAGCATGAGATTGCGTTTCTCGTGACCAGGACAGAGTTTTCGGAATCAAGGGATCTGGAGGTTGATCCCGGGGAGGCGGAAGTGACAGAGCCCGCGGAGGTGGAGATCGAGGTAACGACAGAGCCGGCGGCATAGAATGAGGAGATATGATAGAAATTAAGAACGAAGAGGAGCGGGTCATTCTGGCAGGGGTGGATTCCGGGAACGGGCAGGGCATAGAAGAGTCCCTGGGGGAGCTTTCACTTCTTGCGAGGACTGCCGGGGCCGTTCCCATAGAGACGTTGATCCAGAGACGGGAGGCGGCGCATCCGGTCACTTATCTGGGGAGCGGCAAGCTTTCGGAGCTTTCTTTATTGGCGGAAGAGACGGAAGCCACGGGAGTGATCTGCGATGACGAGCTTTCCCCGGCCCAGCTTAAAAACCTTGAGCAGGCCCTTGGGGTAAAGGTCATGGACCGGACCATGGTGATCCTGGACATCTTTGCGGCCAGGGCATCCACCAGTGAAGGAAAGCTCCAGGTGGAGCTGGCCCAGCTCCGTTACCGGGCGGCCAGGCTGACCGGGTTCGGCGGTGCGCTTTCCAGGCTGGGCGGCGGCATCGGCACCAGAGGACCGGGAGAAAAGAAGCTGGAGGTGGACAGGCGGCGGATCCACGAGCGGATCTCCGTTCTCAAGGCAGAGCTTTCCAGGGTGGAACGGCACAGACAGGTCACCAGAAGACGTCGGGAGAGGAACCACAGGCCGGTGGCGGCCATTGTCGGCTATACCAATGCGGGAAAATCCACCTTACTGAATGCCTTAACCGGAGCCGGAGTGCTCTCCGAGGACAAGCTGTTTGCGACGCTGGATCCGACCACCAGGGAGCTTTCGCTGCCGGATGGAGAGTCCATATTACTGACGGATACGGTAGGATTTATCCGGAAGCTCCCCCATCATCTGGTGGAGGCTTTTAAAAGCACTTTGGAAGAGGCAAAATACGCGGATTTCATCCTCCATGTGGTGGATGCTTCGAGCCCGTCCATGGAACTTCAGATGCATACGGTCTATGAGACCTTGAAGGAATTGGACGCCATGGGAAAGCCGGTGATCACCTTATTCAATAAGGCGGACCGGTTCCCGTCACTCCCGACCCTCCGGGATTTTGCGGCAGATGAAACCCTGCTTATCTCTGCAAAGACCGGGCAGGGGCTTTCGGAATTAAAAGGGCTTTTGGTGAAGAAGCTAACGGAACAGAAGGTTTATCTGGAACGGCTGTATCCCTATTCGGAGGCGGGGAAGCTTCAGCTTATCCGGACTTACGGGCAGCTTCTTTCCGAGGACTATAAGGAAGAGGGCATTGCCGTGGAGGCCTATGTGCCCCCGGAACTTTTCGGGCGGCTGTGAGGAGGAAGGCAAATGCGAAGCATTTATGGGAATGCCTTCCGCCGATATGGCAGGTGACGCGAAGCGGCGCGTGCCGGTACCGCTTAAAGGAGGAAGAAGCATGAGCTATGCGGATAAGGTATTTATCGATACCTGCAAGGATATTTTGGAAAACGGTGTCTGGGATACGGATCAGGAGGTGCGGCCCAGGTGGGAGGACGGGACGCCTGCCCACACGGTGAAAAAATTCGGGGTCGTGAACCGGTACGATTTGTCGAAGGAATTTCCGGTCATTACGGTCCGGAGGAGCGCTTTTAAAGGAGCCATCGGCGAGATTCTCTGGATTTGGCAGAAAAAGTCCAATCGGGTGGCGGATCTCGGGAGCCACATATGGGATTCCTGGACGGATGAGAACGGTACCATAGGGAAGGCTTACGGCTATCAGCTTGGAGTGCAGCATTCTTATGGGGAAGGGATGTTCGACCAGGTGGACCGGGTTCTCTATGATTTAAAGCACAATCCGGCCAGCCGGCGGATCCTGACGAATATTTATAATCATCAGGATCTCCATGAGATGATGTTATATCCCTGTGCCTACAGCATGACCTTTAATGTGTCGGGAAACAGGCTCAACGGGCTTTTGAACCAGCGCTCCCAGGATATGCTGACGGCCAACAACTGGAATGTGCTGCAGTATGCGGTGCTTCTTTGTATGTTTGCCCAGGTATCCGGTTTTGAGGCAGGAGAACTGGTCCATGTGATCGCCGATGCCCATATCTATGACAGGCATGTTCCCATGGTGGAGGAGCTTCTCACCAGGGAGCCCTACGAGGCGCCGGAGTTTGTCATGGACCGGTCGGTGACGGATTTTTATCAGTTTACGGTGGACAGCTTTGCACTGAAGAATTACCGGTATCATCCCTTTTCGGAGCGGATCCCGGTGGCGGTTTGAGGAGGATGCCATGCAGATGATTGTCGCGGCCGCAGAGAACTGGGCCATTGGGAAGGACGGGGATCTTCTCTGGCACCTTCCGGAGGATATGAAGTTTTTTCGGGAAATGACGACGGGAAACGTGGTGGTCATGGGACGGAAGACCCTGGACAGCTTTCCCGGCGGAAAACCCTTAAAGAACAGGACGAACATGGTGCTGACCAGGGATTCGGCTTTTACCAGGGCGGGTACCCTGATCGCCCATGACAGGGAGGAAGCTTTGGCTGTATTAAAGGCCTATGAGCCGGAACAGATTTTCATCGCCGGCGGCGGCGACATTTACCGTCAGTTCCTTTCCCTCTGTGATACGGTCTATGTGACGAGGGTTTACCGGGAGTTTTCGGCGGACACCTTTTTTCCGGATCTGGATAAAAATCCGGAATGGGAGTTATCCTATGCAGGGGAAAGGTTGGAATGGGAGGGGCTTTCTTTTGCCCATACCACATATAAAAAAATATAAAACAGAAAGGATGATGTGACATGAAAAAGTATGTATGTGAGCCCTGCGGCTATGTGTATGACCCGGAGGTGGGAGATCCTGACAGCGGAATTCCTGCTGGGACAGCTTTTGAAGACCTGCCGGAGGACTGGGTCTGCCCTGTCTGCGGCGTAGGGAAGGATTCCTTTGCGGAGGAATAAAAGGTTTTGAAGAAAAAGAGGGACGGGAAGCGGCTTTCCATGCCGCTTCCCGTCCTTTTGCCGTACCGAAATTTCCATCGGATTTTTAGTGGTCGGATTTCAAGCCGGCGCCGCACATGGTGATCAGGCAGTCGGAGGTTTTCCCGTACAGGCGGCAGTATTCCAGATATGCCGCGTAATTGGCGGCAGTCGTATGTTCACAGTAAATACCCTTGCGGGCCAGGC
This sequence comes from uncultured Lachnospiraceae bacterium, assembly GCA_910588815.1. Classification (GTDB taxonomy): domain Bacteria; phylum Bacillota; class Clostridia; order Lachnospirales; family Lachnospiraceae; genus Lientehia. Next base: position 4,344 of record CAJUQY010000035.1, on the reverse strand, counting down.
ACGCGCGGGCGGCCAGAATCTGGCCCTCAGGGGCATGGACGAAGCGGACGTCATGTTTCTTCGCAAGGGCCAGGATCTCTTTCCCGCGCATGGGACGGCCGATGGCGATCCCTTCGGCGATGGTAGGAGCGGGGGAGACGGGGGCCGGCTCTTCGCTGCCCTGGATGCCTGCCTGAAGGAGCGGGTCGCAGTTTTCACTTTGAAGGGCGATGATACGGGGCATCCGGTCGATAGCGCCGCTCTCAAGAAGATGCTCCAGGGCGAAGACGGCGCCCAAGAACAGGGTGCCGTTTCCGACGGGGATGACAAGGTTTGACGGGATCCGTCCCAGCTGTTCAAAGGTTTCGTAAATATAGGTTTTTGTCCCTTCATAGAAAAAGGGGTTGTAAACATGGTTTGCATAGTAGAGCCCATCCAGCTCTACCTTGGAACGGCAGACGTCGGCGCAGTGGTCGCGGGTGCCGGGAACCACGGTGCAGACGGCTCCGTGTGCGCGGATCATGTCGATCTTTTTGGGGCTTGTTCCCTCGGGGACAAAGATTTCGCAGCCAATGCCGGCCCTGGCGCAGTAGGCGGCGACGGAATTTCCCGCGTTGCCGCTGGAATCCTGTACCACCCGGTCCGTACCGATGGATTTACAGTGGGCGATCAGCACGGCGGCGCCCCGGTCCTTGAAGGACAGGGTGGGCATGCAATAATCCATCTTTAACAGCACGTCTTCATCCAGGCGGATGATGGGAGTCATTCCCTCCCCCATGGAGACTTCCCGCCAGCTCTCTGCGTCAACCGCCATAAAACTCCGATACCGGAACTGGCTCCATTCCCGGCGGTCGATTTTTTGGGGATCGAATGCGGGGGGATGATAGTCCAGCTTCCATAAGCCTCCACAGTCGCAGTGCGCTTTTTTCGTTGTGGCCGTCTCCGTATGTCCACAGGTTGTACAGATAAAATTCATGGCGTCTCCTCCGTAATTTCAGCAATCGCTTCGATTTCTACCAATGCGCCTCCGTGAAGTTCCCGGCTGGGAACGATTACCCGTGCGGGCTTGTGCTCTTTGAAAAATTCGGCGTAGGCCTCGTTCACCTCGTCCCAGAATGCGACATCGGGAATGTAGAGGCGGCACATGACAACCTGTTCTTTTGTACATCCGGCGGCTTTCAGCACCAGTTCCACGTTGTGAAGAGCATCTCTTGTCTGGCAGGCGATGCTTCCAAAGGCCGGTTCGCCGGTGTCATGATGTACGGGGAGCTGACCGGAGATGTAGAGCATTCCTCCGGATATCACGCCGGGAACATAGTGTCCCTTATTATGGAATTTGGATTCGATGGTAACGGTTTTCATAGGTCTGCCTCCTTTAAGGTATATAGGTCTGTGCGCCTGTGCTTCAGCAGCGGAAGCTGTCTGCGCACCGAATCAGTCTCGGACAGATTAAGTTCTACCGTCTGACAGCCGGCTTCCGCATCCATCTGGGCGACCACGGTTCCCCACGGATCGACGGTGATGGAGTGCCCCCAGGAATGATAACTGCCGGAGGGATTCAGGGCGGGGGCGGTGCCGACGGTAAAGACCTGGTTGAACATGGACTGGGAGCGGAACATAAGTTCCCAGTGGGCCGGCCCGGTGGTTGGATTGAAAGCGGCAGGTACGAGCAGCAATTTTGCGCCCCGCACAGCCATGAGGCGGCCCATTTCAGGAAAACGGAAATCATAGCATATGCACAGCCCCAGGGTGCCGAATTCCGTATCGAAGGTGGTGATGGAATTGCCGGGCGTAAGCGTGTCGGATTCCCGGAAGGACTGGCCTCCCTCTACGTCGATATCAAAGAGATGGACTTTCCGGTGCTTGGCGATCTGTTTACCATTCCTGTCAAAAACATAGGCTGTGTTGTAGACGGCGCCGTCCTCGCCCCGCTCCGGTACGGAACCTGCAGACAGATAGATTCCGTAAGCTTTGGCGAGGCGGGAGCAGCAGGTCCAGACAGCGCCGCCTGTCTCTTCGGCGTATAGCGGAAAATTAGCCGTATCATAAGGGCAGCAGAACATTTCCGGCAGCGATACGAGGTCAATGCCGCCGGAAGCGGCAGTCTCCATGGCCTGCCCGGCAGCAGACAGATTTTTTTCTACTTGTTCTGACACAGGCATCTGTACCTGTAGGAGTCTTATTTTGCTCATTTTCGTTTCCCCCTGACTTCATCCAGATAGCTATAGACAGTAACCTTGTTGACACCCAGCTTTTCCGCGGCCTTGTCGATGCTTCCCTTCATCAAAAAGATTCCCTTGGTCTCCATGAAACGTATCTTTTCGATGCGTTCTTCTCTGGACAGTTCTGAAGGCCGGATGTTTCCGATAATCCCGTCCATCAGTTTTTCAATCATTACGGCCACATGGCCCGCCTGGACGGGAGCTTCCTCTTCGGTTTTTGTTGCGGCCGGTTCTTTTTCCGGAAGGAAGGACTGTAAAAACCGGATCTGTTCGGAGATTCTTGTGGTGTCCAGATTGATGCACAGGGCCCCCTCCAGATGTCCGTCCATATTTTTGATTAGCAGGGTGGAGGAACGGACCAGCCTGCCGTCCGGGGCGGTAAAATAATAATTGGCCACATAGTCTTCCTTCAGATTTTCGGAGAGGAGTACCTGACGGACCAGATGGTCAAAGCTGTCCCCCGGTTTGCGGCCTGTCACCGGGCTTCCGGCCACATGGACGACAGAATGCTCCGGCACATCTAAATCGTGCAGTACCACTTCACAGTCAGGTCCGAAGGTGTGAACCAGCATGTTGGCGGCGGATATATAGGGAATGAGAATAGGTTTCATGTGCAGTGTTCCCTCCCTTATCTACTGCAGCTTTCCGCGGCAGGCGATTTCCAGCTCCTGTACGACTTCACCGCCGGAGACCAGGTATGCGAGGTCATAGAGATTGCACACCGGGCAGATATGGACGGGGATGATCCGCACCTTGTCACCGATGCTTACCCTGTCGTGAAACATTTTGCCGCAGAGGATGGCGTGTTCGTCAAATACGGAATCAATATGAGTTTCCGGGTATTCAAGAACCGTTCCCTTGCCTGGCGAGGAGCAGATTCCGGCCGTGCGTTCCTGCATGGTCAGGCCCTTGGCTCCCACGTCCAGAATGGTGCGGGTGGCGGTGGGCTTGCTGATGACAGAGGCAAGGACGGTGGCGGCGCAGCGCTCAAGGCCTCCCGCGGCATGCCCCTGGGAGGCGTCCATCAGGGCATAGGTGCCGGGCCTTAATTCCGTAATGCCTTCCAGTATTTTCACATGGTTCATAAAAGTAGGGGTTGCACCGTAGCTCACCACAGAGCAGGGCATTCCATGCATTTTTGCCAGACCGGCAAAGTGGAGCGTCCTTTTTTGGGCGCCCTGGGCGATTGTCTGGAGTTCGGCCAGGTCTTTCGCGTGATAGCTGTTGCCGTCATGGGAAAAAATTCCTGCAAACGACACGTGGGGACAGCTTCCAAGGGTGTCCAACAACTGGATAAAATCCTCTTCCCGGATAATGCCGGAGCGGTTTTCTCCCACTTCGATTTCGATGAGTACCGGGACAGTCACTTCTCCTGCAGAAAATATTTTCTCGGCTTCTGTCACCTGGCAGGGAGAATCCACTCCGAAGGAGATGCGGATGCCGTCCCTGGCCAGAGCGGCGATCCGTCTGAGCTTTTGGCTGCCTACGATCTCATTGGCGATAAAGATATCCTTAAGTCCGTGTCCGGCCATGACCTCGGCCTCGCCCACCTTTGCGACAGCGATTCCACAGGCACCCTGTTCTTCCTGCCATTTTGCGATTTCAGGCATTTTGTGGGTTTTTGTATGGGGCCGCAGCTTCACGCCGTTGTCGTCCGCATAGCGCTGCATGTCTGTAAGGTTTTTTAAAAGCCGTTCCCGGTCGATCAACAGGGAGGGAGTGTCCAGTTCCAGATAGCGCATGTCTGATTCCTCCTCACTTTTTATAGTTGTTTGTAGTATATATAAAAAAATCTATGATGTCAATCGTGTATATAAAAAATTATACAAAACGATATTGATTTCCTGGTTATAGAAAGTGTTTTGGATTTTCCTGCAATGCCGACTGCTGCGGAAACACATCCTATCTTTTTATAAATTCTTAAATTTTCTTTTTGGGTATTGCATTATAACCTACAAAGCGTTAAGATACTTATATACCCACAGGATGTTAAGATAGAAGGAGGGGAAAAATGGCACAGCAAATTTCTGAATCCGAACTGGTACTGATGAAAATTATTTGGAAGAACGGAGGGGCGGCTTTATACTCTCTCATCATGGAGGAATTGGAAAAAGACAAAAACGAATGGAAGAACAACACCGTA
>CAJUQY010000034.1 GCA_910588815.1 uncultured Lachnospiraceae bacterium | reverse complement strand
TTTTGCTTTCTAAAATTTCCGATTTCTGATTTTTCAAATTTGGGGGATAGCCATTTCCCATTTGGGGGAATTTGGGGGTAAGGTTCTTCCCCCAAATTTATACGCATTTATAAAATCAATAACTATATTCATACTCTTTTCGGCTCTTGAAACGGCTCATCAAACAACTGCATTAAATCATGATTTGCTCCTACATTGGTTACTTCAAAATGATTCAGGCAATGTCCCAGCCACGGAAATTCTTTATTCATTTCATATACTAAATCAAAAATTTCCAAATCTGTTGTTTTATATTGCGAATGATAACCCGAATACTGTTCATGAGAAAACTGTCGTTGAAGCAAATAATCATGTATCTTCCGGTAAGCTCCTCTGGGATTCGTTGCAGAGTAATACTTTTCCAAATCCTTTACACATAAATCAAAATAAAGTGCCTTAAAATGTTTTACATCCCGCCTCTTCATTATGCCACACTCATTCTTTTTGTATAATGATACAGAACATCTTCAACGGCAAAGTCATTTTCATTTTCACCATCATCACTATTGTACCAAATCCATTTAATTACATAATCCATAAACCACGATTTTTCTTTTAAAGATGTGATAATACAGCCAAATGCCCCATAGTCTCTTGAATTCCCATTTCCATAAAAAACAATCGTGCCATCTGGCTCATATTCCTTTCTTAATTGATAGCTATCAAAAGCTTGACTTAAGGTTTGATAGATACTAGAAATACTATACTTTTGCTCTTTATTTATTTTGTCTTCATCTAATTTTATCTCCAATTTCAGCATAATAATCCTCTCCTTATTTTAAATAATTTTTCTGTTTTTCAGCTTTTTATAGAAAAATGACAAAATATTTCTATGCTTTTTCATTTAGCTGATTACTGCTTTTCTCTGGGTAATATGTTGCAATAAATTTTTTTAATAACTTCCGCTCTCCAAGTGATAATTCCAAATTATCCAACAACCACATATGCAACGCTTTCCCAATAGAATAGCATAGCTTTTCTTCCAACTCTTTGCTAATCCTATCTCTGGAAACATTCGGATAAAAACTGTTATTTTTAATATTAATTACAGCATTTTTAAGAATAATTCCATCAACTAAATATGGAATTATAATTTTCAGCCGCGGCAACAATATGCATTTAAGGTATACCTGGTCTTTTGCCTCAAAAGGATATCTTGACCCAAATCCCACATTCACTTTAAAGGGTAAAATACACTCAGCTTCTTCATCCAGAACAACTTGAAAAACTTTTATATCTGTTTTTGTTGGTATAGAATCATCATGTTCCAACTCTTCACAAAACATTTCAAATGAGTAATCTCCAATAAGATCCTCACGCCCTTCTATGATATCCTGGCTCATAACAACACCAAAATCACTAGATACAATATTATATAAATCATAATCATCATCCAGCAAAGATATAGTTTGTTCGACATCATCTGTTTTATTGTAAATTATTTCAAAATCGTATATTGCCTCATCCGAAATTAATGGAACAGTCAGTACCCGTATCATATTCTCTACAACAAACTTCTTAATAGAAATATCCATACTATCTTCTTCTATTATTTTATTTTCTATAGAATTATAATAATAACTCTTATTTCCATTTATGTCTTTTATTTTATTTGCAAAATTAATCCTTTTAAAATTACATTCCACATATACTTCTATTCCATCCAAATATTGATTTAAACATATTTTTTCCGGCAATATATCTTCTGTTTTTCTTAAATTGCATATATATGTTTCCTGCTGGTTCTTTTCCTGTACTAAAATCTTTATCAAAACTCCACAATCCAAAAAATTTTCTTCAATAAAACTTTTTATTTCCGAAATACCATTAGGAAATACACTCATAAACTGCTCATAATCCAGGATAATCTCTGTTCCTTGAGTTTTTGTCTTATTCTCATATGTCAAACAAATATATTCACTGCTTTTTTCAAATTCAATTTTTATTATTTGATTTTCTTCTATATGTTTTGTTCGAACCTCCACTTTATCTGACAACATAAAACAAGACAGAAAACCTATTCCATAATGTCCAATTGGAGAATACTCTCTCCCTTGTAATTTATAAGCATCTGAATTGTAATAAGACACCCCTACATTCAAAAAATATTTCTTTAATATTTCTATATTCATCCCACTGCCATTATCTAAAATGGTAACGCTTTGCTTTTCCTTATCCAATGCAACCAAAATAATTGGCTCGTATTTTTGAAAAACAAAGTTTTCGTGCGTCTGGGCAGTTTCTTCCATTGTTTTGCACGCATCAATAGAATTTTGAATAATTTCCCTTAAACCATATTTTTTATCACCATAAATATTTTCACCCATCAAAAGATTGGTAATTGCTTTATAATTCAATTCCAATTTGTAATCTGAAAACGCGAATCCAATCGGTTCTATTTTATTTTTAATATGGGGATACACATTAAGCAAGTATATATCTTTTTTGAAAATCTGACATAAATTAACCGCATTTAACAACTCTTTATTAATATCATCAAAGTATTTTAGCAATTTTCTATGTACAGCCGGCTCCTTACTAGAGCCAATAAAACTAATCTCTTTTTGCCCCGTCCCTTCATTTAAAACAATTTTTGTATAATTATCTATATGAAAATGCTGACGCCATTCCAAATCACTATAATCCGTTGGATTCAGATACTTATATAAATAAAGAGGAGCCCTCTGCGCATCCATATCCAAATAATCAGCGATTCTTAACAATATAGCTATATATTGTGCGTTTAAGCTATATTCTCCTTTGATAGTCTCTGACGGTAATTCCTTACTAATCCATTCAAAATCTTCATTATGCGCCTGACATATCATTGCAAGCTCATTTTGAAAAGTCGTAGCAGTTCCCAATGTAACAAAAAACATCACCCTATTTTCATCATCAATTTTTTCCAGAAACTCTCTTGATCTTTTTCCATGAACCGGACGCACACATTCCTGTAAAGCTATGTTTTCATTATTGTATTTTTGAAAAACTTTACTATATTTTCTATTGCCTAATAAAAGTTTGTCTGTCTTAATTTCTTCTATCTCTCTATCTGAAACAACCATTCCAATATCATGGAATAATGCCGCATAAATTAGCATCACTATCTCTAAATCACTCATTTTTTCGACATCATCAATCAATTCATACATATATTCTGCCACATGAACAGAATGTGTCATACCATGCAACGTATATGTCTGAAACACTTTTGTAATCATAGGCAATATCTGTGATGCAAACCCAATCGCTTTATTAACTTGACTTAAAAACGGACTTTCTCTTTTTTGTAATAACAAATATGCTTTAGTAGAATTCATTTCTTTCGCCACATATACCCCTCCGTTCTTCTCTAGCTATTTGGAATATTCTATCATACTTCCTATTAAATTACCAGTTATCCTAATTATTTAAACACAAACCCCTTGCAAATGACATTCCTACGCCATTCACAAGGGGTTTTTTGTCTATATTCGCCTATTTTCGACAAATTTCTACTGATTCATCTGCTTCGCCACTTCCTCGGCGAAGTTCTCGCTCTTCTTCTCAATGCCCTCGCCGGTCTCGTAGCGTACAAAGCCCTTGACCGAGATTTTGGCGCCGTTTGCTTTGGCAACCTCTTCCACGTATTTGCCGACGGTCTGCTTGCCGTCCTCGGCCTTTACGTATACCTGATCCACCAGGCAGATCTCCTTAAGCTCTTTGTTGATACGGCCGTTCACCATGCCCTCGATTACCTTGGCAGGCTTCTGGGACTCCTTGGGATCGTTCTGGATCTGCGCCATGAGGATCTCCTTCTCATGGGCGATGTATTCCTCGCTGATCTCGCTTCTGTCGGTGTACTTCGGACGGAGAGCCGCAATCTGCATGGCAAGGTTCTTGCCCATCTCCTTCACGGCGTCGTTGACCACGTCGCTCTCAATGTCCACCAGAACACCGATCTTGCCGCCCATGTGGATGTAATCCACCACGCAGCCGTTCTCTTCCACGACCTTCTCGAAACGCCTGATCTTCAGGTTCTCGCCGATGACGGCAACCTTCTCCACCAGAACTTCCTTCACCGTCTTGGAAGGATCTGCTTTCCACGCCTCTTCCAGAAGGGCATCCACGTCTGCCGCGTCAGAAGCAACCGCCTGTGCCGCAACATCCGCCACGTAAGCCTGGAAATCTGCATTCTTCGCCACGAAGTCCGTCTCAGAATTGACTTCCACGATGGCGGCCCTGCTGCCGTCGATCACGGTCTTGACGATACCCTCTGCCGCAATCCGGCTGGCTTTCTTCTCCGCCTTGGCCTGTCCGTTCTTTCTCAGGTACTCGACCGCCTCATCCATATTGCCGTCATTGGCCGCAAGGGCTTTCTTGCAGTCCATCATGCCGGCTCCGGTCATTTCTCTTAACTCTTTCACCATTGCTGCTGTAATCGCTGCCATAATTTATTCAGTCCTTTCTTACTCTCAAGAATCACAAGTCTCTGCTATTTATGCCTCTGCAGCTTCTGCTTCCTCGTCCTCGGCAGCCGCGCCTTCCGTCACTTCCTCGCCCTGCTTCGCCTCAATGACAGCGTCTGCCATCTTGGAAACGATCAGCTTCACGGCACGGATCGCATCGTCGTTGCCGGGAATCACATAATCCAGCTCTTCCGGATCGCAGTTAGTATCCGCGATACCGATCAGGGTAATTCCCAGTGCATGGGCCTCCTGTACGCAGATTCTTTCCTTCTTGGGATCTACGATAAAGATAGCGTCCGGCAGTCTCTTCATATCCTTGATTCCGCCCAGATTCTTCTCCAGCTTCTCCCATTCCTTCTTGAGGGCGATTACTTCCTTCTTGGGAAGTACGTCAAAGGTTCCGTCCTCTGCCATTTTTTCGATGGCGCGGAGTCTCTGTACCCGGCTCTGGATGGTCTTGAAGTTGGTCAGCATGCCGCCCAGCCATCTCTGGTTTACATAATACATGCCGCAGCGCTCTGCCTCTGCCTGAATGGCATCCTGCGCCTGCTTCTTGGTTCCTACAAAAAGAATGGTGCCGCCGTCGGCAACAATGTCCGCCACTGCCTTGTACGCATCGTCTACCATCCCCACAGACTTCTGAAGGTCAATGATATAAATACCGTTTCTCTCGGTATAAATATAAGGAGCCATCTTGGGGTTCCATCTTCTCGTCTGATGTCCGAAGTGCACGCCTGCTTCCAGCAGCTGTTTCATTGAAATAACGCTCATATTTCTTTCCTCCATTTGGTTTGAACTTCCGCAGATTTCCGTCTTCCCCAGAGACCGTTATTTCCGGCACCGTCTGTAAAAGTCCATCTGCGTGATAATTTTTCAGCCTTTCTATTCTAACACAGTCAAGGCACGAATGCAAGCAATTTCCCTGATTTTGTAGTGAAATGCATTTTGTAATGAAACGATTTTGTAGTGTCTGCATTTTGTAATGTCCCATGTAGTTTTCTCAGGCGCACGGACAGAGACAATATCTCCGCCCGCCGTCTTTAATCAATCTTTGCAACGCGGTACTCTCCGCATCCCTCACCCGGGATATTTCTTTCAATGCCGCTGTTATCTTCTGCTCACATTTCCCGCACCCGACTCCTTCTATAAATAAAACACTTTATAGTCCTGGCCCTCGACCTTGAAGATAACAGGACGCACTCCGGGAACGCGGCCCGGTGTTCACATTTTCCGCGATCTGTTCCTTCATCGTGCATACAAATCCTTAATCTTTACATACATTTTATGGAGACAAGAGCAACAGGACGGCAAGAACCATGATATTAGACTACATCAGGCAGCTCTTCCAGAGTATCGGCGGTCTTGGCATGTTCTTATACGGAATGAAGATCATGTCAGACAGCCTCCAGGCCATGGCCGGACGGCGCATGAAACAGTTCCTCTGCCATATAGCCGGAAGTCCCCTTCGCGGCATCCTTTTCGGAGCCCTCATCACCGCCCTGATCCAGAGCAGCTCCGCTGCCACGGTCATGGTGGTCGGCTTTGTAAATGCCGGCCTTTTGTCCCTCGCCCAGTCTGCAGGCATCATCATGGGCGCCAATATCGGCACAACCATGACCGCCTGGCTCGTCTCCATGAGTGAATGGGGCCAGATACTTCATCCGGATTTTTTTGCCCCGGTGCTTCTCGGCATCGGAGCCTTCCTCCTGCTGTTTTCCCCCAAAAAACGCCCCCAGGCCATCGGCAGCATCCTGGTTGGATTCGGCCTTTTATTTGCAGGATTAAGCTTTCTGTCCGGAGCCGTCGCCCCTTACCGGGATTCCCCGGCGCTTCTGCGGATTTTCACTATCCTTGGGAAAAATCCCGTCTTCGGCATCCTGGCCGGCCTGACCGTCACCGCCGTTATCCAGAGCTCTTCCGCTTCCGTGGGCATTCTTCAGACACTGGCCATGAACGGCATCGTCACCTGGCGCTGTGCCGTTTCCATTACCCTTGGACAGAACATCGGCACCTGTGTGACTGCCCTCCTTGCCGCCGCAGCCGCAAATAAAACGGCAAAACAGGCCGCCATGATCCACCTTCTTTTCAATGTGGCCGGAGCCGCCTGCTTCGGTACGGTTCTGTTCCTGATGTTCTCCGTCAACCGCCAGTGGGCAGAAACCCCCATTTCCGCTACGCAGATCTCCGTCTTTCATACGGTATTCAATCTTGGAGCTGCCCTTATGCTGTTTCCGTTTTCCGAAAAACTGGTAAAGCTCTCCGAACGGCTGATCCGGTAACATCGCAAAACCGTCCGGCCTGTATGTTTATTCCACACTTTTAAGCGACTCCACCATGTCGATCTTTTTCAGCTTATAGAACATGGTCACATTCACAAACACCGCAAAAAGAACCGTCAGTCCGGCGCACCACAGATAGCTCACCGGATGCACCACGCGGCCGAACATGATCAGATCCACCTCCACGGTCTCAATGACAAACCGGTGGAGGAGATTCCCCATAAGAACGCCGATGACAATTCCGATCCCGGTCAGGAGGATATTCTCCCGGTAAACATACATGGCAAGCTCCATGTCATAAAATCCCAGCAGGCGGATTGTCGCCAGCTCCCGCCGTCTCTCCGTAATGTTAATGTTGTTGAGATTATAGAGCACCACAAAAGCCAGAAGCCCGGCCGAAATAATCAGGACCCAGACTACCGTATCCAGACTGCTAAGCATATCCAAAATGGCCTGGTTCATATCCGAGACCAGTACGATCCCCCCTGCCGCGTCATACTTTAACAGACGCTCAGCCAGCTCCCGTTCCTTTTCCCCGCCATTTTCTTTAAGTTTCAGATATTCCGTATTGTATTCCGGCTCTTTTCCGTAAAGCTCCCGGTAAAGTTCCGGCGACAGATAAACATAGTGATAAACATAATTTTCCGCGATATGGGACACCGGCACGGATACGCGTTCTGTATCGCTTTTTTTCAGAAAGATCTCGTCCCCCACTTCCACTCCCAGCATTTTCGCCAGTTTCTCATTGATCACAGCTCCCGTGTCACCCAGGACATACTGCTCCTTTGTATTTCTGTCCCTGAGCAGGAAGAAATCCGTGAAGCGCTCCATATCCTCCGGCACCACCACATGGATCTCCTTTGTAACAGCTCCCGCTTCACCGTCCATGGTCTCCGTATATGCAGTCAGATATTCTTCCACATTTTCATCATTTTTAAGAGCTTCCCTTAACTCTGTCTGCTCCTCCCTGCTGCTCTCCAGATCAATCCCCGCCGTGGCATCATACCGCCACAGCTCCCCATATTGAATATCCGATACGGCGTAGATGGAATCTCTCAAGCCAAATCCCACAATCAGGAGCGCCATGCACGCTCCAATCCCAAACACAGTCATCAGAAGCCGCTTTTTATAGCGGAGCAGATTTCTGAGGGTGGATTTCTGGCTGAAATTCAAGCGCCGCCACAGGGGGCGGATCCGCTCCAGCAGGATCTTCTTCCCCTTAAGGGGCGCCGCCGGCCGCATCAGCTCGGAGGGCTGGGCCAGGGTTTCTTTGTAGCAGGCCACCAGTGTGGCGCCCACCGTACAGACAAGGGCGATTCCCGCAGCTCCCAAGGCATAGCCCCAGTTATAAGGTATTCGGATAATATTTAAATTCCCATAAAGAATCTTATAGGTGGTAATGATCACCCAGGGGAGGGCCTTTTCCCCTACCAGAAAACCCAGGACGCTTCCGGCCAGGGTGGCGGACATCGCATAAAACACATACTTGGAGGCAATGGAAAGCGTGCCGTAGCCCAGCGCCTTCATGGTTCCGATCTCCGTCCGCTTTTCCTCCACCATCCTGGTCATAGTGGTCAGACTCACAAGAGCAGCCACCAGGAAAAACACCACGGGAAACACTTTGCCGATGGCTCCGATCCGGTCGGCATCACTGTCAAACTCCACATAAGAGGGGACGGACTCCCGGTCGAGGACATACCACTCTGGCTCTTCCAGATCGTCAAGTTCCTCCCTGGCGTCGTCAATCTCTTTTCTGGCATCGGAAAGTTTTTCCTCCGCCTCGGCCTTCGCCTCCTCATATTCCTCTCTGGCATCCGAAAGCTCCCTTTCGCCGTCGGCAAGTTCCTCCTTCGCATCGGCAAGGGCTTCCTCGCCGTCGGCAAGTTCCGCCCGGCCGCTTTCCAGCTCCTCCTCGCCGGATCGGAGCTCTCCTCTGGCCGCCGCAAGCTTCACCTCCGCCGCCGCAAGCTCTTCCTTTCCGGCACGGAGCGCCGCCTCTCCGTCGGCAATTCCTTTTTCCAACTGTGAAAGCCCCTGCCGCCCCTCCGAAAGGGATGCCTCTCCCGCAAGAAGTTCTGCTTCTGCCTCTTTCAACGCTTCCTCCGCCCGGGAAAGCTCCGCCTCCTTCTCTTCGAGAAGCGCTGCCGCTCCGTCGTGCTCTGCCCGGCCGGCCGCGAGCTGCCGTTCCCCTTCCTCGAGAACCTCCCTGTTTTCTCCCAGCTCTGCCTTTGCCGCCTGCAGGTCCTCTCTTCCCTGTATATACTGAGGATGCAGTTCCGGATCAATCCCCCCGGCTATAAGGGAAAGCCGTAGCTTCTCCAAGGAAGCCTCCTGCTCCGAAAGCAGTTCGCCGGCCGCCTCCACCTCGGCCTTTCCCGCCAAAAGCTCCTGTTCCTTTGCTAAAAGCAGTTCCCCGAAAACCGAGAACTCCGCCGCTGCCTGCGCAAGCTCCTTGCGGCCTTCCTCCACCCGGGCCTTTCCCTCCCCGTATTCTGCTCTGGCCGCCGAAAGCTTCTGTTCTCCGTCTGCCAGCTCCTCCTGTTTTTCCGCAAGAAGCTCCCTCGCGTCTGCCAGCTCCTGCTCACTGGAAGCAAGCTTCCGCTTTCCGCTTGCAAGCTCCCGCTCTCCGTCCGCAAGCTCCAGCCTCCCGTCCTCTAAAATCCTTTCTCCGTCTGCCAGTTCCATCCTCGCATCGGCCAGCTTTCCCTCGTTTTCCTCAATCTCCGCTCTTCCGTCCGCAAGCTCCCGGTCCCCGTCAGAAAGCTTCTGCCAAGCATCCCGAAGCTCCTCCTCCGCCTCCGCTTCCGCATCGGCCAGCTCTGCTTCTGCATCCCGAAGCTCTTCCTCCGCTTCCGCCCGGACTTCGGCCAGCCGGATCCCGCACCGCTCCCCGGCGATGGCCTCCACCGCGTCTGTAAGCCGTTTCGCCTCCGCCTTATACTCGCCGCCAGCCGTCACAAGTCCTTTCAGCCCTTCCGCTGTTCCGTAGATCTGCGTATAGACTTCCAGTGCAAAATCCGCCGCCGGAATCACCACAAAGCCCTGAATCTCCCCGTTCCCGATGCGGGAATTCCCCTTTTTAAAATTCAGGTAATAAGGACTTGTCCCGATCCCCACCACCGTATAGGAATCCCGTTTCAGCGTATCCGAAAGAGGAGCCGAAGTGCCGGACGAAACCGTGATGACATCCCCAATGGCATAATCGGCTCTGAGAAGAAGCTGTTCGTCAATGAGACATTCCCCCGGCTTCTCCGGAAGCCGCCCCTCCTTCACCGTCAGCCGGTTCAGCTCCCCGGTCAGGGAAACCATATGCAGCACCAGTTCCTTCTCTTCATAAGCACAGAGCACATCTGCCGAATACTCTCCCTCCGCCGCCGTGATCCCTTCCACTGCACGGATACCCTCCAGATCGTCCTCTGTAAGTCCCATAGTGGAGATCACCCGGATATCCATAAAATCCGCCTCATCGGCCACTGCATCCACCGAAAGCCGCATGTCCGGCTCCGCCGCACGGATACCGGAAAAGAACGCCACCCCCAGGGCCACGATAAATAATATGGAGAGATAACGGTTCAGGCTTTTCTTTATCTCTGTAAAAAAATCTTTCCGCTGCGCTTTCTTCATCTTTGCATCTACCCCAGTCTGTTTTCTGCCCAAAGCCGCCCGGCTCTGCCGGATCCGCAGATGCTACCATTCGATCTCTTCCACGGAAACAGGCGTTTCGTTCATCCGCATGGAGGAAATCTGTCCGTTTTTGATCTTAAACACCCGGTCTGCCATGGGCGCCAGGGCAGAATTATGGGTGATGACCACCACTGTCATGCCCCGCTTCCTGCAGGTATCCTGCAAAAGCTGCAGGATTGTCTTCCCCGTCTGGTAATCCAAAGCCCCTGTCGGCTCGTCACAGAGCAAAAGCTTCGGATTTTTGGCCAATGCCCTGGCGATGGATACCCGCTGCTGCTCCCCGCCGGAAAGCTGGGAGGGGAAGTTGTCCATCCGCTCCCCGAGTCCCACGTCCCGCAGAATTTCCTCCGCGTCCAGATGGTCCCTGCAGATCTGGAGGGCCAGCTCCACGTTCTCAAGAGCTGTCAGGTTCTGAACCAGGTTATAAAACTGAAAGACAAAACCGATATCCTCCCTGCGGTATCTGGTCATCCGCCTTCTGTCAAAGCCGGAGACCTCCGCGCCGTCCACAATCACCTGTCCCGAAGAAACCCGGTCCATCCCTCCAAGGATATTGAGAACCGTGGTCTTCCCCGCCCCGCTCGGGCCCACGATAATGACAAACTCCCCCTTCTCAATGGCAAAGCTCATGTCATCCACAGCTTTGATCACAACCTCTCCCATCCGATAGGTCTTCTTTACCCCTTTAAATTCCACGAACGCAGCCATCCGGCCTCCTCCTTTGCCTTTCCTCTGCCTATTGCCATTCCCCGCTCACAAGCCGCTCCAGGGCCTTCGCGGCCCCGTCCTCCTCACAGGTTTCCGTCTCATAATCTGCCATCTCCTTTAAACATGTCTCCGCATTCCCCATGGCAACCGAACAGCCCGCAAAGGCAAACATGGAAATGTCATTGATACTGTCGCCGACCACCGCCGTCTGCGCCGCCCCGATCCCAAACCGCTCACAGAGCATAGAAAGGCCGTGCCCTTTAGATGCTGTCAGGCTGTTCAGCTCAATATTGTCCGGGCCGGAAGCCGAAACGCCAAGGGGAAGCCCTGCGGTGATCCGGGCCGTCAGTTCCGCTTTCCGCTCCGGCTCAAAAAGAACCGCGAAAATCTTTTCTATGTCCGTCTGCTGCTCTGCCACGTACTCCGCCAGGTCATCCACACTGCTCCGTTTAAAATAATCGCTGTTTCCGTAGCGGGCCACGATCCGGGGATCCGCCGTTTTCAGATTGACGCTGGCTCCTCTTATATGTACGGAAGGCTGCGTATCATACTCCTCCAGGAGCCGAAGAACCTTCACGCACCACACCCAGGGAATCAAGTCCGCACAAAGGCTCTTCCCTGTTCCGTCCACGATATTCGCCCCGTTGGACGTCAAAAAACAGGGAATACCGGACAGCTTCCGAACCGCCTCCGGAATATCCATATAAGAACGCCCTGTGGCCGGAACCACCAAAATCCCAGCGGCAAGCGAGTCAAGAACAGCCCTCCGCATCCGCTCCGTAAGCGTCCGATGTCTCATAAGCGCCGTCCCGTCCAGGTCAAGCGCCACCAATCTGACTGCCATAGCCCCTCCCCTTAAAATCTACATATTCTGTTTATCATCATAACACAGCTTTCCCTTATTTTCGACTTATTTTTCCTAAAGAATGTATAAACTATTACACGCCGATTTTCTTGACAGGCGCATTGCAATATTGTACAATCATTTCCATATAATAACTTTTAGGAGAGTGATTTTTTTTGGACCCAAGTGACGCCATACAAATTGTCAGCCTCATGATCTTGTTGTTTTTGTCGGCCTTTTTCTCTTCTGCGGAAACGGCGCTCTTAACAGTCAGCCAGGTGCGGATCCGCACTTTGATTGAAGAGGGGAACAAACGGGCAGTTACCCTGGATCGCGTCATCAGCAACAAAGGCAAGATGCTCAGCGCCATCCTGATCGGGAACAACGTGGTCAATTTAAGCGCCTCCTCCCTGATCACCACTCTGGCCATCAAGAAGTTCGGCAATGCCTATGTGGGCATCGCCACCGGCATCATCACCCTGTTGATCCTGATCTTCGGTGAAATCTCCCCCAAGACCATGGCCACCTTAAAGGCAGAATCCATGGCCCTCAAGATAGCGGGTATCATTTCCCTGCTGATGAAACTTTTAACGCCGGTGATCTTTATTGTCAACAAGCTGGCGAGAGGCTTTCTGCGCCTGATGCAGGTGGATCCCGACGCCAAGGCCGATACCATTACGGAGAAGGAGCTGCGTACCATTGTGGACGTCAGCCACGAGGAGGGGGTCATTGAGAGCGAAGAGAGGAAAATGATCAATAATGTGGTGGATTTCGGGGACGCCCAGGCCAAGGATGTCATGGTTCCCCGCATCAATATGGTATTCGCCCGTGAGGACTCTTCCTATGACGAGTTATTAGAAATTTACCGTGAGAGCATGTTCACCCGCATCCCTGTTTACCGGGATACCACTGACAATGTGATCGGCATTATTAATATGAAGGATCTGCTCTTTTACAAAAAGGACACTCCCTTTCACCTGCAGGACTATCTGCGGGAAGCTTACTTTACTTATGAGTTTAAAAAGACTTCCGAGCTGTTCATGGACATGCGCCAAAACTCCATGAGCCTTGCCATCGTGCTGGATGAGTACGGCGCCACTGCCGGACTTGTGACCCTGGAGGATCTGCTGGAAGAGATCGTCGGGGAAATCCGCGACGAATACGACGAAGACGAGCTGCAGAGCCTGCAGAAGATCGGCGAGCGGGAATACCGGGTAGAGGGTTCCATGAAACTAGACGATATCAACGACGCCCTGGAGCTTTCCCTCTCCTCGGAGGATTATGATTCCGTGGGAGGGCTCATGATCGGCGAACTGGACCACGTTCCCATCGCCAAAGAGAGCGTCACCTGCCAGGGTATTCGTTTTGTGGTGGAAACCATGAACAAAAACCGGATCGAGTGGGTAAAAATGTACCTGCCGGAGACGGAAGAGGAAGAAAAAGAATAGCGCTTTCAAATAAGGCTGCCGGCTGCTCCGGCGGCCTTATTTTTTACCGTAAATTTCCAATATCCGTTTTAGGTGAGCCAAACTCCCATTAGTAATTATGAACAATTTTTTCTTTCGTTTCATGTGAAAAATGACCGTTCTATCTTGACATTTTTTTTTTTAGAGTGTAATCTATAGCTAGGTTGTACTGTAATATTACCAATTGTACAATCTTTCGTTTATGTGTTTACGATGTAGATTTTCAATAATAAAGGAGGGTACTGTTTTGTCAAAAGAAACGATTCGCAAAGTGTTTGAAGACGGTGAGGGCGTCCTTCAGCTGACTCCCACCTGGGTTCCCCGTGGATTTAACGAGCCTGGACGCAGGCTGAGACTGCATCCCGATGACTATTTTGCTCTGGGAATGGACCGCGGCGGCATCTGCGAGCGGTGGCTCGGCTCCCTTGCCAAAGCATTGAACGGTCCCAAGACCGGCGAAACAGAAGGCATGAGCTATGTTCTCGTTGACCGGGCTTCCAAAGCGAAGGAGCTTTTCAAAGATTTCGTGGAAGAACTCGGCGCGGATTTAATCGGCGATGCCCTGATGGAGAAATACGGCACGTGGCCTACCTTCGCCAAATTGTATGACTATGACAAGCCCCTGTTCCATCATCTTCATCTGACGGAAGAGAAGGCCAATAAGATCGGCATGCACGGCAAACCGGAAGCTTATTATTTCCCGCCCCAGTATAATGCCTCTTATTTAGGAAGATTCCCCCTCACTTACTTCGGCTTCGACCCTTCCACCACCAAGGAAGAGGTCATGGAATGCCTGAAAAATTATGACGTGAAAGATACCAGGATCACCGAACTTTCCAGAGCTTACCGGATCCAGCTTGGTACCGGCTGGTACACCCCCGCCGGAGTCATCCATGCGCCTGCCTCCCTGGTGACCTATGAGCCCCAGTGGAACAGCGATGTGAACACCATCATGGAGAATGTCACCATGGGTGAGGTGAATCCTCACAACATGCTGACCGACTGTGCTCCCGAGGAGGAGAAAGACGATCTGGAAGCTATCTTCAACCAGATCGACTGGGAAGAGAGCACCCGTCCCGATTACAAGGAGACCTACTTCCGCGCACCGAAGCTCCGCTGTGAATCCGAAGCGGCCGTTGAGAAATGGGTCGCCTACGCCAATGAGTGGGTTGCCGCCAAGGAAGTCACCGTCCTGCCTGGCCAGAGCTACGTGCTCACGGATGCCGCCTGCTACTGCGCAGTGATCTCCCAGGGTCACGGAACTTTCGGCAAATTTGAGTGCCAGGCTCCCGAAATGGTCCGTTACGAGGATCTGACCGCGGACGAATTCTTCGTCTCCGAAGCCGCCGCAAAGAAGGGCATCAAGATCACCAACGGAAGCTCCTACGAGCCTTTGGTTGTTCTGCAGAACTTTGCCAACAACAACCCTGACGTACCCGCAACCGTTTAATCCACGGCTCATAGACCGGCCGCCTCCCATGGGGCGGCCCGGCAGACACAATTTGGAGGATATCTTATGTATTTTAAATTTGGTGTAGACAGCTTTATCTGGGCGGAAAACTTCAGCGAGAAGGATCTCTGGGTCATTCCCAAGGCCAAGGAAATGGGTTTTGAGGTTATCGACTTTGCCATTTCCAATCCCTTCACCTTCCCCATGGAGGCCGTCAAAAAAGAGCTGGACAAGGTGGGCATCGGCTGCGTGTGCACGACGACCCTGACTCTGGAGACCAACCCCATTTCTCCTGACCCCGAGATCCGTAAGGCTTCCGTGGCGGCCATGAAGAAATGTGTGGATATCTGCAATTATCTGGGCGCGCCCATTTTAGGCGGTGTAAACTATGCGGGATGGGGATATCTGACCAAGAAGCCCCGCACGGAGCAGGAATGGGCCTGGGCTGTGGAATGCATGAAGGAAAACACGGCTTACGCAAAGGAAACGGGGAGCGTGACCATATGCGTAGAGTGCGTCAACCGTTTCGAGACTCATTTCCTCAATATCGCAGAGGATGCCGTGAAGTTCTGCAAGGATGTCGGCGGCGACAACATCAAGGTCCATCTGGACTGCTTCCACATGATCCGGGAGGAGAAGAGCTTTGCAGGCGCCGTGAAGACCTGCGGCAAAGAATATCTGGGTTACATCCATGTGAATGAAAATGACCGCGGAATCCCCGGAACAGGGCTGGTGCCTTTCAAGGAGTTCTTCCAGGCAGTCCACGAGGTCGGCTATGACGGCCCTCTGGTTATCGAGTCCTTCGACCCCAGCTTTGAGGAGCTTTCCGGCAATTGCGCCATTTGGCGAAGCTTTGCCCCCACCGGCGAAGATCTGGCCCGCGACGGCCTGGCCAATCTGAAGGCCATCGCCGACGCAATGTAGTGAACTGACGTAATCCGACAACCGGATACTTCATAATGTTACGGCCCGCGGGTTGCCGCGGGCCATTTCAAAACCAACACGGAACGGACTAGCTGGCCGCCGTGCTCCGAGGAGCCGGCGCCGCGCCCGGCCCTGCAAAAAGAAAGTGAGACGTGACAATGAAGATTGCAATCGGCTGTGACGAAGCTGCTTACGCTTTAAAAGTAGCCGTCATGAAACATCTGGATACAAAAGAAGACATTGAGTACCATGATTTCGGAGCTGACGAAGGCGAAGTGATCCTCTATCCCGACGTGGCCCAGAAGGTTGCGGAGGCTGTCGCCAGAGGCGAATATGACAGAGGCATCCTGGTATGCGGGACCGGCATCGGCATGTGCATCACCGCCAACAAGGTGCCCGGCATCCGTGCCGCCGTCTGCCACGATCCCTTCTCCACAGAGCGTTCCAGAAAGAGCAACGACGCCCAGATCATGTGCATGGGAGAGCGTGTTATCGGCGTGGAACTGGCAAAATACCTGGTGGATATCTGGTTAAAATGCGACTTTGCCGGCGGCGGCTCCGCTCCCAAGGTCGCCAGGATCAACGAGGTGGATGCTTCCTACCGGAAATGATCTGCCAAACACCTGTCAGCGGCTTTTTTGCGGGCCGCTGACCTTTATACATACCTGCCGGCGGCAGGGACATTAAAAAGGAGTATCTTATGAACAGAATCGTGAACGATCCTAATTTTGTAGTTGAAGATATGTTAAAGGGCTTTGTAAAAGCCAACAAAGATCTGGTCACCGCCACGGACAACCCCAGAGTGTTAAAATATGTCAACGCCCCCGTGGAGGGCAAGGTCGGCATCGTGACCGGCGGCGGCTCCGGCCACAAGCCTGCTTTTATCGGATATATCGGCAAAAATCTGTGCGACGCAGTGGCTGCCGGAGAAATCTTCTCTTCCCCCACTGCAAAAGCCTTTTTAGACGCCATGAAAGCGGCTGATTCCGGAAAAGGCGTCGCCTGCCTGTACGGAAATTATGCCGGCGACAATATGAATGTAAAAATGGCTATCCGCAGCGCAAAGAAGGAAGGCATCACAGTCAAGACTGTCGTCGCCAATGACGACTGTGCCTCCGCCCCCAAGACGGAACTGGAAAAACGACGCGGCGTAGCCGGAGAAGTCCTCATGTGGAAGGTCGGCGGCGCGAAGGCTGCCATGGGCGCAGACCTGGACGGCGTTATCGCCGCCGCGCAGAAGGCCATTGACAATACCCGTTCCGTGGGGATCGGCACTGCTCCCTGCACCATTCCTGCCGTCGGGCATCCCAACTTCACCATTGAGGACGGCACCATGGAAGTCGGCATCGGCCATCACGGCGAGCCCGGCATCAAGGTAGAACCTCTGAAAACCGCCGATGAGATGGCTGCGGAGATGGTGGACATTATCCTGCCCGATCTGCCTTTTGCCTCCGGCGATGAAGTCGTTGTCCTCCTGTCCGGCCTGGGCGCCACTCCTGTCATGGAACAGTACATCGTATATAATAAGGTAGAAGAACTGCTGGCTGAAAAAGGAATCAAGGTTTACAAGGCTTATGTGGGGAATTACTTCACTTCCCTGGAAATGATGGGCGTGACTTTGACTGTCATGAAACTGGACGACGAGTTAAAGGAGTGCATCGACATGCCCGCCGATTCTGTGGGATTAAAACAGCTTTAATCTGAAAAAGCAAAGAAGAATCCAGAAACATAAAAAGGAGAAAAAAATGTCATTTAAAAACAGCGAAGCCGCTTCGGTCGTTACAGGCCTGATCACCACCATCCAGACCAACAAAGACTTCTTAAGCGAAGTCGACGGAAAGATCGGCGACGGCGACCACGGCATCAATATGAACAAGGGCTTTACCATGACCGGCGAAAAACTGGCCGGGAAGGAATACAACATGTCCGAAGGCCTGAGCGTTCTCAGCTCTACCCTTATGGAAGACATCGGCGGTTCCATGGGGCCCCTTTACGGTGTATTCTTTGACGAAATGGCCATGGCCAGTGAAGACAGCGAGGACATCGACGAGAATGTGTTCAAAGACATGATCTGCAACGCTGTGGACGGCGTCATGGACATCGGCGGGGCAAAGCCCGGCGACAAGTGCCTCCTGGACGCAATGGTTCCCGCAAGGGACGCATTCTGCAAGGCCCTTGAGGACGGCAAGGATTTTGTCGCTGCCCTGGACGATCTGAAGGCCGCCGCCAAGGAAGGCTGGCAGGCTACGGAAGGCATGATCGCCAAGATCGGCCGCGCAAGCCGCCTGGGCGAGAGAAGCCGCGGCGTGCTGGATGCAGGCGCCACCAGCTGCTATCTGATGCTGACCTCTATCGCTGATTCCATGCAGGCATTGTTAAAATAAAACAGGATAATGAATCAGGCCAGGAAGGATTCCGCCTGGGCATCCGGCTGACGCATTTGCATTTGTTTGGTCTGGGCACAGGCGTTTCCTTCCTTATTCTGGTCTCTCAAGGCTCTGCGGCAGAACCAGGGATACCACAATTTGCCGACAAATAATTGACATATGCCGATAAACATGATTTACCCAGTTTATCGGCATATGTCAGTATATTTTATCCTTATCTCCATGGCGGCTTTATCCCCGGATCTGCCCCACGCTTTTTACGATCCTATGGTGAATTGGGACCCAGGTCACTTTTTTAAAAAGAGCCGCTACCGCAATGGGAATGTAGGTAAAAATAAAAATCGGAAATGTAAACATATAAAACAGCTTTTTCCCCGCTCCGCAGTGAATCTGTTTCCACTCGCTGAAGGTCGTAACAGTCCCGAAAAAAAACAGGGACAGATAGATCCCAAACAGGTTCCCGCCAACAGCCCTCAAGGTCACCGCCGTCCATTCCGGCCTTCCCACGATCATCCCCGCCAGCGCAAAGACGCCGTTGCCTAGGAGAGTCAAGAGTGTCAGCATCGTGCCCGGAGCCACCGTCATCATCATATCGTAGCAGGAAAAACAGTGTTTTTTCACAATTCCGCGGAATAATGCCCCGCTGTATTTTCCAAACACCTGATAAAAGCCTTTGGTCCAGCGAAGCCTCTGATACCAAGAAGTCTTAAAATCCAGCGGCTGCTCATCATAGAGCACCGCCTTCTCACAGTAGCCGATACACTCTCCCTGAATCACGCTGTCCACAGAAAATTCAATGTCCTCTGTCAGAAGATGATGCTTCCAGCCGTTATTGGTCCGCACGATCTTACTGGAAATGAGAAATCCCGTGCCGGAGATGGCGCAGCTTGTTCCGCACTGCATTCTCGCCCCATTCAGATATTTTGACTCTCTGAGAAACCAGAGGGCGTAGCCGGCGGAAATCCAGTTGGAACCGTAGTTTTTGGAGTTCCGGTAGCTGGTCACCACCGGATAGCCCCTGGCAAATACCTTGTTCATTTCCTTTACATAATTTTCATCCAGCACATTATCCGCGTCCAAGACCAGATATCCGTCATAGGTCTCAATCCCTGCCAAGGTCTCGATCTGCGAAAAGAGATAATTTAAGGCATGGCCTTTTCCCACCCGCACCCGATCATAACGTTCAAACACGACCGCCCGGTGAGCCCTGGCCACCTGCGCCGTATGATCCGTACAGTTATCCGCCACCACATAAACATCCAAAAGCTCCGACGGATAATCCTGCTTCCGGACACTTTCCAAAAGTTCGCCCAGCACCGCGCTCTCATTGCGTGCAGAGATCACCACCGCGTAACGGCGAGGCTTCGCCGCCCCAAATTCCTTCTCTTTCGAAAACCACCGGATAAACACATACACAATCTGGTAAAAATAGGCAAGGCTAAGAAGCGCCAGCACCATAAAATTAAAGCCCCGAATCAAACCAACCATACGCTGTCATTCCTTTCCCGTCAATCAATCTCCTCCGCTTTTCCTCCGTACTTTTTCATTCCCGCCTTCCCCTTCGTCCTCTGCCAGTATACGAAAAAAATTATGTCCATTATGTGTCCAAAGGTTTAAAATTTTCTTTCCCCATTCCCCTCTTTCTTAATAATCATTCCCAAAAATGCGGGGATTCCATACGTGGTCTTTACTGCCCCTCATATGGAATCCCCCGTTTTCGGGCATTCCTGCCCGTTTCCGATATTCTCTTTTTCTTAAGATTTTATGATTGCCGCGTTTCCTTAAAATCCATGCAGGATACCGCCCGCTGCGTCTTCACTAATCTATGTCTGACAGAATCAGTCCATATCCGCCAGCAGTTTCTCAATTTTTTTCTTATTCGCTTCGTCAAGCTCTCCTGCGGGTCTTCTGGGAAGTCCAACCTCCACACCCTGAGCCTCCAGCGTATAGTTGCAGATCTCAAGCCAGTGGGGAACCCCGTTCTCCTTGTCGTACAGGAAGTAATTCAGGAAAGGAACGATATTGTTCTGTGCTTTTCTGGCTGCTTCCAGATCACCGGCCCATACGGCGTCCTGAATGGCGCGACACTGTTTCGGAAGGATTGCAGGAATACCGGAAAGCCATCCGTCTGCGCCTCCGCAATAAGCTTCCATACCACAGTAGTCATGACCATAAAATACAGTGATCTTGTCGCCCATGTAATATTTCAGGTCGTGTACCCGGTTTGGATCGCCGTGAGCGGCCTTGATACCGGAAATCGTTCCGTCGTCGATCAGGGATTTTACTTCCTGTGTATTCAGCTCATAGCCGGCAAACCAGGGATTGTTGTAGATGTACATAGGAACTTCAAGTTCTTTTCTCAGGTTGCGGTAATGCTGGAGCACGCTCTTCTTATGAGGAGTGTAATAGAAAGGAAGCAGAACCAGCAGCGCATCATAGCCAACGCTCTCTGCATATTTACTCAGATCCAGGGTCGTATGGGTATCATACTTTCCCGTACCGCCGACAAGCGGAACCTGTCCGTCGATAAAGCTTGCCACATGGCCGAGAACTTCCTTCTGCTCTACTTCGCTCATGGCCATGTTCTCACCGGTGGAGCCTACGATGGACAATGCCTGCGCGCCATTGTCTAAGAGCCAGGTCAGATATTTCTCCATGCCCCTCTTGTTGTAGCTCTCGTCTGCGTTCCAAATGGTACGCGCAGCCGGAGTGATGCCAGATACTTTTTTGAACTCTTTCGCCATTTTGTTTCTCCTTTCATAAATAAACGCTTTCCTGCGTTATGTGTTAGAAAATTTAAAATAAAAAATTTTTTATTTTCTATATAAGACTTTACCAGATTTACAGGAATCTGTCAAGATAAACCTGCTGTTTTTTACGGTTTTTCTTTCAAAAAAACTGTTCATATTTACCGAATTTTTCAAAGCACACGTCTGCCTCAAAAGCCGGTAAAATTCCCCGCTTCGTCAAACTGCGGCTCCAAAAGTTCTGATGAGATCGTCATTCCGGGAACGGCTTCTGCCTCAGAAATCAACGCCTCAGAAATATAGAATTCAGAAAGCGACAATGTATTCCTGATCCACACGATCCGGCATCCTTTCTCCCAGTCTGTTTCCGTTGCCGTCCGCATAGCGAACTTGATGGCCGTCCGTTCCGCCGGCATAACCACGGGAATCTTCACGGATTCCGGCACCGCGGAAGTAATGCCGTTGGCATAAGTCTGCTCTAAATCTACCTTATTATAAAGTCTCATGGTAGTCACGTCCGCATTTCCCACGCCGCCGATATTTCCATGGGAACAATCTGTCAGGTCAAACACAGCGATCCGCTGAAAATAGGGCGGTTCCACAGGAAGAAGGGGCGATCGTCCCGTCACGTTGGGATCCATTCCGGCGCCGCTGATATTTTTCCCGGCTTCATCCACCAGAAGGATATCCGCTTTCTCAAAGGGAATCTTCCCCATTCTTTCTTTCGAATATTTCAGGATTTCCGGCTCTTCCTCCAGGATTTGCTTCGCCGGAACCGCTTCGATCCGGCAGGTTTGATGATATGCGTTTTCCACCAGGCCAAGAGCAAACATATTAGGTTTCTTTTCTATGATGACCTTTGCAAATGCCATCACGTTTTTTGCCATATTGGGGAAGCCCATTTTGTGGCACTGATAAGCGCCGTGCTGCTTGCCCATTCCAATGACCAGCATTTTGCAGATCCCGCTCTCCACCGGGCCCCTGAAATCCGTATGGGCCTTCACCCGGCCAATGGGAATAATAAAATCCGCCCCGTTGGCATATTTATCCATATGGACCTCCTGGCCGTCCGGAGCATATCCAATCACTTCCGTTTCCATGGATGAGAGGACCGGCGCTCCCATGGCTTCTTCCGTAACTCCGTAACCGGCCAGAATCCCTTTCTGGCCTTCTGCGTCGGCGCCCGCATGGCTGCCCATCGCCGGAATGATAAAGGGCTTTCCGCCGGCTTCCTTTACAATGTCGCAGACAGCGCGGGTGATCCTGGCCACATTCACTACCTCGCGGCTTCCTGAAGTAATGCAGACGCGGTCTCCCGGACGGATCCTGTCCAAAGTGCCTTTTCTGTTCAGCGCTTCTCTGACGGCCCCTTCTACATCCTCGATATGAGATCCATCCATCTCATACCGGACTTTTACAAATCTGGGAATCGTAATATCCGCCAATAACTGATCCATTAAATTCATGACAGCGCCTCCCTGTTATTCAGCCGGGATCAGGTAATCGTCCGCATTGATTCCCAGCTTCTCACAGTATTTGCGGATATCCGCTTCCGTCGCCCTGTTGATTCCGATTCCATGGGCCATGACTTCTTTTGCACTGTCCGCTTCTTTATCGCCATGGACATAGATTCGATCCTGACCCTGAGCCTTCTCCGCATCCCGCATACTCTGCATATATTCAGACAGCAGGCGGACTGTTTCTTCTTTATCTCCAAATCTTGCAAAATCAATCGCCGCAAAGAAATGACAGCATTTCTCATCTTTCTTTGTCACGCGGATTCCCTTGGAAACGGCGCCGTGAGACATGATGCCGCACATGATATCCACCAGCATACCGAAACCGAAACCTTTGTGACCGCCAAAATCCATTCCCTCGCCGCCCCAGGGCATGATACCGCCCCGTGTCTTTTCCTTATAATCCGGATTGGTCTTATTGGCGCGTATTTCAATGAATTTATGGGGATCCGTGGAGGTAACTCCCTGCTCGTCAACCAGCATACCCGGTTTTAATTCATGATCGATCTTGGCGTAAACCTCCATCTTTCCGCAGGTCATAATGGAAGTGGCAAAATCCAGGTGGAAATTATGCGGCTTGGCAGGAATGGTGACGGCGATGGGGTTCGTCCCCAGCATCGGCTCTTTTCCGTAAGTGGGAACCACCAGCGCTTCCGCATTGGTCATGGAGATCCCCATCATTCCGGCATCTGCCGCCAGCTTGGAATAATAGCCCGCAATTCCGTAATGGTTGGAATTTCTGACACTGACCATGCCCACCCCGTATTTTTTTGCCTTTTCAATGGCTAACTTCATACCTTTGACGCCGGCAAGCTGACCCATGCCGTCCTTTGCGTCGATGACCGCACAGCACAGGCTGTCCTCCGCCACTTCCATGTCCTCCATGCCCACTTCCCTTTTCACCCTTCCGATATCCAGACCAAAAGGGTATAAGGTCATACGGTTGCATCCGTGGGATTCCACCCCGAACAAATCAGAGGTCAGCAGAACGTCCGCAATGATCTTTGCCTCCTCCTCACTGTAGCCGTAACGGCGCATCATCTCCACATCCAGGTCAAACAACTTCTGATACTGATATTTTGTGTACTGATTTCCTTCTGACATACTATTTTCCTTTCCACGTCTTAAATTGTCATGTTAGTTATTTTATAGCCCCCGGCTTCCGACTGCTTTCTCCGGATTCCTCCCTTTTCTCCAGGCTTTAATCATTCCCTTTGGAGCCTGCCGTTTTCTGGGCGCCGCCCGGTTTTCCGGCTGTCAGCCGCCTAAGTAAGCTTTGATGATGGTATCGTCTTTAGACAATACGTCGCTGTCGCCGGAAGCAGTCACGTAACCGTTTTCCAGCACATAACAGCGCTGCGAGATATGAAGCGCCATGTAGGCATTCTGTTCCACGATAATGATGGGAATCCCCAGCTCTTTGTTGACCCGGACGAAAATGTCAAACATGTCGTCCACGATCACCGGCGCCAGCCCGAGAGAAGGCTCGTCGCACATCAGAAGTTTCGGATCCGCCATCAGGCCCCTGGCCACTGCCAGCATCTGCTGTTCGCCGCCGGAAAGAGAACCTGCTCTCTGCTTCGCCCGCTCTTTCAGACGGGGGAACAGATCATACATCTCCTCAATCTTATTTTTTAATTCCGTACGGGAACGCCTGACAGAATAGCTCCCCATCTCCAGATTTTCAAGCACCGTCATACCGGGAAAAACTTCGCGGCCTTCCGGAATTTCAATGACCCCCAGCCGGCTGATATCATGGGTCTTCATCTTCGTAATATCCTTTCCCATGAACTCAATAGTTCCCTTTCTCACCGGAACGGCGCCCATGATAGAATTCATGGTCGTACTTTTTCCGGCTCCATTGGAACCGATGACCGCCACGATCTCTTTCTCATTCACTTCCAGAGACACGCTGTGAAGCGCCTGCACGTTGCCGTAATAAGCGTCAATTCCATTCACTTTTAAGATCATTCTGCGCCCTCCTGTTCTTTATTCTTAACGAAAGCGCTTCCCAGGTATGCGGTAATAACTTCGTCGTTGTCCCTGATCTCGGCAGGGGTCCCCGCGGCAATCTTTTTACCAAAGGAAAGAACCGTAATGTCGTCGCTCAGGTTCATGACCACGTCCATGTTGTGCTCGATCAGGAAAAAGGCAAAGCCTTCTTCATAGGATTTCTGAATCACTTTCACAAGCTCCGCGCGCTCCGAAGGGTTCAGGCCCGCCGCCGGCTCATCCAAAAGGATCAACTTCGGATCCGTCATCATGGCCCTGGCGATCTCCGAAATTTTCTGACGCCCATAGGCAAGGTTCTTCATATACTCATTGCGCAGATGATACATGCCAAGTTTGTCTAAAAGACCTTCTGCTTTCTCCTTCAGCATTTTTTCTTCTCTGGCTGAACCTTTAAAATCCAGGATCGTGCGGACTATCCCCATCTTCGTCAGCTGGTTTCCGCCTACCATAATATTTTCCAGTAAGGTCATGGTCTGGAACACCTTGATATTCTGGAAGGTTCTCCCGATTCCAAGCCTGGCGATCTCATAAGTTTTCTTTCCGGTTACATTTTTTCCGTCAAACTCTACTGTTCCGGAAGTGACAGGCAGCACGCCGGTGATCAGATTGACCGTCGTGGTCTTGCCCGCGCCGTTGGGCCCGATCAGAGAATGAATCGAATGTTCTTTTACGTCAATGTTCAGCGAATCCACCGCCAGAAGCCCTCCAAAGCGCTTCGTGACGTCTGTAAGCTTTAATATGCTATTTTTCTCCACCTGCGCGCTCCTCCTTTTTCTTCTTAGCAATCAGTTTCTTTACGGGCCCGACGGCCGCATCCACCCAGCCATTGGGAAAAAACAAGATACCCAGGAAAATAATGATATAAAAAGTGATCAGATAATAATTTCCAAGTCCTCTGAGAAGTTCCGGCAGAATCGTCACGATGACTGCGCCGAACATGGCTCCGGATACAGAGCCGATCCCTCCCACAAGCAGCATCAGTACAAAGTTCATGGAAATATCAACGGTATAAGTAGAAGGACTGATGTATCCATAAAAATGCGCGTACATGGCGCCCGCCACCGTACCAAAAATAGCCGCGGCAATAAATGCTTTCACTTTGACATCCGCAATATTGATGCCGCTCATCTCAACTGCGTCGGAATTGTCCCGCAAAGAACGGTACAGCCTTCCCCACTTGGAATTTACGATCCGGACCGCACAGAAAATGGCGATCAGCACAAAAACAACATACAGATAATAGGACTTGACATAGCTGTCAAAGATAAAGCCGAACAGGGAGTAGGGCGAAATACTTTTTAGTCCCTGGGAGCCCCCGGTCACCTTTGTCATATTATTCAGGAATATCTGAACCACCTGAGTAAAGCCGATGGTAGTCAGAGAAAAATACACACCCTTTAGCCGAAGGCTGGGATAGCCCAGCACCAGGCCGATCACAATACCGGTCGCCACCGCCACCAGAAGTCCCAGCCAGGGAGAAAGCCCCGTATTTTTTACGAACAATGCAGAGGAATAAGCTCCCAGAGCATAGATCCCGGCAGAGCCAAGATTCATCTGTCCGATCAATCCGGTGATCAGGTTCAGCCCGAGGACCAGAACGATGTTGATCAGGACCCTCACAAACACAACCATCCAGTAATCATTCCGGATAATATGAGGCAGGCACAGAACAAGCGCCAGAACGATCCCCCACATCAGCATATTCTTCGTATTTTTATTATTTTTCATGAGCCCTTACCTCCCCTGTGCGTGTTTACCGAGGAAACCGGTAGGTTTGATGAGCAGGAACACGATCAGAAGCAGGAAGGATACCGCGTCCTTGTAAACTGCAGGAATAAAGATGGTCGCCAGATTTTCCACCACGCCGATGAATATACCGCCGGCAATGGCGCCCGGGATATATCCGAAACCGCCGATAACACCGGAGCAGAAGCCCTTTAAGCCGATGGTGGTCGCCATGGTCGCACTGATATTCACAAGGGGAATGACCAGAAAACCGATGACCGCACAGATCATGGCGCTGAGCGCCGTCGTAATGCAGATGCTCCGGTTGATATTGATCCCCATAAGTGCGGCCGCCCTTTTATTTTGTTCCACACACCGCATGGCTTTTCCCGTCTTCGTAAATTTGAAAAATGCCTGAAGCACCGCCACCAGGAGGATCGCCACCACGATGATCACGATATTGGCAGAGGTGATGGCAAAACCGCCGACAAAATAAGTTTTGTCCAGCCACCCGGAAACCCTCATATTTCCGGAACCCCAGAACAGGCGGATAAACTCCGAAATGATCTTTGCCAGAACTACTGTGCCGATAATTGCAAAAATATTGGAACGCATACTGTGAAGACGGTTAAAAACACCGGCTGCAAGCAGGGCTCCTACCACTCCCATAATTGCCAGCGTCAGGATAATTGCAACAGGATTATTTAAATTCATCTTAATGATCATACTTCCGCCGAAAATATAAGCGCCCAGCGTGATCAGCTTGTCATGGCTGAAGTTTAACAGACCGGAAGAATTCCAGACCAAAGTATACTCTATGCCGACCAGAGAATAGATCATACCATATGCAATGCCTGTAATGAGGAGCTGAAATACCATTGTTGACATAAATTCTTCTCCTTATAAGCTGCGGGCACCCCAAAATGCCTGCTTGGAATGCCCGCATGATATTACACGGTTGATAAAGTTTTCAGAAATCGTCCCCTTAGTTGCATTTATTCTCTTATTCGCTTACGCTCTGAACAAATTCGGGAGCTTTGCCGTTAAGCTTTGCGATCACGCAGCTATGTACCAGATTGTTCGCGTCATCATTATAGAAATCTCCGGTAGGCAGGGTCTTCGTCTGTGCAGCCGCAATGGCGTCCCTGACTGTCTGAGGAGTAACCTCCCCGGCCGCCTCACAGGTAAGTACCGCGTCGCAGATCATCACTGCCGCTCCGTAATAAGCCGCCGCATAAAGATCGGGAGTCTCGCCATAAAGTTCCTGATATTCCTTCACAAAGTCCACGGCGACCGCATCTGTAGACGTGGAAATAAAGTCTGTTACGGAATAAGCGCCGTCCACCCAGCTGTCCTCACAGAGATTCAGCACGTTATCCAGAGTAAGACCGGGAGAAGCAATCTTATTGACATCGGGCATATAAGTGGCAAGCTGCTGATAAATGATCGCAGTTTCTGCATCATGAGTCCAGGTAAAGACCGTGTCGCAGCCGCCGCTCTGGCATTCCAGGATCGCAGAGGTGAAATCCACGTCGTTTACATTATGGGGGCAGTCCACATATTCAATGCCCTGTGCGTTAAAAAACGCCATTGCCGCATCTGCTCCTCCCTGTCCATATTCATCAGACGCATGGAGGATCCCAACCTTTTTCGCATCCAGAGTATCCTTGCAGAAGGTTGCGGCTACGGTCGCCATGATCGCATCAGAAGCTCTGGTACGGAACATATAATCGTTGCTCCCGTCGATGGCGACAGATGTGCCGCCCACCAGCACGCATACCTGATTCTCAGCCACCGTATCCGATACGGCCAGAGCCGCAGAGCTTCTATGAGGCCCGATGATCGCCAGACAGCCGTCGGAGATCAGCTTCTGAACCGCCGTAAGGGCGCCCTCATTAGTCGTCAGATCATCTTCGATGTTCAGCACGAACTTTTCATATCCGGCCGCTTCATTGTACTGAGCGATGGCCATCTCCGATGCCTTCTGCATACGTTCCCCATTTAAAGCATTGTCTCCGGTCAGCATGGCTGCAAGGCCGATCCGGTAGGTTTCACCGCTTCCGGAAGGCTCCGCCGCCCCAGTTCCGTCCGCCTTTGTCTCTGCCGCTTCGGATCCGGCCGCCTCAGTTGTTCCTGCTTCTTCCCCTTTCGTCTCCTTCGTACCGGAATCTCCTCCGCAGGCCGCCAGGCTAAAGGTCATCGCCGCCGCCAAAAACACTGCCAACAGTTTTTTCATGCTTCTTCCTCCTTTTCATAAATTAAAAATTTTTTATTTTTTATACGGATATGATAATTTATTTTGTATAATTTGTCAATGTATTTTTTGTTTTTTATTGTGAATTTTACAAACGATTAGTCAGGAAAGCCGTTTTTTTGACTTTCAGTTTGGTCAAAAATACCGATAACAAAAAAATCAAAAATACTTTATTTTAAAAAAATTGACTAATTTCCGTTTCTTCACTATAATAGTAGAAAACATATTTACTCGTAATTTTATATTTTAAATATCAGGAGACCGCCATGAGCCTTAAACAAAATCTGGACATTTTAGTCTACAACAATATCGTTGATTCTCTGATCGTGGGGGAATACGAGATGGGACAACAGATCCTGCTGGATACTTTTGCAGAAAAATACGGAGTCAGCCGCACGCCCATTATCCAGGCCGTAAAGCTGCTGGCCAATGACGGGATTCTGGAAACCCTTCCCAACGGCAGAGTACGTGTACCGACTTACAGCGAAAGCCAGATTAAAAAAATTCGGAACGTCCGCATTGTTCTGGAGCATTACGCCCTTGAGGAATTATTCAAAGAACGAGATACAGATACCTTTCAGACGACCATCGAGACTTTGGACAAGATCGCCGCCGAAGCCCTGGCCGCCATTGAAAGCGGTCAGAAGCTTCAGTTCAACAAAAAAGACCTGGAATTTCACCGTTGTCTGGTCAACGGCGCGGAAAATGAATTCCTTTCCGATATCTATAAACGCATACAGGGACGATTCGTGGTGGCAAATTATCTTTTCATTCCCTGGGAAAACCGGGAATTTCTCTTTGCGGCCAAGGACCATCTGGAAATCATGAAGGCATTAAAAACAGAAAACCTGGAAACCTGCAAGCACCTGGTCCGCCGGCATATCCGCGACGTAGTCAAAAATGCAGCCTGTTCCGAATAATCGCTACCCCCGCAGGCTCTGCATCAGCCCGACCATCAGAGGCAGCGTGGCCATAGACAGGATCGTACTGACCGACACCAGATTTGCCGAAGTCTCGCTGTCCTGCCTATATAACGTTGAAAGCATTGTGGTGGCCGCCGCCACCGGAACCGCGATGTCAATAACACAGCAGGAGAGAAGCTCCGTGTTCCATTCGGTAAGGGAAAATGCCAGAATCCCAAGAAGCGGCAGTACGATCAGCCGCAGAGCGATTGTCTTGTAATAACTGGCATGCCGCCAGATGCTCCTCAGATCTGCTTTTGACAGAAAATATCCGCTGATCACCATGGGTACCGGAACATTCAGCCCGGCAAGGTAGGTCACCGGGCCTCCGATCAGCGCAGGAAGCTCCAGAGAGAAGAAAAAAATAACCATACCGGCAAATACTCCTGCGATTCCCGGGTTGAGCAGCCGACGGGCTGATATCTGTTTTTTATCGCCGCTGATCAGGAGCAGGCCGTAGGTCCACTGTACCAGATTATATATGGCGATGAACACTGCGCCGCAGAACACCCCGTAATCTCCGAACAGAACCTGCTGCAATGGCAGGCCCATATATCCGCAGTTGCCAAAAACCACGCCAAACTGGAGCACCCGTTTTGTCGCTTCCTCCCCGTTTCGTATGAATGCCTGTGCAAGTACTGCGGCAACAATGTAATAAGCCAGAGCAATTCCGGCAACCAGCAGCATAGTATGAAACATGGCCATATCAAATGGGCGGCGAAAAGAGTCCACGATCGCACAGGGCGCCACTATCTTAAAAACAAAAGACGACAGATGCGTGATCGAAGCGTCGTCAAAAATCTGAAGCTTCCCGCATAAAAATCCCACTCCCAGCAAAACAAGCAAAATCATTACCTGGTTTCCTGTTGTCAAAATATTCGTCAGCATGTTTGACTCCCCCGTTTTTTCATTTGATATCGGATGAAAAAATTTTTTATCCCCTTGAAAAATTTTTTATTTTTTATTATTATATACTCAATGTTATTTATTGTCAAATAAAAGGAGGAAATTATGGATTACGCAAAAGAGTCTCTGCGCCTTCACGGCGAATGGAAAGGAAAAATCGAAGTGGTCGCCACCGTACCGGTCGAGACAAAAGACGATCTGTCTCTCGCCTACACCCCCGGCGTGGCCCAGCCTTGTCTGGAAATTCAGAAAGACGTGGAAAAAAGTTATGAACTGACCCGCCGCCATAATATGTGCCTGGTGGTAACGGACGGCACGGCTGTCCTGGGGCTCGGCGACATCGGTCCCGAAGCCGGCATGCCGGTCATGGAAGGAAAATGTGTGCTGTTTAAAGCCTTCGGCGACGTGGACGCATTCCCTCTCTGTATTAAAAGTAAAGACGTAGACGAGATCGTTAATACCATTTATATGATCTCCGGATCTTTTGGCGGAGTCAATCTGGAGGACATTTCCGCCCCCCGCTGTTTTGAGATCGAGAAAAAATTAAAAGAAAAATGTGATATTCCGATTTTTCATGACGATCAGCACGGAACCGCCATCATTACTCTGGCGGGACTGACCAACGCCCTGAAGGTCGTGGAAAAAAAGAAAGAAGAAATCCGAGTTGTAATGAACGGCGCCGGCGCCGCCGCCATCTCCATCGCCCGTCTTCTCTTAAAGGACGGTATTAAGAATATAACCCTCTGCGACCGGCACGGCGCCATTTATGAAGGACGAAAAGAGGGCATGAACGCCATCAAGGAAGAAATGGCAAAAGTAACCAATCTGGAAAAGAAAGCCGGAAGCCTGGCAGACGTACTGGCAGGAGCCGACGTATTCATCGGAGTAAGCGCACCCGGAATGGTCACGACAGAGATGGTGAAAACCATGAACCGTGACGCCGTCGTATTCGCCTGTGCGAATCCGACTCCCGAAATCTTCCCCGACGATGCAAAGGCCGGCGGTGCAAAAGTTGTTTCCACAGGAAGAAGCGACTACCCCAATCAGATTAACAACGTCCTTGCGTTCCCCGGCGTGTTCCGCGGCGCTTTCGACGTCCGTGCCAGCGACATCAACGACCAGATGAAGCTTGCCGCCGCCTACGCCTTGGCCGGTCTGATCTCCGATGAAGAGCTATCGGCGGACTATATTATTCCCAAGGCTTTTGACCCCAGAGTGGGAAAAACGGTAGCCGCCGCCGTGGCAAGAGCTGCCAGAGAGACCGGCGTCGCAAGATAACCTCTAACAGTTCACCGGAGCAAAGCCCCCGCCTGCACCGGCGAAAAAGACAGGACGTGCCACCTACATCGTGCGAGTTCATTTCAGCGGGACCAGCACGGAACCCATGAGCGGCAAGATCAGGCGTATGCTGAAAAATGAGATACGGCAGATGGGATAAAGCCATCATAAATGAGAAACCGGCAGGAACATCAGCCGCTTTCCGCCCCAGAATATCCCGCGGCTCTGTGATATTGCGGTCAAACAGGACCATCTCACGGTTATCGACTACATGGAGCAGAGCCTGTGCCGGTCTTGACCGTGGGAAAACCAAGAGGCATTACTTAAAACCACCTCTCCGTCCTGCTTTTGGCGTCGCCTGTCTGTGCGGAAACTACGGCGACAAGGATTTCTTAAGCAAGGCGGGCGCAGGCGTCAAAAACTGCTATCTGATGCTAACCTCCATTGCTGATTCCATGCAGGCATTATTAAAATTTTTTCTGTATGACAAAAAAGCCACGGCTCCGGATTTCCCGAAACACATGGCTTTCGCACTGCAATCTTTTGTAAATGTTATCTGTTCTTTCTAATGGCAACTATGGCCGTGACAGCCGCCGTCTTCATGATGTCCGTGGCCGCCGCAGACATGCCCTTCACCGTGATGATGGCACATGGCATCCGGGTCATAGGACAAAGAACCCGCCAAAAATGACTCTACCTGGGCATCTGCCTCACCTGCTGCCCCGGGAAAAAGGCGGATACCGGCTTCTGCCAGCGCATTTCTCGCGCCGCCTCCGATATTGCCGCAGATCAGGGTCTCCACCCCGCGCTCCCTCAAAAATCCGGCCAAAGCGCCATGGCCCGTTCCATTGGTACCTACAATTTCAGAGGACACAATTTTTCCATCCTCTGTCTCATAAATTTTGAACTGCTCCGTATGTCCGAAATGTCCAAAAATCTCTCCGTTCTCATAAGTAACTGCAATCTTCATGTTCCGTTCTCCTTTCCGCCTCTCAGCATCCGTTTCTGCCAGCCGGTAATTTCCGCCTTCGATCTGAAGACTGGCTCCCTCCACCAGAAACCGGGCCATCTTTTTCCTGGCTTCCGCATAAAGCGCCTGTATCGTAGCCCGGCCCACATCCATCTGCGCCGCGCATTCCTCCTGCGTCATCCCCTCATAGTCCAGGAGCCGAAGGGCTTCATACTCCTCCACATTCAGGATGATCCTGTTTCTCCCAAATGGCAGGCTCCGTTCCGCAGAAGAATCTCCCGATTCTGTGGAGCCCTTTCCCTTTTCCCCAAGCTTCCTTTCCCCTTCGACTGACATTGCACCCCCATATCCGGGGCAGAAGCTCTGGAATCTGGGCATCCGGCTGATGCATTTACATTTGCTTGGTCTGGGCATGGACGTTTCCTTCCTTATTTTACTTTTTAAGGTTTTTCTACAGAACTGCGGAAGATCACAACTCTGTTCACAAATAATCGGCTTATGCCTGCAAACATAGTTTACTTCATTTATTGGTATATGTCAATATCCTTTTGTCACGCGCTCCCCAAAAGACGCCTGCCACTACTCCTTTAAAATATATTCCAGCAATGCCTCACACCCCTCCACGATATCCTCATAGGTCGCGTCAAAATCCCCCGTGTACCATGGATCTGCAATATCTCTGGGCCGTTTCCCAAAATCCAGCAGCCTCCAGACTTTTCGTTCCGCGCCCTCCTCCGGCCGCATCCCCAGAATCCGGTACATGTTGGAAAGATTGTATCTCTCCATACCGATCAGGTAATCGTAGTTCTCATAGTCGCTCTTCTCCATCCTCCTAGCCCGGTGATTTCCCACAGGGATCCCGCAGGAACGAAGCTTGGCTCTGGTACCGTGATGAACACCGTTCCCGATCTCTTCATAGCTGGTCGCCGCCGAGTCAATCTCGAACATGTCCGAGAGGCCGCGCCTGCTGACCATATCCTGTAATACGTACTGAGCCATTGGTGAACGGCAAATGTTGCCGTGGCAAATAAAAAGTATTTTAATCATTTTTCTATAACTCCTTATATATC
>CAJUQY010000033.1 GCA_910588815.1 uncultured Lachnospiraceae bacterium | reverse complement strand
CACTAACCATGAGAAAATCTCGTGATTAAGAAGTCATTTAGAGCATATATCACCGTAGGCGACTCCAAGTATATCATTATCACTCACTGTTCTTTGCAGATAACGGGCCCCCTCCAAAGCCACAAACTTTTTTAATTCCTCGTTTGTCGGCTCCTTCTCTCCGGGAACCGGCGCGACGATCACTCCGCTTAAGTGAAAATGCTCCTGCAGCCATCGTTCCAGCTTCAGGCATTCCAGGTATTCCTCTGCGATGGAAAACCTTACAATCTTTTGCTCCTTTGCCTTTTTCAACAGACGGGAAACCGTAGGGACAGATATTTCCAATTCCTCCGAAATCTCCTGCTGCCGTTTGCCTTCATAGTAATACATGTGGGCGACCCGAATGATCAAATTGGCCGACTGCATGTAGATATTGGAGTCGTAATACTGGTTTGCCGCCGACATCTCCTCACTCCTTTCTGTCTCGGATCTCAAGCATCCGGCAGAGCCTCTCTGCCATGGCCTCCGCAAACTCAGGGGCATTGATATCGCAGTCCATCTCGACAATCTCGACTGCCGGTCCCGCATTCAGGCTGATAGCCTCATAAAGCAGCCTTCTCGCCTCGTCATCGCAGGAAAACCCTCCTTTCTCATCCAGCGCAGAAAGGCTGCGTATGGGTAAGTAAACCGCGCAGGGGGCATAGCTGTTATTCAGACGCCCGCACATAAATTTTCCGATCTTAAGCCCGTCCTCCGGCTTTGTCCGGATCATATCCGGTTTATCGTTGTGACAATAAGGCTTATAGCCTTTATATTTGGTTTCCAGCTCTGATACCCGAATCCCTACCAGGTCCATGCCGCCCACGGAAAGCACCTGGGGAATACCGGCCAGAACGGCTGCGTCCAGCCGGTCTTCCCCGGCCGTGGAGGATTCCGCGTCCAGCACATGGGCCGCCACCTCTGCAGTCGTAATATCCAGGACTCCCTGAAACATGCCTTCTGCAATCAGGGTCTTCATGGCTTTTCCTCCTGCACCGTTGGCATGAAAAATAACCGGCTCATACCCCTTTCTTTCCAAGTATTTTGCCGCCCGCACCACACAGGGTGTGGTAATCCCATACATGGACAGTGCAATCCTTGGAGGATGCGGCCCTGTAAACGGCTCCGCGGCCATGGCAGCGCCGACCACCGCCCCGGCCGCCTGGTCGTATACCTTCGATATGATGGAATTGGTTCCCTGGACATCCGCGACAGAATTGATGACAATAAAGTCCTTTCCGCCGATAAAACCAGGCATTTTATCGCTGCAGGCCTGGGTGGTCGCGATCACTTTCGGAAACCCGATGGGCAGGGTTCGCATCACGCTGGCGGCGATGGTCGTCCCGCCACTGCCTCCGATGCTCAGTAATCCCTGTATCCTCTTTTTCTCCACAAGCTCACGGATAAGTCTTCCTGCCCCGGTCATGACAATGGCCATCGACTCTGCCCTTGTCCCGGTAATGAGCTTCTCATATTCTGCTTCTCCATACCTGGCAAGCTCACGGCAGCCATAGTCGGCCTTCTCTGCCGCCCTGTCACGGGTACTGGCATCGATGGTCAGCACATCTGCCCCCAATGACCTTATTTTCCCAATCAAATACCGATACTCTTCGCCCTTCGTATCGAAGGTTCCCAGCACTCCGATTGTCACTTTCTTCATATCCTCACCGTCCATTCTCAAAAATTCTTTTCTCATACAAGTGCAATTTCCTGTTTTACAAAATAAATTATAACAGTTTTCCGTACAGCTTGTATATAGCGCAATTTTTTTCAAGGTTCTCATTCTATTTTAACCATGTTATAATGTCTTAGACCTTAATTTCTGCTTTTTATCGTCAAATAGTTAAAGGAGGGTTTTTATGTCTGACTATCCACACGTTGTCTGCACAAGAGAGGAAAATTTTGAACTGCGTCCCTGGGGAGGATACATGTGCTTTCTCGCCACGCCGGAACTGGTAAACAGCAAGAAGCTTGCTGTCGGCGCCGTGCTCCGCATGAAAAGCGGTCTGTGCCACGACGCCCATCTCCACGACGACTGCGACGAAATTTTGTTTGTCCTGGAAGGGACCGGACGGCAAAGCTTCTGGGACGAAGACGGAGCGGAAATCTCTTATGATATCCACCCGGGGGATGTGATCTATATCGCCAAAAACCGGAAGCATCTCACCGACAATATTTCCGCCGATAAAGAGCTGAGGCTTTTTATCGTCAATTATTGCGTCCAAGGTCAGTCTGACCCGCACGTAAAAGGGCTGATTCCCGCTTCCGCCAGCCTGTCTCAGGAAACGGACTATGGTTCTTTCACAAACGTAATCCGGAAGGAGACCTGCGGAAATCAATCCATAACCGGGAACTTTCTCACTGTGGAGCCGAAAGCCTCTTTTGCGGCCGCTCCCGTATCCAATGAGGAGCTGTTCTTTATCCTGGATGGAAGCGGGGAAATTGTTTATGGGGAAGGAGAAAAGGAGCGAAGAGAGGCGATCTGCAAAGAAACTCTTGGTTTTTTCCACAAGGGAGAAGTCTGTTCCATAATTAACACTTCAGATGTCCCCCTGCGGCTGCTGCACCTTTACACCAGATCAGAATAGAAAAGGAGAAATCATGGGACAGAAAATTAATTTTACGGTCATCCGGGAGCTGATGATGCATTTCCGGGATATTCCGGTGGCTCCCTACGGACGTCCGGGCACCCGCGAAATCATCGACCACGCTACCCCGTTCCTTAAGGAACGCAATCTGGTTCTCCTGGGAAATCACGGTGTCCTCGCCGTCGGTTCCACCTTGGAGCTCGCCTTACAGAGAGTCGAGGCCGCCGAAAAATTTGCCGGGATCCTCGCCATTGCCAGGGGACTTGGGAGGACGGCCGACATCCCCGCAGCCGATGTGGATTACTTAATGGGGCTGGACATCGAAGTGTAGCTTCGCGAACTCCAGCAGGTCTTCCCTGGTATTTTTCTCCGGGTATTCCAGCACTTCTTCCAGACACCGCTCCAGGATTTGCCCCAGTTCTTTTCCGGGCTTCATACCGGCCGCGATCAGATCGCGGCCGTTTATGGCCAGGTTCTTCAGGGAAATGCAGT
This sequence comes from uncultured Lachnospiraceae bacterium, assembly GCA_910588815.1. Lineage (GTDB taxonomy): Bacteria > Bacillota > Clostridia > Lachnospirales > Lachnospiraceae > Lientehia. The sequence continues at coordinate 31,186 of CAJUQY010000033.1, read as the reverse complement.
CTCCCGCCTCCCGGATTTCCCGGTAATACTCCTGAATCTTAAGAAGCTTCGGCAGATAGGTCTCCTGGGCATACTGATTTTTCCCCTTGCTGTCCGCCTCACAGACCTCCAAAAGCAGAGGAAACAGCTCTTCTCCCAGACAATTTAAGGCCCGCCTCACTCCTGTCTTTGAAACCGGAAAGGGGAAATCGTGGTAATACACCAGCTTCGTCACTGCATCCAGAGTGGCATTGTCAAATTTAAGCCCCTTCATAATTCCCTTTGCAAGCTCCGCGCTGATCTTCGCATGGCCGTAAAAATGGATGGTTCCGTCCGGATCCGTCAGGCTGGCCTCCGGCTTCCCGAAATCATGGAGCAGCATGGTCCAGCGGAGCAGATGGTCCGCCCTCACATGCCGCAGGGCTTTCAGGGTATGCTCCCCCACAGACAGGTCGTGGTAACGGTTTCTCTGCGGTGTCTCCATGATCCGGTCAAACTCCGGCATGACGACTGCCGTAATTCCGATCTCACAGGCCCGTTTGATATATTCCGGGTGGTCGGAGAGGAGAAGCTTTTCAAGCTCTGCCTGGATCCGCTCCTTACTGATCAGGGAAAGCCTGGGCGCCATTTCCCGGATGGCCTCCGCCGTCTTTTCCTCGACCGCAAAGCCAAGCTGGGCGGAAAAACGGACCGCCCGGAGCATCCTCAGGGCATCCTCCGTAAACCGTTCCCCCGCATTCCCCACCGCGCGGATGATTCCCCGCCGCAAATCTTCCATTCCCTGAAATTCATCTATGAGGCCCAACTTCGGACTGTAAGCCATGGCATTGATCGTAAAATCCCGCCGCTTTAAATCCTCCGACAAGCTGGCCGTAAAAGCCACTTCCTTTGGATGCCTCGCATCCTCATATTCTCCGTCCACCCGGTAAGTGGTCACCTCATAGCCACACTTTTCCAAAAGAACCGTAACCGTGCCGTGCTTGATCCCCGTATCCGCCGTCCGCCTGAACAGCCGCTTCACCTGCTCCGGCCTGGCCGAGGTGGTGATGTCCCAATCCTCCGGCTTCCGTCCAAGAATCGTATCGCGCACGCAGCCGCCTACGGCATATGCCTCAAACCCTGCACTCTCCAATCTATCAATGATAAATGCCACATGGGCCGGAATCTCCATTCGCATAAGGAGGACCTCCTTTTCTCCTCTGTATCATACCACAGGTTAGCGTTCACATACAAGCTCTGCACCAATAATACTTTCCGCCGTACCCGGAATAGAATCCAGATATAAGAAGTTGTCTTTCTGCACGGCAAAGGGGAGCCGCCAGGCTCCCCTTATCTTTTAAGTTTCTCAGTATAAATTCATATTTGTCGCATCAGAACAGTCCGGTGATCTTTCCGCTCTCGTCCACATCAATCTTCTCGGCCGCCGGCACCTTGGGCAGTCCGGGCATGGTCATGATCTCTCCGGTCAGGGCCACGATGAAGCCTGCGCCCGCGGAGATCTTCAGGTTCCGTACCGTCACCTCAAAGCCTTCCGGCGCGCCAAGCTTGGTCTGATCGTCGCTCAGGCTGTACTGGGTTTTCGCCATACAGATCGGGCATTCCCCGTAGCCCATATCCTCCAGCTGCTTCGCCTGCTTCTGGGCGTTCGCCGTCAGAACCACGCGTTCGCCGCCGTAGATCTTCTGTACGATCTGATTTAACTTATTCTCGATGGAACCGCTGAGCTCATAGGAGAACTGGAACTCATTTGGCTCTTCCACCAGACGGATCACTTCCTCGGCCAGTTTCACGCCGCCTTCGCCGCCCTTTGCCCATACCTCGGACAGGGCCACGTTGACCCCCAGCTCTCTGCACTTTGCTTCCACCAGGTCAAGCTCGGCCTTTGTATCGGTGGGGAATGCATTGATGGCGACTACGCAGGGCAGCTTGTATACGTTCCTGATGTTGCTCACATGCTTTAAGAGGTTGGGCAGGCCCTTCTCCAGAGCTTCCAGGTTCTCGTTGTTGAGATCTGCCTTTGCAACGCCTCCGTGGTGCTTCAGGGCCCTCACAGTCGCCACGACCACCACTGCGCTGGGACGAAGTCCCGACATCCGGCACTTGATATCCAGGAACTTCTCCGCCCCCAGGTCTGCGCCGAAACCAGCCTCGGTGATGGCGTAGTCCGCCAGTTTGAGGGCCATCTTGGTCGCTGTCACGGAGTTGCAGCCGTGGGCGATGTTGGCGAAAGGTCCTCCGTGTACGATGGCGGGCACATGCTCCAGAGTCTGCACCAGGTTGGGCTTTAAAGCATCCTTAAGGAGAGCCGCCATGGCTCCTTCTGCATGGAGGTCATGGGCCGTCACCGGCTTCTGCTCGGAAACCTTGCCGTAGGTATAGCCGATGATGATGCGGCCAAGTCTCGCCTTCAGGTCATTGATGTCGCTGGCCAGGCAGAGAACCGCCATGATTTCGGAAGCCACGGTGATGTCATAACCGTCTTCTCTGGGCGTGCCGTTGGTGCGTCCGCCGAGGCCGTCCACCACATTCCGGAGCTGTCTGTCGTTCATATCCACGCAGCGTCTCCAGGTGATCTTCCTGGGGTCGATATTCAGGGCGTTGCCCTGGAAAATGTGGTTGTCAATCATGGCCGCCAGCAGGTTATTGGCCGCGCCGATGGCATGGAAGTCACCGGTGAAATGAAGGTTGATATCCTCCATGGGGACCACCTGGGCATAGCCGCCGCCTGCAGCGCCGCCCTTTACGCCGAATACCGGTCCAAGGGAGGGCTCACGAAGAGCAACCATCACGTTCTTTCCAAGCTTCTGGAGGCCGTCTGCCAGACCTACCGTCGTCGTGGTCTTTCCTTCGCCTGCCGGAGTAGGGTTGATAGCCGTCACCAGCACCAGCTTACCGTCTTTCCTGTCTGATTCTTTTAACAGGTTATAGTCAATTTTTGCCTTGTACTTTCCGTACTGCTCCAGATACTTCTCGTCGATGCCTGCTTTTGCGGCGATCTCTGTGATCGGAGACATGGTGCACTCCTGTGCGATCTCGATGTCTGTTTTGAATCCCATAATGTTACCCTCCTTGAAATATTATATTTCCCGCCCTTTTTCTCAAGGGCAGGGAATCCTGCTTTGCAGGGGCGGCCCCTGCGATCCCCGGGGAGCATTTTTACTTTATAGGACGCGATTTCCTGTAAAGCAAAAAGGGCAGTATTCACAAAATGAAATACTGCCCAGACGGTCGGCTTTTTATAGCTCCGGCTCCACTGTGGTACTCCACAATTATCCGTCAGTCCCCGGAACTTTTTTCTGACATGCTTATCATAACGCCTGAGACGGCGTTTGTCAATCGCAAATTTAATATGCCTTGCCCCAATAGACCAGCTTCTTTGCCGGCTTCCCGCAAACCGGGCACACATCTCCCAGAGCTTCCTGCCCAAAAGGCATACAGCGGGAGGTGGCTGCAGTGTCCTCCTTGATCTTTAACTCACATGCCTCCTCGCCACACCACATCATCTTCACAAAACCCGGCTTTTCTGCCACAATTTCCTTGAATTCGCCGTAGGTCTTTGCCTCGTAAGTATGGGTCTCCAAATGTTCCTTTGCCCTGGCGAGCATATCGCTCTGGATCGTTTCCAGAAGCCGGGCCGCCTTTTCTCCCAGCTCGTCTAAGGACACCACCAGCTTTTCTCTGGTATCCCGGCGCACGATTACGGCCTGATTCTGCTCCATGTCCTTGGGCCCGATCTCCACGCGGATGGGAATTCCCCGCATCTCCTGTTCGCTGAACTTCCAGCCGGGGCTCTTGTCGGAATCATCCAGCTTCGCGCGGATCCCCGCGGCCTTCAGCACTTCTCTCAGCTCGGCCGCCTTCTCCATGACCCCTTCCTTCCGCTGTGAAATAGGGATAACCATGGCTTGAACCGGCGCGATCCTGGGCGGAAGCTTTAAGCCGCTGTCATCGCCGTGTACCATGATCAGGGCGCCGATGATCCTGGTCGAGAGACCCCAGGAAGTCTGATGGACATACTGCAGTTTATTTTCTTTATCGGAATACTGAATGTCAAATGCCTTGGCAAAACCGTCGCCGAAGTTATGGCTGGTGCCGGACTGGAGCGCTTTGCCGTCGTGCATCAATGCTTCGATGGTATATGTGGAATGGGCTCCCGCAAATTTCTCCTTATCCGTTTTCTTTCCCTTCACCACTGGAATGGCAAGGATCTCCTCGCAGAAATCCGCATAAATATTTAACATCTGGATCGTCCGTTCTTCAGCCTCCTCGGCAGTAGCATGGGCCGTATGCCCTTCCTGCCACAGAAACTCGGCAGAGCGGAGGAAGGGGCGGGTAGTCTTTTCCCAGCGCACCACGGAGCACCACTGGTTATACAGCTTCGGAAGATCTCTGTGGGACTGGATAACCCTGGAATAAAAATCACAGAACAGCGTCTCGGAAGTGGGACGCACGCAGAGCCGCTCCTGGAGAGTCTCCTGTCCCCCCTGGGTCACCCAGGCCACCTCAGGCGCGAAGCCCTCCACGTGATCCTTCTCCTTCTGGAGCAGGCTTTCCGGAATAAACATGGGCATATACACGTTCTCCACGCCTGTCTCCTTAAAACGCCGGTCCAGTTCCTTCTGAATATTTTCCCAGATCGCATAACCGTCGGGCCTCAAGAACATGCATCCCTTTATATTGGAATACTCCACCAGCTCCGCTTTTTTCACCACGTCCGTATACCACTGGGCAAAATCCTCGCTCATGGAGGTAATAGATTCCACCAGTTTCTTTTCCTTTGCCATATTTTCTCCTTCCGGCCTTTCCTCAGGCCTCTCCTGTCTTTTCAAATATCACTACCACGCCGTCAAAATCCATGTGAAGCCTTCCGGATGTGTCGACCTGAAGCATCTGGGTATCCCCTTCGATATCCAGGTAGTAGACTCCGTTTCCGCCCTCGTCCCGTCTCCAGGTTCCGTCTCCTGCCTCACCGAACATATCGATATGAAAGCTGCCCGACGGTTGGCAGCTGAGCGTCACGGCCGCCCCCGGCATTCCGCTGATCTGCAAAAACTGATCCATGGGAATGTCAAGTCCTGCGCTGGATACCATAGTTCCCTGCCACACGCCTACAAGGGCCGATTCCGCATTTTCCCTCTGGCTTTTATCCAGCTGGAGCTGTACATATTCCTCCCGCTTCTCACGGATAGCCTGCTCCACCTGAGCATAATCTCCGTCCAGGGTATTCAACGCACTGTCAATCACCAGGATTGCCGCCTCATAATTCTCCTCTGTCCCGACGGCGGCCTCCGCCTTCGCTAAAATATCCTGCTCATATCGTTCGCTGTAATCCTTCAGGGCCGCTTCCAGCTTATCATTGCCCGCGTTTTCCAAAAGCCCCTCCCGGATCACTTCCAGCGCTTCGTAATAATTGTTCTGCGACGCATAGCCGGCCGCTTCGGCAAGGACAGACTCGATCCCGTACTGTTCCCTCTCCCCGCGCAGCTCATCCAAGCGGCTGCCGAGTTCCGTATCGCCGTCCAAAATCTCCAGGCCCCTCTCCACAAGTTCTATGGCGGAATCATAGTCCTTGAGCTTTGCATATGCCTGCGCTTCTTCAAGCAGCTTCTCTTTGTATCCGGTTTTTGCCGTTTCTAATTTCTCCTGGGCAATTCCATAATCCGGATCTGACTCCGCGACTTCGCCATACAGACGGATGGCATCTTCGTATTCCTCCCGTTCCATACACTGCTCCGCCTCTTCAAAGGCATCCCTGGAATCACTGAGCTCCCGCACAAATTCCAGAGCGTCTTTCACGTAATCGTCATCCCAAAAACCTTCCATACCCTTAAGATGACGTTTCACAGTGGAGTAATCCATGGTTCCGGCAACAAACTCCTCCCGGAGGGCGTCCACCGCCTCCCGGAGAATCTCACCGGCTTTCTCCTCTCTCTTTTCATCTCCCCGGAAATGTTCCTCATATAAAGTGGCTGCCGCAGACCAGTCTCTGTCCTCAATACATTTTTTCAGCTTATTCTCCGGGCTGAGAAGTAAAAACAGCAGGATGGCCACCGTCACGGCCAATACGGCCACAACACAGGACAAAGTGATAATCAGCACCTTTTTCTTTTTCTTCTTCGGCGGTTTTTTTCCGGGCTCCAACTCTCCGGGCGACGGCCCGTAAGGCCCTGTCTCCTGTCCGCCTTGGACAAAATGCTGCCCGTTCCCATAAAACGGCTGTCCCTGCGGTCCTGGCTGCTCCCCCTGGTACGGCGAATGAACATATCTTGTCTGGCTGCTTCCGTAAGGAGGCTGTCCGGCTGCTTCCGGCATCTCTAAAATCAGTTCATCCTCCATATTTTTCATAATCTTTTTTTCCAGATCTGTAAAGGCCGCGCTGTTTCCGGAGGATTGCAGCCCATGTCCCAGAAACACCGTCTTTTCCTCATCTTCCCCGGACGCTTCCGAAGGCTCCTCCTCAGGCTCCGTTCCCATAAACTCCGGATTTTCCGGCTCTGTTTCCGGCGCTCCCGGATCCGTCCCCTCCGTTTTCGCTTCGCCCGGCTCTCCTGCTTCCGGTTCTGTCTCACCTGACTCGCCCGCTTCCGGTTTTGTTTCCCCTGATTCTCCTGCCTTTGGTTTTGGAGCCTCCGATTCCCGGTCTGCAGCCGGCATCTCCTGCCGTCCCCCTTGATTCTTCACCGTTTCTGTTTCCTCTTTATTTACCGGTGTTCCGCAATTATCACAAAACCGATCCTCTTCCCCAAGCTTTTTCCCGCAATTACAGCAATACATACCGGACTCCTTTCTGTTGTGCAGTGCCGTTTTCTATAGTATACTCCAGATTATTTCCGGCTGTCAAACAGATTACCTTTTCATTCCCGCGCAAGATTATGAAAGCCTATAAATACACAGGATTCCTGTATCTATAGGCTCTTCCTCTTTATTTATAAATCCGCACATCCTGCGTCGAAAAACGCACCGCAAACGTTACCTCTACAGCCAGCTCGGCCCAGGCAGCCTCACGGCACACAAGGTATCCTGCTTAGTGCTGCTCCATTCCTGGCCTGACACGGTTCACAGGGCCCTGTTGCGTAAGACCCAGACTTCAACACTACTTATAAAGGGCAGCTTCACAGTTTGTAATCCTCGGCAGGATATCACCCCTGCTATAGCGGATTGCAGGTACAGGACACCGCTAACTCCCCGGCTGTGCGGAAGCTTTAAAACAAAATCATACTTGAATAGTATACCCTCCCTCACTCTGTTTGTCAAATGCTTTATTTCCTTCCGGTCGGTTTGCCGTCCCGGAGAGAATCGGAAAGAAGTGCATCCAGCAGATCAAACTCCGCATCCACGTCCACCTCTTCTTCCTCATCCGGCAGAGGGAACCACTCTTCCTCATCCGAATATTCTTCTCTTTCATCGGAATATTCTGTTTTCCCGTCCAAATCGTCGTTTCCGTCCGGATGGCCTTCGCTTTCGTCCAAATCGTCCTCCCGTTCATTCAGGTGCGCCTTCTCGTCGGAATATTCTTCTTTTTCTTCCGAATATTCCTCTCCCCACACCTCTCCGGCAGGTTTTATTTCCCCAAAGCCCACATCTTCAAGAGTAATTTCCTCAAAACCGATCGTTTCCGGCTCCAACTCCTCATTGCTGTCAGCCTCCGGTTCCTCAACACTTCCGGCCTCAGGCTCCGCCTCCTGCGGCTTTGCGGCATCAACCGCTTCCGGCTCTTTTACAGGAACCTCCTCCGATACCTCTGCCCGGCTGTTTCCGGTCTCCTTCCGCATCTCCGCCTCAGGGCCCGTCTCTTTGCCTTCCTCGAGATCAAACAGCTCCAGATCAATATCTTCAAGGCCGAAATCTTCCGTCTCCGCCAAAACTTCGGCCGTAACTGCTTTCACCGGTTCCAGTCTGCCGGTATCCACAAGATTCGGCAACGGGGCCGTATCCCCCTCCGTCTCCCTCTCGTCCGGTTCAGGCTCTGTCAACCGTTTTTTTTTCTGTTCTTCTTGGACTTCCTGAAACACCGTCTGATCTATTTCCGGTTCCAGATACTCCTCCTTTTCTTCAGGCAGCTCGTCCTCGTAATATAAGAAGTCTCCTTCTGGGGCAGCATCCTTTCCACTATCCAATTCCCCTCCGCCCTCTCTCTGGGCTTCGGCATCATCATAGTCCTCCTCATCACAGTACTCTACGCCATAGTCCTCTTCCTCATAATCTTCTTCGCCGTAATTTTCTTCAGCGCAGCCATCCGCACCATAAGCCTCCTCTTCGTCCTCATAGAGCTCACCGTAATCTTCTTCTTGATAAAAATCCTCTTCGTCCTCCTCCGGGCCGCCGTCATCCCCGTAGAAATCCTCTTCCTCCTCCTCTGGTCCGGATTTTCTGTGGTAAGCTCCGTAATCTGTCCCGTAGGCCTCAACATCCTGACGCTTTCTTCTTGTAAGAGACGCAGTCAGCAAAATCACTAAAATAAAACAAAGAACAGAAAGGCAAATGATAATGATCATTCGGCTTTTCAGAGACTTCTGATAGGTTTCCTGGGTGCTGCGCAGCTGGTTCTGGGAAATCTTTCCCTCCTGCCCGATCGACAAGAGCCCTTCGGCCGCCGTAATGACTGTGCCTTCACTTTCGTCATATATGTAAAAGGCGGTTTTCCCCTCGGGGCTTGTCCCATAAATCAGGTACAGTCCCGCAACCTCATAATTGGAGGGAAACTGCCATACGGAAACCGGCTGTCCGCCAATAGAAACCGTCGCCGCTTCAAAGTCGTTTGGAACCATTGCCTCGTCAGGTACCGCCAATGTATATGTCTTCCCCGCAGTGACAATCACGCCTGCAGCCTGACCTGCCGTTTCCGGGTCTTCGCGATCCGGCCCTTCCCCCTCCGGAAGCTCTCCGCCTCCCGGAACCTGGCCGTCCTCCAGGTCTTCTTCGCTCGCCAGGGGCGCCTCTGTTTCATCGTCTTCCCCGCCGGACGTTGTCTCCTCCAACGCTTCTGTCTCAGAGCTTCCGGATGCAGGCCGATTTCCCATGATTAAAGGATTGCTCGCGATTCCGCCTCCCAGCTGACTTCCGGATGCTGACGTCTGGCCGCCCTGAGCGGCAGAACTGTCCCCTGCCTGGGCCGCCCCGCGAGTCACCTGAATGGTATATCTGGCAGTCGTCGTTCCGTCCGCTGCCGTTACATTGATAATCACAGAATTGACTCCCGCCTTTAAACTGGAATTTCCTGCAATCACTGCCTTTGCCCCGCTATCCACAGTCTGTGTATTTACCAGAAGCTTGTCGCAGTCTTCTCCCACTTCCACATAATATTCGTAGCAATCGGAAGAAAACTCCGGAGACAAAGTTCCCGGAGACACCTCCAGGCCGGACAGCCTGGCGTCCCCGGTTCCTCCCGTGGCAGACACCGCCACACCAAAGCCTATCAATGTCACCGCACTTATCACTAAAATGGAAAGAAGCTTCTTAATCTTGTTTTTCATAATATCTCCCTGACTGCCTGATCCCAACAGAATCCGGCCCCGCATTGCATTCCCACATTTCATGACCTGCCATTGGCAACCGTCCCGTTTATTATAAGATTGACCGTTGGTATTGTCAACCGACCAGACAAAAATAGGAAAAGTTTAAGAAAAGATTTCCTTTTCTTTTTGTTCCTTTTCTTCTATACTATAATCGTGTTGCGGGAAAATACAGAAAGGGCCGGCCTGTTTGCGGCGGCAGGGAGGATTCTATGATCGCATTCAATATCCCCGAACGGAAGGATTTCACATCCAAACTTTTTTTGCAGAATACCTTTGATTCTTTTCTTGTTGCCCAGGCCTCCTTTACCACCGGTTTTTCCGTCTCCATAGACGGCGGCCTCCATAAAGACTATTTTACGGACGCCCAGTGGGAGTCCATGGAACAGCACGATCTGGCCCGCTGGTCCCTCTTAAAGCCTCTCTGTTTCCAGATCATCAAGGGAAACCGGCTGCCGGAACAGTTCAAAATTGTCTTTGTCCTCTCCCGTGCCAATACGGAAAAGCTCCTTGCAAACAGCGGACTTTCTTTTTCCGCCGAACAGGTGGGGGGCCTTTTTCTGAATGTCCGCTATGACCAGGGGAACCTCGTCTGTACCACCGGAGTCTCCTTCACTTCCTTCGTCATGGACAAAACCCTGGAACGCGCCTGGGACGACATGGTGAAGCGTTTTTTCAAAGTCCATGAGATTGTATGGGAAGAATTGTAGGATTGTTAGCACTCATTTCAATCGAGTGCTGATTTTCTCTTGACTTTTATAAAATCAGGTATTACAATGTACTCTAAAAGAAAAGAGAAAAAGAAAGGTATGACTGATATGGCAGAGAAACAAGGCAATTTATCCATTAACAGCGAAAACATATTTCCGATCATCAAAAAATGGCTGTACAGCGACCACGATATTTTTTACCGGGAACTGATCTCCAACGGCTGCGACGCCATTACCAAATTAAAAAAACTGGACATGATGGGAGAATTCGAGACTCCCGAGGACACGGAGTTCAAAATCACCGTGACGGTCGATCCCGAAGACAAGACCATTTCCTTCACGGACAACGGCCTCGGCATGACTTTTGAGGAACTGGACGAGTATATCAACCAGATCGCATTTTCCGGCGCAAGGGATTTCCTGGAGAAGTATAAAGACAAGACCAACGAGGATCAGATCATCGGCCATTTCGGCCTTGGTTTCTATTCGGCGTTCATGGTGGCCGACCGGGTGACCATTGACACCAAATCCTACAAAGCCGATGCCCCCGCCGTCCACTGGGAATCGGAGGGCGGCCAGGAATTTTCCATGGCAGAGGGTGACAAGGAGGGCTTCGGCACCACCATTACCCTGTATCTGAACGAGGACAGTGTGGAGTTTTCCAATGAGTACAAGGCCAGGGAGGTTTTAAACAAATACTGCTCCTTCATGCCGGTGAACATTTATCTGGAGAAGGCAAACGCTCCCCAGGAGTTTGAGACCGTCGACCTGGACGAAGTGACCGACAAGGACGTGGTGGTGGAGCGCATCGTGGAGGAAGCCAAGACGGAGGAGAAGGAGAACGAAGACGGCGAAAAAGAAGTTGTCGAGGTTTCTCCCAGAAAAGAGCGCGCCAAGATCCACAAGCGCCCCGTCGCCCTAAACGACATTCACCCTCTCTGGACCAAACACCCCAACGAGTGCACCGAAGAGGAATACAAGAAGTTTTACCGCACCGTATTCAACGATTACAAAGAGCCTCTGTTCTGGATCCACCTGAACATGGATTATCCCTTCAATTTAAAGGGTATCCTGTATTTCCCGAAGATCGCCTCCCAGTATGAGAGCATCGAGGGCACCATCAAACTTTACAACAACCAGGTCTTCGTCGCCGACAATATTAAGGAAGTGATCCCGGAGTTCCTGATGTTACTCAAAGGCGTCATCGACTGCCCTGACCTGCCCTTAAATGTCTCCAGGAGCGCCCTGCAAAATGACGGCTTCGTGAAGAAGATCTCCGACTATATCACCAAGAAGGTGGCGGACAAACTGACCGGCATGTACAAGGTGGAAAAGGAAAATTATGAGAAATACTGGGACGACTTGAGTCCCTTCATCAAGTTCGGCTACATCCGGGACGAAAAATTCGAGGAGAAGATCAAGGACTGCATCCTCTTCAAAAATTTGGAGGGCAAGTACCTTACCTTGGCAGAATGCCTGGAGGAAAATAAAGAGTCCCACGAAAATACCGTATTTTATGTGAGTGACGAGACGGCCCAGAGCCAGTATATCAACATGTTCAAGGAGGCCGGCATCGATGCGGTCATCCTGACCCACAACATCGACTCGCCCTTCATCAGCCATGTGGAGCAGAAAAATGAGGGCGTCCGCTTCTTGGGCATCGACTCTGACCTGGACAAGGCCTTCAAGGAGGAGACTCCGGAAGAGGACAAAGATTCCATGGCCGAGATGACGGACAAGCTGACGGAGACCTTCCGGAAAGCCCTTAGCAGCGACAAGCTGGAGGTCAAAGTGGAAAAGCTCAGGAATCCCGCCATCGCTTCCGTGGTTACTCTCTCCGAGGACAGCCGCCGTATGCAGGAAATGATGAAGATGTACAGCATGGGAGGAAACGGCGCGGATCTCTTCGGAGGTTCCGAGACGTTGGTATTGAACGCCAACCATCCTCTGGTGACCTACGTCCTTGACCATGCCGACGGCGAGGACACGCCCGCTTTCTGCGAGCAGCTTTATGATCTGGCCCTTCTGGCCCACGGAACCCTGTCTCCGGAGCGCATGGGCAAGTTTGTAACCCGCTCCAACGAGCTGATGCTGAAGCTTGCAAAATAGCACGCATACCACACATACCTTTTATATATGAGGAATCCCCCGGACCTCGTCCGGGGGATTCCTCATAATCTATCCTGTTTTTATTTCACCGCGTCATACTCTTCCTGAGTGATGATCCCGATCTCAATATATTTCTCGATGAACTCGTCCACGTTCTCCGGAGTAATCAGGATGGTCTCAATGGTCTCCTCCACCTTCTCCTGCTTTCCGGTCAGAAGGTCATACATGGCGTCCAGATTTTTCTGGGCCAGCTCCTGGGTATCCTGCATCACGGTCGCATCCTGGTTTCCGGCCTTGATCCTGAGAAGTGCGTCGGGATTGGCGTCCACCGCATAGTACTGGGTATCCGCAAATGTGGGGTCGTCCTTGACTACCTCGTAGCAGGCTTTTGCCAGATCATCGCCGATGGTGAGAACCACATCGATTTTGCCGTATGCCTGAACCCAGTCTTCCATGGTCTGCATAAAGGTCGCCTGGTCACTCTGGGTGCAGATCTTCTCCGCCACGATCTCACAGTCCGTCCTCTGGGCTACAAAAATATCCTTGTAAGCCTGCAGTCTGCTCTCGGTGTGAAGGTTGCCGGGGTTACAGGACATGATCGCAACCTTTGCGTTTTCCGGAGCCATCTCAACTGCCAGCTCCGCAATGACTCTGCCCTGCTCGTAAGGATCCGCGTCAATCCAGGAAGCTCCCTCAATGTCGCGGATGCCCGCATTGGTCGTAATGATCTTCACGCCTGCGTCTGCCGCCTGCTTTACATAAGGAGTCTGAGCGTCGCTGTCGTTGGGCTGCACGATGATTCCGTCATAGCCCGCCGTGATCCCCTGCTCAATCAGCTGATTTTCCTTGTCCGGATCTGCCTGCGCATCCTGGACGTCGAACTCAAACTGATCCTTGTAAGTGGCTTCCCAGTATTTCTCAAAATCTCCGGACAGACGGGCCGCAAAGGTGTCTGCCTGGTTACGGCTTACATAAAGGACTTTAAACTTCTCGCCGCTTTCCTCCTTCGCTTCCGTTCCGGCCGCCTCGGTCCCTTCTGCCGCCTCGGTCCCTTCCTCTGCCGCCTTGGTTTCGGCGCCTGCGTCCGCGCCCTTTGTCTCCTCTTTCTTCTCTCCGCCGCATGCCGCCATGGAAAGAATCAATGTGAAGCATAATACTGCACTGATAATGGTTCTTACTCTTTTTTTCATAGTATCCTCCTTGATTGTTTTGGTTGCTTTATTTTTTCTCCAGATGAACCTGTCTTCCCCCTTTCCTGACGCATTATCTGGAGCTCTTTCTGTTCTTAAAGTAAATATCCCAGATCACGGCGCCGCCGATAATAATGCCGCGCACCACCTGCTGTAAATAGGAATCAATTCCCATCAGATTCATGATGTTGTTTAAGAAGCCTACGATAAAGGCGCCGATCACCGTGCCCACCGCCGACCCGACGCCGCCGGAAAAGCTGGTGCCGCCCACGATGGTGGCGATCATGGCGTCAAATTCATAGCTGACGCCGCCGTTTGGCATGGCGCTGTTAACCCTGGACAGCCAGATGGTTGCCGCAATACCGGTCAAAAGTCCGTTGATGGCATAGACCTTCATTTTCACCGCGTTGACATTGATACCGGATGCGTTGGCCGCCTCTTCGTTGCCTCCCACGGCAAACACGGAACGCCCTAATTTCGTCTCCCTGGTAAGATAAATGACTGCCAGGACGATCACGACCATGATGTAGATGCTGTTGGGAACTCCCAGGGTGCTCCCCTGGCCGATCACCTGCAGGTTCTCCCCGAGCCCCGACTGATTCTGTCCCTGAGTGATATAGAGGGCCACCCCCCTTGCCATCAGCTGCATGGATAAAGTTGCAATGAAGGGCGGCGTCCGGAATTTCGTCACCATAAATCCGCTGATCAGGTTGCAGCCCACGGCCACCAGAATCGCCACCGCAAAGGTGAGAAGTACGCTGGGCACCGCCTTGTAGGCGTACAGGGCGACCACGCTGGCAAGCGCCAGATTGGAGCCGGCCGCCAGATCCAGGCCTCCCGCCGAAATAAGCAGCATGGCGCCGAGAGCCAGCAGGATATTGACCGACTGCTGTTTGGCCACGTTCATCAGGTTCTTGAACTGGAGGAAGTTCTCATTGGCAAAGCTGCAGACCACGATCATGACCACCAGAATAATCACCAGGCTGTATTTGGATATGATTTTTGAAAGATTAAACGTTTTATTCTTTTCCACGGCAAAACCCTCCCTTTTATGAAACCGCATAACTCATGATCTCTCTCTGAGTGAAAAGCTCCCGCTCCGTGAGACAGCCGGAAATCTTCCCCTCCTTCATGACGTAGATCCTGTCACACATACCGATCAGCTCCGGAAGCTCCGAGGATACCATGATGATCCCTTTCCCGCTCTCCGCAAGCACGTTCATCAATTCATAGATCTCCTTTTTCGCCCCCACATCGATGCCTCTCGTCGGCTCGTCCATGATGATCACCCGGCCGGAATCACACAACATCCACTTGGCCAGGATGACTTTCTGCTGATTGCCGCCGGACAAATTCATGATCGGCGTCTCCAGAGATGGTGTCTTCACTCTTACCTTTCCGAAGACCTCCCCCACCTGTTCATACTCCATCTTCCTGTGGCTGCGGAATTTGTAAAAGAACTTTTTCAGGGTGGCAAGGGACGCATTCTCCAGGACGCTCCTCACCGGAATGATCCCGAACCGTCTCCGGTCCTCCGTCACCATGGTGATCCCCTGGTCAATGGCCTTGCGGATATTTTTCACCCGTATGGGCTTCCCGTCCAAAAAAATCTCGCCGGAATCGTAGCGGTCCATGCCGAACAGAGCGCTCATGACCTCGGTCCGGCCGGCTCCCACCAATCCTGCGAAGCCCACGATCTCACCTGACCTCACATGGAAACTCACGTCCTCGAACAACTTATGTCTGGTGAGGTGCTCCACCCGGAGAAGCTCTTCCCCGATGGAAATCTCCTGCTTCGGATACTGGTTCTCCAGCTTCCGCCCCACCATCAGCTCAATGATCTCCTCCATGCCAGTCTCGTCCTTCTCCAGGGTTCTGATGGTCTTCCCGTCCCGGAGCACGGTGATCTCGTCGGCGATCCTGAAAATCTCGTCCATCTTGTGAGATATGTAGATGATGCTCATGCCCCGGTCTCTGAGCTCGTTGATCTTCTTGAGCAGGAATTCCACTTCCTGGTTGGAAATGGAGGAAGTCGGCTCATCCATGATCAAAATCTCCGCGTTAAAGGACACTGCTTTTAAAATTTCCAGCATCTGAATATTGGAAACGCTCATGTCCCTAAGCAGCGTGTCCGGCTTATAATCCAGCCCTTCCCGTTCAAGTAGCTCCTCCGTCTCCTTCCGGATCCGCTTCCAGTCCATCTTCACCGGACTCTTCTTGTGCCAGCGGCCCAAAAAAAGATTCTCCTCCAGGGTCATGTCCGGCACAAAGGACAGCTCCTGGAACACCATGGAAATCCGATGCTTCCTGGCATCCATAGGCGAATGGATCTGCACCTTCTCGCCGTCAATGATGATCTCCCCCTCATCCGGATGGTACAGGCCGTACAGAACCTTCATCAAAGTCGACTTCCCTGCGCCGTTCTCTCCGCACAGAACATGGACGCTCCCTTTCTTCAGCTGAAAGCTCACGTCATCCAAGGCTTTCACTCCCGGAAATGTTTTGGAAACATGCTTCAGTTCCATTTTCACTGTCTTTTCCAAGATAGTTCCTCCCTTCCTTTCTTTGTTTTGTGCAATATGGATGTTTGTCCTTCTTTTTTCCCCCTTGTTTTGTCGTTTTGACAATGGTTGTTTTTT
Organism: uncultured Lachnospiraceae bacterium; assembly: GCA_910588815.1. GTDB lineage: Bacteria > Bacillota > Clostridia > Lachnospirales > Lachnospiraceae > Lientehia. Next base: position 15,047 of record CAJUQY010000033.1, on the reverse strand, counting down.
ATTATATCGTATTTTTTATTAATGTCAATATTTTTTATAAATTTATTTTGTAAAATATCTTTCTATTAATGTGAATCCACTATGAGCACGGCTAAAGTTATCCCTACATGGGGAGGATTTGTATTCACGGGTGTAACAAAAGAATTGCGCAATATGAAAATCTGTTATATGATAAGTAGAGAATATAGATAGAAAATTATAGAAATGCTGGGGAAAGATACTATGGTGCAGGAACACAGACAATCCGTAAAACAGTACAATAGAAACCGGGTCTTCCGGTTTATCGCTGCCAAAAAACGGGTCTCTAAGCAGGAGATTGCCGCAAAACTTGGACTGAGCCTGCCGACCACCACACAGAATCTGAACTCTTTAAAAGAAGAAGGGCTGATCACAGAAAACGGTACCTTTGATTCTCAGGTGGGAAGAAAAGCCAGGGCTATTTCCATTGTGCCGGATTTTCGGGTCGCCGTGGGCCTAGACATCACCCCACATCATATTTCCCTGGTTCTCGCCGACCTGAACGGAAATATCATCGATCATTTGCGGAAGGGCTTTACCATTTCCCCCGAGGAGACAAGCTACCTGGCTCTTCGGGACGATATTGAGGCGTTTATCGAAAAAAACCACATTCGGCCGGAACAGATCCTCGGTATGGGCATCTCCATCCCAGGCATCATCGCTTTCGATCACATGACCATTGTGGAAGCCGATACCCTTCCCGTCCCCAAACATTTCTGCCGGATCATGCAGGAATATTTCTCCTTCCCCTGCCGGATCCTAAACGATGCCAGCTGTGCAGGCGTGGCGGAATTCTGGCGAAACGACTACGAAAACCAGACCATCGTCTACCTGCTCTTAAGCAACACTGTGGGCGGAGCCATCTTATTCAACGGCGCGCCCTATGTCGGAATGAACAACCGGAGCGCAGAATTTGGCCACATGACCATTGTGCCCGACGGCAAACAGTGCTACTGTGGAAAGTATGGCTGCGCGGAGGCCTACTGCTCGGCACTGGTTCTCTCCAGCCATACGGACAACAATTTGGAAATTTTTTTCCGTGAGCTGGATAACGGAAACAGGGAATTTGAAACGTTGGTGGACAAGTACCTCCGGAATCTGGCAATCCTTATCAATAACGTAAATTTAAGCCTGGACTGTCCTGTAGTGCTGGGCGGATATATGGGCGCCTATCTGAAACGATATCTTGACCGGATCCGCTGTCTTGTCAGGGAGCGCTGTACCTTCGTCACCGACGGCCTTTTCGTGCAGCCCTGCACCTGTGAATTCGAGGCCGCAGCCCTGGGGGCCGCCATTTCTTATATTGAGGACTTTATCAAGAATATCTAAAGTATCGGACATTGATGTAAAAAAAATTGCACATAGAGAAAACAGGAGCGGACATCAAACATCCACTTCTGTTTTTTTATAAAATCCGGGAGAAAGCCAAAAAAAAATCCTGCAAAATAATTGACATTTTCCTTCTCTTGTCCTAATATATAAACATATTAAATAAAATATATTTATAAAATAATTTTATAAATAAGAGGAGGGAATCACATGAAAGCTGCATACTTAAAGGAAAAAAGAAACATCGTTATCCGTGACGACCGTCCTGTTCCGGAGCCGGACGAAAACCAGGTGCTGGTCAAAATGGAATACTGCGGAGTCTGCGGCTCCGACGTACACTTTTACCGTGAGGGAAAAGTGGGGGACACAGATGCGCCGAGGGACTTCATCCTTGGCCACGAGGTTGCAGGAACGGTTGTCAAGACAGGATCAAAAGTCACTTCTCTGGTTCCCGGAGACCGGGTAGCCCTGGAACCGGGCTATACCTGCGGGAGCTGTGAATTCTGCAAAACCGGAAAATACAATCTCTGCCCCGACGTACAGTTCTTCGCCGCTCCGCCGGTGGCCGGCGCCCTGCAGGAGTACGTGGCCCATCCCGCCGACATGTGCTTTAAGCTTCCCGACAGCGTAAGCACGGAAGAAGGCGCCCTAGTGGAACCCCTGGCCGTGGGCATGCATGCCGCCTCTCAGGCCGGTGTGACTCTTGGGAACAGCGTCCTGATCCTGGGAAGCGGCTGTATCGGCCTGGTCACTCTGCTTTCTGCCAAGGCCCGCGGCGCCTCGAAGATCGTCGTGGTGGATCTGTTCGAGAAACGCCTTCAGATGGCCAAAAAAATGGGCGCATCCGAGACCATCAACGCCAAAGAAGAAAATGTACAGGAACGGGTAGCCGCCGTTTTCGGCCCCCTGGGCGCAGACATCGTCTTTGAAACCGCCGGCTCTGTACCCACCATTCAGCAGACCCCTTATTTCGTAAAACCCGGAGGCACCATCTGCCTGGTGGGAATGGCCGCCGAGAGCATGGTCAACTACAACTTCAACCAGATCATGATGAAGGAAGTCACCATCAAATCCGTGTTCCGTTACCGGAACCTGTATCCGTCAGCCATCTCCGCCATCGCCAGCGGAGCCATCGACGTAAAACAGATCGTGACCCACCGCTTCCCGTTTGAAGAATCCAACGAAGCTTTCCGCAACGCCGTGGACAACGCTCAGAACGAGATCAAAGAGGTGATTGTTTTTTAATCCTTTTTTGTTTCGTCAGTAATCGCCTGCCAAATGGGGATTTCGCCACGTCCGATGCCCCAAAAGCTTTTCCGCCTGTGCGATGCATGGCATTCCAATCGCACAGGCGGTTATTTTTTACTTGTCTTCGGCAGGCAAACGGAAAACAATCTCTGCTTTCGTTCCTACATCTTCTCCTGCTTCCGTTTCGGCTTCCGCCTTATGATTTACGTCTTCCTCTCTTCCCGGCTCCGCCTCCGTTTCGGCTTCCGCCTCCTGATTTACTTCTTCCTCTGTTCCCGGCTCCGCTTCCGTTCCGGCTTCCGGCTTTGCCTCCGCCTCTGTTCCGGCTTCCGCCTCCGCTTCTGCTGTCACGTCCGCTTCCTGTTTTGCAGTCATCGCCGGCTCCTGTTTCACGGCCGTTTCTGTCTCCGGCTCCTGTTCGGGAACCGCCCTTAAGGCGGCTTTGGCCATCATCACATTCGAGACTGCAGGCGCCTGCGCCGTTTTGCCAAATTCCAGTGTAACGGTTTCCTCGGAGCTTCCCATGGCAGATAAGATTCTGGTCAGCTGCATCCCGGCCGCCGTATAAGCCGCCGACGAAGTCTTGCCGTCAGATGAGGTAAAGGCGATCGACGAAGCGTCTGCCGTATAGGTGCCCTCTTCCGTCTCCTCCCTCTGGGAATTCCCGCCCATGGGAACAGAGTAATTCAGCTTATAGGAATAAGTCCCGTCTGCCTTAAGCTCCACATTTACATAATAAGTGAGAGCCGATCCCATCGCCGTTTTTGTATACGTGCCGCCATAGACACCCGCTTTCGGCCCCGCAGGAGCCGTCCCCGGCTCATCCGGCTTTTCCAGGCCGGCGCCCGTATAGGATACGAAGTTTCCGTCCGCATCCGCATTGTTGAAGCTTGCGTTTCCATACCACAGCTTGGACGTAAAGGTGATCACTCCGTCCCTATAGGTAAAGGTCGTGGTATTTCCATTCTCATAATGGAGCGTGTACACACCGTTCTCATAGGTGACGCTCCCACTTCCCTTACTCTGGTTCGGCGCCTTGGCATTATACAGATTAAAAGTCATATCTTTTGCACAAAGCTCCAGCACCGGGGAGACCATCTGCGCCATGGGTGACCAGCTGATGTCCACGGCATAGGCTCCGTCCGGCTGCTCCGGCTTTTCTTCCGGGGTCACCGCATCGGCTGTTTTTGCCGTGAAGGGCACGAAGTTTCCGTCCGCGTCCGCATTGTTGAAGCTTGCGGCGCCATACCACAACTTTGATGTAAAGGTGAGCTCTCCGTCCTTAAAAGTAAAGGTCGTCGTCTTCCCGTCTTCATAATGGAGCGTAAAAACGCCGTCCGAATGGGTGATCGTCCCTTTTCCCTTACTCTCGGATTCCGCATCCTGGTTGTAAAGGTTAAAGGTCCCGTTCTCCGCGTCGATATTTAACACCGGCGAGAACATGGCCGCCATGGGTGACCAGCTGACATCCACCACATAGGCTCCGCCTGCCAGCCCGTACTCATTGACCACCGGAGGTTTCTCCGGTTTAGGCTCCGGCTGCGGCTTTGACTGCCCGCCCGGCTCCTGGCTGTCGCCATTATTTGTATTATCTGTCTGATCCGTGTTTGCCGGACCGGCGCTCGGTGACGGTGAAACGCCATAGGTGAAGGTGATCGCCGCCGGTGAAAAGGCAAAGGAGGATGCGTATCTTGTGATCGTGACAGTATTTTTACCAACACTTCCCGTCATGACCGTTCCGTTGCCGGCAGTCAGCGTGACGGAGCTGCCGCTCACCTTGTAGGTTCCGCTCTCTGATTCACTGTAGGAGGAACCCATCACATGAAATCTTACAGAATAGCTGTAGGTGCCGTCTCCCCGGAAGGTAATGGTGCACGCATAGGTGAGAGCATTCCCCATAGCCGTCGTGCTGTAGGTTCCGCCGTAGGTACCCATCCTGAACCCGGCGCTCTCTCCGTCGCCGGACGCCTCTCCGTTGTTCTCGGCAGAGGCCGCCGATTTATTTACAATGGTCTCCTTGTCGATATCCTTGAGGATCTCCTCTTTGGAAATGAGGAACTCCGGATAGGTTACGGTGTCGTCGCCTTCCTCCACAAACTTCGGCTCCGCCCCGCCAAACCAGAACGGGGACAGGAAAATAAGCCTGCCGTCCTCGCCGATCTCAAATTCCGAGACATAGTCGCTCTCCACGACCGGCTCGCCGTTTACCACATAGTAGACAAAATAATATCTTACCTGGTCTTCTGCCTCTGCGGTTTCCGTCTCGTTCTCCTCTGTCTCTAAAGTCTTCGTCTCTGCGTCCTCTGTCTCCGCCAGACCGGCCTCATAGGATGCAAAATTCCCAGCCTCGTCCTCCTGATTGAAGCTGGCGGAGCCATACCACAACTTGGAAGTAAAGGTGATCACGCCGTCCTCATAAGTAAATGTCGTCGTGTTCTCCCCGTCGGCATAATGCATGGTGTAGACGCCGTCTTCCAGGGCCAGTGTCCCGCTTCCCTTGTCGGTTCCCGGGTCCCCTGCGCCGTAAAGCTCAAAAGTCATGTGGTCCGCATCGATTGCAAGCACCGGATCAAGCGTATCCGCCATCGGCGACCAGCTGATGTCCACCGGATACTCGCCGGAAACCAGCTCGCCGGCCGGTGTCTGCTTATATACTTTTCCGGCGCCCTTTTCCGGGTCGGAAAAATCCGTGCTGCGGGAGAACACAAAGTTTCCTTCGTCGTCAATGCGCAGATACATGGTCACCGCCAGATCTTCCGACACCACCAGCTCGCATTCGTAAACATTTTCCAGGTCTGTCACAGGTACTCCCGCAAAACGGTAAGCGCCCGTGACGGTCAAATCCTCCGCGGGCATGGTTTCCGGAAGATCCTTCCAGCCCGCAAACAGAAACTTTTCTTTCTCAGGAGCCTCAGGCGCCGTCACTGTATCGCCCTCCTGATACTCCTCTTCCTCAAATACTTCCCCGTCCAGCATCCAGGTCAGGGTATGTGCGCCGTCCTCCGCGGCAAATACTCCGATCCCATTCAACAGAACAGATATGCAGAGTGCCAGCACCAAGGCAAGTCTTGTTCCTGCGCAGCGGCGGCGTTTTGTTACATGAAACATAGTTCTTCTCCTTTCCTATTATTATGTAACAGGCAATTGCAAAACTTAAAAATTCATCGAATGTTCCCACAATTTCGCGTTTCCCAATTACCTATATTATGTAATTATGAAATACGTAAGCATCCGTACCTCATAAAGTACATCCAATGACTTCAGCGGCAGAATCTGCACGCCACAAAATGATCCGGCTCCGCCTCAGAAAGCTCGCAGAGCTGTGTTTCACAGCCCTCCCTCGCCGAAGGACACCGTTTGCAGAACCGGCAGCCCTCAGGCGGGGCAATGGGACTGGAGACGTCTCCCTTCAGAATGATGCGTCTTTGCCCCGGACCGGCGTCAATGGAAAGCACCGCAGACATTAACGCCTTTGTATAGGGATGGAGTGGGTTGGCAAATATTTTCCCCGCGTCTCCGTACTCCACCACCTTCCCAAGGTACATGATCGCCACCCTGTCGCAGAGCTTCTTCACCACCGCCAAATTGTGCGAAATGAAAAGATACGTGATCCCCAACTTTTTCTGCATGTCCAGCAGCAGATTCAGGATCTGGGCATGCACCGACACATCCAGTGCGCTCACCGGTTCATCGCATACCAGGTACTCCGGCTGCAAAATCAATGCCCGGGCGATCGCGATGCGCTGCTTTTGTCCTCCCGAAAAATCGGAAGGGTAGCGGTACAGATCCGCCTCGCTCAAGCCGACGCTTTTCAGCATTTCAACGACCAGCTCCTTTTGTCTCTCCCTCGTATAACCCCCGCGGATCACCAGAGGCTCCGCGATCAGATCGAACACCCGGAATCTCGGATTCAGGGAGGAGCCGGGATCCTGAAAGATCTTCTGCATGCGTCTGCGCATCTTTCCCAATTGCTCCTTCGGCATCTGGCTTAAATCCTGCCCGTCAAAGAGCACCCGGCCCCCAGAAGGCTTCAAAAGCCCCAGGGTGACATTGGCAAAGGTAGATTTCCCGCAGCCGCTCTCCCCCACCAGCCCGAAGGTCTCGCCCCTGTAAAGGGTCAGAGAAACGTCCGTGACCGCCTGCAGATACCTCCGCCTGGAAAAAAGCGTCTCCCTTTTTACCGGGAAATTGACACAGAGCCCTGAAGTTTCCACCATGATCTTTTTATTATGTCCCATGTGCTCCCTCCGTCCTCCCTCCGGAAATACTGCTTTCCGGTTCATGAATCTTTTCTCCCATGCCTCCGTCCGGCGTCGCTGTGTTTTCCTTTCTCCTGGCTTCCTCCCTCCGGCTGATGCAGCCAGCACCGGACCTGCCTGCCATCCTTCATGGTCCTCATGGGCGGCATGCTTTTCCTGCAAATCTCCGACACACAGGGACATCTCGGATGAAAGTAACAGCCCTGCGGCTTATTCATGGGGTTCGGGAGCGAATCCGGGATCTGGACAAACGTCCCCTTCGCATCCTCCATTTTGGCGACGGAGCCGATCAGCCCCCTGGTGTATGGATGGAACGGCTGTCCGAAAATCTCCTTCGCCGGCGCCCTCTCCATGATCTTGCCGCTGTACATGACGCAGACCTCATCCGCCATGTGGGCCACCACGCTGAAATCGTGGGTGATCAAAAGCAGCGCCGTATGACGGCTCTTTTGCAAATCGGAGAGTACCTCCAGCACCTGCGCCTGCACCGTCACGTCCAGTGCCGTCGTCGGCTCATCCGCAATGATCAGATCCGGGCTTCCGGCAAATGCCATCGCGATCAGTACGCGCTGGCGCATGCCGCCGGAAAGCTCATGGGGATATGCCCCGTAACGCGTCCCTGCGTCCGGCACTCCCACCAGCTCAAGAGCCTCTATGGAACGCCTTCTCGCCTCTTTCTTCGGGATACCGGGGCTCCTTAAAAAAACCTCGTCCAACTGTTTTCCGACGGTCATGACAGGGTTCAGCGCAGAAAGGGCATCCTGGAAAATCATCGATATCTTTTTTCCGCGCAGCTCCTGCATCTCCCTGTCGCCGAGCTCCCGGATATCCATGCCGTCAAGTTCCATTTTATCCACGCGCACAATAGCGCCGGAATTTCCCAGAAGCTTCATGGCGGCAAGGGAGGTAACACTTTTTCCACAGCCGCTTTCCCCCACAAGCGCGACACATTTCCCCCGCTTAATGCTTAAGTCAATCCCCTCCACCGCGCGGATGAGCCCCCTTTCGTCGGGAAATACCACCTTCAGATTCCTCATATCCAGTACCGTTTCATTCATTCTCCGTCCCTCCTGCCCCGGCGTCATTCATAGACTGGAAGACCTCCTCCAGATAGCGTTTGTTCAGCTGCTTCGCCATAACGCGCACTCCGCTCCCACGTTTCATCTTCGGGTTCAGGATTTCTTCAATGGCAAGCCCCAGGCGCATAAAGGCAAATACAGACAGGAAGATCCCGATCCCCGGGGCAAGGATCGTCCACCAGTGGCCAAACAGCATGGAACCGCCGCTCTGGGCATCTGCAAGCATCTTACCCCAGCTGATCGCCGTGGGATTGCCAAGCCCTAAAAAGCTCAGACCCGCCTCGGCGATCATGATGCCCGCACAGGTAAGGGCCGTATTCATGACCACCAGATGGGACACGCCGGGAAGGATATGACGGAACATCACATACCGTTTTCCCGCCCCCGCCAGCTCTGCCGCCTTCACATAATCAGAATTTTTCAGAAGCAGCACCTGGGAGCGCACCACTCTGGAGAGACTCTGCCAGCCGAACAGCACAAACACGATCACGATCACCACGTAGCTGTGTCCGAATATATTTGTGATGACAATGGTGAGTGGCAGCGTCGGGATCACGATCATAATATCCACAAGACGCATGAGCAGCATGTCCACGATACCGCCCAGATATCCGGCCGCAACCCCCAGCACGGAGCCAAGCACCGCGATCGCCAACCCGGTCAGAATGCCGACGCCAAGGGAAACCCGTGTTCCGTAAATCAGCATACTGAACACGTCCTGTCCCGTGGTGATGGATGTCCCAAGGAGATGCTCCAGGCTGGGGGAAAGGCCTTTGTCGGCCCGCTGCGTCACGTCATAGGGATCATATGGCGCAATCAGGGGCGCAAAGACTGCGATCACCACAAGAAGCAGCACAAGGATCAGCCCGATCCGGCCCTGCCTGTGAGCCCATAGCCTCTTCCCAAAGGCCCTGCCGTTTATTCCAAAGGTTTTCAAACCTTCCGTCATACGTTTCATCTTTTCTCCCCCAATGTGACGCGAGGATCAAGCAGGCCGTAGCACAGATCCGTGACCAGGTTCGCCGCCAGCGCAAACGCAGATAAAAAGATCATGATCCCCATCATGAGCGGATAGTCATTGGTATTGTTCGCCTCCAGGAACAAGGTCCCCACCCCGTTCCAATTGAAAATCTGTTCGATCACCACGGAACCGCCGATCAGTCCGGAGATGCTCATCCCAAGACTGGTGGCGATCGGCAGCATGGCGTTTCGCAGCGTGTGCTTGTAGATCACCGCATTATTTGAGATCCCCTTTGCCCTCGCTGTGATAATGAAATTCTCATTGGACACGGCGATCACGCTGTTTCTCGTATTCTGCGCATAGGAAACGATCCCGCCGATCACCATACTGATGACCGGAAGAGCCGCATTGTACGCAACATTTGAGATGCCCCCCAGGCTCCACGTAAAGGAGGATACCATGTCCTGATCCGTATATGCCGGAAAAAGCTCCCACTGAAATCCCAGAAGGAACGCCAATAGCAGCGCCAGAAAAAACGATGGAACCGCCGTTGTGACCGTCGAGGCATTCATCAGCGCCCGGTCCTGCCACCCGCCCCGCTTCCAGGCACAAAAAGCGCCTAGCAGAAGTCCGAAAAACAGGGATATGAGCATGCTGGACACAGACAGCACCAGCGTCCACGGAAGTCTCTCCAGGATCAGGTCAATGACCCTGGGGCTTCCCGACTGATAAGAGGTTCCCAGATCCCCCCTGCATAACTTCGACACATACCTGCAAAACTGCGACCAGGCAGTCCCGTCCAGGCCATACTGCTCTCTGGTGATCTCCTTGATCACCTCATACTGGGCATCCGGCATGTTCCCCTGCGCCGGGTAATAGCGGGAGCAGGGATCGTCTACGCCGATGCGGGGAATAAAAAAGCACAGCGTCACTACGACCGCAAACACAAAAACCGTATCTATGATCCGCCTGATCACATATCCCTTTCCCATTCTCTACTCCGCCTTTTTCAGATTCTTAAGCGTCTCCGTGTTGCACACCGTCTGTCCCGGCACAGACACATATCCTGTGAACCGGTCTGTCCGCGCCACCGATAAAACTTCTGCGGAATACAGCGGAAGCTTGTAGCAGGCCGCCGCCGTCAACACCTGAAGCTCACCGATCAGCTCCGCTTTCCGGTCCTGGTCCAGCGTGAAGCGCATCTGCTCAATGACCTTAGTCATCTCTTCGTCTTCAAGCTTCCCGTAGTTGGACGACCGTTCCCGGGTGACAAAGTGGGCCCTGTACATGGTGTCGGCGTTTGACATGGACAGAATGACCGACTGGATCGTCATGTCAAAATTACCAGAATACAGATACGTCGTCTCCGGCGTGGCGCCTGAGGCTTTGAACTGCACTTCGATCCCGATCCTCTGGAACTGCCTCTGGAGATAGGCAACCAGATCCTGCTGCCCCGAAGACGCCAATATCTCAAAGGAGATCCGCTCTCCGTCTGTCAGGCGATAGCCGTTTTCATCCTTCTGTGGATATAATCCGTCAAGGATCTCATTGGCCCTCGCCGTCTTTTCCGCCGCATCCCCGGACAGGATGTCCGCCTCTTCGTTATATAACAGCTCATTGGAAGGAAGGATCAGCCCGGCCGGAGCCGTTGTCCCGGCGCCGTTGAGCACCTTCTCCACCAGCTCTTCCTGATCCACCGCCAGAGCGATTGCCCGCCGAAATTCCTTATCCTGCAGGAGCACCTTCATGCCGTCCTCATAGGCGTCCGGCGGATTCACGTTTAAGACAAGCGACGTAACATAAGTACCGGCGGCCTTCGAGACAAAGACATCCTCCTCCTGCTCAAAGAGCGACAGATAGTTTGAACTAACCGAAGTATCCAAAATATCCACGTAGCCCTTGCGGAAGGCAAAGATCGCCGTATTCGAGTCCAGATAAAGCATAAACTTGATCTTATCTACCTTGTACAGCGGCCCCCCGTCTTCATCCTTCAAATGATAATCCGGATTGCGGTCCAGGGTAATCATCTGGGCGTTGGTCTCTTCCCTGTTCAAGATCCACGGCCCGCTCCCCACCGGAACCTGGTACTGCTCCAGAAATTCCCCCTGTGGATTTTTGTTATTCAACTGCTCCTCTTCGCTGACCAGCGGCTTCCAGACATGCTCCGGAAGAATCAGGATGGTGTTAAACAGCGTCGTCACCGCCCCCAGCACCTTGTTCACGAGAAGATACATGACCGTATCCTCCTCTCCCTCCTCAATCGGGAAGGTGCCGCTGTAATCCGGGTGCTCTGCCGTGAACATTCCCTGCCTGACCAGTTCTCCCCCTGAGGACTCATGAAGCAAGTCGGCGGTCCAGGCCAGCGCCCCGGCGTGGTTGCTGAGCGCGTGGTCCGTCGCCACGTCGAAGGTATAGTACACATCCTCCACCGTAAGCCTTTCACCGTCGGACCAGAAAACATCATCATACAGTTCCACGCGAACCACCATGTAATCCTCCGTTGAAGCACTGTAATATTCTTCCACCGCCTGATAGTCGATCTTCCCGTCGAAGGTGCCGTCGTCGGTCAGCGGCTTCCCCTCCAGATCCATATAACACCACTGTTTTGCGGTCAAAGGTTCATACATCCCTGTATCCTCGTCATAAGAAAACAGCGTATTGTACAGCATACCCGCCACCGTCGGCGCAATCCCGTCTCTGGAAAGCCAAGGCATAAAGGAAGACGGAAATGATGTCCCCACATAGCCCACGTAAAGTGTCGAAGAATCGTCGGTTTTACGCATATCGATCGAGGTGCCGCAGCCGGCCGCGCTCATCACCAACAGACAGACCGCAAGCAAAAACGCCGCCATTCTTCTCCTACTCCTCACCGCCCGCCACCTCGGGAACCGGATAGGCCAGCTGTTTTCCAAAGCCGCCCTTGGAAACGGAATTGTCATAGATTTCCTCGATCCGGAAAATATAGGCCGGGTATGTCAGCCATCTGCTCCTGTCCGGCGTATGGTACACGTCATGCTGGGCGTTGATAAACTGCTGATATACCTCCCTCCTGCCGGAGAGATTTTCATCATAAATCTCTATCTTCCCTTTCAATTTATAGGAGATTCCCGGCGGCTGATGGAAGATCAGCGCCGCATCCTTATTCACCTGATAGTTGATCCACGTATGGGACTTCGCCATTTCCAAACTGCCAAGCTTCGTCAGATCCACTCTCTCCTGGGCATCTTCCCCGTACATGTACTTGATCAGAAGCTCCATCCCCCGCTTCCCATAGGTCTTATCCTCCGGGTCATAGGTGTCGATATGGGCTATGTATGCTTCCAGGGTCTCTTCCAGATACTCATCCTTCGGCAGGAATCCGACTCCCTTTACACTGGCATTGGGTCCCGCCGGTCCGTATGAAACAAAGGCCGGCTCATGGGAACAGAAATTCAAAAACACTTTTTCTTTTGATTCCATCTTCCCCTGATACATGTCGATCACATGCTGCCCTCGTTTCTTAAAAGCCCAGTCAAAAAATCTCTGTGATGATTCCATATGTCTCCTCCTCTTTACATGTTCATGGCGCACCTGCTCTCAGGCCGCGTCTTCCGTTCCCAATCTCAGTGCGTTCCTTTCATATCCACAGTACACTTGTCTCATTTCATGGTCACGGTGCACTCATATCTGGACAGTCCCGCACTTTTTCGCACCCGAAGTCCGGTGAAGGTAAGCTTTCCGTCCTCGTAGCTGCAGGCGCCGGCCGGCACAGTCGCCACCTGGTTCATCCCCCGAACGGCAGTTTCCGGATGATCCGGATACTGTTTGATATAAGAATCCTCCGTGCTGATCGCCAGAATCCCGGACTCCGCAAAGCCCCCGGCGACCGATTCATAGCTTCCGTCGGAATATACCTTCACTGTAACGTCAAAGCCCTCCTCGTCTCCTGCCGCCTCACCGCTTCCGGCAAGCTCCGCCACCATGGAAAGCTCCTCCGTCCTTGTAAATTCCAGCGTCTGCCGTTCCCCGGCGCCTGCGTAAGGATATACGGACACCTGTAACGTCTCCGCATCCGCTACTTCACAGGAAAGCCGGTCCCCGCCATCCGGTTCCAGGGCGAGCTGTGTGAGATTGACACCATAAGTTCCCGCCTCACAGGAAAAACACGGCTGCCCCTCCTTCTCGTAACGGAGCACATGCATATAAGTGCCGTCTTCGTAGAAGGAGATCGTATGCCCATAGACCACGCCCTCCTCCGTCACCGCTGCCGCCTCATAGCTCCCCGCCTGAAACTCCGCCTCTGTATCCGGCGCCGCATAATCCGCCGGCACGATCACCGCCGTCAGCTTCGCCTCCGGATTACCCGCCGAGGTCGTGGCGGCCTTCGCCGAGCCATAATAGACCTGGTCGCAGCCGGTAAAATCAAGACTTCCGTCGTCCGCCACGGTAAAGCTGCTCATCAAACCGTCCGATACCGACTTTTCCTCTCCATTGACCGTCGCATACACCATCATATAACCGCCGTCCGATTCCTGAAAGGTCCCGGAGCTTTTGTTTGTCTCAAAGTCCAGAGTATCGGAGAACAGGAAATTTCCCTCCCCGTCAAGGCGGAGATAGATGGTCAGATTCATCCCAAGCTCCGTCAGATCCAGATAATAATCATTGGCCACGGCCTTTGTATCCGCCGCTTTCTTTTCTTCCCCCTGCCCGCAGCCCGCCAGGCCAAAGATCAAAGCCAAGGCTGCCAGGCCGCACAGCCACTTTTCATACAATCTTCTCATTACCGCTCTCTTGTTCCTCCTTTATCTCCCCGGCCGCTTCCTCCGCCGGACTATTCCTCCCCGGCCGCTTTTACAAGCTCCATATCCGTAGCCGCGCCGCCGGTGGGAAGCTTTCCGGCAAGGCTGCCGGTCTCCCCCTCCAGAGTGAAGGTCACCGTAAATTCTCCCAGCTCATCTCCCATAAGGACGAAATCCGTCCCGTTCCGTTCATAAGTCCCCTGATCTTCCAGCTCAGGCATCTCCCCGCCGCCGTTCATCTGGACATTCATCGGCGCTCTGTAGTAGGAAAAAGTCCCGTCCTCCTTCAAAGTAATATCGATGGAGATGTCACAGTCCATCGCTTCAATCCTGTTCATGCCGGAATAAGTTCCATATAAGTCAAAAACCGTCACGTCCACGCTTGCCGAGACCGTTTCGTCCACCGCCGAGGACACAACAATCGTCGTGACTCCATAACCGCCCGCCGTGACAATGCCCTCCCCTGAAATCTCCGCTATGGACTCGTCAAAGGTAGAATATATCATCTCCGTATCTGCACCCTCTCCCTCGATTTCAAGCACCGACGCCACGTCGTAGGTCTCCCCGGAAGCCAGAAGCAGGCGCTCCGTCCCCGCAAACCGGATACTCTCCGGTGCCCGTCCGCTTCCCGCCGCGCTCTCTCCGGCTCCTCCTGCCGCACTCTCCGTCACGCTCTCGCCGACGCTTTCCTCCACGCTCTCCGTCACACTCTCATCGGCGCTTTCCTCCGCACTCTCCGTCACGCTCTCACTGGCGCTTCCCTCTGCGCTCTTTCCGCCGCAGGCAGTGACCAGCATCGCCAATATGCAAAATACCGCCGTACCTGTCACCAAAATCCTTTTCCTGTGCATATTCCTCTCTCCTCCTGAAAATCTGCTTGCTGAAAACCTATTTTCTGAAAACCACTTTCCCTATAACCGGTACTGCACCTGCTAGATCCGCAGAGAATCCGGCGCCTTTCCTTTGTGCAAAGTAATACCGGCCGATTGTTAGTCTTAACTAACCATTATGCATTTATAAAACGGCATCTCTGCCGCCATATAAGTACACGCAATTTTTATATTCTGATAGTATCACACAAGGTCATCGCTGTCAAGCGAAAATACAATTATCTCCTCAACTTTCTAATTTTATAGCGAATGACAAAAAATTTTTGTTTTTGCCGTTCGCTGCGCCGATTTTTGCTGCGTCGAAGCGCAGAATTCACCTTGCAAAAATCGTGCGCATCTCATAGCATTTTCTTTTCCTTACTCTTTTCTTCCTGCGTTTTTCCAATATCCGTCAGTTTTTCTCCACATTCCGGACAAAAAGGAAACGACACCAGATAATCCGGTGCCGCAATAAGGACAATATTTCATTCTCCACCCTGCCCCTT
>CAJUQY010000032.1 GCA_910588815.1 uncultured Lachnospiraceae bacterium | reverse complement strand
CGGCCTCCGTCCGGAAGGTGACCTCCGCGCAGGGAAGCCCGCCTTCCACAAGGGCTTTTGCAAGAGGCAGGGCATCCTCCGCGTCATTCAAGACCACCACCGGAACCACACCAAAGCTCTGAAGCTGCTCCTCTATTGGTTTCATATCTTTCTCCTTTCAAGAACTTACCCGTCTCCAGGTTCATTTATTTTTCGTATTCCAGGTATGCCCCTTTCATGGGACTTGCCGCCAGCTCGCCAAACAGGCGCAGCACCCCGTTTTTGTATTTGGGCGCGCGGGGTTTCCAATTCTTTTTCCTCTCCGCAAGGACCGCCTCCACCTCTTCCATGGATTTTCGTTCCCCCGCAATACCGATAATATTGAGCTTCCGCTCCATCACATCGATCTCGATCAAGTCTCCCTCTTCCACCAGGGCGATAGGGCCGCCATCCACGGCCTCCGGGCTGCAATGACCGATCACGGGCCCGGTGGATGCGCCGGAAAACCGCCCGTCCGTGATCAGGGCAATACTCTTTCCCAGCTCCTTGTCGCTGCTGATCGCCTCGGAGGTATAAAACATCTCCGGCATACCGCTGCCCTTCGGGCCCTCATAGCGGATAAATACTGCATCCCCTTTCTGCACCTTGTGTTTCAGCACCGCATCCAGGCATTCCTCCTCACTGTCAAAAGGCCTTGCCTTTAGAACTGCCTTGAACATCTCCTTCGGGCAGGCCGTATGCTTGATGACCGCCCCCTCCGGAGCCAGGTTGCCTTTCAGTACCGCAATACTGCCGTCCGTCCCGATGGCCTTGTCATAGGGGCGGATGATATCCTCTCTGGTCACATGGACCCCATAGCGGCTGTTGAAATCCTGCAGCCACTTTTCACACCGCCCATAAAATCCGTTTTCTTTCAGCTCCTTCAGATTTTCTCCCAGGGTCTTTCCCGTCACCGTCATCACATCCAGGTGCAGGTGGTCTTTGATCTCCTCCATGATCGCCGGCACACCTCCCGCGTAATAGAAAACCTCCGCCGGCCACCGTCCCGCCGGACGGACATCCAGAAGATAGCGGGCCCCTCTGTGAAGCCTGTCGAATGTGTCCCCCGTAACCTCAATGCCAAACTCATGGGCCACCGCCGGAATATGCAGCAGGCAGTTGGTGCTTCCGGAGATCGCCGCATGGACTAAAATCGCGTTCTCGAAGCTCTCCATGGTCACAATGTCACCGGGACGCATGTCCGGCATCGTGGCAAGCCTCACCGCCTGCCTCCCGGCCTGTCTCGCAAAATCCAGAAGATCCGGGCTCGTGGCCGGCATCAGGGCGCTTCCCGGGAGGGCAAGTCCCAATGCCTCCGCCATAATCTGCATGGTGGAGGCCGTCCCGATAAAAGAGCAGGCTCCGCAGCTGGGGCAGGCGTTGCATTTTGCCCAGCCTAGCTTCTCCTCGTCAATCTCGCCTCTCTGGTATTTTGCGCTGTACATGCCAAGCTGCTCTAAAGTCAGCATGTCCGGCCCTGCATTCATGGTACCGCCAGGTACCACCACGGCAGGAATGTTCACCCTGGCAAGTCCCATCAGGCTGGCCGGCATGCCTTTGTCACAGCTTGCCAGGTAAACACCCGCGTCAAAGGGCGTGGCGCCCGCATGGATCTCGATCATATTGGCGATCATTTCCCGGCTGGCAAGGCTGTAATTGATCCCGTCGGTTCCCTGGCTCTCGCCGTCGCAGATATCTGTCGCAAAGTACCTGGCCCCATGGCCCCCGGCCTCCTCAACGCCTCTGCGGACTTCCTCCACGAGAATATCCAGGTGTCCGCTGCCGGGATGACTGTCTCCAAAGGTACTCTCTATCATCACCTGAACTTTTCCCAAATCTTCCGGCTTCCACCCCGTACCAATCCGAAGCGGATCAAGCTCCGGCGCCAATTTTCTCATTTTCTGACTCGCAAGTTCCATAAAAGTTCCCTTCCTTTCCAAATTATACAGTCCCGTCATACAAAGAAAGAAATAATCAGTGCCACGATAAAACCGGTACCTCCGACCAGGGTTTCCATGATCGTCCATGTCTTTAAGGTCGTCTTCTCATCCAGGCCCACCAGAGATTTCACCAGCCAGAAGCCGGAATCATTGAAGTGGGAGCAAACCGTCGCGCCGCCGGCCACCGCCGCAGTCACGCAGGCCAGATACATGGGAGAATAGGCGGAGAGGCCGGGCATGGAGGCGACAATGCCTGCCGCCATGGTCATCGCCACCGTAGCAGAGCCCACACAGATCCGGACAAGGGCCGCCACCAGGAACGCCACCACCACCAGGGGCAGATTTGCAGAGGAAACGGCACTTCCGATCACGTCGCCGAGGCCGGAATACTGAAGCATATAGCGGAGCACGCCGCCGCAGGCAGTCACCAGGAGAATCAGTCCGGTCGGCTCCAGGGATTTCGTCATGATCTTTTCCAGTTCTTCCAGGCTATAGCCATGCCTGATTCCGAGAAGGAACATGGCTGCCAGTGTTGCGATCAGAAGTGCCACAAAAGGCTGCCCCAGGAAGGATAAGACCGGCTCTGCCCCCTTCAGAGCGGGGATTACGCTCGCCAGGGATTTTAATACGATGAGCACCAGCGGGATCAGGATGATGCCCACCACTGTGCCGAAGCCTGGAAGCTTGGATTCATCAAAATCCTCCTGGCTTGCCACATGCTCCGGAATCGCCACCTCATATTTCCTTCCGCAGATGCTCCCCCAGACGGGCCCCGCCACGATCATGGCAAAGATACCGCAGAAAATGCCGACCAGGATCACCCAGCCAAGGTCGACTCCCAGCATCGTCGCCACCAGCACGGGCCCGGGAGTCGGCGGAATGAACGCATGGCCTACGGCCAGGCCGGCAAGGAGAGGAATCACATAAAACAGAGAAGAGCGTTTGGTACGCTTCGCCAGAGAGAACGCCAGGGGAATCAAGATGATCAGGCCTGCGTCAAAAAATACCGGCATGGCGATCACCAGGCCCGTAATGCCCAGGGCCCACGCCGCTTTCTGGTCGCCGAATTTATTTACCATGGTGACCGCCAGAGTCTGTGCGCCGCCGGAAACCTCCAAAATAGCTCCAAACATCGAGCCAAGCCCCACCAAAAGCGCAATACCCTTCAGTGTATTTCCGATACCATCATCCACTGCCGTGACAATATCTCCAAATGGCATACCGGCAATCAGGCCGATGACTACCGCTCCGATGAGAATCGACAGCATGGCGTGAATCTTAAACTTGATAATCAACACCAGTAAAAGGGCCAGGCCGATAAGGGCCGCTATAACCAGCCTGGTCGGGTCGAGAGTTACATTTCCTTCCATTACATTTCCTCCTTCACAATTTTAGTTGTCCGAAACATCTGACGTCTTATGTTTTGCTGATTATAGTATATCTATCCCCCGTTTTTCCGTCAATACATCTGATGTATTTCCTTTTCTTTCTCTTTATTATACAAAAAAAGAGAAGATTGTCCTTGAAATCCCTCTCTTATTTGTATATTATGACGAAATCATTTTCGTTTTCATCTGATGTCTCTGCCCGTCGGCCGCCTCTGTCGATGGTCTTTCACCGTCAATCATCTGCCGTCTCCTGCGCCTGCCGCTCTTCCATAAGCCGCCGCAGCATCTGGCGGTTGTAGGTCAAATGCATAATCATCGCGCACCTGGCCCCCACCGGGTCGCCCTTTATAATGGCCTCTGTGATAGCCCGGTGCGTCTGTATGGTCTCC
This sequence comes from uncultured Lachnospiraceae bacterium, assembly GCA_910588815.1. Lineage (GTDB taxonomy): Bacteria > Bacillota > Clostridia > Lachnospirales > Lachnospiraceae > Lientehia. The sequence continues at coordinate 30,809 of CAJUQY010000032.1, read as the reverse complement.
TCCCTCAGCCTTCCGTGGGTCAGGTTGACAAAAGTCGCCACCGCCGTCTGGATAATGGGCTGTAAGAGCTCCACCACCCGGTTCCTGCTGCACTTCGCAATGCAGGAGTGGAACTCCATGTCCTTCCAGGTATGGTTTTTTCCGATCCGGTAAAGCTCCTCCGTCTCGCCGCAAAGCCTCTCCAGCTCTTCCTTTTCCTCCGGCGTGATATAATCACATGCGAGAGCCGCAATCTCCGGCTCCAGCATCAGGCGCACTTCAAAGAGCTCCAGGGCCAGCTTATATTTGTCTGTAAACCGCGCAAGCCCAAGGGGATCGTCCCCTATCGTATTCCTGCTGACCACATAGGTGCCGGAGCCTCTGCGCACCTCCAAAACCCCCTTCGTCGCCAGGCTCTTCACTGCCTCCCGTATGGTGCTCCTGCCGACGCCGAATTTCTCTGCCAGCTCAAACTCATTGGGAATCTTCTCGCCGATCTCGATGGGCTCCTGCAGAATATAGTTCATCAGTCCTTCCTCCACCCGAAAGGCCAGCAGATTTTTGTTCATTTTCTCAATCTTGTACATAATGTCTGCACTCCATACTAATATGGTTCTTATTATACGTTTTCATTCCGAATTCGTCAACAAATGGCTTCAGCATGTATACACAAACATTTATTCTGTCATGTACAATGCTTTTTGCACGCTAAATCAGCCGATTTGCAACAAAAAAAACAAATGTTCTGATTTCGATTTTCACCAAAGTCTCTTTAGCCTTTACATGCCAAAAATGGCTTAAGCTTGTTTGCTTCTCACCGCCATGAAGGCCTTTGACCGGCACTTTCAGATCGTCGAAGAGCAGCTAAATAAAATGAAAAAAAGAAGGATAAATACAGAAAGAAAAGGAACTGCCTGTTTCTCACATGCAGCTCCTCTTCTTTTATAAGGAAAATACGATTATAGAATATCGGAAGCCTACGCATTCACTTTTGCGGTCAGCGTCCGGCTCTCCCTGTAAGGCCGAAACAGCATGTAGATAATCCCTGCTGTCAGGACTGCAGCCACAACCGTGCCCAGAACATTGACACTTCCCGTAAAGAGAAGGCCCAGCTGGTACACGATGAAGGAGATCACATAGGCGAACACACACTGATAACCGATGGCAAACCAGGTCCACTTTGCACTGTTCATCTCCCGCTTGATGGCGCCGATGGCCGCAAAGCAGGGGGCGCAGAGCAGGTTAAATACCAGGAAGGAGTAAGCCGCCAGCGGTGTAAAGGCCATCCGCATATTGCCCCAGATCTGCCAGCCGTTCTCCGCAACCTCATCGAAACCGCCGAAAAGCACGCCAAAGGTCCCTACCACATTCTCCTTGGCAATCAGGCCGGTGACGGACGCCACGGCTCCCTGCCAGTGTCCCCAGCCGAGGGGGGCAAAAATCCATGCGATCCCTTTGCCGACGGATGCCAGAATACTTTCGTCCATGTCCACGGCGCCGAAGCCATTCTCTCCAAAACCGTAGGAAGAGGTAAACCATACCAGAATCGTCGCCAGAAGGATCACCGTTCCTGCCTTCTTGATGAAGGACCATCCCCGCTCCCACATGGACCGCAGCACACTTCCGACCGTGGGCAAATGATAGGCGGGAAGCTCCATGACAAAGGGCGCCGGATCTCCCGCAAACATCCTTGTCTTCTTTAACATAACCCCGGAAATGATAATCGCGGCAATACCGACAAAATAAGCACTGGGGGCTACCCACCAGGCTCCGCCGAACATGGCGCCTGCGATCAGGGCGATAATGGGAAGCTTCGCCCCGCAGGGAATAAATGTGGTGGTCATGATTGTCATCTTCCGGTCTCTGTCATTCTCAATGGTCCTGGAAGCCATGATCCCGGGCACGCCGCAGCCCACGCCGACCAGCATCGGGATGAAAGATTTTCCGGAAAGACCGAACTTACGGAAAATCCGGTCCATGATAAAGGCAATTCTCGCCATATAGCCGCAGCTTTCCAAAAACGCCAGGAACAAAAACAGCACCAGCATCTGAGGCACAAAGCCGAGCACGGCTCCCACGCCGGCCACGATGCCGTCCAGAATCAGGTCATGGAGCCAGCCCGCGCAGCCCACTGCCTCAAGGCCGTTTTCAATGAGTACCGGAACGCCGGGGACCCAGGTACCATAGCCGGATGGATCCGGCTCTTCCATCTCTGCCGCCGCCAGATAGGTATCGTAGGTAACAGGGATCTCCTCCTCGACGTTCCCGTCGTCGTCGTAAAGATACGCGGTGGTGGTAATTCCGGCCGCCGCCGCTTCGTCGAGCACCGTCTCTTCCTCTGTGGAAGCAGCTTCGTCGACCGCTCCTGCTTCCTCCGCTGCCGCTAAAAACGCTTCCTGCACAGCCGCAGGCGCCGCGTATGCTTCTGCCGCTTCTTCATATTCGCCCCGCCCCATGCCGAAGAGATACCAGCCGTCGCCGAAAACACCGTCGTTGGCCCAGTCTGTGGCCATTCCTCCGACCGTGGTCACAGACACATAATAAACAATAAACATCACCAGGGCAAAGATGGGAAGGGCCAGAAATCGGTTGGTCACCACCTTGTCGATTTTATCGGAAACCGACAACCCTCCTACATTCTTTTTCTTGTAACAACCCTTGATAACCGAGGCGATATAAACGTAGCGCTCGTTGGTGATAATGCTCTCCGCATCGTCGTCCAGCTCCTTTTCCGCCGCCGCAATATCCTCTTCTATATGTTTAAGCTTTTCCCGGTCAAGCTTCAGAAACTCCAGGACCTTCTCATCTCTCTCGAAAATCTTGATGGCATACCACCGCTGTTCGCTCTCCGGCATGCTATGTACGGCCACCTCCTCAATATGGGCAAGGGCATGCTCCACCGCTCCGGAAAAGCTGTGGGCCGGCACGGTCTTTGTATCAGCCGCCGCCTTCACCGCCTCCTCCGCGGCCTCCATAATTCCCGTACCCTTTAAGGCCGAAATCTCCACCACCTTGCAGCCAAGCTGCCTGGAAAGCTCCGCCGTATTGATCTTGTCACCGTTTTTCTTTACCACGTCCATCATGTTGACGGCCACCACCACAGGGATTCCGAGTTCCACGAGCTGGGTCGTCAGGTAAAGGTTTCGCTCCAGGTTTGTTCCGTCAATGATATTGAGGATGGCATCCGGCCGCTCATGAATCAGGTAATTCCTGGCCACCACTTCCTCCAGAGTATAGGGGGAGAGGGAGTAAATACCCGGAAGATCCATAATCTTCACATCATCATGCTTCTTTAACTTCCCTTCTTTTTTTTCCACGGTCACACCGGGCCAGTTTCCCACAAACTGATTGGAGCCCGTCAGCGCATTGAACAGCGTCGTCTTCCCGCTGTTGGGATTCCCCGCAAGGGCAATTTTCATACTCATAGCTTTCTGTCCTTTCCATTAGTCATTTCTAACTACAGCTTTAAAATAGAATCCTGCTGAAGCAGGATTCTCCGCCTGCGGCGGGTTGCCTAAGCGACCTCTATCATCTCTGCGTCGGCCTTTCTGAGGGAGAGCTCATAGCCCCTCACCGTCACCTCCACCGGATCCCCCAAAGGCGCCACCTTTCGCACGTATATCTCTACCCCCCGGGTAATACCCATGTCCATAATCCTGCGCTTGACCGCTCCCTCCCCGTGGAGCTTCACCACAGTGACCGTATCTCCGATCTTCGCCTCTCTCAATGTTCTCATACCATATCCTCCTCATATTCGGACAATGCCTCTGTCCGGCATTCCCTTCCTCACACCGGTCTGTCCGTACCGGTTTTCACCAGAATCTTTCCTGCCATCTCCTTACTGATGGCCACGCGGGATTCCTTCACATTCACGATCAGATTTCCCCCTATGGTGGAAATGACCGTCACCATTCCGCCCGAGACAAAACCCAGGTTTTCCAAGTGTGCCCGAACCTCCTGTTTTCCTCCCACCCTCTGGATCATGCTTTCTTCTCCCACTGCTGCAAGTGTAAGCGGCATCCGATTCATCCCTTTCTTGTGGCAGACTCACGCCACGTTTGTATCAGGCTTGCAGTAAGCCTTTTCTAACCTCTCCTCACAAAAGAATGGTTAGTTTTTTCTAACCATATATATGTTAGCATTATCTAACCCATTTGTCAACTATATTTTTCTCTTCATGTTTTATTTATTGCCATAATGCCCATGTACGGTAAAGAATTTTGTTCACGTGTGTTCATGAGCGCCGCTATTCTGCCGCACAGAAAAAAGCTCTCCGCATACCATGAATAGAAAGGAGAGATACCATGGCAAACAACGAACGTTTCTGCTTTGACACGAAAGAATATCTGAATACTTTCTACTGCATTTTAGATCAAATGGTCCGGGAAATGACGACGGCAAACCTCACGGAAAGCATTTCAAATAATTTTATTGTCCAAATGATTCCCCATCACCAGGCGGCCATCCAGATGTCCGAAAATCTTTTAAAATACAGTGAATGGTGCCCCATAAAAACCATCGCCGAACAGATCATCGAGGAGCAGACCAAGGGCATCTCCGACATGGAGGCCTTGCTTGGCTCCTGCTCCTGCCTCTTAAACTGCGGCAAGGATATCTGCCTCTATGACCGCCGCACCTGCCAGATCATGGAGGTCATGTTCACCGACATGGAATTTGCCCGCCAGACGGACTCCATCGACGCCAACTTCATGCTGGAAATGATTCCCCATCACCTGGGCGCCATATCCATGGCGGAGAACGCCCTCCACTACGGAGTCTGCGACGAACTGACCCCCATTCTGGAATCCATCATCGCTTCCCAGAGGCGCGGCATGCGGCAGATGCAGGGGTTGCTCCGAAGAATCGGGTACAGTATGTAGACACGAAAAAACCTGCCGCTTCATAAATTCGGTATGGCAGCTTCTTCAGATGCCCGGCAACGGAAACAGCGGCTGATCAGCCGTCAATGCCAGCCGCTGTCTTTCCCGGAATCTGCTCTTCCGCCAGGCCGTTACAGAAGGAGCATTGCTTCCCGGATGTTTTGCAGCGCATCCTCTAACTGCTCCTCCCCGGCCGTAAAGGAAAAACACATCCGTCCTCCGGCAGTCGGCACCTTACATATTTCGTTCAGAGCCATCTGAGTATTTCGCAAGGGGCAGGAGCCCTGTCATATATGCCGGCTCCGCATATTCCTGGTCTTTAAGCAGATTCCGAAGGAAATCCGGATACCTGGCCTGTTCTGTCCTCGAAACAAACGGCATACGGAATACCGCATCCCATTCGTCGATTATAAACACAAACTTCTTCCCTGTCTTTTGGAAAACTTCCGCCAGAATATCCCACACCGCTTTCTCAGAATCCAGACCGTTCAGGAACTCTTCGATCATTAAGTTCTTGTCCACAAAAAACCTTGTAGATGCCATCGCCTTACTTTTGTTTAATGCATGCGCTCCGCGCGGCAAAGCTGAGGTATACCCGAAGGATATCTCCGCAAAAAGCTCATTTCACTCCATATGCCTCATACAGTTTCCTCGTCTCGGAAACAGAGCGAAGGCCGCTGATGGCGTCGCCGGCGGAGAGATTGGCGGCAGCCGTGGCCGCACCCATGCGGAGGGCCTCCCTCACGGAAAGTTCTTGATAGACAGAGTAAAGGACTCCTGCACAGAAAGCATCTCCTGCCCCCACCGCTCCCACAATGTAGCCCTTCGGAAGGATAAGGGACGGCTCCTCAAAATATTCCCCGCTCTCGTCCACAGCGCAGCCCAGCTCCGGCGCATGGATCACCACCCACTTTGCCACTCCTGACTCCTTTAAGGTTTTACAGATCTCCGAAAGCCGTTCTTTCTCAAGAGTCCCGTCCGCCCTTCTCGGTTCAATCCCCGCAAGCATCCCGCCCTCCACTTCATTGACAATCAGATAGTCCGTATATTTTAAGGAAGGAAGCACCAGCTGCTTCATCCGCTCCGCGCCTCTGGTACTGGCCACATCCATGGCGGTCAGGATTCCCCTTTTTTTGATATCGTGGAGAAACCTGGCCATAATCGTGCCGTACTCCTTGTCCTCCCGGTCCATACTGTCAAGCAGGGCCCCGTAGCCCAACAGAAGGAGTCTGACGTCAAGCTTCTCCAAATCTACATCCTCCGGCGAGAACAGCCGGCAGGCCCCTCTGTCATGAAAGAAAGTCCGCTCCCCTGTGCTCTCTATGGTCATCACATCGGAAAAAGACGTGGCAGCCTCAGGCGTCTTCCGAATCCCCGCCGCATCAATTCCGTATCCGGTGAGCTGTTCGACCACAAATGCCCCGTTGTCGTCATCCCCCACCAGCCCCAGGCTCTTCACCGGGATGGAGGGATCGAGAAACTTCACCCCACAGGCCGTATTGGCGGCGCACCCGCCGATTCCACGGCTGATTCCGCTGATATCCGCGATCATCCCCTTCTCCGGATATCCGTCTATCATTTTAATCGTATCTACCACCAACGTCCCCGCAACTGCAATTCCTTCCATAAGAATATCCTCCTCAAAAACCTTTGCCTTAAACCTTCAGTTTCCCCACCATGGCCATGAACTCCCGGTTGCTCCTGGTATGGCGGAACAAATCCAGCACCCGCTCCACGGCCTCGTCAGCCTTCAATCCCCCTGTCGCCTTCCTCACGATCTCCACGGCCGTTTGTTCCTCCGGGGTGAGCAAAAGATCGTCTCTTCTGGTCCCGGATTTCAAAATATCGATGGCCGGGAAAATCCGCTTCTCCGACAGCTTTCTGTTCAACATCAGCTCCATGTTGCCGGTGCCTTTAAATTCCTCAAAAACCACATCGTCCATCCGGCTCCCCGTCTCCACCAGGGCAGTCGCCAGAATGGTCAGACTTCCGCCCTCCCTCATATTCCGCGCCGCGCCAAAAAACCGTTTGGGCATATGGAGCGCCGCCGGGTCAAGGCCGCCGGAGAGGGTTCTGCCGCTGGGTGCCACCGTCAGGTTGTAGGCTCTGGCCAATCTGGTAATACTGTCCAAAAGGATCATCACATCCCGTCCATGCTCCACCAGGCGCTTGGCCCTCTCCAGGACCATCTCCGAAACCCGCTTATGATGCTCGGGAAGCTCATCAAAGGTAGAATAAATCACTTCCACATTAGGTCCCTCGATGGACTCCTTGATATCCGTCACTTCCTCCGGCCTCTCATCAATCAAAAGGACAATCAGGTGCATGTCCCTGTGATTTCTGGTCACTGCCTTCGCGATCTCTTTTAAAAGAGTGGTCTTTCCTGCCTTTGGCTGGGACGCGATCATGCCTCTCTGCCCTTTCCCGATGGGGGAAAGCAAATCCACTATCCGCATGGAAATACTTCCGCCGCTCATCTCCAGATGGATTCGGTCATTGGGAAAAATCGGCGTCAGATCTTCAAAATTCGGACGCCGCTCCGCTACGCCCAAAGGCAGGCCGTTGATCTTCGACACATACAAAAGAGCGGCAAACTTCTCCGCCGAAGTCTTTACCCTCTGGCTCCCGCTGACAATGTCTCCTGTTTTCAGGTTAAACCGGCGAATCTGGGACGGCGACACATAGACATCGTTGTCCCCCGGCATATAGTTCTCACACCGGATAAAACCAAACCCGTCCGGCATCACCTCCAGAATCCCATGGGCCGGAATTCCGCTGTCCAGGTTCTGTAGCTCCTCCGGATTGATGTTGGGCGCCACGGAAGGCTGTCTCGGCTCCGCGGCAGACGCCGGCGCTCTCGAAGCGGAGGCAGATGCAGCCCCCCTCGGGGCGGATACGGGGGCCTGACCCCTCTGGGCAGACGCACCGGAAAAAGACGGCTTCCTCATCGTCCCCTCCAAAGCTGCCGCGCTCCGCCTCTGGAATCCCTCCTGGGACGGCGCCCCCCGCCTCTGATACCCCTCCTGCCTGGCCGGCGCCTGATACGTGGGAGTCTCCTTAACCGCCCCTTCCGCATCTTGGGAGGCAGAATCTTCCCTGGCCTTATTTTCCTCTATAATACTCTCAATCAGTTCCGCTTTCTTTTTTCCGGTAATACTTTTGATCTCTAAATCCTTCGCAATCTGACGCAACTGGGCCAGCGAAAGGGTTTCCAGCTTTTCCCTCATAAAGTTTCTCCTTTTCCTTCATTTCTGTGATGTTTTCTGAAATAGGGGATTTTTTTAGACTTCCGCCTGCAAAAACGGCAAATTTAGAATTTCAGACTCTCTGCGATCCACTATATAAGTCAGTGTACCACAATCAGAGAAACTTTACAACGGCGAATTCTTTTTCGCTGAACAGCGCGGCTGCCAGGCGAGGTTATGAACTTAAAAGCTGCAGCATGCATGAAGAGAGGGGCTTACCTGCCCCTCTCCCTGCTTTTGAAGCCGTCATACCCCCATGGCGGACAGCCCCGCAATCAAATATTCTCGTTTTTCAGCACATCCACTATGTTGGCCTTCTTGATCTTTCTGGAGGAGTACCACATAGTTACCCCCACCACCAGCATAACGCTTACTATGGCCGCAATCACCTGGTTCCAGAGGATATAAAAGCCGGTCTCAACGGCGCTTGAGATGGCGGTGTAAATACCAAGCATCAGGAGCAGCCCGATGGGGAGCCCGTAGAGCAGAGCCTTCAGCCCATAAAACACACTCTCGTAGGCGATCATCCGGTTGAACCGTCTCGGGTCCATGCCCACCGACTTAAGCATCGCATACTCCCTTCTCCGGAGGGCCATGCTGGTGGAAATGGTGTTGAAAATGCTGGTGACACAGATGAGTGCCGTCAGGATAATGAAGCCGTACACGAACACATTGATCAGGAGAAGTACATTATTCATGCTCTCCATCTCCTTCTTGTAGCTGTAAGCATACAGGTTCCCCTCGTTCTGCCGCATGTCGGATAAATCATCCAACAAAGTCTCGTAATCGTCGCTCATAAGCAGAAGCTGCCTCTCGCCGCCTGCATCATTTCCGCCAATATCAAAACTCATGGCATTTTCAATAGTCGTATACACCAAAATGTGATTGATATCATCACTGTAGGCAGCTCCCAGAGGGAGCTCCGTCGTCACTCCCGCCACATCCATGGAAAACGGAGTCAAAACGTCCACAAAATCGCTGTCGTCCACCCTTGCGATTACCCCATCCTCCGGAAGCTCCGAAGTCTTTTCGAGCAGAGACCACTGGGTACCCTCAACGGTCTCTCCGGCTTTCACATCCCAAATCTCCTTCCAGGAACGGCGGCCATTCATCAGGTCGCCTCTCCGGTTGATCAGGATGACGCCCTTCTTTGACCCATCAAAAAGCAGTTCCTTGTCTGCGCCCACCTGATCTGCAAAGGCAGAAAGGCTCTCCTTATCCAGCCCGACCACGTCCACGTTCATCAGATAGGGGCCCATATTCTTCCCGCCGAGAACCTCTCCCTCGCTTTCCTCCAGCGCCTTTCTCGTATCCTCGGAAAGGTTCTCACCGTCCGCGAGAAAGACTTGTATCCATCTGTTCACCTGCGTCACACACTGAGTGATGTGATCCATGGCCCGGATTTTTGCGATCCTCTCTTCCAGGCTCTCCTGTCTGGCCCTTTCCTGCGCATCTTCGTCCTCCCCTTCTTTGGGTTCTGCCAAAGCCTCGTCTCCGTTCCCATAAGCCGGTTCCGGATAAATTGTCACGGAAATGTCCGGCGGATTGACCGAAGCTGCCCCAATCCCCATCCGATAAGCGCCTTTCAGATAGGCCGTAAAGGAAGCCACACTTAAGTAAAGAGCAATGCAGAAAATCAGAGAAAGAACCGCCGCCCGGTAACGTTTCTTGTTCCGTTTCAGATTCTTTAAAGCCAGCTCTCCCTCAAAACCAAAGAGCTTTCTGGTGAGCCTGGAGGTCTTCACCTGCCTCCCAGACAGTTTGATATCCTGGTTCTGGCGGATAGCCTCCACCGGAGTGATCTTCGACGCACGCTTCGCCGGTATCCAGGCCGACACCAAGATCGTCACCGCCGCCAAAACGACTGCTCCCAGGATCCCCGGCCAGGAGACGATCACCCGCATGGCCACATGCTCCATTCCCATGGCATCGCCTAAAGTACTGCTCACCAGTCCCCGGATGCATCTGGTAGTCACAAACACGCCCGCAAAGCCGAGAAGCAAACCGAGAGGAATACCGATCAGGCCAAGGAGCACCGCTTCCGTGAACACGGAATTCCGCTTCTGCCTCTTGGTGGCCCCCACGCTGGCCAGCATCCCCAGATACCGGCTCCTCTCCGAGATGGATATGGCAAAGGAGCTGTAGATCACTGCCACAGAGCCGGCCGCCACAATGAGCATCATCACCCACTTGACCCGGCTCAGCATGGTCACGATGGTGTCATTTCCGGAAAGCATGTAAAAGGACAGCAGACTGTTGTTAAAATTATGCTCCAGATTCAAAGCCTCAGCCTTCCTGTCGCCCCAGTCAAATAAGCCGTTATCCAGATCTTTCACCTGGACCTGCACCGTCACGCGCTCTTCCGCTCCGAGGTTCTCCACATCCAGCCAGGTAATGGCGGTATAGGAACCCTGGCTGTAGCCCTCAAAGGTGGGGCGCTCAATGATCCCGACCACTGTATAGGTTCCCTCATGGGTATTCTCCAGCGTCTCCTCGCCTTCATAATAAGGATAATAGACAGGTGCCTCCTGATCCCCCTCCTCCGAATGAATCATTCTAATGCCAAGATTTAAAGTAATGGTGTCTCCCACTTTCCAATCAATACCGCCGTTAGTTTCCAGGTGCTTCGGAAGTACAATCTCCCCCGCCGCCTGGGGCAGCCTTCCTTCCAAAAGCGTGAGCGGATATTCTTCCATGGCGCCCTGGTCATAAGCCCGGACGGCCAGATAAGGCTTTGCCTCATTCTCGCACCCCTCCAAAAGAGCCGCCCCCATCTCTCTGCTGACCAGAGTCTTTTTCACTTCCGGATCCTCTGTGATCTCCGGAATCTGTTCGGCAGCGACCTTATCGAAATCCACATGCCACTCTCCGTCACTGGCAATCTCCTGCTGACGCATCAAATCCAGAAAGGATTCCGCAAAAGCAGAAATTGCCATAATGAGCGCCACCGAAAGCATAATCCCTAAAATCGTGACGATGGTTCTCTTTTTATTCTGCTTCAAATGCTGAACCGTCATCCTGCTTATGATATTCATGCGTGCACCTCCCGCTGCCATCCGGCCTCCCTGGACCGGCTCTCCCTGCCTCTCTGCCACTGGTCACCGGAAATCTGTCCGTCCTCAATGGAGATCACCCGGTCCGCCTGGAGGGCGATCCGCTCGTCGTGGGTAATGATGACCAGGGTCTGATGGTATTTCAGGTTGGACTCCTTAAGGAGATCCACAATCTCCGCACTGTTCTTGGAATCCAGGTTTCCCGTGGGCTCGTCGGCCAGCACAATGGCCGGATGGTTGATCAGCGCCCGGCCGATGGAAACTCTCTGCTGCTGCCCGCCGGAAAGCTGGTTAGGCAGGTGGTTCATCCGCCCCAAAAGCCCCAGTATCCCGGCGAGCTCTTTCAAGTAGTTCATATCCGCCTTCTGCCCGTCCAAAAGAAGGGGGAGTGTCAGGTTTTCCTCCACATTGAGCACCGGGAGCAGGTTATAAAACTGATAGATCAGTCCGATCTGCCGCCTCCTGAAAATCGCCATCTTCGTCTCATTGAGCTCATAAATGGATGTCCCGTCAATAATCACATTCCCCGAGGTGGGACGGTCCACGCCCCCCAGAATATGGAGCAGGGTCGATTTTCCGGAGCCGGACGGCCCGACAATCGCCACAAATTCTCCCTTTTCCACAGAAAAGGATACGTTCCGAAGGGCGTCCACCCTGGTGTCGCCCACGCCGTAAGTCTTACACAAATTTTCTACCCGCAATACTTCCACGTCCTCATTCCTCCATAAACTTTCTATTGATGAAAATCTCTTGTTTTTCTCTTGCCTGATCTTATCCTACCATGGCAGCATGACATTCCGGTGACAGATTCGGTGACAATTTTGTCATTTTTGAAGGCGGTCCCCCCTGCGCCGGTATTCCCTTGCAGTCATCTTGTAATGCCGTTTAAAGGCAGCCGAAAAATGTTCCGCGGAAGAATACCCCAGCTCTTCTGCTATGGATGAAATACTGCGTGCCTGATCTGACAGCAAAATAGCCGCAGCAGCCATTCTGGCTTCTGTTTTTTTCTGGAGAAAGGTTTTTCCGTAATGTTCTTTTAAAAGGCGCTCCGTCTGACGACAGCCAAGTCCGAGGCGGTCTGCCAGCGCCTTCAGGGAAAGGTTCTGATATTCATATAGAAAGTATTCCTCCAACAGGATAAATTTACTGTTCTCCGGATTCGAGGGCCCAAAATGTGTGACAGCCTTTTGCTGTTCTTCATAATTGCGGGCCGTGAGGACGACCAGCTGGGTGAGCAGCGCTTCCACCTGCTGCATATAGCCCCTATACTGATTCCTGAGTTCAAAAAAAATCTGCTCCATGACTCCGGAAACATTCTGGCGGTCCTGCCCAAACCAAAAAGGAGTCTCCTCAAAAAGCTGAAGTATGGACGGGGGCGGGGCGGGCAGCCATTGAGCGGCCGGCCTTTTTTCCGGATTCCCCCGCGGGCGGCCCCGTTCCAGATTCAGGTATACACAGTATTCGCACATGGGATCCTCCGGAGCCGGTACTTGCGCATGCTCCACATGGGGGCCGGTTACATACAGAGTATTGGGGACAATATCGTAAAGAGCCTGATTAATTCTCGCATGGCCGAAGCCGGATGGGATGTAGTGAATCTCATAACTGTTTTTTCCGTGGCTGTGGCTGGGAACCGTCCGCAAAAAGCGCTCGTAAATGATATTCAGGGCACAGAAGCTTCTCTGCTCCACCGAAAAACGAATATTCAGATCCGTATACAATTCTTTCATATGATCCCCTTCCGGCAAAAGCCTGCATCTTTATCTTTTTCCCTCAAAAAGCAATCCTGCCGCGATTATAGCATTTCCGCCGTCAGATAACAATAAACCTGCGAAAAGGCGACATAAAATCATAAAAATATGTCCGTTTTCTCTCTTACAATGGGAAACGGCAAAGGGCTATAATACAAGTATCTAACAGATATTTTAACGAAACGGAGGCTTAAAAACATGGAAAAAATGCTGGGTGCAATTTTACCGGGAAACAGTACCGTTGAGCTGAAGGAGTTTGAGGTCCCGAAGCCGGGCCATGGCCAGGTGCTGATCCAGACAAAGGCAACTACCATCTGCGGCAGCGATATCCGCTGCATCTACCGGGAGCATGTGGGAAAAGGGCCGGAAGGATACATTCCGGGAACCGTGGCCGGACATGAACCCTGCGGCGTCATCGTGGCGGAAGGCGAGGGCCTTAAGCGTTTTAAAAAGGGAGACCGGGTCGTCGTCTATCACATTTCCGGCTGCGGGGTATGCAACGACTGCCGGAGAGGATATTATATCTCCTGTACCAGCGAGCACCGCAAAGCCTACGGCTGGCAGAGGGACGGAGGAATGGCCCCCTACATCCTTGCAGAGGAAAAGGATCTGATCGCCCTTCCCGACGAGCTGAGCTACAAAGACGGCGCACAGGTGGCCTGCGGTTTCGGCACCGTGTACGAAGCCATTGAAAAGATCGGCGTCTGTGGAAATGACGCCGTACTGGTTACCGGGCTCGGGCCGGTGGGCCTGGCAGCTCTGATGCTCTCCAAAGCCATGGGCGCAGAAAAGACCATCGGTGTGGAGATGAATGACTATCGGATTGACCTGGCGAAAAAACTGGGATTAGCCGATTATGTATTTAAGCCCGGCGAGGATACCCTGGAGCAGATCCTCTCCGTCACCGGGGGGCACGGCGTGGAACGGGCCATTGATGCCAGCGCCAGCGATCCCGGAAGACAGCTTGCCATTCGGGCAACCAGACCCTGGGGAAAAATCGCCTTTGTGGGGGAGGGCGGCACCTGTAATTTCACTCCCAGCCCCGACATTATCCACGGCCAGAAAACCATCTACGGTTCTTGGGTAACCTCTCTCTGGAAAATGGAAGAGCTGGTGGAACGGCTGGTCCGCTGGGGCATCCATCCGGAGGAGTTGATCACCCACGAATTTCCTCTGGAAAAAGCCGGCGAAGCCTATGCCCTCATGGCAGGCGGACAATGCGGAAAAGTGGCCGTCGTATTTGAGTAGGAAAAGAATAAGGAGAAACCATTGTGAGTGAAACCATCGATCCGAAAAAAGTTCCCATAAAGACGTTGTATACCGGAGAAGAGATTCCTGCCCTTGGAATCGGAACCTTTGGATCCGACAAGTATTCGGCGGAGGCTGTGGCCTCCGCCGTCTACGGCGCCGTAAAGGGCGGTTACCGGCTGATCGACTGTGCGGAAGTATACCAAAACGAGGCGCCCATCGGAGAAATGCTGGAGAAGTTATTTGCAGAACAGGTGGTCGGCAGAGAGGAGCTCTTCATCACTTCCAAGGTCTGGAACGACCACCACAGGGATGTGGAGGCAGCCTGCAGAAAAAGCCTTGCCGACCTGCGGCTTTCGCAGATCGACCTCTATTTCGTCCACTGGCCGTTCCCCAACTACCACGCGCCGGGGTGTGACGGTGATTCCAGGAATCCGGATTCCAGGCCCTTCTGTCCGGAAGAATTTATGGACACCTGGAGACAGTGTGAACGTCTGGCAGATCTTGGGCTGGTCCGCCACCTGTGGATGTCCAAAGAGGGCAGATCCCCATTCCCTTCTCTGTCAAAGAGCCACAGTACCTGAGCAATCTGAAATGTGTGACGGAGGATCCCCTCACCCCGGAAGAAATGGAACAAATCTCGAGAGCCGACAAAAACTGCCGCCTTGTGAAAGGCCAGGTGTTCCTGTGGGAGGGGGCCTCCGGATGGGAAGATCTTTGGGATGTGGACGGAACCATTCCCGGATAAGCATAAAGTCGCCGTTTCAGGTCTTAACATTTCTTTTTTAATATGCTATACTGCTTAAAAAGGCCGTATGGCCATTATGGGGTCCCCGAAGGGGATACTGCTTAAAAAGGCTGCATGGGTAGGAGGTAATATTTTGAAAAAGAGATATGTCGCATATGTAGGTTCTTACACATATATCGGAAACAGTAAAGGCATCACCATTCTCGACGTGGACGTGGAGAACGGAACCATGACGAAGCGGAAAGAGGTTCCGATCTTCAATGCCTCCTACGTCTCCGCTTCCAGAGACGGATCCAGACTGTACTCCATCGCCGACAACGGCATTGTCAGCTACCGGATCCTGCCGGACGGAGATCTGGACCGCATGGGCCTCGCCACCATCCGCGGCATGAGAGGCTGCCACATTTCCACAGATCCGGAACAAAAATTCATGTTCGTCTCCGGTTACCATGACGGTAAGGTGACCGTCCTCAGGATCAACGAAGACGGCAGCGCCGGCGAGATCACCGACGGTTTTTACGATAAGGGCATCGGCAGCATCGCAGAGCGGAACTTCCGTCCTCATATCAGCTGTTCCCGCCTGACCCCCGACGGAAAATTTCTCTGTGCCGCCAACCTGGGGATTGATCAGATCCGGATTTTCCGTTTTGACAGGGAGAGCGGGAGGATCAAACTGGTGGATACGGTCCGCTGTGAACTGGAATCGGCTCCCCGGTTTTTGCGGTTTTCCCACGACGGAAAATTTATGTACGTCATTTCCGAGCTGAAAAACTATATTTCTGTCTATTCTTACGACGGAAGCTCCGGTTATCCGAAGTTTGAGCTTTTACAGACCATCTCCACCATGGGCAAGGAGCACAGCAACGTCAACGCCGCCGCCGCACTCAGGTTCGGCCCTGCCGGAAAGCTGATCCTCTGTTCCAACGCAGGCGACAACAGCATCGGTATTTTTGAGCGGAATGACAAGACCGGCCTCCTCATCCAGAGGGTGGTTCTCCCCATCAGCGGCGAATATCCCAAGGACATCGGCATGATGCCCGGTGGGAAATACCTCTATTCTGTCAACCATGAGACCAGCACCTTGACTTTCTTCACCTGGGTGCCGGAAAAGAATTATTTCTATATGCACGCCGCGCCTCTTAAGATCGACCAGCCAAACTGCTGCGCATTGGTGGAGCTTAAGGACGCCTAAAATGGATTTACGAAAGTAAACAGCTTCCTTTTTGGTTTAGCGGGAAAGCTCCTCAACGGCCGATTAAGTCCATGGCTTCTCTCACATTTTTCACGCCGATGAGCCTGATGCCCTGGGGTGGGGCAGGGATGCGGGAAAGGCACACGTCCGGCAGGATACAGGTGGTAAAGCCCAGCTTGGCCGCCTCCTGTACCCGTTTCTCTGCCATGTTCACGGCCCGAACTTCGCCGGAAAGCCCCACCTCGCCGAACACCATCATCTGATCGTCCACCGGCACATCCCGGTGGCTGGAGGCCAGAGCCATGACAATCCCCAAATCCAGGGAGGGTTCGTTGACCCGGATCCCACCGGCAATGTTCACATAGACATCGCAGTCGGAAAAATGCATGCCCGCCCGTTTTTCCAGCACGGCAAGTAAAAGATTCACCCGATTATAATCTGTCCCCGCCGCCGTCCTTCTGGGCATCCCGAAATTGGTCCGGCAGACGAGAGCCTGAATCTCCAGGAGCACCGGCCTGGTTCCCTCCATGGAACAGGCTGTCACCGACCCGGAAGCTCCCTCCGGTTTTCCGCTCAGCATATATTCGGAAGGATTCGCCACCTCCGAAAGGCCGTTTCCCCGCATCTCAAAGACTCCGATTTCATTGGTAGAGCCGAAGCGGTTTTTGACGCCCCGCAGGATCCGGTAGGGCACATTTCTCTCCCCCTCAAAATAGAGTACCGTATCCACCATATGCTCCAGCATGCGGGGGCCGGCCATGGTTCCCTCTTTGGTCACATGCCCCACAATGAAAATTGTAATGTTATTTTCCTTCGCAAGACGCAGCAATGTCTGGGTGGATTCCCGCACCTGCCCCACGCTTCCCGGCGCGCTCCCCGCATCCTCCCGGTACATGGTCTGGATGGAATCGATCACCACCGCCTCCGGCTTTTCCCGCACAATGACATCGGAAATCAAATCCAAACTGGTCTCACACAGAAAAAACAGATCTCCGGAAAACTCTCCCAGCCGGTCAGCCCTGAGCCTGATCTGGCTCAAGGATTCCTCTCCGGAAATATAGAGGATCCGGTGTCCGTCTCCGGACAGATTCCGGCAAACCTGGAGGAGCAGCGTCGATTTCCCGATACCGGGATCCCCTCCCACCAGAACCAGGGAGCCGCCCACCAGGCCGCCCCCTAGCACCCGGTCAAGTTCTTCCATCCCGGTGGAGATCCGCACTTCTCCGGAAGTCTCAATCTCCGACAGAAGCCTGGGCCTCAGCTCTCCGGCCGCCAAAAAACGTCCGGCCGCCGTACTTCCCCCCCGGCCCGCACTCCCGGCCCTTACGCCGGATATCCCTGCCTTCTGGCTGGGCGCTTCCACAAAGGTATTCCACGCGCGGCATCCCGGGCACTGCCCCATCCATTTTGCAGACTCATGCCCACATTCCTTACAGAAAAATATCGTTGCCCTTGCTTTTGCCATCTCTGTTCCTTTCCTGAGTAAATGAAAATGCGGAAACTTATCCGATTTAGAACAAGTCCCCGCATTGCAAAGCCTTCAGATTTGTCTATCTCTTCCTGATCTCCACTGCCGCCTGCACGCCCTCAGCAAGCTCCACACTCAATGTAAGCTTCCCGCTCCGGTTTGTTTTCATGACGCCAGCATCCTCGGAGCCAATCTGCACGTCGTACTCGCAGTCGTCGGAAAGCCCCAGAGTGATCTGGGCATCCTGTCCGCCCTCGACAGTAAAGGAGACTCCCGTATCCGCCGCAGCGAATTCATTCACCGCTGTCCCGGGAACAGACTCATACACGAACATGCCATTCCTCTCCAGCTTTGTAATATCCCGGTAGGTCTTCACCTTGTAAAGATCTCCCTTAAATTCATAATCCTGAAGCTTCGCCTTCACATCCAGCGTATAGTCTCCAAAACTGATGGTTCCGTTTTGTTCCGTCCGTATCAACTCTTTTACCGCCGCCATCGCTTAATCCTCCTGGTTTGTTCAATGAATTTTCGCCACGGGCATTTTCGCTTTGCGAAATTCTTTTGTTGTCCTTATTATAGTATACAATCCGACTTTTTTCCAGATGTTCCGGCAAAAAAAAACATTTCACGCCAGTTACTTCCCTCTGGTAAACAGGAGCTTCTCATCCGCCGCCGATATGGTCACCGTGTCTCCCTTTCCGACGGTTCCATCCAAGATTTCCTCCGCCAGCTTATCCTCCACCTGGCTCTGGATGGTCCGTCGGAGAGGCCTGGCCCCGTATTTCTGATCGTAGCCCTTGTCAATGATAAATGCCCTCGCCGTCTCGTCCAGCACCAGAGCAATGCCCATCTGTGCCTTCGTCCGTTTCACAAGGCTCTCCATCATAATATCCACGATCTCTCCCATGTGACCCTTGTTAAGCGCGTGGAAGACAATCGTCTCGTCGATCCGGTTTAAAAACTCCGGCTTGAAAATCCGGCGCACCTCCTCCATGACGCCGTTCTTCATATATTCGTAATCCTCCGTCTCACTGCCCGAGACTCCGAATCCCAGCCGTTTCGGTTCGATGATCCGAGATGCCCCCGCATTGGAGGTCATAATGAGAATCGTATTCTTAAAATTAATCTTCCGGCCTTTGGCGTCGGTAACATGGCCATCGTCCAGAATCTGCAGGAGAATGTTAAACACATCCGGGTGAGCCTTCTCGATCTCGTCAAAAAGAATCACCGAATAGGGATTGCGGCGCACCTTCTCGCTGAGCTGGCCGCCCTCCTCGTAACCCACATATCCGGGCGGGGAGCCGACAATTTTTGAGACACTGTGCTTCTCCATGTATTCAGACATATCTACCCGGATCATGGCATTCTCGCTGCCGAACATGGCCTCCGCCAGGGCTTTGGAGAGCTCTGTCTTGCCCACGCCGGTGGGGCCCAGGAACAAGAACGAGCCAATGGGCCGGTTCGGATCCTTCAGGCCCACGCGGCCTCTGCGGATAGCCTTGGAGACAGCGCTCACCGCCTCCTCCTGGCCTACCACCCGCCCGTGGAGGATCCCCTCCAGGTTCTTGAGCCGCTCCGCCTCCCCCTCTGAAAGCTTCTTCACCGGAATCTTCGTCCAGCCGGACACCACATCGGCGATCTCATTCTCCGTCACATAAAGCTTTTTGCTGCTCTTCTCCTTCTCCCACTTGGCAAGCAGCTTTTCCTTCCGCTCTTTTTTCTTCAGCTGCTTCTTCTTGATCTCCCCGGCCTTTTCGTAGGCCTCCGCCTGGATGGCCGCCACCTTTTGCTCCTCCAGGCGGGCATACTCCTCCTCCAGCTTTCCGATTTCCTCCGGCGCCACATAGGTGGTCAGCCGCACCTTGGAGGATGCCTCATCAATTAAGTCAATGGCCTTATCCGGCAGGAACCGGTCGTTGATATATCTCGCGGAGAGCTTCACCGCCGCCTCAATGGCATCGGGAGTAATCGTCACCTGATGATGCTCCTCATACTTGTCCTTCAGCCCCTTTAAAATGGCCACCGTCTCTTTCTCGGAGGGCTCCTCCACCATGACCGGCTGGAACCTGCGCTCCAAGGCCGCATCCTTCTCAATATATTTCCGGTACTCGTCAATGGTCGTGGCGCCGACCAGCTGGATCTCCCCTCTGGCCAGGGAGGGTTTTAAAATATTGGAAGCGTCGATGGCTCCCTCTGCCCCGCCCGCCCCGATAATCGTATGGATTTCATCGATGAACAGCAATACATTCCCGTCGGAACGCACTTCCCTCAGCACATTCTTGATACGCTCCTCGAACTCACCCCGGTACTTGGAACCGGCTACCATCCCGGAAAGATCCAGGGTTACCACCCGCTTCTCCTTCACGGTATCGGGAACGCTCCCCTCCACGATTTTTCCGGCCAGACCTTCCGTGATGGCAGTCTTTCCCACTCCCGGCTCCCCGATGAGACAGGGGTTGTTTTTCGTCCTTCTGCTTAAGATCTGAATCACCCGCTCGATCTCATGCTCTCTGCCGATGACCGGGTCCAGCTTCCCCTCCCTGGCCAGCGCCGTCAGATCTCTGCTGTAGTTGTCCAGCGTCGGCGTGGTGCTCTTCCCTTTTCCCCGGCCTCTGCCGTCGAACTCCTCTCTGTAGCGGGAGGTGTCGGCCCCCATGGAAGCCAGAAGATCCACATACATCCTCTGGAAGTTTACATTCATCGTGGCAAGCAGCCTGGCCGCCGAACACTCACTGTCCTTTAACATGGCGATGAGAATATGCTCCGTGCCGATCAAGGGCGATTTGAACTGTGCCGCCTCCCGATAGCTGTTTTCCAGAATCTGCTCGGCCTTGGGGGAATAGCCCTCCCTCTCCGCCGTATGCACCGGAGATGCCGGAGCAATCAGCTTCTCAATAAGAGCCAGGACCCGTTCCTCCGTGATCCCATAACCGGCAAGGATCTGGGCCGCCGCACTGGTTCCCTCCCGCAGGATCCCCAAAAGGATATGCTCAGTTCCCACGTAGCCCTGCTCCAAAGCTCCCGCCATCTCTACGGCAAGCCGCAGAACCGTCTCCGCCTTACCCGAAAATCTGTCGTTATGCATGTTGTCCTCCTCTATGTCTTAAACCAGGTCCGGAAGCATCTCCCGGATATAAGCCGCCCTGGCCTGATTCAGGTCATTTTCCCCTTCCTTCGGAGTGAGCATCCGGATATTCGCCGGCTGAACCTCCATCATCAGCCGATACATATTGACCGGCCTTTTGAACTGCAAAAGCCCCTCCATCTCTCCGGCCCGCACCTGAGAAAGGTAGGTCATGGCCTCCTTTACACTCAGCTTTCTGGCATACCGGAGCACTCCATAAGACTTAAAGATCTCGTCCTCCATATCTGGCCGGTGATTCTTTAATGTCACGGATTTCATCTTCCTCTCACTGGCAGCCAGCCGGTCTGCCATCTGCTTCACCAGGGAGATCACCTCCTCCTCCGTGACACCCAGGGTCTTCTGATTGGAAATCTCATACAGAGAGCCGTAGTTTTCATTTCCGTCCCCGTAAACTCCCCGGACGGCCACACCGAACCGCCCGATCTCCGCCACCAGCTTGCCAAACCGCTTCCCGGCGGAGAGCATGGGCAGGTGCAGCGTCACTGCCGCCCGGAGCCCCGTCCCCACATTGGTGGGATAGGCCGTCAGATATCCGTATTTTTCATGAAAAGCGTAATCAAACCGCTCATTGATGTAATCATCCAGCCGGCCCGCCTCCTCCCACAGCCTTGAAAGCTCTGCCTGTCCGCTCATGCACTGGAGGCGCACATGATCCTCCCCGGCCAAAGTAATGCCCACCGTCTCGTCCTCTGACAAAAGCAGACTTCCCATGTCTTCCTGTTTCGTCTCTGTCCCATGAAGGGCGCGTCTCTCCCTGAGGGCGTCCCGCTCAGTCTCGTCAAGCAATGAGAGGGAGAAATATCTGAACTCCTGCCCCAGAACACTCCCGATATCCTTAAGTCCCTCCTCCAGTTTTCCCGCCAGCTCCCTCTTTCCCTCATCGGAAAGCTTCACCGGAAAGGGGTAATGCTCTAAATTTCGCACCAGCCGGATCCTGGAAGCCACGAACACGTCATGCTGGTTTTCCGTCTCCTGATACCACTTAAGCATGCTCACTCAACCTCTCCTTCAGTTCTCTGATCTCGTCCCGGTAACGGGCCGCCGCCTCATACTCCTCCTCCTGAATGGCTTCCCTCAGCCGGGAATCTAAAAGCTCAATATTCCTGAGGAGCTTCGCCGCCTCGTCCTCCTCCGTCCGCGCCTGCCCGTTCCCATGGTTATACAAAGGCTTCTTCCCGGTATGGGTGTCATTCCCCTGTACCTTCTTGATATTCTCACTCATCAAAAGGTCAAAAACCCGGTAGCAGTCAGGGCAGCCGAACCGGCTGTCTTTCACAAAATCACTGTAGGCCGTATGGCAGGTGGGGCAGACCACCTGGCCCGCGTCGAGCTCATCGTTCTCTCCGCCGTCCCCATTGAGTCCGAACAAATCGGCCAAAAGTTTCCCGATGGGATACTCCGTGTCAAATACGGCGCTGTAATGTCCGAAATCCATCTCCCTGGCGCAATGGCTGCACAGGTTATATTCTGTCTTAACACCGCCGACCACCTCTGTATAGCGGATATTCGCTTCTCTCATTTTACACTTTTCACACAACATGGCTAGATTCCTCTCTTATACTCTCGAGCATACTTATCCCCGCGGGGACAGGTGTACCTCAAAGGCTGTCAAAGGTCTTCTTCCGGATCCTGAAACCCTTTCTTACCGCAGGCGCACTCAAACTGGTCCAGCACAGAATCCACCAGCTCGTGGACCTCCGCGCGGCTGATATTTTTACAAGCCGCCTTCGCGAGCAATACCTGGAGGCCGCCTGCAAGCTCCTCCATCGCCCGGATCTTGTCAAAATCCACGGCGATCACGGCCCCTTTTCTCCGGTCCAGCTTCACAAATCCCTCCTGCTTAAGGACCGAATACGCCTTATTTACTGTATGCATGTTGATTCCAATGGTGTCGGCCAGACTTCGCACCGATGGAAGTACATCCCCCTCCCGTATGGCGTCGGTGGCGATGCCAACGATAATCTGGTTCCGAAGCTGCATATACAGTGCTTCATCGCTGTTAAAATCGATTTTTATAATCACACTCTCACCTGGCCTCTTTCGTTATATTTGTTATACGTATGATAGCACAGTTCTCCGCGGATTGCAAGCAGGAGAATTCTGGGACCGCCTGCTTTGTTCTTCTGTGAGCGTCAAAATGCCCGCTGTCCACGGCAAAGGCCGCCGGCCGGCCGCCACTGCCTCAAAACACAGTCAGTTGTGACAAGGGATTTAAGCAAACGCATTATAGAACAAAAACGGCAGAATTGCAAGAGCGGGAAACCTTAGGCGACTAAAGTTTCCCGCTGTAATTTCTCTCTGTCTTTAGAAATTATCCAGAAGTGAATGATAGAACTCACAGTAATCCTTTCTTTTTTCCGCCGTAAACTGGATCGCCTCCCTGGGATGGCGGTTTAGCTGCCCCGTGAACATGTACTGGAGGTCAAATCCCCAGGCGATCCCCTGCTCCCTGAGAGGAAGCATGTACTTCTCTATGAAAATCAAGAGGCTGTACAGGTTATACTTGGGATTCTTTAAAAAACCAAGGAGCAGTTCCATGGCACAGTTTCCGGCGCCCCGCCCCATACCCTGGGCCGTGGCATCCAGGTAGGAAATCCCGTAGGACATGGTCTCAATGGTATTGGCAAAGGCCAGATTCTGGTTGTTGTGGCCGTGGAACCCCACCTTTTTCCCGGCCTTCTCCGCCGCCTCCAGATAAGTCCTGGCCAGGGCCGAAG
The DNA here is from genome assembly GCA_910588815.1 of uncultured Lachnospiraceae bacterium. Classification (GTDB taxonomy): domain Bacteria; phylum Bacillota; class Clostridia; order Lachnospirales; family Lachnospiraceae; genus Lientehia. Next base: position 7,383 of record CAJUQY010000032.1, on the reverse strand, counting down.
CGTTCTCCGGGTAAAGGGAGCCGTAGCTGTCCACCAGATAAACCACGTCCATGCCGGAATCGCAGACCATCTCCAGCGCCTCCTCCATCTGATTCATATTCGCCTGGGAGACCGCCATGATGTTGCAGCAGGTCTCATAGCCCAGCTCATGCAGATAGTTGATCATCTCCACGGCCGCCGGAATCTGGTGCACGTAACATGCCACCCGCACCATGTCGATGACACTCTCGCTCTTCGGCAGGAAATCCATTTTGTAATCGCACCTGCCCACGTCCGCCATGACGGAAATCTTCATGTCTGAGACATTCTCCCCCACGATGCCCCGGATATCCTCTTCCCTGCAGAATTTCCATTTCCCGAATTTATTTTCGTCGAACAACGCCCTGCTGGCTTTATAGCCGAACTCCATATAATCCACACCGCTCTTAATATTCGTCTTATATAGCTCCCGGACGAACTCATCCGTAAATTCAAAATTGTTGCAGAGTCCCCCGTCCCGGATCGTCGCATCGACGACCTTCACGTCGCGGCGGACCCCCATTAAATTACCTTTTCTTGATGTCATGGTTTTCTCCTCCGATCGCTTTAACACTTTAAAGCGTGTTAGCGACTGTAATTATAACACTGCCGCTTCTGTTTGTCAACCGCCTGAAAAAGCTGTTTCTGTTTTTAAGCCAAAAAACCGTTTCTGTTCTGCGTTTTGCCCGCCGCGGCAGTTGACATTCCCTCCGGCGGCGGATATACTTTTCAATATAACATTCTGATAACATTCTGCGAGGAGGTATCTTATGGTTACAGTGACACTTGGAAAAACAGGGATCACCGTCAACAAAAACGGCTTCGGAGCCCTGCCCATTCAGCGGATCCCGAAGGAGGAGGCGGCTAAGCTTCTCCGAAAAGCCTATGACAACGGAATCAACTTTTTCGACACGGCCCGCGCCTATTCCGACAGCGAGGAAAAGGTGGGCTATGCTTTTAAGGGAATCCGGGAGAAGCTTTTCATTTCCACAAAAACGGGGGCCCAAGATGCGGATGGCTTCTGGAATGATTTACATACCAGCCTGAAAAACCTACAGACAGACTATGTGGATATCCTTCAGTTCCACAATCCGGCTTTCTGTCCGAAACCGGGGGACGAGTCCGGCCTCTACGATGCCATCTTAAAAGCCAAGGAGCAGGGAAAGGTCCGCCACATCGGTATCACCAACCACAGGCTCCATGTGGCCATGGAGGCCATCGAATCGGATCTCTACGAGACCATGCAGTTCCCTTTCTGCTATCTGGCCACCGAAAAGGACATCGAGATCGTCGATGCCTGCAAAAAGCATAACATGGGGTTTATCGCCATGAAGGCTCTGTCCGGCGGCCTCATCACCAATTCTGCCGCCGCCTATGCCTTTGAAGCCCAGTATGACAACGTGCTTCCCATCTGGGGCATCCAGAGGGAGAAGGAGCTGGACGAATTCTTATCCTACATTGACAACCCTCCCGCCATGACGGAAGAGATGGCCGCCTACATCGAAAAAGAGAAATCCGCACTTTCCGGCAGCTTCTGCCGCGGCTGCGGCTACTGTGTGCCCACCTGCCCGGCCCATATCCGGATCAACGACTGCGCAAGGATGTCCCTGATGCTGCGCCGCGCTCCTTCCGCCGCCTGGCTGACCCCTGAAGTGCAGGCCATAATGGCAAAGATCGATGACTGTATCCGCTGCGGAAAGTGCATGGAAAAATGTCCCTACGGCCTCAAAACGCCGGATCTTTTACAGGAAAATTATAAGGATTACAAGGAAATCCTGGCCGGAAAGCCGCTGTAAGCACGGTTTCTCCCGACTGCCCCGGGCCGCCCTCCGGCGGCCCGGTTTTATTCCCTTCTTCCATAATATTCATAGACCGCATATTCCCGGTCAAAGTGATACCCCAGCTTTTTTGCCAGCCCCACCGAATGGAGATTTTGCGCGTCCCAGCTTGGATAGAGCCCCCTTTCCAGGCAGGCCAGAATCAGGCCCGCACTGCAAGCGTATGCAAGTCCTCTTCTCCTGTAAGGCTCCTTCGTTCCAACCTCGATCTCGATGCCGCCGTGATAGCTGGAATAGGAGGAGGTTCCGGCCGCCAGCTCCCCGTCTTTCACCACAGCCATCCCAAGACCCAGCCGCCTGTAGGCGTCGTAATCCGGATAATTGTCCACAAAGTCGCGGCTCCATCTTTCCTTCAGACATTGATGGTACAACTCCTCGTCAATCTGTCTCAGTTCGTATCCTGCCGGAAGAAGGGCCGCCGCTTCCCTGAGCCTTTCCCGGTCAAAAATCTCCGGTTCCTTCTTGATCGCGTATCGAAATACCCGCTTCACCTTCCCTCCGAGGCAGGACTCAATCAACCGTTCCCATGGCTCAGATCCCGGAACCAGAATGTGAAATTCCAGATCTTTGAACAAAAGCAGCAGTTCCTCCGTGGGTTTTCCGCCAAAAAAGCTGAAATCCCCCAAAATTGCCCTGGCCGCTTCCGGGTGCTCCATATCGTCCCCATAGACCTCTCCCATGACCCCCTGCAGACAGGAAATAAGCGTGGTATCCGAACACCCCTCAAACAAATTCCCCGCCCGCTCCGGCCTTAAAAGCTTCACAACCATCTGCCTTCCTCTCCTTTCTCGTCCTGCTCCTCTTCCTCTAAAAGTTCTTTTATAATCCGCTCTTTTTCATTGATAAAAAGCTCCGTCAGCCGGTAGCTCTCCGTTTCCTCATAACAACAGGAAAAAAGTCCCTCACCGTCAAAGGAATAAATTTCCGCCCCGGGAATCGCCAGCAGAATGGGAGAATGGGTGGCGATGATAAACTGAGACCCCCGCTCCGCCATCTTTGCAATCTGAATAAAAAGAGCCAGCTGCCTCTGGGGCGAAAGCGCCGCCTCCGGCTCATCCATGACATAGAGCCCCGCCTCCGTAAAGGACTGAAAGTAAGCCAGGAAGCTCTCCCCGTGGGACTGCTCGTGGAGGGATTTCCCGCCGTACCTGGCGTAATAAACCTCCTTCGCGGTCCCGTCCCGGTAATCCTCCGCCTTGCTGGCCACATTGAAGAAACTCTCCGCCCGGAAGAAATAACCGCTCCCCGGTCTCTTAAATCCCCGCACGACCTTCACGGCCCTGCCAAGCTCCGACACATCGTCAAAGGTGGAAAACCGGTAGTCCGCCGTGCCTCCCTCCGGATTGAAGCCGCAAGCCACGGCAACAGCCTCTGTCAGAGTCGACTTCCCTGTCCCGTTCTCCCCCACAAAAAAGGTAATATTCCTGCCAAATTCCAGCCTTCCCATCTCCTTGAGGGCCGGGATGTCCCGCAGGTAGGAATCCTCCTCCACCAGCCCCCAATCGATGCAGATGCTCTGAATAAATCTGTCGTTCATAGACACCTCCCACACGATCTTTTCTATTATAGCTGTTTCCCCCCGAAAATGCCAGCCCTCCGAAAATTTCTTCTTGACATTCCTTCCGCGCCGTCCTATAATACATTTACGTCAAACAACTGTTCCTAATTATAAAACCGGGGCTTGTACTGGTTTCGACGGGGGTTCAGAAGTTTGGGAAGCCATCCGCAGACCGTGACTGCGTCACCAACATGGAAAACCTAAATATAAACGCAGACGAACAGTTAGCGTACGCTGCTTAATTGCAGCTGTCGGCCTTAGGTCTCTCACAGCTTAAGATCCCGGCATCGACGATGTGAGGAACTTCGCCTCCTAAGCTTTGCGGAGGTGGAAGAATTATGAAGCTACCGAGTGGGGAAGCCTGTCTTTTGGCGTTCCCATGGGGGAATCAAAAAGAAAAGACTGTGATGGGAGAAACCCGGATGGAAGGGCTTTCGGACAGGGGTTCGATTCCCCTCAGGTCCACTGAAACATCCTTTATTTATAAGGGATTTTGGGCATCCTTAATACCATAGGTAATCAAAAAAGTAATCAGACATACGTTCGGGTATGTTTGGTTATTTTTTTGATTATAGCCCTTCTATCTTGTTAATAATATCTGCCTTCTGTATAATATTTCTCATGTTTTTTTTAATGTTACAAAAAAGCTTGACCACTACAACCACTGCACCTCGGTGTCCGGCCCCTGTACGGTGTCGATCTTAATATTCCCTCTTTTTCAAATATCCCCGTCTGATTTCCAGCACCACATCTGCCTGCTTTGCCACCTCACAGTCGTGAGTCACGACCACCACACACTTCCCGAACCCATGGGCGCTCTCTTTCAAAACTGCCGTGATCTCCCTGGCGGTGTCGGCATCCAGGTTCCCGGTCGGCTCGTCCGCCAGGATGACCGGGGCGTCGGAAGCCAACGCCCGCGCAATTGCCACCCGCTGCTGCTGACCGCCAGACAGTTTCAAAACATTCCTCTGTGTTTCGCCCTTTGTAAGCCCCAGCCGCTCCAAAATGGGGGCAGCATCCAGCTTGGCGGTGAGCCGTACATTTTCAGCAGGCGTCATATAGTCGATCAGGTTGTAGCTCTGGAAGATCAGCGAAACATGGTTCCTGCGGTGATGCTCCAGGCCCTTTGTCGCAATGTCCTCGCCGTCGAACAGAACACCGCCCTGTATCGGCACATCCAGCCCGCCCAACAGGGACAGAAGCGTAGTCTTGCCAGACCCGGACGGGCCGAGGATGGCATACATCTTTCCGGTTTCCAACTCTGCGCTGATGTTCCGCAAAACCGCTTTGCCCTTTTCGTAGGCGTAAGAAACATTTTTCAATTCCAATGTAGGCATAATTGTTCCTCCTTCAGCTCATTTTAGACAGGATTTCGCGGGGTTTCAGCCGCATGACCGTAATGGACGATGCACTGACAGCCGCAGTGACAACAGCAAGGCCAATCAGATAGAGCCGTGCTAAATCGTCCGGCCCAACAGACACTTGGATGCCGATCTCCGCAGGCTTGGACTTTTGAATCAGATTATCTGCGCCCACGTCAACCGCAGCGGCTGCAGATACGACATCGTTATCTCCTTCCGGTCCGGTCTGCATACTTTGCTCCAACAGGCGATCGCCGATCTGCCCCGCTATGGCGCTGCTGGTGAAATAGGAGAGGCCAAAAGCGAGAATGGCAATCAGAAGCACCTCAATCAAATACTGCCCAATGATAGCTGATTTTCTAATACCTACGGACAGAAGCACACCAATTTCGTGGATGCGGGTCTTTGTCCAAAGGGTCAAAATCAGGGCCAGAATGATGGCGCTGACAACGATAATCACCACCAGCAGAGTCACGACCAAATCGTTCAGCGCAGCCAGCGGCGCGGCTGCGCTTTCGTAGGTTTCATTGTCTGCCTCCACGGTAAAAGCGTTCCAGTCAATTCCCGGCAGGGCCTTTACATCGGCCACCACCCGCGCCATGTCCCGGGGGTCGTCTATGGTGACATGGAGCGCAGAAAAGCCGTAGTTGATCTCTCCGCCGTCAAACTCTTTCGAGGTCTGTAAATCCACAAACACCCGGTTTTGAATTTTGTCATAGGCGGCGACGGTTTCCCCAAACTGCTCCACCACGTTCGGGGCAAACAGTCCGATGATTTGTACCTTGATTTCCTGACCGGTAAAACCCTGATCTTCCACGCTGTAACTATGGGCAGTGAGATAGTCCCCGATTTTCAACTCGCTTCTCTCCGCCAAGTCCTGGCTGATAATCGCCACATGGGTATCTCCAGCGGAAATATGCCGCCCCTCTGTCAGCGTCAATGTGCCGGTGGTGAAAAGTTCATCATCCTCCGTGCCGTAGACGCCCAGCGTCTTTGTGTAACCCTGATATTTTGCATCAATTGAGATTGTTCCGGGAAACAGGGAAAGTCCCTCAAACGGGAGAAGATTGTCCTGCCTCGCACTGCAATACTTCACGCCGGAAACACCTTTGATGGCGGCAATATTCTCCGAAGTAAATTGTACGGTAGAATACATGAGAAAGCTGCTTGATGTCTTGCCGGTTTCCTCGTCCACTTCGTCTTTGACAGGTTCCTTCACCACATAGGGACTATCGCTCCAATCCACGAAAACATCAAATTTTCCGCCCAGGCTCTGACGCAGGTCAAGCTGGGCGGCCTCCGACGCTTTCCAGATAGACAGGCCCGTCAGGACAAGGGTTGCCATAATCAGCAGGATAGCAAACAGGAGAACCGTTTTCCCCCGTTTTCGTGTGACGTATAGAAACGCCCTCTTGAAAATGCCCATGATCCGATACCTCCATATTGTTATGCTGTTCTTCCGAACGCACTCTCAGAATAGCATCCTAATATGGAATGGGTATGAAACGTATATGGACTTTTAGCAGAAATGAAAAACTCCCCGGACGGGGAGTGTTCTGCTCTTATAGCTGAATGGTAAAACGCATCCCCGGCGGGGACTTCATGGGCACAAAGGAATAGGGGATGTTCAGAGAGGCCAGGAGCGTGTCCACGATATAAAGGCCCAGGCCATTGCCCCCGTTCTCCCGGCTCCGTGAAAAGTCCGGACGGTAAAAGGGTTCAGACAGGTGGCAAATTTCATCGTCAGGGATAGGATCACATTCGTTTTCAATGATTAGATAGTTTTCGTCCATATAGACGGAAACGGTTTTCCCGGCTTCCGCATAGGCGACAGCATTTGCGAGGACATTAGACACCGCCTTACTGAACGGACTGACAGGCAGCACAGCCAAAAACCGTTCCGGCAGATCAATGGAGAACGTAATTTGGTGTGCCGCCGCAATCAGTTGATAAGGTTCACACAGTTCTGCCAGCAATTCAGACACGTCAGTCTGCTTTGGCGGTTCGACAGTCAAATTCAGCCTGGAGGTTTCCAGAATTTCATGTATCATCCCGGAAAGCTGCTCGGCCATTTCCTTACACTCCGACAGGTAGGTGGCGTAGTCGCGATATTTTCCAACACCTAAAATCATGTTTTCCAGGGTGGCGTTCAGCGCCGTCACAGGTGTTTTCAGCTCATGGGACGCCGCTCGGAGAAAGTCCGCCTTGGCCCGCTCCATATCCCGCACAGCGTCCTTTTCCCGCTCTAAATATTCAATAGTGGAAAGAAGATTAGAATACAGGTCGTTGACATTCCGCGCCAGCGTACCAATTTCATCCTTTGTATGAATAGGACAATTCACCCCGTGGTTTAATTTCATCATCTGCTCGGTTGCCGCAGAAATCTTTTTGATGGGGTCGGCAATCCCTTTAGAAAACAGAAGTGAGCAGATAACGGAAATCAGCAGGGAACAGCTTAACGAGATAGGCAGGGCCTTTTCCACTGCCTCGGTCACAAATTGCTCCTGCCTGATGCTGACAACAACATCGTCCGGGATACTCATCTCAAGCTGTATCCGTGGGGCAAGCAGATAGATCAGCCCATGTGTGACAACAACGACAAAGAGCA
>CAJUQY010000031.1 GCA_910588815.1 uncultured Lachnospiraceae bacterium | reverse complement strand
CCAGAATATAATCCGTTGACACTCTAAATTCTTTCGCAATGCCTATGAGAATATCGCTGCTGACCGTCTTTGTTTCCCCGCTGACGATCCGGCTCAACTGTGAGGGGGAAATTCCTATTTTCTTTGCCAGTTCCTTTTGGGGGATATGCCGCCCGTTACAAAGATCTGAAATCCGCTGTCCGGGTGTTCCAGGTAAAGCCATAGATACGCACCTCCTCCGTATGTTTTCATTATACAGGATAATTGCAGAAATGCAATTTCAAAAGTATAGACTTTGGAAAAATACAATTCTCGCAACAATCCGGGATTTGCATTTTTTCTGATAAACTGGATTTACGAACGTTCGGAACAACACCTGATGTTGTATCATAATACTTGGCACTTCCACTTCACAGATTTATAAAAAAAGTGATAACGGAGGTGTTGTTGCTCATTTTATCCAGCCACCTCATTTCGTTTCCTCCGTTTCAAATCCGATCAGGTTCCTGTAAGGGATCCAACCATACTGCGAGGCATTGACCGTATGATCGTGGGCATCCTCCGTCTTATCCTTTGTACTTCCCAAGCTCCGCCAGATGCTCCGTGCAGGTGTCCACCACCAGGTAGCAGTCCTGCTGGATCCAGCCGAGCATCAGCTTGATCCGGTCCAGGATCTCCACTTTTTTGTAGGAGTCGATAAAGTTGTACAGGCACCCGTGCAGGCGCTTGTACTTCCTAAGCTCCGTGATCGTCGCCTGGTCCGCACAGTCGATGAACACGTCCTTCGCAAAGCCCCATTCTTTCCGGCACCGCTCCAGAATGGTGTCCGGGGACTTGGAAGAGTAGGACGTGTCCAGTCCTGCGGTGAATTTTTTAAATTTAAGCCTGCCGATTGTGACCTGCTTTCTGACCCAGGCACCAGTCACCACGTGCCTTTTCCTGCTGAAGTTGGGGAAGATCAGGCCGGTGGCCTTGCCCCTGAGTCCCTCGATCTTGTTCTTGTGCAGCTTCGTACCGGGAGGAGCGGACCGTATCTTTTTCTGGATATCTTCCTCGGTCAGGGAAAGATTATCCTGAAACCGGAAGAACCAGTACCTCCATCTTGGTACTGGCCCCTCTGTAAGCTCCGCGATGATCTCCGAGGGCACATCTGCAGCGTATTTTTTATAAGGCCTCGACCGATTGACAAATTCCTTGTAGACCGGAAGGTCCGGATCATCCGGGTTCATGGTGGCCATCAGGTAATCATTCCTAGTGGACACCTCCCGGACAAAATCAATGTTGGCTGTATTGATCTCGTCAATGAACACACAGCCGAACTGGGAACCGAGGACCAGCTCCCATTTGTCCTTGTTGTCGTAGCCTAGGACATAGATGACCTTGCCCTCGAACTTGATGTTGGGAAGCTTATTATCCTTGTCTCCATTGCCATAATACCTGGCGTTTTTGTGGAGATCCAGGATCCCGTTGTCCTGCTGGATGATGTTCTTCTCGGCGATGCCGGTGGTCTTGGCCGCGATGATGTGGGACCGCTTCCTGCTCCGGCTGACCATCCGCATGAATTTGATCCCGGTACCCACCGTAGTTTTGCCGGAGGCCGTGGTGCCCTCCAGAAAGTCCGCATCCACGCCGTCCACGGTGTTGATAAAGTCGATGTATTTCTGGGACAGGGGAAAAATCAAGTGGATTATCATTGGAGTCATCGTGATTGGAATAGCAGGTGCAGCACTTGGCGGTAAAGATAATTCTGTAAAACGTGTAAATTCTTCAGAAGACACCGTACAAAAAGAATCTTCCAGTAAGGATTCCCCGACTCCGGAAAGCACCGGCGCAAGCGTTGCGCAGACGGATGGGCAAGATGCAGGAGATCTGACCTTCAAACCCGGAGAGACGGCCGAATTGAATGATGTTCAAGTCACCTTAACAGGTGTTACAGAATCAAAGGGGAGTGATTATAATAAACCGACTGATGGAAATATATTCGTTTTAGCAGAATTTGAAATCGTAAACAATAGTGAAAAAGAGCTTGCCATTAGCTCCCTGATATCTTTCGATGCGTATCAGGATGGCTATTCTACAAGTTTAAGCCTTTCTGCGTTAATGGAAAATGACAGTGAACACCTCGACGACAGCGACGTGATCTGCCTGGGGAAGGTGATCGGGAAGGTCGAGGAAGATATCATGGACAAGGAGAATTTTTAAGCAAAGGATGGGCGTATGAAACCGATCGCATTTATTTCGGAGGCCGTTATCACGGCTTTGAAACTTGATATGGCCCCGGGCACGCCGGTTTTCATTGGTGAGACGAACCTTGCTCACATCAGGAACCGGCATCCTTACGAATATGAAAAATATCTTCCCGATGTCGGATTGATTATAAATTCTCCCGATTATGTCGGCCTCAGCCCTAAAGATTCATCCATGCTTTTCGTAAAGCTTTACGAAATAGCCGACGAATATGTCCGAGTGGCGGTGAGAATCTCTTCCAGCGGTCGATGCTATGCAAAAACCCTGCACATACTAAGCACCTACAATGCGGAGCGTTACATCGAAAAGGGAACTTTGAAAAAACTTGACACAAATTCAAAATAATGTATAATAAAGTTACGGCTACATAGAATGCTATTGAATGAAATCTGAGGACGGAACAGGCGGCCGTCGCCCATTGTTAGGAGATGTGGATTGTCACCCACCTATTTCATTCAATCACATCCGGCAGGTAACTTCGAGTTACCTGCCTTTTTCTATCAATCTGGGGCTGTGACAAAATAGAAAAACGGAAGCCCGCACCATGACAATATCATATGCTTAACCGGGCAGCCGGGAGGGCGTGCGACCATTCTGTTCCGAGTCTTGCGGGAGGAGTGGTGCTTATGAGTACATACGAGGAATTCATGGTGATCTTGACCGTGGCGCTGCTGATCGTGGCGATCCTGAACTTGAAAAATAAGTAAGCCGCCCTGCTCCGTGGCTGGATAGGCGGCTTACTCAGCGTTATGATTCGCCGGAACAGATAGGCTCAATCTATCTCCCGGCTGTCTTGTTAAGCATATTATATGCCATTTCCCTCGGTTTGTCAAATAAGAAAACCGCCCCAGTGTCCCCACACCAGAGCGGCCCGTACCTCGAAGAGATACCTCATTTTGTCACAGAAATATTATATCATCTTCGGGGCGGCCATGCAACCAGAACATGCTTTCGGAGGCCGTTATTTTTGTACTCAAAAAACACGTGCGACGTCGCACGTCACAATAAAGGAGGATGATACATATGTGAATAGAACCGCTAGACAATGGAAAATTTAAGTATGTGGAGCGTTATGGGGACCTCCGGACCGGGAAGGAGAAAAGGGTGAGCATCACGCTCGAGAAGAATAACCGCCAGGCACAAAAAACCGCCAGGGAGCTGCTTGCAAAAAAGATCCAGGACAGGCAGGAAGCCGCCTGCAAAAAGCAGGAAGACCGCACTCTGGAAGACCTGGTCGCAGACTACCGGAAGGCACAGCTCATCTCCGTCAAAAAATCCACCTACACCAGGAATTATTTTGCCTGCGATACTCTGATGAAGATTCTCGGCAGGGACACCCTCCTGAGCCGCCTGAGCGCCCCGTATGTCCGCTCTGCGATGCTGAAGACGGGAAAGCCGGCCGGAACCCTTAACGAGCATCTCACCCGCTATAAAGCGCTCATGCGCTGGGGATACGAAAATGACCTGGTCGACGACATATCGAATCTGCGCAAGTTGAAAAATTTCAAGGACGATCCCCATCGGCTGAAGATCCAGGATAAGTACCTGGAAGGCGAAGAGCTAAAAGCCGTATTGGATGGCATGGACAACGAGCAATGGATCCTCGTCACGAAATTCATGGCCCTGAGCGGCCTCCGCTTCGCCGAATTCTGCGCACTGGAACGGTCCGACGTGGATCTGAATGCGAAAGTCATCTCCATCAACAAGGGGTATGATTCCGTGAACCGGGAGCTGACCACCACGAAGAACATCTTCTCTTACCGGGAGGTCCACATCCAAAACTATACGCACTTCATGGCCGAGACGGACGGCAGTTACATTCATTACTACAGCTTCAACAAATACCTGAAAACCCATGCGGGGCGTATCACCGGAAAGCACATCACCCCGCACGCACTTCGGCACACGCATACTTCGCTTCTCTTCGAACAGGGTTTCACGATAGACGAGATCGCCAGACGGCTTGGCCATGGAGACAGTAAGATCACGCAGGAAATTTACACCCACGTCACAGAAAAACTGATCGAAAAGGATAACGCCCGCCTAGACTTGGTGAAGGTCCTGTGAAGGCCCAAAACCAGAAGGGCGAAAAGGGGCAGGAAATCCAAAAACCTTCGCACCCCATAAAACAAGGAGGGCCGTGAAACCCTTGGAAACACTGGGTTTTCACAGCCCTCTGTATGCGTATGAATAAGCCGTTCATGCGGATGGTGGGACTTGAACCCACACGAGGTCGCCCCCGTCAGATTTTGAGTCTGATGCGTCTGCCATTCCGCCACATCCGCAAATGGTCGCAAAAACTTGATGAACTCTCAGACCGATAGATATTGTACCATATCTGCCGCCAATATGCAAGCGATTTTCTCAACCTTGCAAATTTTCTGTCAATTTGCTTCCGCATAACCCCTCTCACACATGATGACAGGCGACCCGGTGCCCCGGCTCCCGGTCCGAGAGCTCCGGAGTTTTCCATAAACAGACTTCATCTGCCTCCGGGCAGCATCCGGCGTAGACACAGCCCCTCGCCTCTCCGATCCCCGGAAATTCCCCGTCCTCTGCCCCCCTCTCTGCCCCCGGAAACCCGCCGGACTTATGCATATGTTCCTTATTCCGCGCGAACGGAAAATCTTCGGCCCCATGTTCACGGCAGACGGACAGAAGCTTTCTGGCATAAGGATGGCGCAGGCATGAGAGAGCCTCGATGTCAGAAAGTGTTTCGACCAACGCGCCTCCATACATGACGGCCAACCCGTCGGCCAGATAGTAGACGGCCTCCAGATCATGGGAAACCAGAATACAGGTCAGACCAAGCTGCTCCTGCAGATCCTTAAGCAAATTCAGAAGCTGCGCCTGGACCGACACGTCCAGACTGCTCAGGGGTTCGTCCAAAATCAAAAGCTCCGGCTTAGCCGCCAGCGCCCGTGCGATGCAGATCCTTTGGAGCTGTCCGCCGGAAAACTGCTTTGGATATTTTCCCATATCTTCCGGGGAAAGTCCCACAAGCTCCATAAGCCGTGAGGCCTCTCTCCGTCTCCCCTCCCGATCCATAGAAAAAAAATTTTCCAGAGGTTCCGAAATGATTTTCTCCGCATTTAAATGGAGATTGACTGCATCCATGCTGTTCTGGAACACCATCTGGATCTTCTGCCGGTCCTTTTTATAATCGGCCGGCACCCCGCAATAGCGAATTTCCCCGAAATCCGGCTTTTCAATCCCCGCAATGATGCGGCAAAGGGTGCTTTTTCCACAACCACTCTCGCCCACCACGCCGAGACACCGTCCTCTTTTTAGGGAAAAACAGACTCCCCGCACTGCCGCGATCCGCCCTCTCTTCCGGCCCCGATAGCTTTTGCCGACCCCACGGACCTCCAAGAGGGAAGCCGTTTCTTCTTTCTTCCCCACCGTATCCATCCGATCTCCTCCCCGAGTCTTTTATTGCGCTTCCCTTCCTCTGCCGCCCGCACCCCATGCCTCCGGCCGGCTACATCTTACCAGATGCCCTCCTCCTGCCGCCCCGAAGGAAGGGACTTCTTTTCTGCAGGCCTCCCCGGCTGAAGGACATCTGGGTGCAAAGGCACAGCCCGGCTCCGAGAGCCCTTCCAGAAGGGGCGGCCGCCCCTCCATGGCCAAGAGCCGCTCTTTGGAAAATGCCGGCCTGGAGGAAAAGAGACCCACCGTGTAGGGATGAAGCGGAGCCCTCTGCACCTCTTCCATGGTTCCGCACTCCACAATCCGCCCGGCGTACATCACATAGACTGTATCTGCCATTCTGGAAATCACCTTCAGGTCATGGGAGATCAACAACAGGGAAAGCCCCCCCTCCCCCAAAAGCCCTTCCAGCAATTGCAATATCTCTTCCTGGACAGTGCTGTCCAGGGCCGTTGTCGGCTCGTCCGCAATCATCATCTCCGGACCGGCAAAGAGGCTCAGGGCAATCATCACCCGCTGCAGCATGCCGCCGGAAAGCTCAAAGGGATACTGCTTCATGACGGACTCCGGGTTTTTGAGGAGCATCCGCCCCAGCCGGGCCACCGCCTCCCGGTATCTCTCCTTCCTCTCCCGCCTTTTTAAGCCCTCCATGAAATGAGCACCGACCGTCATCCTCGGGTCGAAAGCCGACAGGGGATCCTGGACGATCATAGACATCCGTCTGCCCCGAAACGCGTCCATCTCCCTGTCATTCTCCAGCGGAAGACGCTCCCCTTTAAAAAACGCCTCCCCTTCCACCTGCCACTTCCGCTCTGTGAGAAGCCCCAGAACGGCTCTGCCAAACAGAGACTTTCCACAGCCGCTCTCTCCGATGACCCCCGTGCAGCCGCCGTCTTTCACGGCAATGTCCGTCGGAAAGACCACGGGAAGCCTTCGCCCCCGCTCCTTGAGGGAGACGGAAAGCTCTTTTGTGTAAAATAAGGACCCTGTTCCATTCATGACCGTCTCTCCTCCAGCCTGTCCCGAAGCCTGTCGCCCAGGGCATTCACGCCGATCACTATCAGCACCACGCAAAGCCCCGGCCAGAACATCATTTCCGGATGTCCCATGTAGTTGCGCCCGTCATTGATCATCATTCCCCACTCTGCCTCCGGCGGCAAAATACCAAGCCCCAGAAAAGAATAGCCGGATATGGCAAGGAGTGCGCTCCCGAAATCAATGGAAAACACCGGAAGAAGCTCCGGAAGGATCGAGGGCAAAATATGGCGCCTCAGGATCTTAAGCCGGCCGCTCCCGCAAATACGGCTTGCCAGAACGGATGTCCTCCCCATTTGGGCCCTGGTCAGGTTCCTCGTCATCCTGGCGTACCAGATCCAGCGGGTAAAAAGCATGGCCAGGCATACACTGTCAATGCCGACTCCCCGGATGCTGACCACAATGAGCACCAGGACGATGCCGGGAAAGGACCGCAAAACATCGCTTCCCTTCATCAAAAAGCCGTCCAGAGGACCGCCCGCAAATCCGGACAGCATCCCAAGGCTGATTCCGACAAGGGCTGAGACCGACGCCACGAAAACCGCATAGCCCATGGTATTTCGTCCTCCCCAGAGCACCCTGGAAAACAGATCCCGTCCCAGGTAATCCGTGCCCAGAAGATGCTCTCTGGAGGCCTCCGCAAATTTGGCTGTGGGATCCGCCTGGTTGGGATCACAGGGCGCAAGGACCGGCGCAGACAGACAGGCCAGCACAAGGATGGCCAGCAGAATCAAATATATTCGGAATTTCATCGTTTTCTCTTTCCGGTGTGCTGCTCACACCATCTATTTCCAGGCCCCAGGGCCCAGGCGGAGCTTTGGATTTAAGACCGCGCAGGCCACGTCCGAGAGCAGGTTGGCGATGACAAAAACAGCCGCCATCAAAAGAATATAACCCTGAATCATGGGATAATTTCTGGCCGCCACCGCACTGACACACATTCTGCCAAGCCCCGGCCAGGAAAACACATTTTCCACGATCACCGCCCCCGAAAGAATCCCGCCGAAGTGAAGGCCCAGCGTCGTGAATACCGGCAGGAGAGCATTGGGGATCACATGGCGGAAGACTGCCTGCCGCCTGGAAAAGCCGCGGACCCTGGCATAAGCCACATAGGGCTTATTCCAGATCTCCAGAATACTGTTGCGCAGGAGCTTGGTGTAGGTGGCAATATAAGAACAGGCCAGCGTGAAGGAAGGAAGGATCAGGCATTTGAACTCCCCTGCTCCCTGTACCGGGAGAATCCTCCATCTCAGAGAAAACAGAAGCACCAGGAGAAAGCCCAGCCAGAATTTCGGCATGGCCGACCCCAGAAAGGTCAGCCCTCGAATCAGCCGGTCCGGAAGCCTGCCGGCAAAGAACGCCGACAGGATCCCAAACAGGGCGCTGAGCACAAAAACCCAGGCCAGGGCTGCCAGGGCCAGAACCGCCGTATAGGCAAGGTCTGTCCCAAGCTCCTCCCTCACCGGCCGTTTCGTCTGATAGGAATAGCCCAAATCCCCTTTCAGCACCTGCTTTAACCATTTTCCATACTGAACCGGCACCGGTTCATCCAGGCCAAGCTCCTCCCGCACTTCCTTAAGGCTCTCCTCCGTGAGAGGGGCATTAATGGAATTCAGATAGGCCGTGGCCGGATCTCCCGGCAGGAGCCGGATCAGGAAAAATGCAGCCGCCGATACCAAAAACAACAGCGGAAGCAGTCCCAATAGTTGTCTGCATAAGTAGCGGATCATGATTTTTACTCTTCCCAGGTGACGCTTCCCACATCAATACTGTCCTGTCCGGAGGAAAGATCCAGCCCTGTCATATCACCCCGGTAAATGCCCAGCTTTGTCGTCACCGTGAGCGGCACATAAACGGCCTCGTCGTGGAAGCTCTTCATAATATAGTCAAAGTTTTCCTGAAGCTTCGCCTCGTCTGTCTGGCTCAGGCAGTCCAGCATCACCCGGTCCAGCTCTGCCTTGTTGCTCATACCCTTCTGGACGGTATGGAATTTATCGCCGTCTGCCGCCATGGCCGCCAGTGTGGCGTAAGGCTCATAGGAGCCGCCCCAGGAGCTGTAGATCAGGACCCCGAATTCCCCGGCGGCCCAGTTCTGGCGGTACACCTGGCTGTCCTGAGGGACAATATTCAACTGGATCCCCACTTCGGCATACTGAGATTGGAGGATCAAACCGATATCCATATCTTTGGTGACGGAGGAATCGTAGATCAGGTCGATCTCCAGCTTCTTTCCGTCTTTGGATCGAACGGTGTCATTCCCCTCATAGACCCAGCCGCTCTCCTCCAAAAGCCGGTTCGCCTTTTCTTTGTCGTAGGTGTACGGCTCAATTCCCGTGTCGGTGTAAGGCACATCAGTGGAGAAATACGCCGTAGCCGGAGGCTGCAGGCCGCCGAACATGCCCTCAGAGAGCGCCTCCTTGTCCGTGGCATACTCCATGGCCAGCCGGACATTCAACTCCCCTGTGATCTCCCCGCCGGTATTGATATTCAGATTGGAAATACTGGTGGTAGGAGCCTGGGCTGTATGGAAGCCGGCCGCCTCCATCTCCTTGAACATTTCCGCCGTGATCTGGGTGGAGTCCACCATCAGGTCGATCTCCCCCGCCTTTAAAGCCGTGGCCGCCGTGTTCACGTCGGGAATCACCACCGCCCTCAGATATTGGAAAGAGGGCTTTTTTCCCCAGTAATTTTCATTGCGCTCAAACAGCGCATACTGGTCGGCCACATACTCCTTTAAAACCCACATGCCGGTTCCGACGGGGCTTGTGGTTCCGTTGTCATAAGGGTCTCCCTCTGCCGGAAATCCTGCCTCCCCCAGCATCACCAGGGGACGGCTGAAGGTAAAATCATTTAACAGGGAGTTGCAGGGCTCAGTCAGGTTTAAAACCAGAGTCTCCGCATCCGGCGTCTCAATGCTGCTTATGGCATTCAGGGACTGCAGGAAGGAATACCCATCCGCATGGCGCATGACCGCCTCTATGTTCTTCTTTGCGATCTGTGAATCGAACGCACTGCCGTCACTGAATTTGACTCCGCTCCTCAAATGGAAGGTATAGGTTTTCCCGTCATCGGAGATCTCCCAGTTCTCCGCCAGTTCCGGGACGATCTCTCCGTTTTTCATGGCAACCAGACTCTCATAGACCCAGTCCTGAGCAAACATCTGGCTCTTCATCGTGTGGGGATTCAAATCTCCCACATCCTTGGCCGCACGCACCACCAGCGTATCCTTCTCCCCATGGCCCGCTTCCTCATTCGTCTTTGCAGGGCCCGTCTCCTGGCTCTTCGTCTCTTCCGCCTGGCCGATTCCCGTCTCTGTATCCGCCGCCGCAGAAGTTTTCGCCGCCGTCTCCTCCGCTTTCTTTCCGCCGCAGGCCGTCACGGACAACAGCATGATTACAATAAGCGCAATGCTGAAAGCTTTCCTTTTCATCGTATCCTCCTTAGATTTTTCTCACCTGTGAAATGAAAAAAGGAAACAGGCAATCTCCTGCTTCCTGACAAATCGGGCAGGGAAGGTTTCTCTTTCCTGCTCGCCGTGCCGATCCCCGCCGGCTCTGCCGGCACTCTTCCTCTGTGGCACGTGTACACAAAAAAGTAAAAAGCCGCGCGAACTTTTCACTCTGATTGACCGCTTAGTACAGGAAGCGTCAATGCCCGTAAGATCAAGCAGGTTTCCTGACTTTGGCTCCACGCCCTCCTGCGCCTTCTCATGCTTTCGCATAATGGCATCCTGCAGGAGTGCTCCCCTTCACAGTGACCAGTTCGTCTGAGAATCTCACTCAGTTCTCTTTTACCCGGAAGTTCCGGCACTTGATCCCGATTCATTTCGTACCCAATTATAAACGATGGCAGGTGGATTGTCAACCACTCCACGGCTTTCAGGCACGGCCGAAAAATGAAAATTTAAATTCCACTTCTTTTATCCCTGTGGAATTTGCTTTTACGCAAATGGAGTTTAATCTTTCACATATGTCTGCAGCGGCCGCCCGAAACCAAAGAACAAATGCGCCGTCCCCTCACTTTACCGACCCGATGAGCTCCCGGATATCCTCCACTCCGTACCGTTCCATATACTCCCGGATCCCGTCTGCGATCTGGGTTGTCACATAAGGGTTGTGGAAATTGGCCGTCCCCACCGATACGGCCGTGGCGCCCGCCAGAATAAATTCCAGTGCGTCCTCCGCACACCGGATCCCGCCCATGCCGATCACAGGAATCCCAACTGCCTGGGCAACCTGATAGACCATGCGCACAGCCACCGGCTTAATGGCAGGACCGGAAAGCCCGCCCGTCTTATTGGCCAGGGCAAAGATTCTTCTGTGGATGTCAATTTTCATTCCTGTCAAAGTATTGATCAGAGAAACCGCGTCGGCGCCTCCGGCCTCCACCGCCCTCGCCATTTCCGCAATGTCCGTCACATTGGGGCTTAACTTCATGATCACCGGCTGCTTTGCCCTCTCTTTCACCGCCCGGGTGATGGCCTCCGCCGCTTCCGCGCTCTGTCCGAAGGCAATCCCTCCCTCCTTCACGTTGGGACAGGAAATATTGATCTCCAGAAGATCCACCGGCTCCTCCGAAAGCCGCTCCACGACCTCCACATAATCCTCCGTGGTCTTTCCGCAGACATTGACCACGATTTTCGTGTCAAATTGTTTCAAAAAGGGAATATCCCTCTTCACAAACACGTCAATGCCGGGATTTTGCAGGCCGATGGCATTTAACATTCCCCCGCAGGTCTCCGCGATCCTGGGGGTGGGATTTCCCGGCCAGGGCACATTCGCCACTCCCTTGGTAACCACGGCTCCCAGACGGCCAAGCTCCACAAACTCACTGTATTCCTCCCCCGAGCCAAAGGTTCCCGAGGCTGTCATCACCGGATTTTTAAGAGTCACTCCGGCAAGCTCCACCGATAAATTCATCAAAGTTCCACCTCCTCCGCCAAAAATACCGGGCCGTCCTTGCAAATCCGCTTATTCTTCACATGGCTGTGGCTGTCCACCTCTTTGGACTTGCAGACACAGCCCAGGCAGGCCCCGATCCCACAGGCCATCCGCTCCTCCATGGAAATCCAGGCCGGGATCCCCTGCTCCTTCGCGTATGCCTTAATGGCACGGAGCATGGGAGCCGGCCCGCAGGCAAACATCACGTCTGCCGAAAGGCCCCTCTCCCGGATAGCGTCCAGCACATTCCCTCTGGTGCCAAAGCTTCCGTCCTCCGTCGCCACAAAGAGGGGGCCGGCCTGTTCCAGCTCCTTTTTCAAAAACATCCGGCTGTCCCGATAGCCCATGACCAAGGTCTTCTCACCGGAAAGTCTTTTCGCAAGCTCCAGCATGGGCGGCACCCCAATGCCGCCGCCGATGAGGAAAACCCGTTTTCCCTCCGCCTCCTCCAAGGGAAACCCGTTTCCGAGAGGCCCCAAAATCTCAACGGCATCCCCGGCCCGAAGGGTTGAAAATTCTGCCGTACCCGCGCCGGCCACCCGGTACACCAGCCGGAGCCTGTCCTTCCCGGTCTCACAGAGACTTAGGGGCCTGGGCAGAAGCCTGGATCCGTCCCGGCTGTACAGGGACACAAACTGCCCCGCCTTCGCATAAGCCGCGATTCCTGTTTCCAGCCACATGCTGTAAATCCCCGGCGCCAAACATTCCTGGGAGAGCACTGCTGCCGTTTCCTTTTTCTTCATACAATCTACTCCTCCTGTATCCGCCTCGTCCCGGGCGGTTCCCTTTCCCGCAGACCCGTTGATTCCTTGGACTTCCGTCATCTTCTGTCCAGCGCCCTTCGGATGTCCTCAACCATGTCGATGACCGCCTGTCTGGAGGCTTCGCCAAAATGCTCCGCACCAAACCTTGCGTATGCTTCTTTCTTGTAGGCGGCAATGATCCCCCTGGAGGAATTGACGATCGCCCCAAGGCCGTCCGCATTGAAGTAGTGGACCAGGTCCTCGGCTTTCCCCCCCTGGGCGCCGTAGCCGGGCACCAGGATGAAGGACTTTGGCATCAGCTTCCGGAGTATCTTTCCCATCTCGGGATAAGTGGCCCCCACCACGGCCCCCACATAACTGTAGGAATCTCCCACGCAAGTCTCTCCCCACTTGGCCACCTGTTCGCCCACCCATTCGTACAGCGGACGCCCGTCAATGAGCCTGTCCTGGAACTCCCCGCTGGAAGGATTGGAGGTTTTGACCAGAATAAACAATCCTTTCTTTTCTTCCCTGCACACGTCCACGAAGGGCTTCACCCCGTCTGTTCCCAGATAGGGGTTCACCGTCACAAAATCCTCGTCGAATGCGGGAAGAAGACGGCTTCCCACCTGCACCTTCCCCAAGTGTCCCGCCGCATAAGCCGCCGAGGTGGAGCCGATGTCCCCTCGCTTCACGTCGCCGATGACGATCAGCCCCTTCTCGTGGCAGTAATCAACCGTCCTCTGGTACGCCTTCATTCCCTCTATGCCAAACTGCTCATACATGGCCACCTGCGGCTTCACCGCCGGAATCAAATCATAAACAGCATCTACAATCTCCTTATTAAACTGCCAGATGGCATCCGCCGCCCCCGAAAGAGTCTCCCCATATTCCGCCAGAGACTTTTTCACCACATGCTCCGGCACATAAGAGAGCATCGGATCCAGTCCCACCACAACGGGCGCATTCAGTTTCTTTATTTTTTCACAAAGCCGATTAATCATTTCAAAATTCCTTCCTTTCATCATATACGATCTCACCATCCACAATGGTCATGACTACTTTCCCCTTGACAGTTCTTCCGTCAAAGGGGGTGTTTTTTCCCTTGGATACAAAATCCTCCTTCCGGATCACCCACTCCCGCTCCGGGTCAACCAAAATCAGGTCGGCGCATGCCCCCTCTGCCAGGCTTCCCCCATCGATCCCTAAAATCCTCGCCGGAGTATCACTCATCCGCCGAACCAGCTCCATGGGTGTCAGAATCCCCCCATGGACCAGCTTTGTCATAGAAAGAGCCAGGGAAGTCTCCAGCCCCACGATCCCGCAGGGAGCCCCCCCAAACCCCTTCGCTTTCTCCTCCGCGCCGTGAGGCGCATGATCCGTGGAAATCACATCTATGATTCCCTCCTCCAGCCCTTTAAGCAAGGCCTCCACATCTTCCCTCTCCCTGAGAGGCGGGTTCATCTTAAAGTCCGCATCGTCGCCGGGAATATCCCTGCTGGTAAGAAGAAAATGATGAGGACATACCTCAGCCGTCACCGCAACGCCGGCTTTCTTCGCCAGCCGCACCATCTCCACACTGTCCCTTGTGGAACAGTGACACAGATGAAGCCTGGCCCCCGTCTCCTTCGCCAACAGGATGTCTCTGGCTGCAATCACATCCTCCACCGCATTGGTGACGCCAGAAAGCCCCAGTTCACCCGCCCGCTCCGACTCATTGATGATTACAGTATCCCGGACCATATCCTGATCCTCACAATGGGCCATCACCAAAATACCTTCCTCTGCGGAGGTCTCCATGGCCCTCCGGTAAAGCTTCGCGTTCATCACGGATTTCCCGTCCTCACTGATGCAGCGCATCCCTTCCCGCTTCATCCCGGCAATGTCCGTGAGCTCCTTTCCATCCTGTCCCCTCGTGACCGCCCCCACAAATGAGACGTGGACAAGACATTCTTTTTTCGCCCGTTCCCTCTGCTCTCTGATCATCTCCGGGCTGTCTGTCACAGGAACCGTATTGGGCATAGCGCAGATGGTCGTTATACCTCCCTTTGCCGCCGCCCGGCCCCCTGTGGTGAGCGTTTCCTTGTAAGTAAGACCGGGGTCCCGCAGATGGACATGGAGATCGACCAATCCCGGCATCACATAACACCCCGTCCCATCAATCACTTCCATCCCTGCCTCCGCGGCAATCTCCTCCTGTACACGGTCGACCCTTCCGTCTTTCACAAGCACGTCATAAATCCCGTCTTTTCCCGTGGCAGGATCAAGCACATGTCCGCCCTGAATCAATAATCTCATATTTATCTCCTTGTCAAAGCTCCTCTTTCTGTCCACTGTCCGCTCTTTTCTGTCAGCCGGCCAGGTTCTGCCCCTGCGTTCTCTGTTTCCGCAGCAGCACAAAACAGACCACACTGACTCCCATCAACACAGGATAAAAGGTATAGGGGATAATCTCAAGAGGGGAAAGTCCCGTCTGCCCTGCAGCCAGAAGGATCTGGGCGCCGTAGGGAATCAGCCCCTGGGTCACCGACGCAAAAATGTCCAGGAGGGAAGCCGCCCTTCTGGGGGAAATTCCGTAATCACTGCTGATCTCCCTGGCAATGGGGCCTGCAATCACGATAGCCACTGTGTTGTTGGCTGTCGCCATGTCCGTGAGCACCGCCAGCGCCGCAATGCCAAGCTCACCGCCCTTCTTTCCCCTGATCTTTTTATGGATCATATTTAAGATACAGTCAATGCCGCCGTTCTTCTTCACCAGCGCCACAATAGCCGCCACAATGATGGAGATCACCGTGATGTCATACATGGAGGTAACCCCTTCCCCCATAACCTTGAAAATATCTCCTGCCAGGATGGTTCCCGTCCCAAGCCCTGCGAGGACTGAGAGCACCGTCCCGCCAATCAGCACCAGGAAGACATTCATGCCTGCCAAAGCACCTCCCAGAACCACCAGATAGGGGAGCACCTGCCACAAATTATATGTGATCTGTGTGCTCACCTGATAAGACGTATTCCGGCTGATCACCACATAAATCAGCAGGGACACCGCGGCCGCAGGAAGTACCAGAAAAAAATTCTCCTTAAACTTGTCCCGCATCTCACAGCCCTGCGTGCGGACCGCCGCAATGGTTGTGTCGGAGATCATGGAGAGATTGTCGCCGAACATGGCTCCGCTGACTACGGCCCCGATACAGATGGCCATGGAAAATCCGGTCTTCTCACTGATTCCCACAGCAATGGGCGCCAGCGCTCCAATGGTCCCCATACTGGTGCCCATGGACACCGACATAAAACAGCCGATCAGCATAAGCCCCGCCACCGCAATGCCGGGAGGCAGGATCGAGAGGCCCAGGGCTACGGTACTGTCCGCGCCCCCGGCCGCCGTCACGGTTCCCGAAAACGCTCCTGCCGCCAGGTAGATCAGACACATGGTGATAATATCCTCGTTGCCGACCCCCTCGGCCACCGTCTTAAGCTTCTCCCCGAAAGACCGCTTCCTGTTCTGAAAAAATGCCGCCATCAGGGCAATTAAAAATGCCACAATAGCCGGCATCGCATAAAAATCTCCGCTCAGAAGCCCCACGCCAAGGAATAGGATCAAAAAGATCCCGATCGGCGCAAGCGCTCCCGGATTGCCTTTTCCCCTTGTCTCTTTCATAATCATTCCTCCCCGCCTTCTTCCGGACAAGTTTTTCTCTTCCCCTCTTCCATGGTACAAAAAGAGCCGCCGTAAACGATTTCCTCTTTACGACAGCTCTCTTTTCCGTCTAATCTTCTTCATCCTCTTCAACGACCGCCGCCGATATGCAAGTCACTGCACTTACCACCGCAGTCACCGCCGCAACGATCACGACAAAAATGATCAGGCCGATCAAAAAATAAAAAATAAACGGATCCATAATCTTTCCCACCACCTGTAAAATTCTAAAGACAACGCCTTCCTTTGGCTGTCCCTTTCAGTTGCTGGGATTATCATAGCACATTTTTTCGGAAAAAGGAACCTTTACTTGTTAAAAAATCCCTTCTTTTTGTGCTTTTCCTCCGGAGCCGGCGAAGGCAGTGTCTCTCCCATGGCCTCCCGGAACTTCCAAAGAGCTTCCTTTTGCTCTTTATTCATCCGCTCCGGCACCTTCACCACCAAGGTTACATAGTGATCCCCCCGGACATCCTTGTTCCGCAGATAAGGGACGCCCTTACCCTTTAAACGGATTCTCGTATCAGTCTGGGTTCCGGGAGCCACCGTGTAGGCCACCTCCCCGTCCACTGTCTTAATCCTGATTTCTCCGCCGAGAGCCGCCATGGTAAAGGAAATGGGAGCCGTGGAATAAATGCTGGTGTCCTGTCTCCGGAAGGTCGGATGCTCCGATACCACCACCTCCACCAGAAGGTCGCCCCGCTCCCCTCCGTTTGTTCCAAGCTCGCCCTTTCCCCGGATCCGCACACTCTGCCCGTTGTCAATGCCGGCCGGAATGGACACGGAAATCCGCTTCTTGGAGCTGGTATGTCCCGTTCCCCGGCAGGACGGACATTTCTCTTTGATAATCTTCCCGGTTCCGCCGCAGTCGGGACATGCCTGCTCACTGCGCACCATGCCGAAAAGAGACTGCTGGGTATAGACCACCCTCCCCTTGCCGTTACATTTGGGGCAGGTCTCCGGCTTGGTTCCGGGCTTCGCCCCGGTTCCCCTGCACTCCTTGCACTCGTCTCTGCTGGTCAGCTCGATCTCCTTCTCACAGCCAAACAGTGCCTCCTCAAAGGTAATGCGGATTCTGGAGCGGAGATTTGCCCCCCGCATAGGGCCGTTATTAGCCCGGCTTCTTCTTCCGCCGCCAAAGAGATCGCCGAAAATATCGCCGAAAATGTCACCCATGTCCGCACTGTTGAAATCAAAACCGCCAAAGCCCCCGGCTCCGCCGCCCTCAAAAGCCGCATGGCCGAACTGGTCATACTGCCTTCTCTTATCAGGGTCACTTAAGACCGCATAAGCCTCCGAGGCCTCCTTAAACTTCGCCTCCGCCTCCGGATTTCCCTGATTGGTATCCGGATGATATTTCTTCGCCAGAACCCGGTACGCCTTCTTCAATGCCGCATCGTCGGCATCCTTTGGCACACCCAGCACCTCATAATAATCTCTCTTACTCTCAGCCACTTTTCCTCACCTATCCATAATTATTTTTACCGAACGAACCTGCCGCTATATAAGGTATGCCTCGGCGCGGCAGCTTCCTCGAATGCCTGGCAACGCAAAGAATCCAAGGCAGGCCCCTTGCGGGGCCGCCCTGAATCCATAAAGGGGGATAAACAATTAAACTTCCTTATAATCCGCATCTACCACGTCGTCGTCCGCCGAACCCGCTCCCATATCGGGACCTGCACCCTGAGCACCCGCGGCTCCCTGAGCCTGCTCATACATCTTGGCAAAAAGCGACTGTGCACTGTTCATCAATTTCTCTTTTCCGGCCTTTAACTCATCCAACTGAGCATCGGAGATCTCACCGTTGGCCGTAGCCTCCACCACAGCCTTCAGGGCCTTGATATCCTCTTCCACGGCTGCCTTTTCTGACGCGTCAATCTTGTCGCCGGCCTCCTCCAGGGCTTTCTCTGTCTGGAATACCATGGAATCGGCGTCATTTCTCGCATCGATGCCTTCCTTGCGCTTCTTATCCTGAGCCTCAAACTCGGCGGCTTCCTTCACTGCTTTGTCGATGTCGGCCTCGGACATGTTGGAACCGGCTGTGATGGTGATATGCTGCTCCTTGCCGGTGCCCAGATCCTTGGCGGATACATTCACAATGCCGTTGGCATCAATATCGAAGGTAACCTCGATCTGAGGAACGCCTCTCCTTGCAGGCGGGATTCCGTCCAGACGGAACTGGCCAAGGCTCTTATTATCTTTCGCAAACTGTCTCTCACCCTGGAGCACGTTGATATCTACGGCCGTCTGGTTGTCGGCAGCCGTGGAGAATACCTGGCTGTGCTTGGTGGGGATCGTCGTGTTTCTCTCAATCAGTCTGGTGGCAACGCCGCCCATGGTCTCGATGGACAGGGACAGAGGAGTCACATCCAGAAGAAGGATATCGCCTGCGCCCGCGTCACCTGCCAGCTTGCCGCCCTGGATGGATGCGCCAATGGCTACACATTCATCGGGATTCAAGCTCTTGGAGGGCTCTTTTCCGGTAAGCTGTTTTACCTTCTCCTGCACCGCCGGTACACGGGTGGAACCGCCCACAAGGAGTACTTTGCCGATCTCTGCGGAGGTAAGGCCCGCATCTCTCAGTGCATTCTGAACCGGAACAGCCGTTTTTTCCACCAGATCATGAGTCAGCTCGTCAAATTTTGCTCTGGACAGATTCATGTCAAAATGCTTCGGCCCTTCGCTTGTTGCCGTAATAAAAGGCAGGTTGATATTGGTGGTGGTAGCGGAAGACAACTCTTTCTTCGCCTT
Organism: uncultured Lachnospiraceae bacterium; assembly: GCA_910588815.1. Lineage (GTDB taxonomy): Bacteria > Bacillota > Clostridia > Lachnospirales > Lachnospiraceae > Lientehia. The sequence goes on along the minus strand of CAJUQY010000031.1, from coordinate 17,165 downwards.
CTCTGCCGCTTCCTTTAATCTCTGGAGCGCCATCTTGTCGCCTGACAGGTCCACCCCCTCCGCTTTCTTAAATTCGGAGATCATATAGTCTGTCAGCTTCGCATCGAAATCATCGCCGCCCAGGCGGGTATCGCCGTTGGTGGCAAGAACCTCGATCACACCGTCGCCGATCTCGATGATGGATACATCAAAAGTGCCTCCGCCAAGGTCATATACCAAAATTTTCTGTTCCTTCTCATTGTCCAGGCCGTAAGCCAATGCAGCCGCCGTGGGCTCGTTGATGATCCTCTTTACATCAAGTCCGGCGATCTTCCCTGCGTCCTTGGTAGCCTGGCGCTGCGCGTCATTGAAGTAAGCAGGAACCGTGATGACCGCTTCCGTCACCTTCTCTCCAAGATAACTTTCCGCATCGGCTTTCAGCTTCTGTAAGATCATGGCGGAGATCTCCTGAGGAGAATATTTCTTCCCGTCAATGTCCACCTTGTAATCGGAGCCCATATGTCTCTTGATGGAAGATATGGTCCGCTCCGAGTTGGTCACGGCCTGACGCTTTGCGGGGTCTCCCACCAGCCTTTCTCCGTTTTTTGTAAATGCCACGACGGAAGGAGTTGTACGGATTCCCTCTGTATTTGCGATCACAACAGGCTTTCCGCCCTCCATGACTGCCACACATGAATTTGTTGTCCCTAAATCAATACCTATAATCTTTCCCATGATTCATTTCCTCCTGTATTATCACTCTGATTCTGATATGCTGTTAATTTGCGACTTTTACCATGCTGTGGCGCACCACACTGCCCCGGTAAAGATAGCCCTTCTGGAATTCCTCCACGACGATATTCTCGCCGGCCTCCTCATCCTCCACGTGCATCACCGCATTGTGGAAATCCGGATTGAATTCCTGCCCTACCGCCTCAATGACTGTCACGTCCAGAGACTCCAAGGTCGTAAGAAGCTGCTTATATATCTTATCCATTCCCTCCGCAAAAGGAGAATGGGCTTCCTCTTCTTTTAAGGTTGCCATACCCCGCTCGAAATTATCCACCACCGGCAGGATCTTTTCGATGATGCTCTTGGCCCCCACCTCATACATGGCCGCCTTTTCCTTTTCCGTCCGTTTCCGGAAATTCTCAAATTCCGCCATGGACCGCTTCAGCCGATCTGTCAGATCCTCGATCTGCTCATCCTTCTTATCTTTCTTTTCTTTCTTTTTAAAGAAGCCTTTCTTTTCCGGAGCCGGCTCTGCATCCTTGCCGTCCTCCCCCTCTTCCCAAGGCTCCGAAACCTTCGCCCCGGCGTCTTCCGTTTCCCCGCTTTCCACAGAAGCTTCCCCGCCCGCTTCCATCTGCGGGTTTTCCTCTGAAACTGCCTCAGCCGGATGCTCGTTCTCCGTTTCCATCTGATCTCTCTGTGTATCCGTCACGTTCTCTCCGCCTTTCTATTTCTCTTTCTATTCTTCTTTTTTAAACATGGTATCAAGCTGCCCCATCACTGTCTGGAGCGCCTGGACCACCTTCTCATAATCCATCCGTTTCGGCCCTACGATGCCGATGGTTCCCTGCAGGCCGTCTCCAAGGTCGTAAGTGGCCGTGACCACACTACAGTCCTTCATGCTCTGAACCGGGGTCTCGTTCCCGATATAGACCTGAATCCCCTGCTGCCCTTCCTCTCCCAGCTTATCTGTCAGGAGGTTGGTGAGCTGTTTCTTCTCCTCGAATACCTGAATAATCTCCTTCGCCTTGCTGCTGTCGGAAAGCTCCGGGTACCGGAAAATATTGGTGGCCCCGCTGGTGTAGATCTGCAGATCCTCGTCATCCCCCTGGATGGCCTCCGCCACCGCGTCCAGGACCTTTCCCACCACCTCGGTATGGCCGCCCGCCTGCCCCTTTAATTTTGTGATAATCCCCAGGTTGATCTCTTCGATTGTCAATCCGTTTAAATTCGTATTGAGCAGCAGATTCAGAGAAAGGATATCCTCCTCCGTAAGCTTCTCCTCCACCTCAAAGATGGTATTTTTAATAAGGTTGCCCTCCACGACCACCACGGCCAGAAGCTTGCTCTCCTCCACCCTGGAAAGCTGAATGAATTTCAGTTTGTTCCGGTTGTATCTGGGGGCAGAGATCATGGACGCATAATTGGTATTGAGCGCCAGCATCTTGGCCATCTGCTTCAGCACCTGCTCCATCCGATCCATCCGGTCAATGAGGAACTCGCTGGTCTGGACCGGCTCCTGCCTCCCTGCATCCCGGTCTGTCGTCTCCAGCATATGATCCACATAAAGACGGTACCCCCGGTCTGTGGGAATCCGCCCCGCCGAGGTATGCGGCTGGACGATCAGTCCCATCTCCTCCAGATCCGACATCTCATTGCGGATCGTCGCAGAGGAAAGCTGCAAGTCCGAATATTTGGAGATGGTCCGTGAGCCGACCGGCTCTCCGGTCTCCTGGTAGTTGCGGATGATCGCGTTTAATATCTTTTTCTTCCGTTCGTCCAGTTCCACGTCTCACGTCTCCCCTTTCTTGTTAGCACTCAACATGATAGAGTGCTAACATCCATATGAATAAGATAGCACTCCGGTTCTCCTTTGTCAATATTTTTTTTCAAATTTCTGCAAATCTATGCAAAGCCTGTTTTGGAAGTTTGAGGGAAATTGCAGAAGAGGAGCGGTTCTTTTTTATGGAGGCTTGTCCAAAATGCCCCCGGCGGTGCTCTGCGGCAGACACGTCGGTTTTGACCAGTTCACTGCGCCGCCTATGGCAGGCAATTTCACCTCCATCAAACCGGGTCGGCTGAAATTGCCTGCGCTATGCTCGTGAACCGGTCAAACCCTTCCTATCGTCTGCCGCAGAGCACCGCCGGGGGGCTTTGGTACAAGTACTCGCGAAAAAAGAACCGCTCCTCTTCCTGTCCTGTGCGGAATATGGGGGCCGCCTGTCAGGGGGCAGCGCCGTCCTTCTCCCAAAGCTTCGCCGGAAATGCTCACCATCCCGCGGATCACGTCGCCTTTATAGAAGTTCAGAAAAATACTCGCCCAGCCGCCGCCGGGACCGCCATAACCAGCCGCTTCCTGCAATCCTTTCTTCCCTGGCCGGATGCACACCATGACTCCTGCGGCGATAACCCTTCTGATCTCCCGGATCAAATCTGCCGCTTTCACACAGCGGGTCTTCTCGATCTCTTCCCTAAATCTTAACAGTTTTAACCTTTTCTGTAAACTAAAATCAGGGATAGCAGGATTGTTATCATTTCCGCCATAATTCTGATAGAATCCCGTCAATAATTTCAGTATAGTAAAAACAGATAAAAACTGCCAACATTTTTATCTCACCTAATGAATACGGCGCAGGAGGCTCACCATTTCCTGCGCCATATTTCATGTTCATAGCTGTCAAAGCTGATTGGTATCTCCAGCCTCCGCTTTTTAACTGCCGGACGGCTCTCCCATGAAACATTTCCCCTGACAGACTCATTCGTCCGATATCATCCGAATCCGTTCTTTTTTCTTGATCTCTTCCCTAAATGTTAACAGCTTTGACCGCTTCTGTAAACCGCAACAAACGACAAAAAGTGTGTGCAAAAAACTGTGCCGGCACAAGTTTCTAAAACAGAAACCCCGCCAGCACATAATTGCTTACATCAATTCCCCGCGCCGTCAATCTCCAGTGGGCGTCCCCATGCCTGTCAGGCGCCGTCCGCTCCATCAGTCCTTCCCGCTCCATGGTTTTTAAGACAGTTCCGTAAACAGCTTCCGGTTCCCTCCCGAACCGCCCCGCAAATTCTTTCTCGGAAACCCCCTCCGTCATTCTCAGGCCCAGAAACATAAACTCCTCCATGGCCCGCTCTGTGGTCACAATCTCCTCATCCTGCCGAATCTGTCCAAGACTCATTCCCGGCCTCAAATAAGTTCCCATATCATCCGTATTGGAAAACCGCTTTCCATGTTCTGGCATTTCACCTGTATGTCTTCCATTTAGATAGGATGCGGCAGAAATTCCAAACCCAAGGTAAGGCACGCCGGTCCAGTAGCCCACATTATGTCTGCAGGCGAAGCCGTGCTTTGCATAGTTGGATATCTCATACCGCCCATAGCCGCAGGCGGCAAGGATTCTCCCTGTCATGGCGTACATCGCCCGCTCCACATTCTCCGAAGGCAAAGGGCTGCAGTCCTCCTCCCCCGCCTCCCTGGCGGCTGCCTGCCTGTGATACTTCCCATAAAAGGGCGTCCCCTCCTCAATGATCAGACTGTACACGGAAATGTGTTCCGGGGAAAGCCCTGTCACCGCAAGGAGACTCCGCTCAAAACTCTCTGTACTCTGCCCCGGAAGGGCCGCCATCAAATCCACACTGATATTCCGAAAACCGGTCTCTCTGGCGAGTCTGTAGTTCTCCCTAAACTCTTCAAAGGTGTGGATTCGCCCGAGAAGAGCGAGTTCCCCGTCATCTGCCGACTGGAGCCCAATGCTCAGGCGGTTTACCCCGGCCCTCCGGTAGACCTCCATCTTCTCCTTTGTCAGCGTCCCCGGGTTGGCCTCCAGAGTGATCTCCGCCTCTTCCGCCATCGCAAACTCCTTCCGGAGACAGGCAAGAGTTTCCTCGATCTCACCGGCCTCCACAATCGACGGCGTCCCGCCCCCAAAGAATACGGAAGTCACCACCCCGTCCATGCGTTCCCCCCATCCTTTCTGCCAGAATCCGGCTTTCCGCGGCCCGGTATCTGCATCCGCCTCCCGCCGTCCTCTGTCCTGCCAAAAGACATCCTGCCGGGAGCTTCTCTGCCTCTGCTCCTCTGCTGCCAGACAGATTTCCCGCCTCAGCGCCTTCATATATGCTCCCTGCACCTGTTCCCCCGCCGGTGCCGACACGAAGTCACAGTACCCGCATTTCCTCACGCAGAACGGGATATGCACGTAAACCTCCATCCTCCCCTCCTATTTATCGTCCAGCTTCAGCACGCTCATGAAGGCTTTCTGCGGAATCTCCACACTGCCCACCTGGCGCATCCGCTTCTTGCCCTCCTTCTGCTTCTCGAGGAGCTTCCGCTTCCGGCTGATATCGCCGCCGTAGCACTTGGCCAGCACATCCTTGCGCATGGCTTTCACAGTCTCCCTGGCGATGATCCGGTTCCCGATAGCGGCCTGAATCGGAATCTCAAAAAGATGTCTGGGAATCTCCTCCTTCAACTTCTCGCACATCTTCCGTCCCCGCTCATAGGCCGTATCTGCATGGACGATAAAGGACAGCGCGTCGACTGCTTCTTTATTAATGAGAATGTCCAGCTTCACCAGGTTGGAGCGCTCATAGCCCTTTAACTCATAATCAAAGGAAGCATATCCTCTGGAACGGGATTTTAAGGCGTCAAAGAAATCATAGATGATCTCATTCAAGGGGAGCTCATAGCGGAGAAGCGCCCTGGTATCCTCCATATACTCCGTCCCCACGTACACGCCCCGCCGCTCCTGACAGAGCCCCATGATGGCCCCGATAAATTCCGTGGTCACCATGATCTCCGCCTTCACCACCGGCTCTTCCATATATTCTATCTCCGAAGGATCCGGCAGATTGGAGGGATTGGTAAGCTCCATAACCTCGCCGTTGGTTTTGTAGACCTTGTAGACCACCCCTGGCGCCGTGGTCACCAGATCCAAATTGTATTCCCTCTCCAGCCGTTCCTGGATGATTTCCAGGTGCAAAAGCCCTAAAAACCCGCACCGGAAGCCGAATCCTAAGGCCACGGAAGTCTCCGGCTCAAACTGCAGGGAAGCGTCGTTTAACTGGAGCTTTTCCAGCGCCTCCCTGAGATCGTTATACTTGGCGCCATCCGCCGGATACAGGCCGCAGTAGACCATGGAGGTCACTTTTTTGTAGCCGGGGAGGGGCTCGGCGCAGGGATTATCCCCATCTGTCACCGTATCACCGACCCGGGTATCCTGGACATTTTTAATGCTGGCTGTCAAATATCCCACCATCCCGGCAGAGAGCTCCCCGCAGGGAATAAACTGGCCGGCGCCAAAATATCCCACCTCTACCGTCTCAAATTCCGCCCCGGTAGCCATGAAGCGAATCTTCATCCCTTTTTTCACAGTCCCCTCTTTGATCCTGCAAAACACAATCACCCCTTTGTAGGAATCATAGACAGAATCAAAAATCAGCGCTTTGAGAGGCGCCTCCGGGTCACCGGAGGGCGCGGGAAGCTTCGTCACAATCTGCTCCAGCACTTCTTCGATATTGATACCTGCCTTCGCAGAAATCTGCGGCGCATCCTGAGCTTCAATTCCGATCACATCCTCGATCTCGTCAATGACTCTCTGAGGCTCGGCACTCGGCAGGTCAATCTTATTGATGACCGGAAATACTTCCAGGTCATGGTCCAGAGCCAGATACACGTTGGCCATAGTCTGAGCCTCAATGCCCTGGGCCGCGTCCACCACCAGCACGGCCCCGTCGCAGGCCGCCAGGCTCCTGGACACCTCATAATTGAAGTCCACATGGCCCGGTGTGTCGATCAGATTAAACTGATACTCCTCTCCGTCTTTCGCTTTATAGATGGTACGGACAGCCTGGGACTTGATGGTGATCCCCCGTTCCCGCTCCAAATCCATGTTGTCAAGGACCTGGGACTGCATCTCCCTGCTGGTGAGCAGCCCTGTCTTCTCAATAATCCGATCGGCCAGGGTGGATTTCCCATGGTCGATGTGGGCAATAATACAAAAATTTCTGATCTTACTCTGATCTGCCGCCATAAACATTCCTCCCGGCTTTGCTTTTTCATCCAAAATTCTTTATAATTCTCCTATAACGTTGTACTAGTTTAGCATAATTTCCTTTTAAAGTCCATGTAAAATTATTTTTAAAAACATGTAACCTTTTCCTGCAAACCGCGGACTAACAGATAGATGGACCATCAGAAACACGCAGAGGAGGATCCAATGGAGTCCCAAGAAAAGGATACGCTTTCCAATCCATTCACACCCTGAAAAAGCCGGAGTATTTCAAGACCTGGCTCACCAAAATTTTGATCCGCTGCACCATAGACTTTTTCCGTCAGACGCTGCCTGCGGTTCCCATGGATACCGTTCAGGTCGCCACGCCAAAACAAGGCGTTTCTTCTGAAGAAAAATGGGATCTTTACAACGCCATTGATGTTCTTCCGGAGCGGTACCGCACGGTCATCATTCTGAAATATTTCAGCAACATGACCATCCGTGAAATTGCTTACGCCATGAATATTCCGGAGGGGTCTGTAAAGGCCTATTTAAGCCGGGCCCGCGGAGAACTTAAAGCCAATTTAAAGGAGGACTATCTATAATGCCTTTTAGATTTGATGAAATCCCTGTTTCCGCAAAACTGGACGATACCGTAAAGGCCAGCCTGGAACAGAGAAAAACGGAAGTCTCATCGCAAATCCCGACAACATTATGGATGTCTCCCTGCAGCTTAACGGTTCCTGGGAGCTGGAGCTCCCCTTCCAGGCAGATTCAAGCCGCCTCCAGTCCTACAGGAACCTGTCAGATGCCAAAGAACCCGGCCGGATCACCGATGTCTATGTGTCCCCCTACCAGGCGGTTGTTAATTTCGTTCCCTATGAGGACGAAAGCGGCAATCCGGAAGGAGGAGTCGTCTGTTTCGACGAAAACGGCAACCTGCTGGAAAAAGGCAACCAATCCACCGAATACGGCATGGATGTATTCAGCCTGAATCAGACACAGCCGTCCGAGCTTCACTTTTATGTCGTGGAGGACCGGATTACGTCCTGCAAGATCCGGGATGAAGAGACGGCAAAGGAGCAGGCGGTAAGCTCCCTGACCCAGCCCCTTTCCTGGTAAGAATCCATACAAAAATACAGACAGAATTTAGAAAAAGACCTGAGAAGCTTTCCTGTAACTGCTTCTCAGGTCTTTTCTATGTGCACAGGTGCACATAGGACGCTTACTTCATCTCTTCGGCCAGAACCTCCTTCGCCCGGTCCAGCTGATTATCCTGCTCTTCATGCTCTCTCTTTTCCTTTTCCACGGTAATGTCCGGTTCGATTCCTGTCCCGTGGATATTGGCACCGCTGGGAGTATAATAATCCGATATGGTGATCTTGATGGCCGTCCCGTCCTCAAAGGGATAGATACTCTGGACAATCCCCTTCCCAAAAGTAGTGGTTCCCACCAGAGTCGCCTTATCATAATCTTTGAGGGCTCCGGCCAGAACCTCCGAGGCGCTGGCGGAATTCCCGTTGGCAAGAATCACCACCGGTCCCTCGAAGCGCAGCTCCTCGTCGGCCTCGTAGGTAGTCCCAAGCCCGTTCTTATCCTTGGTGGAGACAATGACCCCCTCCGTGAGGAAATCGTCGGCGATCTCCACCACCTGATCCAGACGGCCGCCCGGATTATCCCTGAGATCCAGGATCATCCCCTTCATCCCCTGAGCCTTCAAATCCTCCAGGGCCGTGACAAACTGCCCGTAGGTCACGCCGTCAAACTCCGTGATCTGAAGATAGCCCATGCCATTCTCCAGCATATTCCACTCCACCGTGTCCATACTCACGTCCCGCCGCTCCACGTCCATCTCCACATAGCCGTTCTCCGACTCCCGATACACCTCGATGTGGACCATGGTACCTTCATTCCCGCGGATTTTTGCCACCACGTTGTTGATGTCTTCGCCTGAGATGTCCTCACCGTCCACCTTGTACAATACGTCGCCCGCCTGCATTCCGGCCTCCTCCGCCCCGGAGCCCCGAAAAACCCGGATCACCGTAATCAAGTTGGTGCTCTCGCTCTGGCTGATCTGGACACCGATGCCCACGTACTCTCCGTCGGAGGATTCCATCATGTCTTTATATTCCTCCGCCGTATAATAAACCGTATAGGGATCACCCAGCCCGGCGATAAAGCCCTTGTAGATCCCCTCGGCCATAGCCTCTTCATCCGCATCATAAAGAAACAGCCGGTCCACCATGCCCTTTAACAGATCAAGCTTTTCATCCACCTCTCTATAGTCGCCTTTTTCCTGCCCTGCATCCCCAAACAGGCTGTTCCCCTTTGCCGATACCAGAAAGTAGATCCCCCAGAGGGCGGACGCCACCACCACAAGGCTGCACAGTACGCCGGTTAAAACGCCTTTTAAAAAGCGATTGTCCCGCCTTTTTCTTCGGTCATCCTCCAGCCAGCCGTCCGGATCCTCCATCCAATCATCTCGTTTCTCCATGCACTCTTCCTTTCTTCATCCCCGCTTTACGGAGGTGACACATAATTCAAAGGATTTTTTGAATAGGCCGAGGTACTGAAGCCGCCTACCCGCACTTCAAAATGCAGATGGGCTCCCGTGGACCATCCGGTGTTCCCCACCAATCCGATAGTCTCTCCCTGCGTTACCTTATCTCCCGCCGAAACCAATAACTTCTGGCAATGCATATATACGGTATATGTACTGTTCCCGTGATAGAGCACAATCCAATTTCCGGCAGAAGTACTGGCCCTTGCGATAATGACCTCACCGCCGGCCGCCGCCACAATATCTGCCCCCGCCAGGGCGCCGCCCGGAAGGGCAATATCAATCCCGTGGTGATTGCTTAAGGTTCCGTTGCTCTCTCCGGTCAGCGGATCGTCTCTGTCCCCGTATCCGGAAGAAATCCGGCTGCAGGAGGGAACCGGCCAGATGAACCCTCCCGAAGCCACGGGCGGCTTTGTGGGAGCCTCTGTGGGAGCCTTGGCCGTCGTTGTTTCTTCTGACTCTCCCTCGCTGTCCCCGGTCCCCTCCTCTGCTTCAGAGGTTTCTTCTCCGCCCTCTTCCGGTTCCGTGAGGGACTCTGTCTCCTCAAAAGGCTCTGTGGGGGCAGCCGTTTCCTGCTCCGCCCTCCTGGACGCCTCCTCGCTCGCGGCAAGGGCCTCTGCCTCCCTCTGCCGGATGGCCTCCTCCAAAGCCAAAAATTCATCCAGCTCCTCTTTCATGGCCTCGTCATAATCTGCCATCAAATGCTCGTTCTCCGAAATCTCCGCATTGAGGCCGGAAAGCTCTGCCTCCTTGGCCGCCTGAAGCTCCGAAAGGGAAGCCCTTTTCGCCTCTGCCTGGTCTGTCACCGTCTCTAAAGACGCATAAGCATCCGCAAGCTCTTCCCGCCGCCTGACAATCAGCTCCTTCGTCTCCTGATAGGCGGCCAGCATAGTTCTATCATATTCCGATATCCTGGAAATATACTCCGCCCGGTTCAAAAACTCCGCCGGAGTAGCAGAATCAAAGAGCATTTCCAAAAACAGCGTATCTCCTTTTTCATACATATATTGGATGCGAAGCTTCATATCTTTATACTGCTCCTGCTCCGAACGCTCCGCCTCCAAAAGCTCTTTCCCGGCAGTCTCGATCCGGGCCCTAAGCTCTTCCATCTGCCCTTCCAGCTCCGAAATACTTCCCTCCGCCTCCTCCAATTCTTCATTGACCGCCTCAATATAGGCATTCACATCATTCTTCAATGCATCCAGCTCCGAAAGCTTCTTCCGGACCCGCTCCTGCTCCTCCTCGATGGCGTCGATCCGTCCCTGCCTGCTCTCCAGCTCCTCTGAGGCTCCCACCTCCGGAAGGCTTCCCAAAAGAAAAAGCACTGCCCCGAATAACCCAGCCAGCCTTCTGTATCTTCTTTTCATGTTGTCATTCCTTTCACTGCCCGGAAAGCGCTGCCGGACAGATGCTGCCGCCGCTCCCTGCGCCGCAATCCGGTTCTGCCGGATTTCTGCTTTCTCCTGTCACCTATGCTTTCAAATGCTTCCGAATAGAGAAGAAGCTGCCGAACAGCCCGATCCCCAGCCCAAGCCCAAGAGAGACGGGAACCAAAACCCGAAACACCTCTCCCACAGGAAGCAAAGTTAAAATCCTGGATAAAATGTTTAAGCGGCTTAAACAAAAGCGCACGGCATAGCCGTAAGCATAATAAACAACCACAAGCGGAAGCCCTGCGCCAAAAGCCCCGATAATCAATCCCTCCACCACAAAGGGAGCCCGGATCAGGAAATTGGTGGCTCCAATCATGCGCATGATCCGGATCTCCTCTTTTCTGGCACTGATAGTGATGGCGATGGTATTGCTGATCAGAAAAACGGCTACAAACAAAAGGATCAGGATAATCGCCATAGATATATAACCCACCAGATTGTTAATGCCGGAAAGCCCTGCGGCCGCAATCTTCGAATAATTCACCCGCCGGATCCCGTCGACATTCTTTAAATACTCCACAAATTCATCCTGATCGGCCAGATCCTCCAAATAAATTTCATAGGAAGCGCTGTTGGCCAAGGGGTTGTCCTTCGCAAAACCCTCGGCCAGCTCCGGCGCCTCGTGGAAATAGTCCTTTTGATAGTTCTGCCAGGCTTCTTCTGCGGATATATAATTGATCCCCGCCACTCCTTCCCTGGCTTCAATCACTTCCCCGATGGCCCGGATTTCCTCCTCCGAAAGCCCTTCATCGAAAAAGACCGTCACGCCCACCGTGTTTTCCAGATTTCTCACCATAAACTGGACATTTGTCACAATGGAATAAAAAATGCAAAACAAAAAAATGCAGGTGGCCATGGTTCCAACGGATGCCAGCGAAAACAGCTTGTTCTTCCGGATACTGTGAAACCCCTGCCTGATACAGTACCACAATGTGCTAATCCTCATTCTCGTACCCGCTTTCTTCCCTGTCCGTCACGATTTCGCCCCGCTTCATGGTAATGACCCGCTTCTTCATCTTGTCCACAATCTCTTTGCTGTGAGTCACCACCACCACTGTGGTTCCCATCTGGTTGATTTCCTCCAGAAGCTTCATAATCTGCCAGGCATTCCCCGGATCCATATTTCCCGTGGGCTCATCTGCCAGAAGGATCTCCGGCCGGTTGACAAGAGCCCTCGCAATAGCCACACGCTGCTGCTCACCACCGGAAAGCTGACTGGGCAGGGACTTATATTTCGATGAGAGGCCCACCATAGCCAACACTTCCGGGACCCGTTTCCGTATCTCCCTGGTAGGCGTCACCACCACTCTCTGGGCAAATGCCACATTCTCATAAACATTCTTATCCTTCAGCAGGCGGAAGTCCTGAAAAACGACTCCCAGGTGACGTCTGTACCTGGGAATCATTTTCCTCTTCATGCCAGTAAGGTCAATGCCGTTGACACGGATCTTGCCGGAGGTTACTTCTATTTCCTTTAATAAAAGCCGGATTAACGTGGTCTTCCCTGACCCGCTGTTTCCCACGATAAAGACAAACTCCCCTTTCTCAATCCTAAGATTCAAATCCCGCACGGCCTTTGTCTCCCGGTCAGTCGCTTTATCATAGGTTTTGCTTACGTGTTCAAATACGATCATGGTAAAACCTCAATTCTAGTTATCCAGTGTCTCAATATAATTCATGTACTTCACTACCATTAGGGCGATCTTGAAAGTGATTGCGTCCTCAAAAACCCGAAGGTCCAGTCCCGTACTCTTCTGCAGCTTATCCAGCCGATAGACCAGCGTATTTCTGTGGATGTAAAGCTGTCTGGAGGTCTCTGACACATTCAGGTTATTCTCAAAAAACTTGTTAATGGTGACAAGCGTCTCATCATCCAAATCCTCCGGAGACTTCCCGTCAAAAATCTCTTTGATAAACATCCGGCACAGCGACACCGGAAGCTGATAGATCAGGCGGCCGATGCCCAGGTTGTTGTAAGCCACAATGTTTTTGTCGCTGTAGAAAATCTTCCCCACATCCAGAGCCATCTTCGCCTCTTTATAGGAACGGGATACCTCCTTCACCTCGTTTACAATGGTTCCGTATGCCACATGGACCGTAGCCATAGCCTCTGTGTTTAACATGTCCAGGAGCATCTTTGCCACCTTTTCCATGTCCTCATAGCTTTCTCCCGGCTTTAATTCCTTCACCAGAATGATATTCTTCTCATCCACAGCCGTAATAAAGTCCTTGGATTTGGCAGAAAACATACCCTTGACCGTTTCCAATGCCACCGTATCATTTTCCGTCTGAGTCTCCACGACAAACACCACCCGTCGCACATTGATATCAATATGAAGCTTCTTCGCCCGATTATAGATATCTACCAAAAGCAAATTGTCAAGCAACAGGTTTTTAATAAAATTATCCTTGTCAAACCGCTCTTTATAGGCCACCAACAGGTTCTGAATCTGGAATACGACCACCTTTCCGGCCATATAGGCATCATCCCCTGCCCCCCTTGCAAGGAGCACGTATTCTAACTGGTGCTAGTCAAACACCTTGAAAAACTGATAGCCCTGGATCACCTGGCTGTCTGCCGGAGACTCCACAAAAGCCAGCACAGAGAACTCATACTCCTCTGCGTCAGGAAACGTAGTTGCCAAAACCTTTCCCTCCGTGTCGCAGATACAAAGTTCAATCCGCATGATTCCCTTGAGGCCCTCGATAGTGTTCTGCAAGATCTGATTTGATATCATAATTTCACCTCTGTTATATACTGTTTTTTCGTCTATTAGTTATCCTCTTAAATACATGCTCAGTCTATCCTTATTTTATCTTAATGCATTAAGCGCAAAAATGAAAGTGTTTTTTAGGTTTTTTCTATAAAAAAATAATAAAAAACCGGAACACCTGATTTGGTGCGCCGGCCTTCTATGATCTACATCCTTAAATTGCCTTTCTTGTCTCTTTATCAAAGAAAAAAAAGTCGCATCCTGCTTCCGGACTTGTCTCCTCCAGCTCTTCCTCCTCACCAAAGGTACGGCAGGTAGTGTATCCCAAAAGCACCCGTTTTCCCAAATATCCGCCTTTCTCTAAGCGCTCCACCCATTCTGCAGGCACATCGATGCTGAAGCTGTTTCCCATAGCCTCCACCGCCGTCTTCCCCTTGACAATCTGCACCTCACTGCTTCCAAAGGAAGAACCGTTCATAAACTGAGCCACGAAAAAATTGCACGGATTTTTCTTAAGCTCCGCAATCGTCCCCACCTGCTCAACGTGCCCCCTGTGCATAATCACCGTCCGCACATCCAAAAGCGCCGCTTCCTCCGGATCGTCAGTGGCATAGATCAGCGTCGTCCGGATCTCGTCATAAAGCTCCTTCAGGCGGTCCCTCGCCTTTTTCCTGGCGGAAGCATCCAAGCTCCCTAAAAGCTCCAGCATCAAAAACGCCTCCGGATCATGGACATTGGCTCTCGCCATAGCTACATACTGCTTTTGCAGGTCATTGAGCTCTCTGGGATAACAGGGCAGCAACTTTCCAATCTTAAAAAGCCTGGCATTCTCCTCCACCAGGGGGCGGATCTTCTCCTCCGGCTCTCCCTTAAGCCTCATCAAAAATGCGATATTGTCATAGACCGTCATTCCCGGATACAGGGTAAAATGCTGAAAAATCATGCCTACATTCCGCTTCTCCGGGCTGCCATTTTTAATCGCCTGGCCTCCGATCTGAAGCTCGCCTCCGCTGATGGGCTCCATGCCGGCAATCATGCGCAAAACAGTCGCTTTTCCGGAACCCTTCGGACCAGTTAAAACCACAAATTCTCCGTCGCCGACCTCAAGGCTAAAATCCTTCACCGCCGCCTTTCCATTGGGGAATGTTTTTGTCACATTTCGGAATGAGATACCTGCCATCGTTTCGCCTCCTGCCCTGTATGATAATAGTGGACAACAAATTGTTTTGTCATTGATTATAACATCATACCCTAAGGTTCCGCAAAAAGCCATAATCGAAATTAACAAAAAGCATTTTTGCACTTTAGCAACTTTGTACACCCCATCTGCGAACTGACAGGCATTTCGCCTTTTTCCGGTCTTTTCCTGTGAAGTATTACTATAAAAATCGTGAACAAAAAGGTCTCAGACAGCCCTGGTCGCTTCCTCAAGCCACCGAAGTTCTTCTCCCTCGAAATAAGGAGACAGCGTTTCCCTGACCTTTTGGTGATAGCCATTGAGCCTTTTTTTGTCTCTTTCATCCATCCATTCCAAATCCACCGCATCCAAATCAATGGGCGCCATGGTCAGATGCTCGAATTCCAGGAACTGTCCATACCGGTTCTTTTCGGCTTCCCGGCAAAGGAGCAAATTTTCGGTCCGGATACCGTATTCCCCTTCCAGATAAAAGCCCGGTTCGTCAGATGTCACCATTCCGGCAGCAAGCACTGCCGTCTCCGTTCCCTCCGGCGGCAGCTTCCACCGAAAACCATTGGGCCCCTCATGGACATTTAAAAAATATCCGACTCCGTGTCCGGTCCCGTGCAGATAGTCAAGCCCGATGGACCAGAGGGGTTCCCTGGCTACATAATCCAAGTTTGCCCCCCGGATACCCCGTAGAAATTTTACGTCCCCCAAAGCCAGCATTCCCTTCAGCACCGCCGTGAAATCCCGTCTCTGTTTTGCTGTCAGCGGCCCCAGGGCAACAGTCCTTGTGATATCCGTGGTTCCCTCCAGATACTGTCCCCCGGAATCCACCAGCAGAAATCCCTCCGGCAGGAGAGGCGCCCCCTCTCCCTCCATTCCGTAATGGACCTGGGCGCCGTTGGAGCCGTAAGCTGCTATCGTGGAAAAGCTGGGACCGAAGTAATGTTCCCCCTCTGCCCTGCACTGTTCCAAATATGCGGCGGCTCCGCCCTCGGTAATGGGCTGTCTTCCGATCTGCTTTTTCAGCCAATAAAGAAATTTTGTCACTGCGACCCCGTCCTTCACATGGGCCTTCCGCATGTTCTCTGCCTCGACAGGATTTTTGACCGCCTTCATCGTTGTGGACGGATTCGGCTTATCCACAATGTGGCGCGCCCCCTTGAGGGCACTCCAGGTCTGCTCGTTGACCCGGCTGCTGTCGGCCAACACGGTCTTGAATCTGCAGACGGACGCAAACTCACGGAAAAAATTATCATAGGAGCAGACATGAATATGATCCTCCGAGAGTTCCTCCAGCACCGTCCCCGAAAGTACCCCGTCCTGCACGAAAAGCCATGCCTCTTCCATGGAAAGGACCAGGTAACTTAAGAATACCGGGTTACAGATAATATCGCTCCCCCGAAGATTGGTAAGCCAGGCGATGTCGTCCAGGGTCGTCACCACATGCATTTCGGCGTTCTCCTTTTTCATCTGCTCCCGCACTCTGGATAATTTTTGCATCCGGCTCTCCCCCGCGTAGCAAAGCTCCAGGGAAAACACCGGCTCCTTCCCCCTGGCCGGACGGTCTGCCCACACCTCTTCCGGCAAATCAATCAGGCGTATCCTTCCGTCTTTTTTCTCGGCAATCTGCCGCAGACTCTGCCCCATCTTCCGGCTCACAATGGTTCCGTCATAGGCAAGAATCCCCCGTTCCGGAAGCCGCCTCGCAAGTTCCTCCTCTAAAGAAGGAACCCCCTCTTCCCCCATTTTGTAGAGGGTAATGCCGCTTCCCGCAAGCTGTCTTTCTGCCTGAAGAAAATAACGGCCGTCCGTCCAGAGCCCGGCCCAGTCCGCCGACACTGCCAGCGTTCCCGCAGATCCGGTAAAGCCGGACAGATATTTTCTGGCTTTAAAGTGCTCTCCCGGATATTCCGAGCCGTGGGGATCTGCCGTCGGAATCACGCTGAGGGCGATCCAGTGTTTTTTCATAGCCTCCCTTAAGCTTTCGATCTCTTGTCTTGCCACCTTTTTTCCTCCTCAACCCTTAAAATATTCTTCCACTGCCGCCAGGGTCCGGCCGATATCCTCCTGCGTATGTGCCGCAGAGAGAAACAGGGCTTCAAACTGAGACGGAGCCACATAGATTCCCCGGTCAAGCATATGGCGGAAATACCGGCCGAAGGATTGTGTATCGGAAGTCTTTGCCGACGTGTAATCCCTTACCGCCTCTTTTGTGAAAAAGAGGCAGCTTAGGGAACCGGCCCCTGTCACCTGGCAGGGCATTCCAAAGCGTTTGACCAATCCTCTGAGCTCTGCCCGGAAAAGCTCTCCCAGGGCATTCAGCTTTTCGTAAATACCGGGATTCTCTCTCAGAAGGTGAAGCCCGGCAAGTCCCGCCGCCATGGCCACCGGGTTCCCGCTCAAGGTTCCGGCCTGGTAGACCCTTCCGACAGGGGCCACCACCTCCATGATCTCCCTTCTGCCTCCGTATGCGCCGACGGGCATCCCCGCGCCGATGATCTTCCCGAAGGTGGTAAGATCCGTGAGGCTACGGCTCAGTTGCTCAATGCCGTGGGATATGTCGACGTGTGC
>CAJUQY010000030.1 GCA_910588815.1 uncultured Lachnospiraceae bacterium | reverse complement strand
GAAGGGGGTAAAGGCATCTGATATTGTTCTTTTTCTTAAGTTAATGACATTGTGATTTTACTGGTCTTTTCCGCCAAGCGTTTTCATCGTCGGGAAAAGCAGCACGTCCCGGATGGCCGCCGAATCGGTGAACAGCATGCACATCCGATCGATGCCGTAACCGATGCCGCCGGTGGGGGGCATGCCGATCTCCAGTGCGTTGAGGAAGTCCTCGTCGGTGTGGTTTGCCTCCTCGTCACCCTGGGCGAACTGCTCCTCCTGGGCTGCGAAACGCTCCCGCTGGTCGATGGGATCATTGAGCTCCGAGTAGGCGTTGGCCATCTCCCAGCCATTCATGAAGAACTCGAACCGCTCCACGTATTCCGGGTTGTCCGGCTTTTTCTTGGTGAGCGGAGAGATCTCGATGGGATGATCCATGACAAAGGTCGGCTGGATCAGGTGTTCCTCCACAAACTCCTCAAAGAAGAGGTTCAAAATGTCGCCCTTCTTGTGGCGCTGCTCAAACTCCACATGATGCTCCTTTGCCGCTGCCCGGGCTTCCTCCAGCGTGTGGATCTCGTTAAAATCCACACCGGCATATTTCTTCACCGCATCTACCATGGTGATCCGTTCAAAGGGCCTGCCCAGATCCATCTCGATGCCGTTGTAGACGATGGTGGTGGTCCCGAGCACCTTTTTCGCTACGTAGCGGTACATGTTTTCCGTCAGGTCCATCATGCCGTGATAATCCGTGTATGCCTGGTAAAGCTCCATCAGCGTGAATTCCGGATTGTGCCTGGTGTCCAGGCCCTCGTTGCGGAACACCCGTCCGATCTCATAGACCCGCTCCAGGCCGCCGACGATGAGCCTCTTTAAGTAGAGCTCCAGGGAAATACGGAGCTTCAAGTCCTCGTCCAGGGCATTGAAATGAGTCTCAAATGGCCTGGCGGCTGCGCCGCCCGCGTTGGAGACCAGCATCGGCGTCTCCACCTCCATGAAGCCCTGGGCATCCAGGAAGCGGCGGATGGTGCTGATGATCTTGGAACGCTTGATAAAGGTGTCCTTCACCTCCGGATTCATGATCAGGTCCACGTAACGCTGACGGTAGCGCAGGTCCGTGTTGGTCAGGCCGTGGAATTTCTCCGGCAAGATTTGAAGACTCTTGGAGAGCAGGGTGATCTCCTCCGCATGAATGGAAATCTCCCCCGTCTTCGTCTTAAATACCGTGCCGCGGATCCCGACTAAATCTCCGATATCATATTTCTTAAAAGCCTTGTAAGGCTCTTCGCCTATGCTGTCTCTGGCCACATAGGACTGAATGGATCCTTCAAGATCCTGCACATGACAAAAAGAAGCTTTTCCCATGACCCGTTTGGACATCATCCTGCCTGCAATGGAAACTTCCTTTCCTTCCAGCTCGTCAAAGGCCGACCGCACCTCCTCGCTGTGATGGGTCACGTCGTATTTTGTGATCTGAAAGGGATCCTTCCCTTCCTCCTGCATCCCGAAAAGCTTTTCACGACGCACCTTGAGGAGCTGTCCCAAATCCTGTTCCTGCGTTCTGTTCTGCTCTGCCACGTTCTCCCTCTCTTCCGATATTTCATCTCTGAATGGTTTCAGACATCCCTATTCCCTCTGCTCAAAACTTCTGCCCCTTGCTTATGTTCCTCTGAACCGGTCAAAGCGGCCTATCTTCTTTTCTTATTTAAAATACTAATTAAGACACCCGCTTAATGTCAAGAACCTTGTATTCCACATCTCCTGCCTGGGTCTCCACTACCACAGTCTCGCCGACCCGTTTTCCGATCAGCGCCCGGCCAACCGGGGACTCATTGGAAATTTTATTCTGGAGGCTGTTTGCCTCTGTGGAACCAACGATCCGGAAATCCATTTCTTCCTCGTATTCCACATCGTAAACCTTAACCTCACAGCCTACGCTGATTTTATCCAACTCTATCTCGTCTTCTACAACAACCTCCGCGTTTTTCAGAAGCTTTTCCAGTTCCTCAATACGAAGTTCAATGTCTCTCTGCTCGTCTTTTGCCGCATCATACTCGGCGTTCTCCGAAAGGTCGCCCTGTTCTCTCGCCTCTTTGATCTTCTGGGCAATCTCTCTCCGTTTCACTACCTTCAAGTCTGCCAGCTCTTCCTCATACTTCTTGAGGCCGGCATAAGTCAGAATGTTCTTCTTTGTTTCTGCCATACCACTTTCGATCCCTTTCCTGTTTCTTTTTCCTGTAGGGCATTCACGCATGACCCCCTTTAAACAGACCTGCTTCATCGGGATATTTTCTAAAAACTCCCCCGAATCCATACCCACCCTACAAGCGGACTTACGTCCGTCAAGGTATTATATCCCAAAGCCCCGGGATTGTCAATGTCTTCAAACCAGCCTCTCCTCCAGGAGTCTCTCCAGTCCCTCCATGCTCTCTACCCTGTTTACTGCTTCCCGAAGGGAGGAAGAATGGGGACAGCCAGCCGTATACCAGGCCACATGCTTGCGCATTTCCCGCATGGCTGTCCCTTCCCCCTTAAACTCTGAGAGCATCCGGCCATGGCGCAAAATCATTTCCCGAAGCTTTGTGGAATCCGGTCTGGGCGGAATCCGTCCCGTTTTCATAAATTCCCTGATTTCCCGGAAAATCCAAGGATTCCCCCTGGCGCCCCTGGCCACCATAATACCATCGCAGCCGGTTTCTTCCATCATGCGCACGGCATCTTCAGCCTTAAAAATATCCCCGTTTCCGATGACCGGTATGGAGACCGCCGCTTTGACCTGGCGGATGATCTCCCAATCCGCCGTTCCGGAATAATACTGTTCCCTAGTGCGCCCATGGACGGTAATCGCAGAAATCCCTGCATCCTCGGCGATTTTGGCGATCTCCACCGCATTGACATGAGCCTCGTCAAATCCCTTTCGGATCTTAACGGTAACCGGTTTTTTCACCGCCCGCACCATGGCACGGAGGATTTCCCCGGCCAGCTTCGGCTCCCTCATGAGGGCCGAGCCCTCATGGTTATTGACTACTTTGGGAACAGGACAGCCCATATTGAAATCAATGATGTCGTAGGGTCCCGGTTCCAAAAACGCCGCAATCTCCCCGAGAAGCTCCGGCTCCGAACCGAATAGCTGCATGGAAACAGGCCGTTCCGACTCGTCTGCCGCAAGCAGAATCCGGCTGCTTCTATTCTTCTCAAAAGCCGTCCGCCTGGCATAATACACCGCCTTGGCGCTGATCATCTCCGTACACACCAGCCCGCAGCCCATCTCCCGGCAAAGCATACGAAATGGCAGGTCTGTCACACCTGCCATGGGCGCCAACACCACTGGCGTCTCCAAAACCACATTGCCAATTGTCAGCTTCATTCTTCTGTTCATGCATCCGTCCCCAGATAAAAGGTTCTGTAAAATAATTCCAACGACTCCAGGAGCGGCTTTCTATCCCGCTGGATCTGCTTGATTTTCAATGCACTTCCAATCTCATCAAAAGTGGGGTCGCCCTCTTCACTCTCCACCCGGATCAACAGGTTCCCCTTTTTATCAAATTCCATCAGCATGATTCCGCCCACATCCTCCACATAAAGGACGCAAAGCGCCTGCAGCTCATCCCTCACGTCCTCCGGCAGCATCGAAAACTCTTCATTAAAATAATACTTCTGAGTATAAACATTTGCTCCGCAAAGGACTCTGTTTCCGTCCATATTATACATATCCATACACCCCCCTGACCGATACTTCGCCAGAATCTACAGTCCTCACCTGCTTTTCCGTTTCTACCAGGAGACGCCCGTTTTCATCGATCCCTCCGGCAATTCCTTCCCAGCTTCCCTTCGGGTCGAGCACGCACACCACTTCCCCTTTATTGAGAAGCCTCGCCCCATACTCTTCCCTTAAAAAAGACAAATCTGCTGTTTTTATAAAGCTGTCATAATATTTCTCAAACGCCTTCCAAACGGCCGCAATGACTGCGGCACGGCTTACCGGCTTTCCCTGTTCCAGAATCAGTGAAGTGGCCCTTTCCCTGAGCTCCTCCGGAAATTCCCGGATATTGACATTGATACCGATTCCCACTACCACATGGTTGATGTAATCCGGTTCCGCGCTCATTTCCGTCAGGATTCCGCAGACCTTCTTTCCCGCAAGTACAATGTCATTGGGCCATTTGATCCCGGCCGCAAGCCCCGTCACCGCCTCAATCCCATCAGCCACGGCCATAGCCGCCACCAAAGTCAGCATGGATGCCTGAGAAGGCGGAAATTTTGGTTTTAATAAAATCGTCATCCATATCCCGGTGCCGCTCTGAGAGGTCCAGCTTCGGCCCCTGCGCCCTTTTCCCGCCTCCTGAAACTCTGCCACCACCAGCGTGCCGTGGGAAGCTCCCGCCTCCGCAAGACGCTTTGCTTCATTGTTGGTAGAATCAGTCTTCGGCAAAAATACTGTCGGATGGCCCGCCCATGCCGTCTTAAGCCTGGAGCTGATTTCCTCCTTCGTCACCAAATCCGGCGCACTCACCAGATAATAGCCCTTATTCTGCACCGCCTCAATGACATAGCCCTCTTCCTTTAATTGACCGATGGCCTTCCAAACGGCTGTGCGGGAGACAGCAAGCTGCCCGCAGATCTCCTGACCGGAGAGATATCCCTCCTTTTCCCTGAGGAGCTTTAAAATTTTCGTCTTCAATTGGTTTTACCTCCAAAGGCATAGGGCGCCGACCACGCCGAGCAACAACAAAATGCCGGCCACGAAAAACAGACCTATACCCAGGGCCTTCCTTCTCCCACTCTTTCTCCCATGCCCCCCCATCATCCGCGGAATGCCGAGCAGGCATTGAAATACTGCCGCCAACAGAAACACGATGGGAAACAGCCAGGCATTCCCTTCCGGATCCAGAAAGGAAATCACCCCCACTGCAATCACAGCCAGCCCTACCACTGCGGACAGCACATCAAAGGCCGTCTGCCTTGTATATGGATTTTTTTTCGTTTTGTTCCTGTACATGAAAGTTCAATCTCCCGCACCGCAAAACCTCAGTCTCCCAGAGTCGCCACCATCACTGCCTTAATGGTATGCATACGGTTCTCCGCCTCATCAAACACCACCGACTGTTTCGACTCGAAGACCTCCTCTGTTACCTCGTTGCCCTTGACAGCAGGCAGACAATGCATGAAAATCGTGCTCTCCTTCCCGGTCGTTTCCATAAGCGGCCGGTTCACCTGGTAAGGCTTCAGAAGTGCCATACGTTCCGCGGCTTTTTCTTCCTCACCCATGGAACACCACACATCTGTATAGATCACGTCTGCACCCTTCACAGCCGCCGGATCATCCGTAACCGTCAACGTGCTTCCGGCATCTCTCGCATACCCTCGGCAGATCTCCGTCAACTCCTCCTCCGGCCACAGAGCCTTGGGCGCGATAATCGTACAATTGACCCCCATTTTTCCGCATCCCACCATAAGGCTGTTGGACATGTTGTTGCGGCCATCGCCGATAAACACAAAATTCAGCCCCTTCAGATGTCCGAAATTCTCCTGCATGGTCAAAAAATCCGCCAGGATCTGTGTGGGATGATAATCGTCCGTCAAGCCATTCCATACCACCACGCCGGAATATTTCGCCAGGGCTTCCACATGAGAATGGAGAAATCCCCGGAATTCGATTCCGTCAAACATACGCCCGAGCACCCTGGCCGTATCCTCCACGCTCTCCTTCTTTCCAAGCTGAATCTCCCCCTTCCCCAGATAAGTGGGAAAAGCCCCCTCGTCATTTCCGGCCACCGTAAACGCGCAGCGGGTCCTGGTGGAAGGCTTTTCAAAAATCAGGGCCAGATTTTTTCCCTTTAAGCTGTCCCCCGTGATCCCCTGCCTCTTCTTCGCCTTTAAATCTGCGGCCAGATCCAGGAAATTCTGAATCTCCTCCGGCGTGAAATCCTTTAATGTCAAAAAATTCCGCCCTTTCAGGCTCTTCATAACCTCCATCGTCGTCTTATCCTCCGTCCGTTCCTCAATCCTTCACCACTTCTGCCAAGCTTTTGAGTCCGCCTGCAATCCCCTGAATCTCCGAGGGAATGATAATCTTCGTCGCCTGGCCGTCTGCCGCCTTGGCAAACGCCTCCAAGCTCTTAAGCCGGAGCACCGCCTCGTCCGCTCCCGCCTCCTTGATCAGACGGATACCTTCCGCATTGGCCTCCTGGACCTTCAAGATAGCCTGTGCCTGGCCCTCCGCCTCACGGATAGTCGCTTCCTTCTTCGCCTCCGCCCGCAGGATCGCCGCCTGCTTCTCGGCCTCTGCGTCCAGGATCGCCGATTCCTTCTTGCCCTCTGCCACCAGAATTGTAGACTTCTTCTCGCCCTCTGCCTGCAGGATCTTCTCACGGCGCTCACGCTCCGCCTTCATCTGCTTCTCCATGGAATCCTGAATCTCTCTGGGTGGAATGATGTTTTTCAACTCCACACGGTTGACCTTGATCCCCCAGGGATCCGTCGCCACATCAAGCTGGGTCCGCATCTTCGTATTGATCAGTTCTCTGGACGTCAGGGTCTGATCCAACTCCAGATCACCGATAATATTTCTCAATGTAGTAGCCGTCAGGTTTTCAATGGCCATCAGGGGATTTTCCACACCGTAAGCATACAGCTTCGGATCTGTAATCTGGAAAAACACCACCGTATCGATCTGCATGGTTACATTATCCTTGGTAATCACCGGCTGGGGCTTGAAATCAATCACCTGCTCCTTTAAATTCACCCGCTTCGCCACCCGGTCAATGAAGGGAGCCTTCACATGAAGCCCCACCGACCATGTCGTCCGATAGCCGCCCAGCCGTTCCAGCACCACCGCCCGCGCCTGGGGGACGATCTTAATACAGGATACAACAACCATCAAGGCAATCACAAGCAAAATGGCGATCGCCACCAATGTCCAGATACCGGCCGCTGCAATTAAAAATCCTCCGTTCATCACTCATTTCCTCCTCACTCAGCTATTAATATAAAAAACAATGTACTCACCGATTCTACACAGGTCCACAAGACCTCACCTGATCTCCCGGACGATCAGCTTCACACCGCTCACCGCTTCGATCACCACCCTGCTTCCCACATCAATGATCTCGCTGTCACAGACAGAGCGGGCCGACCAGTACTGCCCTGCGTGCACCGCCTCTCCTGCGTCCAGCCGGTTATTGATCTGCTCCGTCACACGGGCCTCACGGCCAATCAGTCCTTCCACATTGGTTTTTTCCACATCTTTATTGATATACCGTCTGGCAAAGGGCCTGGTAAAAAAAAGAAGCACCAGAGACACGGCCCCACACAGAACGATCTGAATCAACAGATCCGCTCCGGCCACACATGCAATAAAGGCTGCCAGCGTCCCTCCCGCAAACCAAACCGTCGTCAGTCCCATAGTCAGAACTTCAATAATCAGAAGCACAATGATCCCGATCAGCCAATAGATTGCAATCATAACACCCACTCCCTTCCTTATATATCAAACATATGTTCTTTTCCTCTGTAAAACAAAAACTCCTCCGCTTACCTGAATAGTATACCCTAATTTGGCATTTATTACAAGATAGCAATAAAAGGAGTTTCTATGCAAGATAAATTTTTATGATAGGAAATCCGCAGGGATTTTCTATATGATGAAAAAACTGCCGTACCTCCGGTTTTCCCTCGGTACGGCAGCCTCACTTTCCTATCTCTGCACCCAAATTTCCCTGTAAGACACGCCCCGGCTGGTGGCACGTCCGTGATCCGCATAATAGATATCGATCTGTCTGGGGTTGCTGTTGGCAAAGCCTCCTGTATCCTCGGCCACAAACACACCGTCAATACCGGCAACCTTGACCCTGGTTCCGTAAGGAATCAGTCCGGGGGCCACAGCGATGGTACGCCCCTCCGTGGGAGCCGCCCCTGAAGAAGTCGTTCCTGCCCACTGCCCGTTGCAGCATGCGCCGCCGCAGTAAGCCGTGATCTTAAATTCTCCAAGAGACACCCAGCCGGAACCCGCCGAAGTGTCTTCCGCCGCCTTTGCGGCCTCTCTCTCTCTCTCGGCTTTCTTCGCTGCTCTCCGCTCGGCTTCCGCTCTCGCAGCCGCCTCCTCCTCTGCACGAATCTCTTCCATAGACTTGGCCTTCCCAAGCACAAAGGACGTCGTCACGTAATCCGCACAGACATAACCTTCCTTGTCTTCCTCATAAATGATCTTAATCCACCTGAGTTCTGCTTCCGCAGGCGGCGTCTCCGTCGGTTGTTCTGCCGCAGGCGTCGCCTCGGCGGGCTGAGTCTGCACCGGCTGCGTCTGCACCGGCTGCGTCTGCACCGGTTGTTCGGACGTTTCCGTCGTCTCCGGAATAACAAGAGCCTCTGCCCCTACAGGGGCATCCAAAGCCGCAGGCATCTCCGGCTCCAACGCCTCCGCACTCTCCGGCACGGCTTCTGGTTCTGTCTGCTGTACTGCAGGTTCCTGCGTCTCCGCACTGCTCTGTTCCTCCGGCACAGCCTCTGTCTCCGGCACAGTCTCAGGCTCGGCAGCCGCTTCTTCCACGGGCGGCACCTCGGGCACAACCCGGTAGGTTCCGTTCAAATCCACCATGCCGACCCAGGGGGAGTCCAGGGATGCATCCGCTCTCACACGAACCCCCTCCTCCGTGACAGTTGCAACCTGCCCCAGAGATTCCTCGGCAAAATTCTGTGCCGCTTCACCGGATACCACATACTCATTGTGGACCCAGCCCTCCACACCGCCGGAGGAAATCTTCGTCCATCCCTCCGCCGTCTCCAGGACATCTCCGGCGCTTCCTTCATACAAGCGTCCGACAATCTCGCTGTCCTCGGAGGGCTCCAGGCGAATATTCAGATAAGTATCCGTCACTGTGGTGACGACCTTATTTTCCAGCTCCGGGGCAATGACCTGGGCCGGCGACGTCTCCACCGGCTCCGCCGCTCCCTCTGCCTGCGTTCCATCCGTCTGGACAATCTGCCCGTTCTGTGGGGTTGTTTGGTAGTCTGCAGCGCCACTCTTCACCGAAGCTCCGGCGATCTTTGCCGCCATGGCCTCCGTCTGTGCTTCCTGATTCCCGGAAGCCTCCCCGTCACGCTGACTGTCGCTTTCTGTACTCTTTATTGCAGTCTTTACAATTTCTCTCGTATTTTCTTCCAGTGAGGTTTTCCTGATGTCTTGGACTTCCCCTTGTGATTCCGGCGGCCCCTCTGCGGACGCCACCGTCGTGGCCTCCCCTGCGGACGCACTGTCCGGATTCCCACAGGAAATCAGAGTACAAAGCAATGAACCGGCGATAAAGCATGAAACGATGCTTTTCTTTCTGGTTAACATTGTACACCTCCTTGTGACCTGCTGTAACATTTTTGACTCCTGCCAGACTCAAATATTAAGCCTCTGGGTCAATTGTTACAACTTTGTTACACCGTCATCATAACACCAACTTTTCGATTTGTCAACCATTTCCCACTTTGCTCTTTTTTTCCGCCCTTTTTCGACTTTTCGCCACCACTTTGGCTCCATTACAGATTTTTCTGCCTCCCAGACAAAAAAAGAATAAACATCACCCCCGTTTATCCCCCAAAAGCACTACATATAGAAAAGCGTTCCTCCCAAAACACAAGTATCTGTGTCCCGCGAAAAACGCCTCCTGCTTTGAAGCATATCCCATTTATTCCTTTAACTGCCGCCTCTGGCGGGCCGCCTCGTACATGAGAACGGATGCCGCCACCGCCGCATTCAGGGATTCCACCTGCCCCTCCATGGGAATTTTTATCAAAAAATTGGCGGCAGAGGAAAGCTTTTCCGAAAGCCCCGCCGCCTCATTGCCGATCAAAAAGGCCGACGGTTTTCTATAATCCTCCTGATCATAATTTTTTTCTCCTCCGAGATGGGCCGCGTAGGAGGCAATCCCCACTTTGTGACATTTGCCCAGCACTTCCGAAAGGTCATCGCAGACCGCAAAAGGGATCCGGTATACGGAACCCATGGTGGAGCGGATCACCTTGGGATTGTACACATCTGCCGTATCCCGGCTCATGAGGATGCCTGTCACCCCGGCTCCCTCCCCGGCCCGGAAAATAGTCCCCAGATTGCCGGGATCCTGGATATTTTCCAGAAACAGAAGCAGCGCTCTTCCCCCAGCCGAAAAATCCTCCCGCCTCCATTCCATGGCTTTCACCACTGCCAAAACCCCCTGGGGAGTCTGTGTATCCGCCATTGCCTTAAAGGCCTGATCCGATACGGCCGTAAAAGGAATGCCGCCAAGCTTCCCTTCTCCGCCCTGTTCCAGGAAGGAATCCGCAGCATAAACAGAAAGCAATCTCTCCCTCGGAGCCTCCCGCACCATTTTTATGCCCTCCACCACAAACTCTCCCAGCTCTCTCCTGTATCTAGCCTTTTTCTGAAGGGCCGCCACCTGCTTTACCTGATTGCTCTTCGCACTGTCGATCCTCATAAATACTCCCGTCTGCCTGGACCTCCGCCTACAAAAGTTCCCGCTCCAGATCCTTGTTGCTTCCAATAATAATAAAAGTCTCCGTGCCTTCGATCACCCGGTCCGGATCCACAATCAGGACAATATCCTCCAGATCGCCTTTTCTGGCAATGATGTTGATCCCCCTCCTCCGAAGATTCAGTTCCCGGATGCTCTTGCCAATCCATTTGGAAGGAACCTCGATCTCCACCATACTGAACTTTTTGGACAACTCAATGGTGTCGAGAAAATTGCCGGAGGCCAGATTTCGCCCCAGCCGGATTCCTGTGGCCTTTTCCGGGAAGATCACCTGATCGGCCCCCACCTTTTTTAATACCGCCGCATGCATATCGCTGTTGGCCTTCGCAAGCACATACGGCACACCGCATTCCTTGGCACAGATGGTCGCCATAATGCTGGACTCCAGATTTTCTCCGATTCCCACAATCACCCCGTCCATATTGTGGACCCCGAAGGACCTCACCACCGCCTGTTCGGCCACATTGGCGCAAACCGCGTGAGTAACAAATTCCGAGATATTCTGAACCCGCTCCTCCCTGCTGTCCACGGCCAGCACCTGACAGCCGCTCTCCTCCAGAGTGATCGCAATGCTGCTTCCAAATTCCCCCAACCCGAAAACTGCAAATTCTTTTTTCGCCATTTTGGTCCGCCTTTCCTGACAAAACAGTTCAAAATTAGCCGTCGCGGCATATTCTGTTTTGTTTTGAAACTTTTTTGTTTCTTTTTTTCTTCTTTTATTTCTTTCGCGTTTTTAGCTGAACATTCCCATAATTCCGCGCTTTTCTGCATCTGCCGGCTTTCCCCGGACTCTCAAATCATCACCCAATCAAAATCCGTTCCTCCGGAAGAGAAATGCCCTGATCCTTCCCTCTCCGCTTCATGGCCAAAGCCAAAGCCAGCGTTACCGGTCCGATCCGCCCGATATACATGACTACTATAATAATCATCTTTCCGACCGTGCTTAAGCCGGAAGTGATCCCCCTGCTCAGCCCTACCGTTCCCATGGCCGACACCACCTCATAGACCGTATCCTTAAATTCCAGACCGTCTGTGGCGAACAGGAGAAAAGACGCTCCGATTACTACCATAAGCGCAAGTCCCACTACCGTCAGCGCTGTCCGCCCCGCATCTTCGGAAATTCTCCGCTTCATGAATTCCGTCTCCCGCTTTCCCCGAACCGTGGACAATATAATCAGAAACAGGATTCCCACCGTAGTGGTCTTAATGCCCCCCGCGGTTCCGGCCGGGGAACCTCCGATCAGCATCAATATCATGGTCAGAAGGGTGGACCCCTCCGTCAGATTCGCCTGAGGAATGGTCTCAAAGCCTGCAGTTCTCGTAGTCACCGACTGGAAAACGGAAGCCATCACCTTGCTCCCTGCCCCCATATTCCCGATGGTCGCCGGATTGCGGTATTCAAAAAGAAAAAACAGCAGAGCTCCGCCAAACACCAGAGCGGACGTCATGATCAGCACCAGCTTCGTATGTATGGTCAATCCTGCCGCGAAGCCCCGCCTCCGTTTCTTCCTCCCCCTCCAGGAATCAATAAGGTTCCACCAGACGATAAAACCGAGACCGCTTAGAATAATCAGAAGTATCGTTGTGATATTGACCACCGGATTTTCCGCATAGGCACGGAGGCTGCTCTCCCCCAGCACATCCATCCCCGCATTGCAGAAAGCCGAAACCGCATTGAATATGGATTTCCAAAGGCCCGGAAAAAAGCCGTATTCGGGAATAAATACCGTCGCGTAGAGAACCGCCCCGATCCCTTCCAGCAAAAAAGTCCCCTTTACAATCCTTACCACCAATTTAACCAGGCCGGAAAGGGTATCCATATTGTAGGTTTCCTGAATCAGCATCCGATCCTTAAGTGTAATCCTTTTCCCAACCAAAATCAGAACGCACATGGCTGCCGTGATAACGCCGAGACCCCCCAGCTGCGCCAGAATAAGGATCACAATCTGGCCAAACAGGCTCCAATGGGCCGCTGTCGTCACCGTCACAAGCCCCGTCACACAGATGCTGGTCGTAGCCGTGAACAGCGCGTCAATGGGATTGGTCCAAGTTCCGTCTGCCGCGGAGACCGGAAGCATCAAAATGAAGGCGCCCACCAGGATCGCCGCCGCAAAGCCCAGTGCGATGATCCTGGTGGTGCTTAATCCCCGTTTCTTCCTGGGGAAAATCTTTTTTTCTTTCATAATCTTACCGCCAATTTATTTCCCTTCGTAGCAAATCACGCTGGAGACATCATATCCCGCAAGCTTTTCGCGGCCCTTAAGACCTGCCAGCTCCATGACAAAGCTGATCTTCACCACCTCACCGCCAAGACTCTCCACCAACTTGACAATGGCTTCTATGGTTCCGCCTGTCGCGATCAGGTCATCGATAATGACCACCTTCTGTCCCGGTGTAATGGAATCCTTGTGCATCTCGATGACCGCACTGCCATACTCCAGCTCATATTCCATCTCCACCGTCTCACAGGGCAGCTTTCCTTTTTTCCTCACCGGCACAAATGCCTTGTGGAGATTATAGGCAATGGGCACGCCGAAAATAAACCCTCTGGACTCCGGTCCCACCACCACATCAAAATCAATTCCCGCAAGAGTTTCCTGCAAAAGATCAATGGCCAGATGGAGCCCGTCCGCATCCTGCAGGATCGAAGTGACATCCCGGAAAATAATGCCCTCCTCCGGAAAGTCCGGAATACTTCTCACGTACTCTTCTATTTTCTTCATGGTCTTCCCCTCCGTTTCTGCGGTTTTCCTCCGCGTCTCTTCCTATTATAGTATTCCAGGATTCCCTTGGCAACCGAAATTCCTATTTTTCTCGATCATCATACCTTCCCTCAAGGGTTCTCCGCCCTTTCTCCAGGCGGTTTTCCGGCTGACAGCCCAGAATCTGCATCTGCATGGTCCGCCTTCCCATATATTCATGGAGCTCCGGGTAATAGGTGACGGCAATCCGGTCTCCCTCCCGGATGATCTGATCCGTCTCCTCTGCATTTTGGAACATAATTCCGTTTATGTTCCTTCCTCCCTCGTCGGATAACAGAAATTTCAACACGTTTTTATTTTTTCCGATTATACTTTTCTGCCGGACCAGCAGATTTTTCTGGGCAAACAGCGGCTTCTCATTCCCGTTTCCAAAGGGCTCCAGAAGACGGAACTCAGAGAGTAATTCCTCCGTTACATAGGAAAAAGGCATGGGCACATCGATCCATACCTGCTTAACAAAGTCCTCCTCCGAAAGGCCGCTGTCCTGATTCAGGGCTGCCCGAAGAGGTTCCAGATTTTCCTCCGGCAGCGAGAGTCCCGCCGCCATGGGATGGCCGCCAAAGGCTGTCAAATATTCCTGACACCTGACCAAATGCTCATACATGGAATAGGGCTTGATGCTTCTTCCGGAGCCCTTCAAGCCCGACTCCGCCTTTGTGATCACGAAAACCGGGTGATTATACTTTTCCCGTATCTTCCCGGCCACAATTCCCGCCAGGCTTTCGTGGCATTCCGGCAGGTAGACCACATACACATCATCCTTTTTGATACCGGTTTCTTCTATATTATATACGGCGGCTTCCACACTCTTTACCGTCATATCCTTCCTTCTGTCATTCAGCTCCTTTAATTCCCAGGCCAGCTTTTCCGCTTCCGATTTTTTCTCCGAAAGAAGCAGGGCCAGGGACTTCTTCGCCGTGTCCAGCCTCCCCCCCGCATTGAGGCAGGGGCCCAGGACAAACCCCAGATGGTAACATCCCAGCGCCTCCGCGTGCAGTCCGTTTACCTCAATGAGCATCCGCAGTCCCAGGATCCCGGAGTCCGCCATCCGCTTCAGTCCTTCTTTCACCAGGATCCTGTTTTCTCCCTGCAGAAGCATCACGTCACACACCGTTGCCAGGGCCGCCGCCTCCACAAAAGGAGAGAGCTCCTCCTTCGGAATCCCCCAGGTTTCATAGAGAGCCTGGGCCAGCTTATAGGCAATGGCCGCCCCGCAAAGCAGCTTAAAGGGATACCTGCATCCCGACCGGTGCGGATTCACCACCACATCCGCAGGGGGAAGAAGCTCCCGCTTCTCCCCCTCTCCCTCCTCCTCAAAGGGTACCTCATGGTGATCCGTCACCAGCACGGTCATCCCCAGCTCCTTTGCGTGGGCAATCTGGCTTTTCGCAGCAATCCCATTGTCACAGGTCAGCAGGGTGTCAACGCCGTCCGCAGCCGCCTCATCGATCAGCCGCACATTGATCCCGTATCCGTCTTTGATCCGGTCGGGGATATCACAGTCCACTTCCGCCCCCAGCCGTCCCAGCGCCTGCATCAAAATATAGGTGGCGCAAATCCCGTCCACATCATAATCCCCGACCACCCGGATGAGTTTTCCTCCGCTGATTTTCCTTCCCAAAATCTCCACTGTTTCCTCCATCCCCCCCATCAGAAATGGAGAATCACAGTCAGCCAGCGTCCCCCGAAGATACCGTTCGATGTCCTCTGTCTCACTGACATCCCGATTTCGGATAATCCGGGCTGTCACCTGGTCAATGTCAAAACACTCCGAAATCCCCTTGAAATCTGCTTTTTTCCCATATATGCGCCACTGTTCCCGCATGCTCTGTGTACCTCTCATAAAATAAATTTTCTCTATAGTCTCAGCCTATCGATGATCCCGCGTTTTTTTTCTCTAAAATTCCTTTCTCTTATAAATTTCCATGGAGACCGCACAGGAGAGCAGCAAGACGGCCGCCACCCCAAATCCCATCGCCGGGAGCAGGGAAAGAAGCTGTTCCGCCGAAACATGGATTTTGATCCCGGCCTTCTCTGCCACGAGGGCCACCGCAAATGGAATCAAAAAGATCAAAACGAGAACCACACGGCTTTTTTCCGCCCCCACCTTGAAAAGCACCGGCAGCACAACGGAAAGGAACAGACTGGCGACAATGACTGCCGCCCCCGCCACCCAGACATCCTGAAAAACCGGATCTCCGTTCTTTAAGTTCATCCCGCTCTGAACCAGAAGTCCAAAAGCGGCAGCGACCGCCATACAGATCACAGCAAACAAGTACTTGCAAAAGACAATCTGGCTCCGGCTCACAGGAAGCACATTCACATAAGTGCTCCACCCGCTCTTTTCCTCGTAGGAAAAAGAGCTGATCACCAACATGGTGCAAAAAAACACGGAAAAGATCTGAACCCCCGCCATCTGCGTGCCGAACACACCCAGGAGATAATAGAGCAGCAGCACTCCGGCGTACAGGAGAATCACCCGCCGCATGGTAAAAAATTCGTTTTTAAGAAGTCCCTTCATCTATTTCTCCTCCCTGCTGTAAAATAACATAATGTCTTCCAGTCCCGCCTTTTCAAGTGCCAGGCCGCCGGGCGCCCGGTCCCGGCGCACCAGGGCTTCCACGCCAAAAGCGCTCTCCCTGATTCCCGCCACCGCTTTCCCCGGAAGTTCCCTCAGAGCTTCTCTCGTCCCGTGGAAAATTCCGTGGTTTTCCAGAAGTAAATCTTTTTCTTCCGAAAACAAAATATTGCCCTTGTGAATAAAGGTGATATAGTCACAGATCTTTTCCAAATCGCTGATGATATGGGAAGAGATAAAGATGCTCCTCCTCTCATCCTGAATAAAATCCTGGAAGCTTTCCAAGAGTTCCTCCCTCGCCACTGGATCCAGTCCGCTGGTGGCCTCATCCAGGATCAGAAGCCTCGTGTCATGAGCCATGGCCACCGCCAGGGAAAGCTTCATCTTCATTCCCCTGGAGTACTCCTTCACCCGCTTATTCCGATCCACATGATAGTTTGCAAGCAGCCGTTCAAATTCTGCCCCATCCCAGCTCCGGTAAATCCCTGCCATAATCCGGCCCACATGGGCAGCCGTCAGCTCCTCAGAAAACCCGCAGCTGTCAAGAACTACGCCGATCTCTTCCCAGGCTTCCCGCTTCATGGTCCGGCAGTCCTCTCCGAACACCTCGATACTTCCGCCATCCCGCCTGATCATATCCAGGATCAATTTGATGGTGGTCGTCTTTCCGGCTCCGTTCTCCCCGATAAAACCCATGATACACCCGGAAGGCAGGGTAAGACTCACATCCTCCAGGGCAAAGCCCTGATACCGTTTCGATACTCCTTTTAGCTTCAATGCGTCCTGCATGATATTTCTCCTCAATTCCTTTTATTCTTCCAGAAGGAGATTCAACATTTCCAAAAGCTCTCCCGCCGAAATTCCGCCTGTCCTGGCAGCGTCCGCAGCCTTTTCCAGGTAGCCTTCCGCCTCCTTGAACTTCTGCTCCCTCAAAAACTCCCGATTGGGGGCGGCCACAAAGCTTCCTTTCCCGGTATAGGAAACAATGAACCCCTCCCGCTCCAGCTCCTCGTAGGCCCTCTTGGTGGTAATCACGCTGATCCGAAGCTCCTTCGCCAAAAGCCGCATGGACGGAAGCGCGTCTCCCTCCGCAAGCTCACCGGCAAGAATCTTCGCCTTGAACTGGGTCACGATCTGCTGGTAGATCGGTTCGCCGTTTGCATTGCTGATAAAAATATTCATCTGTAACTCTCCCATGGGTACGCAATATTGTGTATATATAATATATACAATATTAACGTATGAATGTCAAGAGGAAAATGCAGAAAAAACACTGACACCGAAAAATCTTTTTCTCAAAATCTCCTGATGTCAGTGCTTTTTTATTCTATATTCCTGGTTCGCCTTCAGTCTTCCATGCCCAGATATTCTCTCGTAACCTTTAAAATTATGTCCACGTCCTCCCTCGTCACATCTGCATTGGTCACCATCCGGAACATCCCGTGATTCTCATCATTCACCAGAATGCCGTGGTCCAGAAGGTATTTCGGATAGGCGGCGCGCACCTTAGCATCTGCTTCCATCCTGAAAAACACCATGTTGATCTCCACCGCCTCCTGATCACAGACCACTCCGGGAATCCGGCAAAGCCCCTCTGCCAGGCGCTTTGCGTTTTCATGATCCTCGAAAAGCCGCTTCGGCATCTCCTCAATGGCAATCAGAGCCGGGGCCGCGAGGATTCCTGCCTGCCGCATGCCGCCGCCCAGAAGCTTGCGATTCTTCCTCGCCCTCTCGATAAAGTCTTTCTTCCCCGCCAGCACACTTCCCACCGGAGCGCAGAGCCCCTTGGAGAGACAGCAGGAGACCGAGTCCGCATAGCGGGTCAGCTCTTTGATGTCCACGCCCAGGGCCACCGCCGCATTAAAGCACCTGGCCCCGTCGAGATGAACCGGAATTCCCCGCCTGTCCGCCATCTCATAAATCTCCTTCATGGCGGAGAGCGGAACCACTCTCCCGTTTGCCAGGGCATTTTCCAGACAGATCAGGGAGGTCACCGGTCGATGGATATCCTCCTCACAGATGGCGTCCTCAATCATGGCGCTGTCCGGCACCCCGTTTTCAAAATGGAGAGTCCGCATATTGGCCCCGGAGAGCACTGCCACGGCTCCCACCTCGTGTTCATAGATGTGGGCCGAGTCGCTGACGATGATCTCCTCTCCCCGGTTTGTCCAAGTCATAATGGCAGTCTGGTTACTCTGGGTCCCGCTGGTAAGAAACAGCGCCGCCTCTTTTCCGAGAATTTCCGCCGCCCGCTCTTCCAGCCGGTTCACCGTCGGGTCGTCCCGGTATACGTCGTCCCCGACGGCACAAGAAAAGGCGGCCTCCCGCATCCTGCTTGTCGGCTGTGTCACTGTGTCGCTTCTCACATCGATCATTTCTCGTTCCTCCCTGCCGCCCTGATCTCTGCAACCAAGGGCATTTTTTAGATATATCGACAGCAATGCTTCTCTGTCATTTCCTTCTATACCTGTTCCCAGGAAAAGCTCCTGGGTTCCCCCGTAAACTGCATATGGGCAAACTGATTTTGCCGGAGAGCCTCATAGAGCACAATAGCCACCGAGTTGGCCAGGTTTAAAGAGCGGATATCCGAAAGCATAGGAATACGGACCGCCGTCTCTTTGTGCTCTGCCAAAAGCGCCTCCGGAATCCCGGCGCTCTCCTTGCCGAACATCAGATAGGCCCCCGGCTCATAAGAGACCTCCGTATAGGCTCTCGGCGCTTTGGTGGACGCCATATAAAGCCTCTTGGCTGCCCGGGGATTCCGCTCCAAAAAATCCCGGTAACAATCATACACCGTCACATCCAGCTTGTCCCAATAGTCGAGCCCCGCCCGCTTCACCGCTTTTTCATTGACCTGAAAGCCCAGCGGTTCAATCAGATGAAGACGGCTTCCCGTCGCCACGCAGGTACGGCCGATGTTCCCTGTGTTGGCCGGCATCTCCGGCTCCAAAAGTACGATATTCATCGCAGGAAATTGCTCCATGACTGTACATCCTCCGTCTTTTCCCTCAGTTTTTCCACCTCATCCGGGGCAGGCCGATTCAGGAAGCTTCGGACTTCCCCGTTCAAAAGCAAACAGTCTCTGCCCTCCGTAACCTTTCCGATCACGGCTCCGCGGATACCTGCCTCCTCCAGTTGATATAAAATATCATTCCCGTTATCTGCTGCAAACAAGGTACAGCCGCCGGACCTCAGCCCATAGGGATTAAGCCCCAGCGCCTCACAGATCTCAATAGTCTCCTGACGAATCGGAATCCTCCGCAAATATACCTTAAAGCCGGTCCCATGCCGCCTGGCCATATTCCATAGTGCCGCCAGGATACCGCCTTCTCCCACCGGTTCCATGACGGCAATTCCTCCCTCAACCTGAACGGATTCCTCCGGCCTTCTCTCCAGCTCCCTCCGGAAGTCCATGGCCCCACGGAGAAAATCCCGCGGCAATGTCCTCAGCAGACGCTCCTCCAGACGCCCGGCCGCATATACAGTTCCCCCCAGCCCGACAAAACCTCCGATCACCAGATCCTGTCCCGGTCTCATACACATTCCTCCTGAAAACAGAGGCCTCCATTCCCGAAAAGGAATGGGGCCTCTGTAAAGTATAACATATTCTCCGGTTCCGCGCACCAGGTTTTTCCTTTTTGTCCCGCATCCTTCTCCGTCCCTATGCCTCCGGTACAGGCTCAGGTGCAGATGGCGGCGCTTCTGTCGCCTCCGTGGAGGGTTCCGTGGCAGGCGGCGTCTGCTCCGTGGCGGGCGGTGTCTGCTCTGTGGCGGGCGGTGTCTGTGGCTGGCCTGCGTTCGGGTCGGCCGGCTGGCCTCCGCTCGGATCCGTACCTGGATCGACGGGCACATCCGGCCCCCGCTCTATCTTTTTGGCCTTTGCCAGATATTTGTCCGTATGGAGTCTGATCCTGTCCATCAAAACCCCGTTCTCGTAAATTTCCTTATAGGCCTCCACCGTCGCCTTGGGATATCCGGATTCCAGCTTCCTTTCCTCTCCCGGCGCCAGCCCGGGATTGATGCTCACCTCGTCGGGCAGATATTCCTCACTTAAAATCTCGTTGGTAAACTCCAGAGTCCTGCCCGCCGGCCTGGTCTCCTTTCCCCATATGGTGTAAGTCACCTTCCCGCTCCCATTATGGACAGCCTCAATGTAAATGGGAAAATCAAAGTCGTTGGTCAGCTCCAAATCCTTACTGCCGCCGTCATTGATGGTTGCATCCAGTCCCCACTTGGTATATCCCACCACCATGGAATGATTGGAACGTTTGGAAATGTTCACCTCCGCCCGGAGGGCCGCATTGTATAGGGTGGTGGCAAGCTGGCAGATTCCGCCGCCGTACTCCTTCACATAAGAGTTTCCCTGATAAGCGATCTGCATGGTATAGCCGTTTTCCGCCGTAAAAGGCGCCAGGGCATCATGCATGGACCAGCTCTCTCCCGGCATAATCAAAATGCCGGTGGTGAGATCCACTCCCCGCTGTACGTTCTGCAGCTTCCCGCCGCTCCTGTCGCTGTTTCCGGTAGAAAACTGCCCCAGGGGATCCTGAATCTGGGAGAGCATCTCACTCGTGTACTTCGGCCTGGTGATCTCCGCCACCGCCCCCACGGTCACATCCTCTCTGTTCCAATCCCGAAAAGTCTCCTGCACAGCCGACACAGTGGCAGGAACGTCTACCTTGATTCCTGTCCGGCTCTCACTGACAGAAAAACCGTCTCCGGTTCTGGTGAGAACCGCGTCAACCGGATCCACGGAAAGGCTGCCCGTCTGTTCCGCCACAAACCGGCTTACCTCCTCCGGGTCGACGGCAAGCCCGATCTCATACACCTGATTGCTGACTTTCAAATCCGCTTCCGCCTTATATCGGGCAATCAAATTCCCTCCCTTCCCCAGGGCCAGGGCTTTCATAACAATTTCGGCAAGGTCGTCTGTGCGAAGCCCCAGTTCCTTCGCCGTCACCCTGATGGGCTCCACCTCGTCGGCTCCCTCCAAGGTCACGGTCATGGTCTTCTTTTCCGTCTCCTCCACATAGGCCAGAACCGCCCTGAGCGCCTCCTTAGCCGTCATCCCGCTCACATTAATCTGATCGATATAGACACCGTCCGCGATCACCTCATCCTCCGCAAACAGACTTTTCTCCAGTGCCTCCTCCAAAGCCTTTTCTGTTTCTCCCGCATTTATTTCCCCGGAATCTGTCTCTTCCGGCTTCGTTTCTTCTGGGCTTGTTTCTTCCGGACTCGCCGCCTCCGTCCCTGATGTTTCTCCATCCTCCCCGGTCGCATATGCCGCCCCCGACATCAGCGCCGCCGCGGACAGAATTGCAGCCACCGTCCTTGCAAATCTTTTTTTCATAAAATTTTTCCCTTCCTTCACCTAACCTGTTATCTCTCCCCCCGCGTTCCATCCATTGTAACATATGTTTTTCGAATTTCAAGGCTAGTCATAGAATCTTAAAAGTATTGCAACAAGTTTTACAAGTTCTTCAAGAAAAAGAAAGGAATGTATATAAAACGGAATATTTGTAAACATTGTAATGCAAAAAGAGCCCCGTTCCGCAAAAGAACGAAGCTCTTTTTTGACAGGCCCGGCACTAGGAGGCCGGCGTTTCTGTCGGCGTCTCTGGCGCAGGGGCCGGCGTCTCCGGCGCAGGAGCCGTAGTTTCCGGTGTGGGAGCCGGCGTCTCCGGCGTAGGAGCCGGTGTCTCCGGTGTCGCCGGCGCATTGGGATCGATGGGCAGTCCCGTGTTGGGATCGACAGGCTGCGCCGTTCCCCGGATTATCTTCCTGGGAGAGGCGATGTATTTATCCGTATGAAGCCTGATAGTCTCAACCACCTCGCCGTCAATCAAAATTTCCTTATAGGCCTCCGCCGTCACTGCCGGATAGGAACTGGCCTGCTCCACATGCTCATAGCCGATCGGCTGAGTCGGATCCTCAATGATCTGCTCAGGCACAGACTCCTTGCTCAGAGTTTTTCCGTAAAACCGGAGGGTCCGATTTTCCGGCCTGGTCTCTTTCCCCCAAATCGTGTAAGTGACCTCTCCGCTGCCATTGTGATAGCCTTCAATATAAATGGGGAAGTCAAAATCATTGGTCAGCTCCAGATCCTTGCTGCCTCCGTCGTTAATAGTCGCATCCAGACCAAAATCCGTATAATACACTACCATGGAATGGTTCGAACGCTTGGAAATGTGAACCTCCGCCCGAAGGGCAGTGTTATAAAGCGTCGTAGCCAGCTGGCAGATTCCGCCGCCGTACTCCTGCACATAACCGCCGGACTGATAAGCAATCTGCTGCGTATATCCGTTTGCTGCCGAAAAAGGAGCCAGGGCATCATGCATGGACCAGACGTCTCCCGGCATGAGCAGAATCCCGTTGGTCAGCTCCACGCCGCGGCTCAAATTCTGCATCTTCCCGCTGCTCCGGTCACTGGTAGAGGCCGAAAAGCTTCCCAATTTGTCCTGAATCTGGGAGAGCATCTGTGTCGACCGCTCCGGCTCGATGATCTCTGCCACAGCCGCCATAGAAAGATCCTCTCTGTTCCAGTCCTTAAAGGCTTCTGTGATAGCCGAAACTGTCGCAGGGACATCCACCTTCACCCCGGTCTTACTGTCGGTGACAGAAAATCCACCGCTCACCCGAGTAATCTCGGCATCAACCGGTTCCACGGAGAGAGCTGCCGTCTCCTCTGTGATAAACCGCTCCACTTTGTCATCATCAATCGCCATCCCAAATTCATAAACCTGATTGCTGGCCTGCAGATCCTTCTCCGCCTTATAACGGACAATCAGATTTCCGCCCTTTCCAAGGGCCAGCGCTTCCATGACAACCCCGGAAATATCCTCTGTATGGAGCCCCAGTTCTGCCGCTGTCGTCGTAATCGGTTCCAGCCCGTCGGCCCCCTCCAATGTCACAGTCAGGGTTTTCTTCCCAATATCGTCCGTATAAGACAAAACCGCCTCCAGCGCCTGTTCCGCCGTCATGCCGCTCACGTCGACCGTGCCGATAAACACACCGTCCGCAATGACCGCATCCTCCTCGTAGAAGCTCTTTTCCAGCGCTTCCTTGAGGGATTTTCTCTGAGCTTCCGGAGATACGGCGGCCGCCCCAGGCTCTGTGCCATTTCCCCGCCGCTCCTCCCCGTCCAAATCATCCAGGGTTTCTGCCTCACCTGTCTGTCTTGTCTCCTCATTGTCCTCCGCCGCAAATGCTGCAGGCCCCGGAACCAGAAAAGTTACCGCAAGGGCCGCCGCAAGCATTCTTACACATCGTTTTTTCATCACGCATTCCTTCCTCTCACGTTTTTACATGATATTGTTATTTCTCTTATAACACAGCGCTTAAAACCATTGGCGCCACCATAGCGAGCACCAGCACGATGGCCACCACGCCGACAAGTATTCTCTTTGTTTTCTGACTATTTACACGCAACATCTACTACCCTCCTCGTCCGTCATGCACATTCTATTTACAGAGTTTGATCTCTTTTCTTCACAGCCGTATGCAGTCCGCATTTCCTGTCAGCGGATCCCTGTGCCCGTAGTCAAACAGCCAATACTCTTCTCCCGCCGAGACCGGAGAAGGGAATACCTCCACATGGAACTCCACAAGAAGCTGCTTCACCGGCCTTTCCGGAAAACGCTCTTTGAGCCTCGCGCGGATCTCCTCCTTATAATGCTCTGTTTCCGGGGCAAATCCCGGGCGCTTCTTTGCATTCTCCCGCAGGTAATAGTCGATGGTCAGCGGCTTTCTAAATCTCTCTGCCGCTTCCGGAATTTCTTCCTCCGCATAATGCAAAAGAAACTCATAGAGGGCTGCCCGCATATGCCTGCGCTTTCCCATATTCCGCGCCGCCCAGGCCCGCCCAAGACTCTCGTACATCAGGAAGGGCCGTCCAAAAAAGGAAAGCAGCCATTTCATCGAATGAAGAAACTGACGGCTGTTATAATAAATCTCCACCATCTCCTCCACCTGCTTCAGGCAGATCAGATCCTCATGGGAAAGCCATGGAGTCCGAAGCACTTCAAAGGGCGCCTCTGCCTGATACAGGATATGATAGTGATCCGCCTCCTCATACATCTGCGTCCCCTTCAGCACCTTCAAAAATCCAAGCTGCAATTCGTCCGGCCTCATGGAATACACTTCGTCAAAAGAATGGCCAAAGCTTTCATAGTCCTCATAGGGCAGTCCGGCGATCAGATCCAGATGTTGGCAGATATTTCTTCCCTGCCCCACCCGCTCCGTCACCAGACGAAGCTTTTTCAGATCCGACTCCCGGCGGATAGCCTTCAAGGTTTCCGGATTGGCCGACTGCACGCCGATCTCAAGCTGTACCAGGCCCGGCCGCATAGTTTCAAGAAGCGCCAGGCATTCCTCATCCAAAAGCTCCGCGCCGATCTCAAAATGGAAATTGGTCACGCCGTTATCATGCTCCCGCAGAAACTCCCAGACAGCCAGGGCCCGGTCCTTTCTGCAATTAAAGGTCCGGTCTACAAATTTCACC
This sequence comes from uncultured Lachnospiraceae bacterium, assembly GCA_910588815.1. Lineage (GTDB taxonomy): Bacteria > Bacillota > Clostridia > Lachnospirales > Lachnospiraceae > Lientehia. The sequence goes on along the minus strand of CAJUQY010000030.1, from coordinate 12,352 downwards.
TGCGGAACCCTTTTCTCCAAAAAAAAGCCCAATTCCTCATAAACCTTTGAAAGAGAGCGAAACCGCAGCTGTTTGTCTATAGAAGAAAGACAGTAGCTGCAGGAAAATGGACAACCCCGGCTGGTCTCATAATAAAGAATCCGGTTTCCGAAATCCTCCGCATCCCACAAGGTTTCATAGACAAAAGGAAGTTCGTCCATGCAGACGGGCGCTCCCGGCGGCGTAATCACTGCCCGGCCGGCTTCATCCCGGTAAGCGCTCCCGGCCGGAAGACCGCCCCCTCCATAAAAACGCAGTAATTGAGGGAAGCTCTGTTCCCCCTCTCCATAAAGAATCCCGTCCACCTCCGGCAGCAAGGCCAGCTGCCTCTCAAGATCGTAGGACACCTCCGGCCCGCCGAGCCAGATGGGAACCTCCGGCCGCAGCCGCTTCAGATTCCGCACCAGGGTCTTCACATGCTCAATATTCCAGATATAGCAGGAAAAACAGAGGAGATCCGCCTTTCTCATATAGATATCGTCCAGGATTTCCGCTGCCCGGTGGTTGATCGTATACTCTGCAAGCTCCACTTGAAAGCCGCACACGTCCCCGGTTTCCGGTACGCAGGACTTCAGGCTGTAGACAGCCAGATTGGAATGAATATATTTCGCATTAATTGCAACCAGCAGGCACTTCATCTGCTCCACTCGCCTTTTCAAGTCTATTTTTCTCTCTTCCCTAATTATAATAAGTTCGTTTTTATCCGTCAACTCTTTCCCAACATCAGTTTTTCTATTTCAGGGCAATTCTCCTCCTATCCGATCCCGATACACTCCAGGCAAATCCTCACCGCCTTCTGCAGAACCTCCAAATATTCCTGCCGCACAAGGCCAATGACGATAAACAGAAGAGAGACCGCCAGCAGGGTAAAGGAGAAAATCCTCCGCTTTGCCCTATTCCCCCGCATATGTAATCTCCGCTTTTCCCGATGCTTTCAAGGCTTCGTTGATGGCCGCCGTATATACCTCTGCCAGATGTTCCTGCCCGCCGATGACTGCATCACCGACTATATATCCTTCCGCATCTACCACGATCGTCGTAGGTGTATACATGATCCCGCCGACCACTTCAGCCAGTCCGCCGTCACCGCTCACTAAAGTCATTCCCTCAAACCCCGCCTCTGCAAGAATCTTCTCTGCTGCGTCCGTATCCGTCCCTGCATCCAGGCAAACCGTCATGATCTGCACGTTTTCCGGCAGGCTTTCCGCAAGCCTGGCGATCTCCGGCAGTTCTTCGATACAGGGGCCGCAGTAAGTCGCCCAGAAATTGAGAAGCGTCGCATCCTTCTTCGCAATATCCTCCTGGGTGACGGTCTGTCCATCCACCGTTATGGCCGTGAATGTCCCAAGCCCCACCCGCTCTTCCTGCTTCCTGTCCTCCTGATTCTCCGGCGCCGTCTCCGCTTCCGTCTCCTCGATCTTCGGGCTTTCCAGGTCTGTCTGTCCCTTGCCGCACCCGGAAACAGCTATCCCGCACAGAAAAGTTACCCCAAGAGCCCACACGGCCGCCCTTCTGCCTTTTATAAACCTTCTTCTCTCCAAAAATCCTCTGTTTTTCGTTAATTTGCTATTTGTCATAAATCCTCCTTTTCCGCAGAGCTTCGATTTATCATGAAATCCTTTCCCCTCATCTGTTATTCTCCATTTGTCATCTGTTCTGCGGCCACCATGAGGCCGCAGTCTTATTATAGCAAACTCCTAAAAAAAATCCACCCAAAAATCCCCTGTGCGAAAACTGCACAGGGGACATTCTCCTCTTTTTTCTTTGACCCGTTTTCCTCCGGGCCAATCACCCTTCGATGGCAATACAGCCCTTCCTGGTCTCAAGCTGCGGCTCCTTCTTGGCTACGGAAAGCTTCAAGATGCCATCCTCAAATTTCGCCCGGATATCTTCTTCCTTCACACTATTCCCGACAAAGAAGCGTCTGGAACAGCTTCCGCAGTAACGTTCTCTGCGGATATAGGTTCCGTTCTCATCCTTCTCATCCTTACTCTCATTCTTCGCAGCGCTGATGGTCAGGTAACCGTTCTCCAGGGAAGCATTCACATCTTCCTTCTTGAAGCCGGGCAGGTCGATGGCCACCTCATAGGCGCCTTCCGTCTCCTTCACATCCGTCTTCATCAGATTCTTCTCACTCTTCTGATACATCGGGCTTCTTCTTCCCCAGAAATCCTTATCCCAGGAAAAATCCATCATCTCGTCAAACAAATTCTCTCCAAAAATACTAGGTAACAACATCATGCATTCCTCCATTCATTTTGCTTTTATTATAAACGTTTCTTTTATTTTTAAACTCCGAGAACTTTTCCGGTTCATTTCTTTTGTTCTCTTTGTTCTACACGTAATATAACACTTATTGTCAGCACTGTCAAGAGATGAGTGCTAATTTAATTGTGAAAAATTTGTGTTCTCGCAAAAAAGTATTCTCCAAAATAAAAACAACGGAGTACAGACACCTCCCTGAATTGGAAACTCAACCAATCCGTGAGAATATCTGCACCCCGTTTTACTATCATTTACAATTAATACAACCGTGCAATTGCTTTAGTTATCGATCAGCTTATTGGTACCGTTCCAGCTGTAAAGCTTCCGGAGCTCCGTACCGACAGCCTCCAGCTGATGGGCCGCCTCTCTTCTTCTCATAGCCTTGAAGTGAGGAGCGTTCACCTGGTTCTCAGCCAGCCAATCCTTTGCAAAGGTGCCGTCCTGAATGTCGGACAGGATCTTCTTCATGGCTTTCTTCGTCTCGTCGGTGACAATCTTCGGTCCGGTGATGTAATCGCCGTACTCCGCAGTGTTGGAGATAGAGTATCTCATTCCTGCAAAACCGCTCTCATAGATCAGATCCACAATCAGCTTCATCTCATGGATGCACTCGAAATATGCGCTCTCCGGCTCGTATCCGGCTTCCACCAGCGTCTCAAATCCGGCTTTCATAAGGGCAGTCACACCGCCGCAGAGAACCGCCTGCTCACCAAAGAGATCTGTCTCGGTCTCCTCGCGGAAAGTGGTCTGAAGCACGCCGGCCCTTGCACCGCCGATAGCCAGCGCATAAGCCAGAGCCAGATCATGAGCCTTGCCGGTTGCATCCTGCTGTACGGCAATCAGGCAGGGAACACCCTTGCCGGCCTGATACTCGCTTCTCACGGTGTGTCCGGGTCCCTTGGGAGCGATCATGGATACGTCCACATCCTTCGGAGGTACGATCTGTCCGAAATGGATCGCAAAGCCGTGGGAGAACATCAGCATGTTTCCGGGCTCCAGGTTGGGCTCGATGGACTCCTTATACATCTTCGCCTGCTTCTCGTCGTTGATCAGGATCATGATAATATCGGCTTTCTTTGCAGCCTCGGCCGCCGTATACACCTGAAAGCCCTGTGCTTCTGCCTTCGCCCAGGACTTGCTGCCCTCGTAAAGGCCAATGACTACATTGCAGCCGGACTCCTTTGCATTGAGCGCCTGGGCATGTCCCTGGCTGCCGTAACCGATCACTGCAATGGTCTTGCCCTCCAGCAGAGATAAATTACAATCCTCCTGATAATAAATCTTCGCCATAATTCATTCCTCCATGAATATCGTAATAGATTTTAATTTATGGGTGATACGCCGCCTCTTTCAAGACCCGTAAGACCTGTCCTCGCCATCTCCCGAACCGTAAAGCCGTGGATCAGACGCAGGAACGCATCCACCTTCGCCTGGTTTCCAGTCAGCTCAATGATCAGGGAATCCTCCGCCACATCAATGACCTTCGCCCGGAATATATTTACAATGGAAAGAAGCTGATCTCTCTCCTCCGGCGCTGTCTCTACCTTTAAGAGCACCAGCTCCCTGCAGACGGATGTCGTATGAGACTTCAACTCCTTGATCTCAATGACGTCCACCAGCTTGTCAAGCTGCTTGTGGATCTGCTCCAAAATCTCATCGTCTCCCCTGGCCACCACGGTCATCCTGGAATATGCGGGATTCTCCGTCTCCCCAACGGTCAGACTGTCAATATTGTAGCCTCTGCGGCTGAAAAGCCCCGAAATCCTGCTCAAGACACCAGGTGTATTTTCCATCAAAAGCGAGAATACTGCTCTTCTCATAAGGCGTCCTCCTTCCAAGTTCTGTCTTTCAACGGATTATTCCCATAATAGCATACCATTTTAGGAATTTCAATCGCTGTTCCCCTTTTTTTGTTATATTCCCCCATATTTCCATATTCTCCTGCCGGACATGGGCTAAAAAATATGATATTTCGGCCGAACTTCATTTCATTACTGAACCGGCGAAAAGCCATTTGGCAAGTACAATTTTTCTCGAACCCGCGGAGGATAGATTTTGGGATAAAATTTTCCCAATGCTCCATATAAGATCATCCGCCAGTGCCAAACTGATCATTTTTTCCACCCTGCACAGTATAATTTTTCTCTCCCTGCACATACTATCCTCAGAAATCACAGACAGAGAGGTACAAATCCATGAAAAACAGCAGTGACTCCCTGACGGGAAAACCGAAAAACAACATCCCCGGAAACCATTTTGAAGAGCCGGCCGAGGCCATCCGCCAATTTTCTGATTATAAAGAAAATGACCGCCCCGTTCCGGACAACAATCCCTTCTGGGAAAACGGCCATAACCCACTGAGCTCTAAGGGAAATTAGTTTTGTCAGTTTTTTATCAATCCGCAAGAAATCCCTAATAATTTTCACGTTTTTTTTAGAAATCATACAAACTCTTGTCACAATTGCCCTGTATACTGGAACCATCAAATGAAGTTGATAACAAATACAGCGCGCAACCGTTGTCAGCTTCGACAAACAACAATTACCATTTATATAGATTGTCTTTTTCATACTCAGCCGGTGCCGGTGCACCGGCTACTCCTCTTTTTACCTGTCTTTTTATCTCCCGGCCGCCTGAAAAGTCAATGCCTATACGAATCGAGCAGAGGAGCGGCTGATTTCCTTTTGCACACCTGAACAAAAAAAGACTGCCGCACCTGTGATTTTCATCCCTCGGTGCAGACAGTCTCTCTGTCATCCACACTTCCTATTGGCTTTCTGCCTCTTTACTCCGCCGCGGCAGTCTCCTCTGCGCTGCTGCCACTCTCCGCTTCCGCGCTCTCGTCAGCCGTCTCCCCTGCGGACTCCGTCTCCGGCGCCGCCGTGGTCTCCGGCAGCTTGTACAAATTGGCATCAAAGGTAATCTGGCTCCACACCTTCTCGTCTACCTTGAATGAGGGGGCATCTTTCACCCAGCCGGCATAAACCGTCTGAAAATGCTCGCTCTGTCTCTCACGGACAATATTCGGCTTCTCCCGGTCCGTAGCCTCCTGGTCAAAATCCGTCACGCAGTAGACCACATACCAGCCATAGCCCTCCTGATAGACGCTCCCGGTCTCCCCTGTCTTCAAAGACAAGCCCAGGTTTCCAAGCTCATTGTCGATATCGCCTTCACCATAAGTATTGGTGCCGGAGTAATAACTCTCGCTCTCATCTCCTATGGCATCCATCGCCTCCTCGGAATTCTCTCCGCCTTCCACCCTGGCTTTGATCTCTTCCGCCTGGGTTTTGGCGGCCTCGGCGTCTTCTCCGTCTCTTATCAAAATGTAACGGATAATGCGCTGGGCAGCCTCCTCGTCGCTGACCTCCGTGTCCACATCCTTGATGGCCTCCTGATAAGCCTTCATGGCAAGGGCATTGTCCGTCATAAACTCCTTCAACCGCTCTTCGGTGATATTTGTCGTCTCCTTCACGGACTCATCCATGGTCTCCATGGCCTGGCCCGTCGCCTCATCCACCTTCTTTAGCTCGTCCTCATCCAGCGTAAGGCCAAGCTCTTCCGCCTTTGCCTTCAGCACATAGGTCTGATAGATTCCCGCCATGACGCTCTGCTTGCTGTAGGCCTCATAGGTCATCCCCGTCCCCAGATCGGACTGCCACATGGTCGTAGGGTCCATACCGTACATGGCATAAGAATATTCCATCAGATACTGGTTCGATCTGGCCATATAATTGGCCTCGTCCAGATAAATCTTCGTGTCTCCCAGAGTCGCTACTACCGTATCAGGATATGTCTCCAAAGTCACTCTGGTCCGCCCGCAGCCGGCAGATGCCCCAAGCAGAAGCACCGCAGCCGCAGCCGGAACCAGCTTCCTCCACAATTTTTTCATAATCGCTATTTCCTCCTGAATTGTTTCCTCTCTCCACCCGTAGGATTGCCCGCAGGCATTTGCTATTATAATACCAAACGGTCAAAGTAGCAACTCTTTTATGGCATTTAACAGGATTTTCACCTTTTCTGCCATCTGTCTCGGCTCCTTATTTTCCTTTTTCCGATCCATAAAAGTAAAATACGGCTGCCCTGCACCGGAAAATTTAAGCGCCTCGCCATAACGTTTCATAAGCTCCGGCAGCTTCTCCACATGAAAAGGCGCTTTTTCATACATTATGAGCCGCACCTCTCCCCGATTGCCGGAAAGCTCCGTCACGTAAGCGCTGTGGGCCAGCCCCTTTAAGAGGGAGACTTCCAGAAGATTCTCTACGGCTCTTGGGATGTCTCCGAACCGGTCCACCAGTTCGTCCCTCATATCATCGGCCTCTTCCTCGTTCTCAATGCCGGAAATCCGCTTATAAATTTCCAGCTTCTGTACTTCATTTTTAATGTAGGAAGGCGGAATAAATGCGTCTATATTGAAATCAATGACGGTGTCGAAAGCTTCCACTGTCCCTTCTCCCTTGATAGCCTTCACCGCTTCGTTCAAGAGCTTGCAGTAAAGATCATAACCGATGGCCTCCATATGTCCGTGCTGCTCGGCCCCAAGGAGATTCCCGGCCCCCCGGATTTCCAGATCCCGCATGGCGATCTTGATGCCGGAACCGAGTTCCGTAAACTCCCGGATGGCCGCCAGACGTTTTTCGGCCACCTCCTTCAGGAGCTTGTTCCTCTTATACATGAGGAAGGCGTAGGCCGTCCGCCCGGAGCGTCCCACCCGTCCCCTGAGCTGATAGAGCTGGGACAGGCCAAACCGGTCCGCATCGTGGATGATCATGGTATTCACATTGGAAATGTCAAGCCCGGTTTCGATAATGGTAGTGGAAACCAGAACGTCGATTTCCCCATTGATAAAATCCAGCATAATCCGCTCCAACTGCTGTTCCCGCATCTGCCCGTGGGCATAGACTACCACTGCCTCCGGCGCCAGCTTCTGGATTTTCACCGCAATATCCTCAATGTCCCGGACCTTGTTGTACACATAATACACCTGTCCGCCTCTGGACCGCTCCCGCTCGATGGCCTCTCTGACCATCTCCTCGTTGTATTCCATAACATAAGTCTGGATGGGCACCCGGCCCGTGGGCGGCTCCTCCAGGACGCTCATATCCCGGATCCCCGCCAGGCTCATGTGGAGGGTCCTGGGAATAGGCGTGGCCGTCAGGGTCAGCACGTCCACGTTTTCCCGCATCTTCTTGATCTTCTCCTTGTGAGCCACACCGAACCGCTGCTCCTCGTCAATGATTAAAAGGCCAAGATCCTTAAAGGCCACGTCCGCCGAAAGCACCCGGTGAGTACCTATGACAATGTCCACCAGCCCCTTTTTCAGATCCGCCAGAGTCTTTTTCTGCTCGGAGGCCGTCCGGAATCGGGATAGCATATCCACCCGCACCGGAAAATTCATCATCCTCTGGATAAAGGTATTATAATGCTGCTGGGCCAGGATCGTGGTCGGCACCAGATAGACCACCTGCTTTCCCTCCTGGACTGCCTTGAAAGCCGCCCGAATGGCAATCTCCGTCTTCCCGTATCCCACATCCCCGCAGATCAGGCGGTCCATGATCTTTCCGCCCTCCATGTCCTTTTTGACCGCTTCGATGGCCGCTTCCTGATCTTCCGTGGCCTCATAGGGGAACAGCTCCTCAAATTCCCGCTGCCAGACCGTGTCCGGCCCATAGCAAAAGCCCTCGCTCCTCTGCCTTGCCGCATAAAGCTCCACCAGGTCTTTGGCGATATCCTTCACCGCCCCTTTTGCCCTGGCTTTGGTGCGCCCCCATTCCTGGCCGCCCAGGCGGTTTAACTTCGGGGCCTTCGCCCCGGCCCCCGCGTATTTCTGGATCATGTCCAGCTGAGTCACCGGCAGATACAGGCTTCCGTTTCCCCCGTATTCCAGCTTGATATAGTCCCTGGTGATGTGATCCACCTCGATCTTCTCGATACCCCGGTAAATACCCAGGCCATGATTCTCGTGAACCACATAATCCCCCACGGAAAGCTCGGAAAAGTTCTGGATTTTCCGCCCCTCGTATATGCTCTTCTTCCGGCGCTTTTTCTTCTCCACCCCGAACATGTCGCTCTCCGGGATCACCACGAACTTAATCATGGGGTACTCAAAACCCCTGTGCAGATTTCCGTAAAGGACACAGATCTCCCCCGGCAGTATCTCCTTGTTCCCGTCCTCCGTGTAATAGGCCAAAAGCCCATACTGTTCCCTGAGATCCCCCGCCAGCCTGGCTCCCCTGGTGCGGGAACCGCAAAGGAGGGCCACCCGCCATTTCTCCTGTTTCCATTTTTTTAAGTCATTTACCAAAAACTCAAACCCGTTTTTGTAGGAATTCCCGTTCTTTACGGTCATGCTGTAGCGCTTCTTTACCGGGAACGCCTTCTGCTCCAGGGCGGAAAACAGAACGCTCCGCTTCCCGGCAAGCGCCGCCCCCGTCTGGCCCGCCGAGTAAAGGATATCCGTCTGGCCCGGCAAAAGATAGCCCTTCTCCAGCCGGTTCTGCATACTGTCCCTAAACTCCGCCTCCAGAACCTCCGCCTTCTCCAGGATTCTGGCCGGTTCGTCCAAAAACACCGGCGCCTCCTCCCCGAAATAGTCTGTGAAAGACACTGTTTCCGGGCAGAAATACCGGATGCAGCTTTCTAATGCTCCCGGAAACCAGCCCTCGGAAAGCTCTTCCGCAAGCTCCTTCACCGCCGTATCCAGCCGGTGGGCTTCCTCCGTCCGGCCCGCCTCCCTAAGCGCCTTTACGGAGGACTTCCGCTCCTTTTCCATCTTCAAAAGCCCGGCCTTAAGGCTCTCCTTCGAGACCACCAACTCCCTGGCCGGGTACAGGCGCACGGAGGGAAGACGCTCAACGGACCGCTGGCTCTCTGCGTCAAAGGAACGGATAGAATCCACCTCGTCCCCCCAAAGCTCGATGCGGACCGGATTTTCCTCCGTCAGGGGAAACACGTCCAGGATCCCTCCCCGGATACAAAATTGCCCCCCCTGCTCCACCTGGCCGCAGCGCTCGTAGCCCATTCCCGTAAGCAGCCCTTTGGCCGTCTCCATGGAAAACTCTTCCCCCTCCTCCACCGTGAGAACGCTGTCCGCCAGCATCTTCAGGGGCATCAGGTGATCCATGCAGCCGTCCACCGTGGTGATCACGGTTCCCCGCTTTCCCTCCAGAAGCTGCTTCAGCACCGCAAGACGCTTTCCGCTTAAGACCTTTCCCTGGATGTCCGCCCCGGAGAACAGCAGATCCTTCGCCGGATACAAAAACACATCCGGATCAAAGGTCCGGTAATCGTCATAGATATCCCTCGCCCTGGCATCACTGTAGGTTACCACCAGCTTAAAAGGAAACTCCCTCCCAAGCTCTGCCATCTGGTGTACCTTCTGAGAATCCGTGCCGCCGCTGACAGAAACAGGACCTCTGCCTCTGCAAAGGTCCTCTTTTGTATCTTCGTATTCCTTAAGCTCCGGCAGCGGGTTTTGAAATGAACCTGCCATCTGTCACCTCCGTTTTCCACTTGCTTGAGTTTTTGCATTTTGTTGTCGCAAGTAACACGGAAGAAAAGCGGTTCCTTTTACGCCGAAACACGCTTCCGCTCATAAAAGCTCGCAGCGGTACATAAGAGGCTCCCTTCGCTTACACTCGGGACCCTCTAAGTACCGGCGGCTTTCATACGGTTTCGGCTTAGAAAGGACCTCTTTTCTTCCTGATAGATACAAAACGCAAAAGTTCAAGCGGTTTCACTGCTTCTTCTTTCCATTAAACTGATTCATGGCTTCACTCATCTGTCCGTTTACGATCAGGGCCGCTGCCCGGGCGGCATGGTCGATGGCCTCCCGCACATCCGCGAGCTCTTCCTCCGGAAAGCGCCCCAGCACATAATCGGCCAGATCCATCCGTGAGGGCTTATCCCCCACCCCTATGCGGATCCTGGGGAACTGATCCGACCCCAGGCAGGAAATGATACTTTTCATTCCGTTATGCCCGCCGGCGCTTCCTTTTTCCCGGACTCTAAGCCGCCCCACGTCCAAATTGATATCGTCATAAATAACCAAAACCGCTTCCGGCGAAAGCTTATAGTAAGCCGCCGCCGCCTGAATGCTCTCTCCGCTTAAATTCATATAAGTCTGCGGCTTTACAAGGACTACCTTCTGCCCCTCAATGACGCCCTTTCCGATCAGAGCCTTATGCTTCTTCACATCCACCCCGATCCGGTACTTCTCCGCCAGCACGTCAATAGCTCCGAAACCCACATTATGCCTGGTTCCGGCGTACTTAAGCCCCGGATTCCCAAGACCCGCAATTATAAACATAGCAATCCTTTCCCTTTACTTCGTTTTTTTCCAGGAGGAAGGGTTAAACAGGATCAGCATGGGGAACAGTTCCAGCCTCCCCGCCAGCATACAAAATGAAAGTACCAGCTTGCTGAAAACAGAGAACCCGGCAAAATTTCCCATGGGCCCCACGGCAGAAAGCCCCGGCCCGATATTCCCGAGGGCCGAAAGAACCGCCGTGATTGTCGATTCCATATCATAACCGTCGATCGAGATCAAGGTCATAGCCGTCCCGGCGATCATCATATAAGTGGCAAAAAAGATCAAAATCCCCTTCAAGACATTTTGCTCAATGATCCGTCCGTCCATCCTGGGCGCATGGATCCTCCTCGGATGGAGGAGCCTTCTGAATTCCTCCCGGAGAGCCTTCACAAGCGTCAGAAGGCGGCTCACCTTGATGCCGCCGCCGGTCGACCCGGCGCTGGCCCCCACAATCATCAGAACCACGATCACCATCTTGCTGAAGGTCGGCCACAAGTTAAAGTCTGCCGTACTGTAGCCAGTGGTGGTGATAATGGAGGACACCTGGAAAAAGGCGCTCCGGACCGCATCCGGCCAGGAGCTGTCATAATAATCTCTGGCAATATTCAGAGTCATACACACCACGGCCGCCGCGATGACCCCCAGATACAGCCGCAGCTCCTCGTTTTTCAGCACATCCTTCACCTGCCTCTTAAGCAGCAGGTAATACAGGCTGAAGTTCACGCCGAACAGCATCATGAACACGGCGATCACCCATTCCGCCGCCGGATTCCCGTAGGCGCCCACGCTGGCGTTCATGTTGGAAAAACCGCCGGTGCCCGCGCTTCCCATGGAATGGATCACCGAATCAAACAGCGGCATACCCGTGGCAAGCAGGCAAAGGATATGTAAAATCGTCAGCCCGAAATAAATCAGATATAAGATCCTGGCTGTCTCCTTAAGCCTGGGAACCACCTTCCCCGGCGTAGGTCCCGGGCTCTCCGCCCGGAGAAGCTGGACATTGGAAGCATCCATATTGGGAAGGATTGCCAGCACAAAGACCAGGATCCCCATGCCCCCGATCCAATGGGTAAAGCTCCTCCAAAACATCAGCCCGCCATTTTTAAGGCCCTCGATATCCGTTAAAATCGTGGCTCCCGTGGTAGTAAACCCGGACACCGTCTCAAAAAAGCAGTCCACATAACTGTTGAAATAACCGCTGAAATAAAAGGGCAGCGCACCGAAGGCCGCCAGGAAAATCCAGGAAAAGGCCACCGCCGCCAAGCCCTCCCTGGTGGTCATCCGCTTCACTTTCGGTTTCTGAAACCGCAGAAAGAAACCGGCCAGAGCCAGGGGAACCACCGTATAGACAAAATAGATCCAGTCCCCTACCCCTGTTAAGACTGCCACCGCCATGGGAATCAGCATCAGCGCCGCTTCCATGCACAGCACATATCCCACCACATATGCTACAAGTGCAATATTCACCTCTTCACGCCTCCTGCCTTAATCCTCAAAAATGTCGTTTAAGTCGTTGACGTTGGATGACCTGGTCACAACGATGACATTGTCATAAACTTTGATGCAGTCACTGCCGGTGGGAATGATAATGTTTCCGTTCCGCACGATGGACACCACCAGAAAATGCTTTTTAAACCGGATGTTCTTGAAAGGCTCGCCCAGATGCCTGCTGCCCTCCCTTGCAATGAAATAACTTCTCGGAATCTTCAGCCCTTATTTCATGGTGCTTTCAGAACCTAT
>CAJUQY010000029.1 GCA_910588815.1 uncultured Lachnospiraceae bacterium | reverse complement strand
TATCAAGGTTCTTTGTTTTGTTCTCGTTGTTGTTCTCAGCGACAACTTCTATAGTCTAGCACAGTTATCTTCATCTGTCAACAACTTTTTTAAATTTTTTCCACGTTTTTCCGCGCTTTTTTTTGCGCTTCTTGCCGTGGGTTTTCAATATAGCACACTAAAATATGGTTTGTCAAGAAGTTTTTTCTTGATTTTCCGTTTTTTTACTTTTTTGCTTTTCGCCCTTTTTTCATATTCCGTAGATTCGTTTTGCATTGTCATGCAGAATCATCTTTCCCGCTTCGGCGGCATAGGCTCTGGTGAAAAAGCCCTTTTCCACATATTCATTTAGGACTTCTCCGAGCACTTTTCTGAAGTAGTTTGCCGCAAACCAGGACTGATCCACAAAACCTCCCCCGTCGGATCCAAACATGATCTTATTGTGGGGGCAGACGTCAAGCACCTTTCTGAATTCGGATTCCACAGCTCTTCCCAGATAGGAAACAGTTGAAGAAATGTCTGTATAGACATTTGGATAGTTGGCGGCCAGGAATGCAGCCTCGTACCCGTAAGGAAAACCGGCATGGACCAGAACAATCTTTGTTTTTCCGGCAATTTCGGTATTTAAGAGCTCATACAGATTGTTTGGATTCATCAGCCGCAGGTCGCAGGCCGGCGGATCGCCGGCACCTGTGTGAATCTGAAAGACCAGGCCATGCCTGTGTGCAAGCTCCAGTCCCAGATAGACCATGTAATCGCGGAAGGGCTTGTCCGCGCGGCCAGGGAGATATGTTCCCCTGTAGGCGGACTCATAATTTTGTCTCGCCTCCTGATAGGATACCGGGCGCCATCCAAGCCCCGTATAATATCCGACCACGGTCTTGATTCCGGCAACTCTGTGTCCCTTCGTATATGATTCGACGTAGGAGCCGAATCTGTCCAGCATTTCCCCAAAGGACAGGCCGGGACGGTACAGGAGCCGGTCGCAGGTGGTTTCGATCCGAATCAGATCGTAAACCTCGCAGACGTCGGCCGTGGCTGATGCAAATGCCAAAAGCTCGTCTCCCGTAAGCCCTTCCCCCGTGATCGGATATCCGAAATCCGCCAGAACGGCAACGATTCCCGCATCCCGGTACAGTTCTTTTACAAATGCGGGGTAATCTGCCGAAGCTTTAGCCTTGCGTGCCGCAATGACCGTTTCCCCGGGAGCATCCGCCGGCAGCCCAAACAATCTTTTATATTCCTGAAGCGCCATCTGAAAGGATGTCAGATAGCGGAAGTCCCCCAGCCCTCCGTGTACGCACATGGAGTATGCGTAGGAATAATCTTCTTTTTCTCTTGTCGGCATAAACGGATGCCCGTGGGCATCTATGATCGGAATTCCGGAAAAATCCAACATGGCCTGTCCCTCCTAACCCAAATAAGCTTTTACCACTGCGTCCGAATGCAGAAGATGGTCCGCGGTATCCTCCGTGACGATCCTCCCCGACTCGATCACGTATCCCCGGTCGGCGGCCTTCAGGGCCATACGTGCATTCTGTTCCACCAGAATGATCGTCACCCCCATTTCACGGATCCGCCCGAACAGACTGAAAATGTCTGCAATCACAAGGGGTGCAAGTCCCAGGGACGGCTCGTCCAGCATCATAATCTTCGGGTGGGCCATAAGAGCCCTCCCCACCGCCAGCATCTGCTGTTCGCCGCCGGAGAGGGTCCCTCCCATCTGGTGGATCCTCTCCTTTAAGATCGGAAACAATCGGAACACCGTCTCCAGCTCTTTTTCATTTTCCGCCGCGGTCTCATAGTATCCGCCCAGCAGGAGATTGTCCTTCACCGTGAAACCGGGAAAAATATGACGGCCCTCCGGTGCCAGGATCATGCCGCTTTTCACGATCTGGCGGGTTTCTTTTTTTGTAATGTCTTCACCCCTATAGACCACCGTTCCCGCCGCTTTCGGCACGATCCCCATGATGGAATTCATAAGCGTCGATTTGCCGGCGCCGTTGGCCCCGATCAGAGTAATGATCTCGCCCTCGTCCACCTCCAGGGATACGCCCCGAAGCGCCTGGATTCCTCCGTAATGTACTTTTAAGTCTTTGACAGAAAGGATGCTCATTCTTCCTCCTCCTTTCCGAGATAGGCATTTATGACCTGCGGATCCGTCTTGACCTCTCCCGGTGTGCCGGTCGCAATCAGTTCGCCGTGGTTTAACACGTACAGCCGGTCACAGATATTCATGACAAATTTCATATCATGCTCAATCAGGATGATGGTGTAGCCGGAATCCCTCAGTCCGCTCACGGTCTTTGAAAGCTCCGCCGTCTCCTGGTCATTCATTCCTGCCGCCGGCTCGTCAAGTAAAAGGATCGTCGCGTCCGTGGCCATGGCCCTGGCGATCTCCAGCCTTCTCTGTTCACCGTAGGGAAGGCTTCCGGGAGCGTCGTATTTGTAATCCAGAAGGTTCAGAGTCTTAAGGATCTGCAGCGCCTTCTCCTCCTGCGCTTTTTCCTCCCTCCGCTTCCTTGGCGTATGGAACAGGTTGTCGAATACATTGCATTTCGAACGGCAGCACATCCCCATCTTGACGTTGTCCAAGACCGTCATCTGCTTGAACAGCCGGATATTCTGGAAGGTTCTGGCAAAACCCAGCCTGGTAATCTCGTACCGTTTTAAGCCATTGATTTGTTTTCCGTTCAGCACCACCGAACCGGAGGTGGGACGGTAGACGCCGGTAATGACATTGAACAGGGTCGTCTTGCCCGCCCCGTTCGGTCCGATCACGCCGACGATCTCACCCAGGTTCACTTCCATATTTACATTATTTAACGCTGTCAATCCTCCGAACTGCTGCGTAAGGCCTGTCACCACAAGGTTGGCGCTCATTTCCTGTCACCTCCTTCGCTTCCTTCCAAAACGGCCCGTTTTCTTTTCTCCAGGATTTTTTTCTTCACAAGGCCGAGATCCAGATTGCCAAGGAGGCCGCCCGGCATAAAGTTCATCATGATAACCATCAGCGCTCCATAGATCAGCAGACGGTACTGGAGCAGGCCTCTCATAAGCTCCGGAAGAATGGTCAGAACAATGCACCCGAAAAAGGTGCCGGGGATGCTTCCCAGCCCGCCGAAAATAATCATGACAATGTACTCCTGAGACACGCCGCTGGCAAAGCTGGACGGGTGGATAAAGGAGACATACTGGGCGTAAAAGGCTCCCACAAATCCGCAGATCAGCGCGGAAATGACAAAGTTGACTCGTTTCACATGGACGATGTTGATGCCCATGGTTTCCGCGGCCGAATCGTCGTCCCGGATCGCCTTTAAGGACAGCCCGAAATTGGAGTTGATGAGGTTTTTGACAAGAATGGTCACCACGAAAAGGATAATCAGGGCAATGATATAATTGGCCCTTCCGGATTTGAACCGGAATCCGAAGAGGGACACGGCAGGAATATTCATGATGCCGAGGGAGCCTCTGGTGAGATCCTGCCAGTTCATCTCCACGATCCTCACAATCTCACAGAAGCCCATGGTGACGATGGAGAGGTAGTAGCCTTTTAACTTCAGGGTGGGCAGCGCGATCAGCAGGCCGAAGACGCCTGCCACGGCCATTCCGAAGGCCATTCCCAGAAGGGACGGCATCCCCAGCCGCATGACCCCGATGGTTCCCGCGTAGGCCCCGATCCCCCAGAAAGCCGCCGTCGCAAAGGACATCTGACCCATGTAGCCCTGCACCAGGTTTAAAGCGAGGCCGAGAACGATATTGATCAGGCAGAGGGTCGCGATCCTGAGCAGGTATTTGTTGCTGGTCATAAAAGGGAAGGCGATCACCAGAAGGATCAGCACAGCCATGATCGGGAGCTGGTGCATGGCGACGAACTCGATAAGCCCGTCCCAGGTTTTTTTAAGAATACCGTTTTTCTTCATATGTATCCTCCTCCCTACATCTTCTCTACATTGTTCTTGCCGAAAAGTCCGGAGGGCTTGACGAGCAGAACGATGATCAGAATGGCAAATGCGATGGCGTCACGGTATCCGGCGCTCACATAGCTGGCCCCTATGGACTCTGCCAGCCCCACGATCAGTCCGCCGGCCACCGCTCCCGGAAGGGAGCCTACGCCGCCGAGCACCGCCGCCGCAAAGGTTTTCATTCCCACAATAAAGCTCATGTTGGTGTCAATGTTCTGGTAATAAGATCCCACCAGCACGCCGGAAACGCAGGCCAGCATGGCCGCCACCACGAAGGTCAGGGTGATAACCAGGGAGACATTAATTCCCATCAGCCTGGCGCACATCTGATCCTGGGAAACGGCCAGCATGGATTTTCCGATCTTCGTCTTGTAAACCACGAAGGACACGGCAATCATGAGCAGGATGCAGGTAATGAAAATGATTATCTGGGTCCAGCTTATGATGGTCTTTCCGATGGTGATTCTTCCGAAATTCAGGAAATTGGGGTAGGACTTCGTCTCTGTCCCAACCCAGATCTGAATTGCATTTTCGATAAAAGTTCCGACTCCCAGGGTGGAGATTAAGGCCGACATTCTCGGCGCGTTCTTTTTGCGAAGCCTCCTAAGCCCCACAAAATCCACCAGGTATCCCACTGCGCCGAGGGCAATGACCGCCACCGGAATCGCAAGCGGAGCCCTGGCGCCGAACACGGTCATAAGAATGTAGACGAAATAAGCGCCCAGCATGTATTCCGCTCCGTTCGCGAAATTGATCAGTCTGAGAACGCCGAACACCAGCGAATAGCCGATGGCGACCAGGGCATAGATGGAACCGATCGTAAGTCCGTTTACTATCTGTTGGAGAAACATCCGGGGCATCCTCCTTACGGTATCTGATATACTCTTTTTACGTTGTTATAAAGAATATCTTCTGCACTTTTCATGGCGAACTCATAGGTAATGTATCCGTCGCCGATGAGCTCCTCCAGGATCCGGGCGTATACTTTTTTGAAATTCATGGCGCCAAACCACAAGCCCTCCAGAATCAGCCCTGCATCCGTCCCGAAGAACAGCTTTCTCGTGGGACAAAGCTCCAGCAAAGCCTTCAGCTTGTCGTAGGCCGCAATGCCCGCAAAAGGAATGAAGGAGGAACAGTCGCAGTACACGTGCTCAAAGTGATTCACCAGCATTCCAAGCTCCTCGCAGTAGGGATAGCCGCCATGGATCAGGACCAGCTTCGTCCCCATCACCCTGGGATCATTGAGGGCGTCCGTGAGGTTGGCAGGGTTCACCCGCACGATGTGGCAGTGGGGCGTGTCGCCGAGTCCCGTATGTACCTGGAGCGGAATGTCCAGCTCCTTACAAATCTCACAGGCCTTGATGAAAATGAAATCCCGGAACATTTTGTGATATTCCCAGTTTTCCTTATTATAGAGATAGAGATAGTAGCCTTTACGGAATTCATCTCTGGAAAGAGGCCTGACGTCCAGTCCCGTGTAGTAGGCGACCACCGATTTTAAGGCGATCAGATTCTTCTCCTTCACAAGCGCTTTTGTCTCTTCCGCCAATCGCCGCTCAAACTCGTCGAAGGAGGGCTCTTCGGCCACGATCCGGTTTGCCACCCACTCGATCCGGTCAATGTCGTAAATCTTTGCATAGCCCTCGCAGGCGTCCCGGTATTCCTTGATCTCGTCCTCTGTCAGTTTATTCTCCGGATTGGTAATCTGGGAGATCGGGAAGCCAAAATCGCATAGGAACCCCTTGATGTTCTGGCTTTCAAACAGCCTGTGGGCGTAAGCTTCCCGGTCTTCTCCCGCGCATTTGTCCCGGAAGGCAAGTACCTCTTCCTCCGTCGCCTCCTTCGGCATCCCAAAGAAGTCTTTCAAGGCGTTAATCACCTGCTGATAATAAAAGGTGCTTCTCATATTTTCTGCAGATACCGGATAAAGGCCGATACAGAAATTTTCCGCAAACACTTCCGGCTCCCTGCCGCGTACGAACGGATGACAGTGATTGTCGATCACCGGAATCCCTGATAAGTCAATTTTCATCTTTTCCTCCATCTTTCTTTCGCTATTTTGTCCGAATTCTGTCCTGTTTTCCGGCCCCCTCCCGGCAGCTTTTGGATGCGGGGGCCGGTTGTTTTATAAGTACTTGTCTAAATACCGGCCGCCGTTCAGTTACTGGCCAAGGTAATTGAACTTGCCGTCCTCCACCTGGAACCAGAAAAGCTGCTTGTCCGGATGCCTGGTCTCGTCAAAAGTGATGGGGCCGCAGGCTCCCGGCCAGTCCTTCACGTCCGCAAGCCACCCCGCGATTGCATCTCCGCCGGTTCCAACTTCCTTCATGGCGTCTACGAGAAGCATAAAGGCGTCATGGGAGTTGGTTGCATAAACGTCAATGTTATCCATCTCCGTTTTCTCTTCAAGGAGTTTCTTTAGTGCAAGGAAGGTCTCATCGGTTGTCTCCGGATATAAGAAATTACATACCTTCATGCCCTCTGCCGCCTCTCCGGCCGCCTCCAGGAAAGAATCCGTATAACACATGGAACAGGCATATTTCTGGACACTTCCCATCTCAAGCTGCTCCATCTGGGTGCAGATCATGGCCGCGTCTGCATAGGAAGGTTCAATATAAAGCGCTTCCGCTCCTGCTTCCTTGATCTTGGAGAGGAGGGGGGTAAAGTCGGAAGTCTGTCCGGAAATATATTCTTCCATATCCACGATCTCGAGACCGGCATCGGTGACATCCGACTTCCACCGTTCGATGATGTTGAGGCCGTAATCGTCGTTGGCATAGATCGCCGCAACTTTTTTATAACCGTCGTCCACCATCCTCTGTGCGATCACACCGCCTTCAAAAGGTGCAAGGCTGGCAATTCCAAAAATGTGCTCACCGGTCGGCGTAATGTCCACATGGGATGCCTGGGGCGTAATCATGGGCAGCCCCGCCTCTTCAAAAACAGGGGCCGCGGCCAGAGTCGGCGAGGAAGTCTGGCTTCCGATCACCGCAACAATTTCCGGATCGGACACGATCAGGTTGGCCACGTTCAATGCTTCCTTCGGATCGTTCTTGTCGTCAAACACCTCTACTGCCACATCCCGGCCATTGATTCCGCCTTCTGCGTTTACTTTCTCGCAAAGGGCGTTAACAGTCGCCTGATAGGTCAGTCCGTACTGGGCGTTATTTCCCGTAAGAGGTCCGTAGAGCGCAATCTTAATCGGATCCGACGAGCTCTCTCCCCCGGCATCTGCCTGGGTTCCGTCCTCCGCAGCCGATTTCGTCTCTGCTTTTGTCTCTGCTTTCGTCTCCGCCTTCCCTTCGCCTCCGCATCCCGCCACAACGGATACAAGCAACGCCAAGCCGGAAATCATGCATACAATTCGTCTGAACTTCTTCATTTCTTTCCCTCCTGAAAAATGTAATGGATTCCTGCGGTTCCACGGTGTAACATAATGATTTATTTATGTAACCGTTTACATTATTATATCTTTGCATTCCATTATTGTAAATTGATATTTTTAACAACGTTTTCTTGTTTCTTTTATATAATCTGCACAAACATTAATTATTATTCAATTCAATCTTGTTTTATCAAGAAAAAGCAAATATAATACAAAAATGTAACGTTACATTTTTTTTCGGATTTTGGAGGTGCCTTATCAAAAAGAATTTAACCATTAAAGACGTCGCCGCGGAAGCCGGTGTTTCTGTCGCCACGGTTTCCCGCGTCCTGAACTCCAGCGGCCCGGTCCGGCCTGAGACCGCAAAAATCGTGCAGGCCGCCATCGACAAACTGGAATATTCCCCCAACGGCATCGCAAGCAGCCTGAAAACGGAACGTTCCCATATCATCGGCTATGTGGTCACAGATATCCGAAATACTGTATTTACATTTCTGATGGCCGCCATTCAGGATGTCCTCTGGGAATACAACTATTCGATGATGCTTTTCGCAACCAATGGAGATCCCGCAAAGGAAGCCTCTATTCTGCGTTTTATTTCCATGCAGAAAATCGACGGTGTCATCTTAAACTCCTGTACCAATACGCAGGCCATCCTGAGGCTCAGCAAACGGATTCCCGTGGTCCTTTCCGGCAACGACATTGCGGACCCCGCCTTCGCCGGGGACTTCGTGGACAGCGATAATCACGCCGCCGTCTATATGCTCACCTCTCACCTGATCGCCAACGGGCACAGGCGGATCGGCATCATCAACGGCCCCTATAATCTGGATGTTTCCACGGAACGTTTCCGGGGATATCAGTCGGCCATGTCGGCCATCGGGATCCACATGGATGAATCAAGCCCACTGGTCTGTGAAAGCGCTTTTGACGTATCCAGCGGATATGAGGCGGCAGACTCCATGTTCCGCCTGGATGCCGCCCTACGCCCCACAGCCCTCGTCGTTGCCAATAACGAATTGATGAAGGGCGTCTTCAAATACTGCAATGACCGCCATGTCCGCATTCCGGAGGACGTATCGGTGGTCACGGTCGGCAACCGGCACGAGATGGATCACTTGTATCTCTCCCCCACATATATGGAAACCAACCTGGATGAAATAGGAGATCGGCTTGCAAGGCTGATCGTGGAGCGGATCGAGACAGAAGCCCGCCTCCCCAAGCGTGTATTCCGCCTTCCCGCATTCTTCCACGACGGCAATACGGTCAGACCCCTCCACGCACAAACCTTATAAGGCCAAAGCTCCCTTTACTTTTTCCCCTATGGCTGTTATGATAGGCTTATAGAAAAGCAACATTACCAACACCAATAAGGAGTCTTTGCCATGAAAAAAACACCTGTTAAAAAAGCCGTGATCCCGGCGGCCGGACTGGGCACCCGTTTTCTCCCTGCCACCAAAGCTATTCCAAAGGAGATGCTTCCTATTGTAGACATTCCCACGGTCCAGTATATCGTGGAAGAAGCGGTTCAGAGTGGTATTGAAGAAATTCTGATCATCACCAATTCCAACAAGCATTGCATGGAGAATCATTTTGATAAGAACTACGAATTGGAGGCCAGGCTTTTGGAGGCCGGCAAACAGTCGGAGGCCGATCTGATCGATAATATTACCCGCCTCGCCAACATTTATTATGTGCGGCAGAAGGAGCCAAAGGGACTGGGGCACGCCATCCTCTGTGCCAAATCCTTTATCGGAAACGAGCCCTTCGCCATTCTTCTGGGCGACGACGTGGTGATTAACGAGGGCGGCCGGCCGGCTCTCAGACAGTTGATCGACGCCTATGAGAAAATGGGAGCGTCCGTGGTCGGCGTTCAGCCGGTGGCGGACAGCCAGGTTCACAAATACGGCATTGTTGCCCCCTCCATCCATCAGTTTGCCGAAAATTCCCGGCTGAAAAAGCTCTATGACATGGTGGAGAAGCCTAATTTGAAAGATGCCCCCAGCAATCTGGCCGTCCTGGGCCGCTATGTGTTAAAGCCTGAAATCTTCGATTACCTGGAAACGCAGGGAATCGGAGCCGGAGGAGAAATCCAGCTCACGGATGCCATCAAGCGGCTGATGTACGCCCAGACGGTCTATTCCTATGATTTTGAGGGACACCGTTACGACGTGGGCGACAAGTTCGGCTTCATCCAGGCCACCCTGGATTTTGCCCTCGCCAGGGAAGATCTTCACGATTCTGTGGCTGCCTATGTGAAGGAACTGGCCGCCACTCTATGATAAGGTATCTTTACAGGAAGAGGAGTCCATAAGAAGTTTTGTTTTATAGGAATTCCGTTTTATCTAAGAAGGAGTTTTTATGATCTATCTGCTTTTTGCTTTTTGCATTCTGGCTGCGGAGTTTTCCATAAAGAGACGGATCGAGGCCATGGACGAAGCCGCCTTTCCCATCCGGCTTGCGGGTGGTTTCGTCCTGGAAAAGCACCACAACTACGGATTCATGTTAAACCGCCTTGACCGGCATCCGAAACTGGTGCGCATTTCCTGTCTTTTGGTCTTCCTTCCGCTTCTCGCCTGGTCCCTGCGGATGTTCTTTAAAAAAGAAAGCGCTTCTTCCGGGGATTTTTTCGGAAAACTCGGAGCCGCCTGCCTCGCCGGCGGTGCAGCCTCCAACCTGTATGACCGCTTTTCCCGCGGCTATGTGGTGGATTACCTGCGGCTCCCCAATCGGGCAGGGGCGCGGCCTGCATGCTGCTTTGACAGCAAACTTCCCCATGCGGGCCTGCGCATAAAAAAAATCCGCAATGTCATTTTCAACATTGCAGATTTCTTTATCTTCCTCGGCGGAGCTTTCACCGCCGTATATGGCTTTTTCACGAAATAACAAGTTTCCGCCAAAATTATGTAATTTTTCTAAATAATATATTTTTCCTGCCTATATTTATTCATCATCTCTTTGAAAATCTCGCCGTTGGTGGGCGGAGTATAGGTGATGGCATTGGCGCCTGCATCAATGGTCCGTTTAATGCTCTCTTCTGTATTCCCCCCGGTGGCGATAATAGGCACTTCCGGGAATTCTTTTCTGATCTTCTCCACAATCTCAGGTGTCTTATCCGCTCCTGACACATTCAAAATAGAAGCGCCGCTCTCCAACCGCTTCCCTATATCCGTCTTTTCCGACACCACCGTAATTACGATGGGGACTTCCACCTTTTTCCTCAAGTATTCCAGGGTTTCATTGGGCGTCGGTGCATTTACCACAACTCCGTGTGCTCCCTGGAACTCCGCATCCTCTGCCAGGCTTGTCACCCGTTTTCCTGTAGTCGTCCCTCCGCCTACCCCACAGAAAACCGGAAGGTCTGAAGAAGTGATCAGCGCGTGGGTGATGATGGGCTGAGGGGTAAAAGGATATACGGCCATCACTGCGTTGGCATTGCAGTTTCTGATGATCGCGATATCCGTCGTAAAAACCAAGGATTTGATCAGCTTTCCGAAAATGCGGATTCCGCTGGCCTCCTCAATAATCTCCGGCAAAAGTACCATGTGGCTCCTGAGATGCCCTTCAATCACCGGCACATATTTTTTTTCTCCCATAGGCAAATCCTCCTTATCCTCAATCAAGCGTTCCGCTCTTCTCCGGCCAAACCAGATAATATTTTATTCAATTCCAACACATTTGATTTTATTATCATACACTTTTTTGCCGAACATATCAACTACTTCTTTTGGCCGCAGATGATGTTCACAAAATGCCCATGGTCATGGCAGCCGTCTCCGCTCCCGCGGCCTGGCCCACCGGCTGTTCGTCTTTCCGAACACCCACACCAGACACTGCTTGCCGCAGCGCGCCTGTAACAACGCACTTTCGAGAGAATCTCTCAAAAAAATGCCGGCGCCCCGCAAAAGCAGATTTCTGTCTGCTTTCACAGAGACGCCTGAAAATTACAGCGCCATTTACGGACGCACTGCCGTCCCATCCGGAAGTCTGGAACGCAGCCAGCCATGATCCCTGTATTCGCAGGGATACTTTTTCGCCAGCTCTTCGTCAAATTCAATGCCAAAGCCTGGTTTGTCGTTGGGATACAGATATCCGTCCTTCACCTCCGGACAGCCTTTAAAGATTTCCCGTTCCAGATCGCTGAAGCCAAAGAACTCCTGTACTCCAAAATTCGGGCTGGTAAGATCCAGATGAAGCTGGGCCGCCACTCCCACGGGCGTAATATCATTGGGGCCGTGCCATGCAGTACGGATTCCAAAGCTTTCACATAGCACAGCCAGTTTCTTTGCCGGCGTCAGGCCCCCGATCATGCTTAAGTGCACGCGAATGAAATCAATCAGCTGTTCTGCCACTAAGGGTTTCCATTCCTGAGGGTTGACAAACAGCTCTCCCATGGCAATAGGCGTAGCCGTTTGACGGCGAAACATACGGAACCACTCCACATGTTCCGGAGGAAGCGCGTCCTCCAGAAAAAACAGATGATACTGCTCCAGCTCCTTCGCCAGGTTCAGAGCGGCGACCGGCACAAGGCGTTCGTGAATGTCATGACAAAGCTCCACACTGTTTCCCAGAGCGTTCCGTATTGTTTCAAACATCCGGATCACGCCTCTCGTATACTGGGCAGGATCAAAGTATGCACCTTCCGGAATCCCCTCCGGGGAATGAAGGTTCTGTTTTGCGCCGTTCATCTGCCCGCCGTAGGTCCCCATCTGCACACGGACATAGCGGTACCCCTCGTCCATATATTTCTGTACATTTTCCAGAACCTCTTTTTCATCCCGGCCATCTGCATGACGGTATACGGCGGCCGCCGGTCTGCACTTGCCTCCTATAAGCTCATAAACCGGCATGCCCGCCATCTTTCCCTTGATGTCCCATAGCGCTTCGTCTACGCCGGAAATTGCATTATTCAATACCGGGCCGTTTCTCCAATAAGAATTTCCCGCAGATAACTGCCAGATATCCTCAATATTGTTTACAGGCTTGCCCATAAGAAGCGGCCGCAGATATTCATCCACCGCGGTTTTAACCGCCGCGTATCTCTGCGTAAACGTCGCACAGCCGATTCCGTACAACTCCGGTTCTGTCGTCTCCACCTTTACCACCACCAGATCCACGCCGTTCGGCGCAGTCAAAATTGTTTTAATGTCCCGAATCTTAATCTGTCCCATATACTTGTCCTCTCTGTTTTCCTGCATTTCCAGGCATATCGCTGCTTTTTTTCTTTATCTCTGGCCAGGCCGCTTTATGATACCCCCAGCCGCGGTCTTCCCGCGCGTCTGTCTCTGCCTCCGGCATTCCCGGAATTGCCAGGCCGCCGTCTACCCTGAGTGTCACTCCTGTAATATAAGAAGCTGCGTCAGAGGCCAGAAACGCCACGGCTTTTCCAATATCCTCCGGCATGCCAGAACGTTCCAGGGGAATCCGCTGTCCTAACCTATCCCAGAAATCCTCTTGTACTTCCAGCCGGTCGTCCTGAAGGATTTCTTCTCTGGTGCGGATGCGGATCGCTCCAGGCGCTACATTGTTGATCCGGATGCCGTAAGGAGCCACATCCAGCGCCATGGATTGAATAGCCCGGTTTAGCCCCGCCTTCAGTCCCCCATATACTGCGTCCTGCGGGTATGCCCGTTCCCCTCTGGACGACGTGATATTGACAACGCTTCCTCTCACACCGTTTTCAGCCATGTGGCGGGCGGCCTCCCTGATCATCAGAATATAATTCCTAAAATCCAGCGCGATCAGAAGATCCAGCGTTTCTTCTGTCAGATCCAAAATATGTTCAAACTTGGTAATGCCGGCATTGTTTACTAAAAGGTCTACCCTGCCCAGTCGTTCCGACGCTTCTTTAAACAACCGGACTCCTGCGCCATCTGCCTCCAGCTTTGCCTGAAAAAGAAAACACCGTACTCCATATGCCTGTTCCAGCTCGGTTTTTACCTTTTGCGCTTCCTCCTCTTTGGAATGATAAGAAAGCGCCAGGTCATATCCCTCTGCTGCCAGAACACGCGCAATCCCTTTTCCGATTCCCCGGCTCGCGCCCGTTACCACTGCTTTTTTTCTTTCCATATTACTGCCTTTCCATCTCCGTTCCAAACAGTTTATCTGTCAGATTATCCTCAAACCTCCAGGTTCGGACAAGGGTCTGCCTCTCTCCTGGTTCCACATCCCATCGTCCATATACCTCCGCGCACATACAGTGTTCAATCCCCCAGATCACCAGTCCGGACGGAACAAACTGTACCGTCTCGCTCACACTCGCCTCACAATCATCATGAGACATTTTCCAGCTATAAATGTCACAAGGCAGGATTTTCTCCTGTCCCGTTACCTTATGGCATGCTGTCTGGTTCATGGTTTTTTTCCATAAAATCACCTTCCCGTCCGTTTTTATAACTCCAGGAACAGACGTATGGTAATCCTCGATCCTCACCGTGCTTTCAGAAATCTTTTCCAAACTGCCGTCAAAGGGAATCTCCAGCCGATAGCCCGGTCCAACCGGCAGGTCGTCGACTGCCACAAAATTGTGCTGGTACTCCTGTAAAGAAAGCGATCTCTCTCCTGTATTTTCCAGAGTCGTCGTGATTGTCAGAAGATTCCGGCAGACTTCCACAATTCTGGTAAGCCTTGCAGCCACTCCCATACAGGGAATCGGTTCCTGTTCAAATACCGCTTTATGTTCCATTATGTGTACGCTGGCCGGAAACGGCGTGACCTCGTAATGCTTCCACATATCATAGGCCCCGCCCTCCGGGCGCTGGCGCAGAAGGCCCACGCCAAGCTTTGGAAAAAACTCCCCCGGCGCTGCCTCCTTTGCCAGCTCATCCCAGACAAATTCACTGCACAGCCCCACTCCATGACATGTCGCCCTCTCCATAAGCTTCTGCTCCGGCTGGCAAAAGCAGTGCTTTCCATGAAGCGTCACCTGCTCCACAACGCCAACCTGCGCAAAACGTTCACTGAACACTTCTGGTTTCCTGAGCCGCACCTCCAGATCCCCTGTCCGCAGGAGAAGCTCCCCCGATTTGCAAGCTGTTTTATTCATAAGCCTTTCGCGCCTCGTCCGCCACAAAGGCCGCACTGGCCTCCAGGTATTTTTCGCCGGTCTCTGCCGTCGCATCCCGCGGATCAAAGACTACGCATTTGTCCTTTGGAGGATTCCCCTCAAAAGTACAGCCGTCCATGATACCCCAGTCCATACTTTTTAATTTTTCCGGTTTGGCCGGAAGCTTTTCAAGATCTACGTTGTCCGCATCCAAAGCCATCTGAATGGATGTCTCACACCTTGTCGCATGGCCGCGGTCCTGATCCTTCGGATCATAAGGTGCAATCCCCATAACATTGATAACACGGCTCTTTGTCTCATTGGAAAATTCCACTGCCAGACGGTTTAACGTCTCCACTTGTCCTGCAGCCCCGTGCCCGTTGACAATCACAATGAGTCTGTAGCCCTGTTTCACCAAAAGGCGCAGATATTCTCTCACGATCACGCCAAAGATTTCTTCCGGCGTATAAAAGCTTGCCATCGTATTCTTCGGCACATCCATCCCTTTTACATAAATTCCGGTATCCTCAAAGCCCGCATCCTCTAAGAGCTTCGGGCTTCTCTCCCGCTCTGTCCCGATGAACACCGGCGGAAGCACCACGCCGCCCGTCTGTCTGGCCGCTCTTTTTGCCACCTCCCAGGCCGCAAGGGGATCGGTTCCAAAGGGCATGGCCGGCCCGTGCCATTCCAACGGCCCCACCGGCAGATATGCGATTGAACACCGCTCTTGCTCCTTAAGAATCTCTTCCGGCCTCAGATATTCAAACTGTACGGTTCTCATGTGATTCCTCCTCTCCCCAAAGCCCCTATTGGGCAATCGCTGCCCGCATAATATTTTCCTGAGAAATCTCCTCCCGGTTAAATTCCCCGGTAATATGCCCATTGCTCAAAACCAGACAGCGGTCGCTCATGGCAGTCAGCTCCGGCATGTCAGAGGAGACCATGATAATCGAAATTCCGCTTTTTGCCAATTCGGTCATCAGCTTATAAATTTCCGCCTTCGCGCCCACGTCGATTCCCTTGGTCGGCTCGTCCACAAACAGAATTTCCGGCTGGGCCAGCAGCCACTTGCCAAGCACCACCTTCTGCTGGTTTCCTCCCGACAAATTGACAATAATCGTTTCCAGAGACGGGGCTTTTACCCGGAGCCTCCCGAACATCCCCGCCGCTTTCTCCCGTTCCGCCTTCCGGTCAATGAAATATTTTTTTGGCAGATTCGGCAATGCGCAGAGGGTCAGGTTTTCCCGCACGCTTAATACCCATACAAAGCCGGAGCGCTTTCTCTCCTCCGTCACAAATCCAAGTCCCGCCCGAATAGCGTCCTTTGGCCTATTGATCGTAACCTCTTTTCCATGGACAAACACCTTTTTTTTCACACCTCTGGTAATCTGTCCAAATATAGCTCCCAAAACCTCGCTCCGTCCGGCTCCCACCAGACCCCCAAGGCCAAGGATCTCTCCCTTATGCAGAGTAAACTCTATATCCTCTACAATATTTTTTCCCAAAATCGTCGGGTGAGGCACCGTCAGCCCCTCCACCCGCAAAACCTCTTCACCGATTTCCACAGTTTCCTTGGGGTAGAGGTTTTCTACCTTCCGTCCCACCATCTCTTCAATCAACTGCTTCTGCTCCACCTCTTTTACCGGCCGGCCGGAAATAAACTGCCCGTCCCGCATGACCACCACCCGGTCGGCAATGCGGAATACCTCTTCCAGCTTGTGGGTAATGAAAATACAGGCGATCCCCTGCTTCCGGAGTGTATTCAAAAATTCCATCAGCATATCGACCTCTACGTCAGACAACGCGCTGGTCGGCTCGTCCATAACGATAATCCTCGGATTTTTACGGAGCGCCCGCATAATGGCTAACATCTGCATCTGTCCGCTGTTCAGGTTCCGCACATGTTCCTTCGGAGAAATCTTTAACCCAATCTGATTTAAAATCTTTTCTGTATTGGCATACAGGGCCCTATAATCTACAAACCGTCCTTTACCGGGGAGGTTTCCTACGAACACATTCTCGGCAATGCTGGCGTCCAGCATCATATTCAGTTCCTGGTACACCATTTCAATGCCGCACTCCTCCGCCACCCGGACAGAGGTAAACTCTTTCTTTTCCCCGTCGATCCAGATTTCGCCCTCGTAATCTTTGTTGGTATAAGTACCGCTTAAGACCTTCATCAGTGTGGATTTCCCGGCACCGTTTTCCCCGCAGATCGCCAGCACTTCTCCTTCCGACAACTGAATCGACACGTCTTTAAGCGCCGTCACGCCCGGAAAACGTTTCGTAATATGGCGCATTTCCAATATGACTTTATTCACGATGCACACTCCTTTCCGGGTTATTCCTCTCCGCCCTTTTTCCGGCGGTATTTGTCAATGAAAATTGCAACCAGCAAAATGATGCCGAAAATCAGATTCTGCCAGAAAGTAGAAATACCCATAACAATCAGTGCATTTTGAATGGCAGCAAACAAAATACAGCCAAGGGCCGAGCCGATAATGGTTCCCTGGCCGCCGAACATGGACGTTCCTCCGATGATAACAGAAGCCATAATGGTAAGCTCCGTACCGGTTCCCGCCGCCGGCTGCGCCGTAGCGAAACGGGAAGCAATCAGGATTCCGGAAAGAGCGGAGAAAAAGCCCACTGCCGTATAAACCATGATCTGTTTTGCCCGTACATTGATGCCGGCCAGATAAGCCGTTTCTCTGTTTCCGCCGATGGCCAGTACGCTCCGCCCAAATTTCGTCCTGGATAAGACTATATGTCCGACAATTCCGATTAGGATCGCATAAATAACCGGCATAGGGACTACACCGCCTACCTTCGTCTGGCTAAGGGCCTTAAAGCTGTCCGAAAAACCGGAAATGGCCAAAGCTTCTGTCGTAATCGCGATAATACCGTTTA
Organism: uncultured Lachnospiraceae bacterium; assembly: GCA_910588815.1. GTDB lineage: Bacteria > Bacillota > Clostridia > Lachnospirales > Lachnospiraceae > Lientehia. The sequence goes on along the minus strand of CAJUQY010000029.1, from coordinate 19,649 downwards.
CCACATATTGCATTCCCAGTGTGGCAATAAATGCAGGAAGTGCATATTTGACAATGATTACGCCATTCAGGAAGCCAACGAGACTGCCCGCCGCCAGAGCAAGGATCACCGCCACCGGAAGGGGCATTCCCGCCTTAAGGGCAAATGCGCAGATCACACCGCCAAAGCTGGTAATTGCGCCGATGGACAGATCCATGCCGCCTGACGACATCAAAAAGGTGATCGGCACCGCCACAATAAAGGAAAAGCCGGCTGTCCGAAGAATATCCAGAATATTGGTCATATTAAAAAAGCTGGCGTTGACAATTGCCACTGCCAACATCAGGATCGCCAGTGGAAGAACGGTACCCATCTCCGGCTTCTGCAGCAAAGCCTTTACGGCTTTTGACATCCCTGACTGCATTTTCTTTTCATTTTGATTCTCCATAGATTCCCTCCTCGCGATAAGTAAAAAGGCCGCACCACATGAAAAGCTGACGCGGCCTTTTTATATGGCAGTTTATTCAGACATGTCAATTCCGTAGGTTTCTACCCAGTTATCTACATCTTCGGCGAAAATAATGGAGGTTCCGATACCGTTATCGTATTCATAATCTCCGCCCTCATAGATCGTCTTGGCAAGATAGCAGGACTGATAACCGATATCGTGCCACATCTGGGCTACTGTACAATCCATGGTTCCGTTCTGAATGGCACGTAAGATCTCCGGCGCATCGTCAATTCCGATTACGTGGAAGCTGTCCTGCAAACTTTTTTCCTCTACAAATGCAGCGCCGCCAAGACCTGCATAACTGTCAAAGGAAACCACACCGTTTAACTCCGGATGTGCCAGATACAGTGCAGACAGCTTGTCCGCCGCCTTCGTCGCACTGGAATCGCACTCTTCGTAACTGACTATATTCGCGTCCGGGCGCAGTTCCTTTAAACGTTCCTCAAAAGCCTGTCTCTGGTCATTCTGGCCTGTGTTGGTGAGCAGTGTCTGCATGGTGCATACATTGATTTCTTCGTCTTCTGCAACAGCCTTTACCAACGCCTCTGCGGCATTCCTTCCAAGATCCACGGGGTCTGTTCCGATCATGGCGTCGCAGCGGTCCGGATCGCCTGCCGCCAGACCGATCACGACGATCCCGCGCTCTTTGGCTCTATCCAGAACATCTGCAAAGGTATCCGGGTCTATCACGCAAGGCATAATAATATCCGCTCCGTTGGTAATTGCCGTTTCTGTGAGATTTACCATATCTGAAGCCGTATTGGCTGCGCTGGGCGCCAGATATTGCCCTTCCCAGCCCAATTCCGCGCATGCCTCGTTGAAACCTTTTTCATCCTGTCCCCAAGCGGCCCCGCCGGACATAACGGAAATCTGGTACACCTTTAACCCTGTTGCTTCTTTCTTTTCCTGACCGGAAGTTTCTCCTGCCGCAGCTTTGGTTTCCTCCTTCGCAGCTTCTGTCGGCGCCTTTGTTTCTGCCTTATCGCCTGATCCGCCGCAGCCGGCCAAAGCTTGGAACGCCAGTGCCGCAGCCAGTATGAATGCCAAAAACTTTTTGTTCCTCATCCTCTCTCCTCCTTCACAAATTTACAAATATCCTGATGCCAGCGCTAAACATAATTATGTTTGTCGACGATTTTATTTTAACATAGTTATGTTTGTTTATAAATAGAATATATGCCTAAATATTTTTACGTTTTTTATGCATTTTTACTATTGATTTTCCCAAAATATTTGATTTGCATATCTTTTCCCCTTGAAAAATCATAATTATGTTTTAGGTCGTCTATTTTTTTTACATTTTTATCCGGTTCATTGCAAATTCGTTACGAATGAATTATAATAGTATGGCATTCGTCTTTAAATATATGTACTGTTTACCCAGAAAATATAACGTTTACAGGAGTGTTTACATATTTATGAAAGCGTATTTGAGAGTTTACAATGCAATCCGGGAACAGATTCTAAATGGGGAAGCTCCGGTCGGTTCCATGCTTCCGCCGGAACCAGTACTAGAAAAGCAGTTTTCCGTCAGTCGTACTACCGTACGCCGGGCAATGCTGCGCTTATCGGAAGAAGGGTTTATTCATATAAAACAAGGAAGAGGAACAGAAGTAATTTCTTCGATCCCTGCCTCAAATTACTATAAATTCCATAACATTACAGGCATTCAGGAAATTTTTAACAATTCCGGAAAACCCTTCACGCAGAATTCCTGTTATATCGATCAGGTTTTTGCAGACCAGAAAATCGCAGAAGCGCTTCAGATCCCGGAAAAAACTCCTGTGTATCAGGTTCAGCGCCTGCTCTGCACGGATTCTCTCCCTTTTGCGCTGATGAAAAATTATGTCCGGACAGATGTTGCCCCCGGTCTGGAACAGTATACGGAGGAACTGATTGACTTGTACAAGCTCCTGCAGGAAAAATACAATGCCGTATTCTTCACCGGCAAAGAACATATTTCGGCGGCCACGGCCGGCTTTACAGAGGCCCATCTTCTGAAGGTCGCCCCCGGCACCCCGCTTTTATTCTGCACCCGCTATGCGCAGACGCATACGCTTCCTCTGGAATATGGACAGACATATCTGAGAACGGACCGTTATGATCTGGTTGTAGAAATGCAAGGCTGGCCCGCCCAGGGCGTCCCGCTCCACATCATCCGTTAGAGCCTTGCTACGGAGACATGTCAGAATTTCCAATTAAAAATTGTGCAGACAGATTTCCGGGAAATTCTAAAGAAATCCGCCTGCACAAACACTTTAAAGTTCCTGTCTCCCGCACAAAAACATCAAATTAAAATTTCAGATTTTAATTTCTACATATCTGATTCCTATCAGTAAAAATAATTCTTTTTTAATCTCACAGGCGTTATTTTCGCCTCAAAATCCTGCCAGGTGCGGGTTCGATATGGATGTCCCCAATCCAGCCCGCGCATGATCCAGCTGCCGTTTTCGTTTTCCCTCTATACTTTCCTCCGCTTACTCCTGCGGAACTCTTCTATTTCCTGGCCTATCGTATTGTAATCCCTCTCGAAAAGCTCCTCGTACGCCTGTGGCCACAGGATACCGCCCGGAACCTTCTCAATCAGTTTATCCTGTACAAAAAGCTTGCTCTTCTCCTTATATCTTGGAAGCCCGTTTTTTTCCAGAAGCCGGTTAAGTTCCGTCCGCCACAGGATAGTAATCTTCCTTCTGTCCCTGACCTTCGGATTGGCATCCGCTTCCCGAAGGACATAAAAATCAGCCTCTCCATTTTCGTCCGGCTCGACCGTAATGATACCCCACCATTCCGGCACATGTTCCTTTACATGTGCTGCATGGGATGTACCTGCAACAAGAATGTTGCGGTCATAATACCAGTCATAGTTTTTGACCTGCTTCCCCAGCCTTGCGTAGGTGTCCGCATCGCTTTTGATCTCTATGCCATATAAAATTTCCGGCGTGACCATCACGGCGTCCGCCCTTGCGCTGCCTGTCCTCTTTTCTTCCAATATCCTGGTCTTGCCGTATGTTTCCTCCAAAAACACAAAAAGCGGCTCCCGGATATCCTTGTCATAAAGGATTTCTGTACCATCAGCCATCCATCTGCTTCTCATCGCCGCCAACCCCATAATAAAGTATCCTGTTATATTTGATGTTCACTTCCCCGCTTGCTTTTTTCTCTTTCCAGGCGTCTATCTCGCTGCGGATGGCAAGCATTTCGTCCACGATCAGTTCTGCACTCTTCGGCTTCACATGGCAGAGATAGCCCGTCATCCGGCCCATGGCCTTCGGGCTGCCAAGATTCTTTGCGATTTCCGTTCCCAGTTCTTCCGGGAATCCGAGCTGCTTTACCGCATCCACAAGCTCATCCCTTGCCTTCCTGAGCCCTGCGGAAGATTTTTTCAACAATCCATCAGCGGCTCTTTCTGAAGGACGGGGGGTGTCACCTTCGTGCCAGGGAAGAGGCTGTCCGCCGGGGGCGCTCCGACATGCTGAAATACATTTTCGCCGCCTTCGTCGTCCCGAAGTCCCGGTTGGACCCGGTGTCCTGCACCTTGTTGAAGGCCTCCCGTGACCGTCACGTAATCCCCCGTCCAGGAATACCCGGAGGCATTGATGAGCCCCGGATCCAGTCCCGGCAGCACGTGGGTCTGAATCTCCCCGCCGGGACCGCCCCAGCGTCCACGTCATGGCCGTTGAGCAGATTGATGGTCTGTGCCACCATCTCCAGATGGCCCAGTTCCGCAGCCCGAATTCGGTACCGGGGATGTCTGGCCGGTTCCGGCGTCCCGGGACTTCTCCTGTATTCCTTTTTCTGAGGCAGGCCGACTGCGCTGTACCCTCTGCCTGCAGGGAGCGCAGCTATCCCGCTTGGAGAGAGAGACCGGAAGCTCCAGCTTAACAGGCAGCGTATGTCCCCGCTCAATCCGATCGATCAGTGTCTTGGCCGTCTGCTTCCCCAGCTCCGCAATGGGGATGTGGACCGTCGTCAGCATCGGCGTAAAATATCTTGCCATCTCCACGTCGTCAATGCTGATCACGGAGACATCCTCCGGAACCCGGTAGTGGTTCTCCTTCAAAGCCTTGATCGCGCCCATGGCGGTGGCGTCATTGGCACAGAAAATCGCCGTAAAGGGGATTTTCCGTTCCATGAGCGTCTGCACCGCCCGGTAGCCCCCCTCCAGCGTCTGTTTCGCATCCACCACGTATTTGTGGCCGAGCCGGCTCTCTCTTTTCTCCAGGGCGCTCAGATAACTCTCATACCGATTTTCCCTGCTCAGCTCCCCGAAATAGACAATCTGGGAATGCCCGTAGTCAAAAAGCGTGTCCATCGCCATCAGCCCGGCCTGATAGCCGTCGCAGAAGACGGTGTCATGCTTGCCGTTTCTGTAATTCAATCCCACATACACCACGTTTTTCTGGGCATCTGTGATCGCCTTCAGCCGTTCCTCGCTGAATCTTCCCAAAACCGCAATTCCCTTGATCTCGTTGGACCGCACCGCCTCGGTGAAGCCGTCCCGGTCAATCTCCTCCGCATAAAAAGAATATTTTAAAATATAATCGTGCCGGTAGGCCTCATACTCGATTGCGTTTGCCAGCTCGGAAAAAAACATATCCTTATTGTCTGCGCTCCTGGCATAAACACAGGCATAATACTGCTTTGGCCCGTGACTTACGTCGGCCGGGATTTCCCTCCGCAGATACTGTGCATTTCTGTTCGGAACATAGTCATTGTCACGGATGATCGTCCAAATCCGTTCACGGACCGCCTTGCTGGCCGCCTTTGTCTCACGGTCGTTCAACACCCTGGAAACTGTAGAAACAGAGACTCCCGCCTCCCTGGCAATATCTTTTAATGTCATGATCCGTTCCCCGCTTTACAAACAGATTACTATTTCTTTCTATCCTACTACACTTGTCCCGAAAAGTCGAACCTTTTTCCAGGTTTAATCCTATCTCCTTAACCACTCCCGTTACAATTTTATTATGGCATTTCACTCGTTTGACGCTTCCTTTCGTCAGAGCAGAAATTTACAGATATTATAGAGATTGATTCCCATAACCAGGATCATGGCCCCTTCAAAAAACAAGGTAGCCTTGCTGTCTGACAGCTTATGATTTAATACCCCGCCTATTTCTGAACCTAATATACCAAAAAAGACCATGCCAACCAGAAGGAATGGAGAAAACTGAGGTATTTGACGGGCGAATATGTTTTTAAGGAGACCGGCAATCTGACTGATTAATATAATATATAAGCTGTTTTGTGCAGCAACTTTTGTTGACATAGAAAAAAAGAAGAACAGCACTGCCATATTGAATGGCCCGCCGCCAATCCCCAGAAAAGCTCCAAACAACCCCAGGAGCAATCCGATGACAATACAAGCCAGAGGGGAGGAGAGCCGTTTAGTGGGAATAGCTGCTTTTTTAACTGTATAGATTAAAGTGGCTAAAGTGGCAAAGAAAAGAAGAATGGCCTGGATACCTCCAACAGTATTTGCGCTGGAGAAAAGAGCCGCCACCTGGTTAAACAAGTCCTTGCCCAATATCCCCCCCAATGCGGCTCCCACCGCAAGGGGCGAGGACAGCTTCCAATCAATCTGAGACTCCCGCCAAAATACAGAACTTCCCACCGACCAAAAAGACATTCCGATCACCGTACAACCAGATAAAAAACTGATGGCAGACACACTCATAACCCCCGATGCGTCCAATACGGGTTTGATGATGACTCCACCGCCCATACCACAGATTTTTCCAAGAGCACAGGCCAAAAAAGCCACAAAAAAACAAATGAAAGACATAGAACGTTTCCTCTTTTCCTCAGTCCGCCGTCGCCCCTCCGTCCACGGGCAGGGCCGCCCCGTTGATATAGGCTGCCTCCTCCGACGCCAGGTAGAGAACTGCATAAGCGATATCCTCCACACTGCAGAGCCGTCCCAGCGGAACCTCGCTGTACCGCTCCTCGGCAAACTGAGGATCCTTAAGCCGCTCCATGACCAGGGCGGTCGCCGCCGTCGACGGGCAGACTGCATTACAGCGGATCTTGTCCTTTCCGTATCTCACGGCAACGGATTTTGTCAGCAGGGTAACCGCTCCCTTCGACGCCGTGTAGGCTTCCGCCGTATAGCGGTGTCCAATCAGCCCGCACTGAGAGGAAATATTGATGATGGAGCCGCCGCCCGCCGCCCGCATGTGGGGAAGCACATGCTTGATTCCGAGAAATACGGCGCCCACGTTCACCCCCATGATCCTCATCCACTCCTCCATGGACATGGCTTCAATGCCCTTGGGGATCGTGATACCCGCATTGTTCACCAGGACGTCGATGGTCCTCTCCTTCTCCAGAACCTCCTTCACGACCCGTTTCCAGTCCTCCTCCCTCGTTCCGTCGATGGGCTCGAAGTATGCCTTTCCTCCCTCCGCCTCGATTTCGGAGACAAGCCTCCCGCCCGCCTCCTTCGCCGCCGGAAGGTCCAGAACGAACACGACCGCACCCTTTTTGGCCAGAAGCCTCGCCATTCCGGAGCCGAGGCCGCCCGCCCCGCCGGTGATTAAAATTACTTTTCCCTCCACTGTCATATCCGCACCTCTTCCCGTCATTGATTTTTTGTCTGGTAAAAATAGGAATCCTTCCCATACTTTCTCAGATAATGCTTGTCCAGCATATGGGCGGGGAGCAGCGACGAGCCGCCGAGGGAAATCGTCCGGTACGCCATTTTTGCCACCTCCTCCAGAATCACCGCAAATTCCACTGCCTCGTCAGCATCCTTTCCCCAGGTGAAAGGGCCGTGGCCGCCGCAGAGCACGGCACGCATGTGGTTGGGGTCTGTCTGATGTTCCTCAAAATACTCCGTAATCTGTACCCCCGCATGAAATTCATAATTTTCCTTTACCTTCTCCTCCTCCAGATAAGGCAGGCAGGGAATCTCCCCATAAAAATGATCGGCGTGGGTCGTCCCGAAACAGGGAATTGGCTTCACGGCCTGAGAAAACACGGTCGCATAAACCGAGTGGGTATGGGCGATGCCGCCGATTTCCCGAAACGCCCTGTACATGGCGATATGATAGTCCAGGTCCACCGAGGGCTTTAAGGGATTGTCGTCCACCACGTTCCCGTCCAGGTCCGTGACCGAGATGTCCTGCCACTCCAGGTCGTCATATTCAATGCCTCGGGGTTTGATTGCGATCAATCCCTTTTCCCGGTCGATTCCCGACACGTTCCCCCAGGTATAGATCACAAGCCCCCTCCCCACAAGCTCTAAATTCGCATCGTACACTTTTTTCTTTAACTCGTTGATGTCCATGGTTGTTTCCCTTCCCACAAAGATTTTTATAAGAATATTCTGCTTCCCGGCTACGCCAGTTCCAGTATCGTCTTCATATTCCTGCTGCGGTTTGCAATCGTATACTCCATCATCTCCTGAACCTGCGAAAGGCCCTCGTATCTCGCCGTTATAAATCCTTTCGCATTCAGCTTGCCTGCTGCCACGGCGTGGACGGCCGCCTGAAAATCCTCCGGGCGGCTCCCGATGCACCCCTTAACGTCCAGCTCGTTTCTCTGGATGCTGCTCATGAGAAGCGAAACCGGCTTGCTGGAATTGGCGACGATCACGACGGTCGTCGTCTTTCCTCCAATCTCAAAAATCTGCTCCGTCGTCGGTCCAAAACCGGCGCAGTCAATGACGGCCTCCGGGAAGTCCCCAAACATTTCCAATGCCACTTCCCGCAAAGTCCTGTCCCTGTTATTGATTCCGTCGATCCCGACCTCCGCCGCAAGGTCGATCTTTTCCCGCGCCACGTCACAGACGACCACCCTCTCTGCGCCGCAGATTCTACATGCCTGCGCCGTCATGTTCCCGATAGTGCCCGCCCCGACGACAAGCACCCGTTTCCCGGAAACCTCCCCCCGTCCGGCCGCATGTATTCCGATGGAGAGCGGTTCAATCAGAACCGCCTCGTCCGGATTCAGCCCGTCAGGCAGCGGATAAACGTATTTTTTCTCCGACAGATAATATTCGGCCCCCAGTCCGTCCGCCTGTATGCCCAGACAGGTAAAATTCATACACGCATTGGGTCTGCCGTTTTTGCAGGAACTGCATGCGCCGCAGTCTATAAAGGGCCAGACCGTGGCCAGGGTTCCGGGCCTTAAGTCAGAATCCTCGCTCCCTGTCTCCGCAACCTCCAAAAGTCCCTCGTGGAACGGGGTGACCGGAAAGGTCATGTACCGGTTGTTCCCGCTAAACACCTGCATGTCGGAACCGCAGACGCCGAGCCGCTTTGCCTTGAGCAAGACCTGCCCCTCCTTCGGAACAGGTCTCTTTGTCTCCGTGATTTCAGCCCTCCCCGGAGCTGTGAATATCACCTTCTTCATAGGTTCCTCCCTCGTATCGTAAGTTTGTAAGCATGGAAAACCGCTTTCGGAGCCATTATCCGATACGGCTTTTTATAAACGCAAACCCCGTCCTCACCTTATTCTTCATCTCCTCCAGATCGGCGCCCCCGGAAAGGTCCCGCCACAGGGCCGCATTCGACGCAAAGGGACATCCGCTCTTGATGACCGGCTCCAAAATACAGGTGCCCCCATAGGAAATCTCCCGCAGGGTCCCGAAAATCGCCTCCCAGTCCATATGGGTGGGAACGGTTCCCGGCACGGAGCGGTTCGCCTCCCCCAGGTGGAAATGGCCCAGATGTCCCCGACTTGCACACTCCCGGATCGCATCGCAGATGCTGTGTTCCTCGATATTCATATGGTAGGTGTCCAGAAGCAGACGGACTCTCCGGCTTCCGACCTTCTCACAAAAATCGCACCCCTCTTCTGCCGTGTTGAAAATAAAGTGCTCAAACCGGTTTACCACCTCCAGATACACGTCGATGTCCGCCTCCTCGAGTAGAGGGACGAGCCGCCGCATCTGCGCTACACTCCGCTCTACATACTCCGCCTTTCGCTCTTCCGTCAGGATTCCCTCCGGCCGTCCCGGCCAGCAGGCGTGAACGAGGCCGTCCCATTTGCGGCAGCCGACTTCCTTTAAAAGGTCAATCACCTCCAGGGCCCGCCTGTAGCCCGCCTCCCGGACGGCCGGGTCAGGGCTGGAGCTGTCCGTCTGCGGATTCTTCCCCGCACCGACGATCAGCTCCATATCCCTCTCCTGTGTAAATTCCCGCAGCCTGCGCCTCTCGTCCCCGTTCAGCCTAAACAGCTGATCCGGCATGACCTCCATGGCGTTCCCGCCCGCCTGCAAGATAAATTCCGCAATGGAAAACAGCTCCCATTCGATTTTGGTCCCCCGGAAATAATTGGTATGAAGACCGATTCGATTGCCCATAATTTTACCTCACCTGATTACCACCATTTAATCTGGTCCGTCACATGACGGCGCATCTCGATGAAATCCGGACTCGTGATATCCCTCGGATAGGGAAGCCGGTTCACCAGTTCCTCCTTGATTCCGGCCGGTTTGTTTGTCAGGATTAAGATTTTCTCCGACAGATAAACGGCTTCCTCGATATTGTGCGTGACGAAAACGACGGTCGTCCCCATCTCCTTCCAGAGACGAAGCACCTCGTCCTCCAGATAAAAGCGCAGCTTGATGTCCATCTGCCCGTAGGGCTCGTCCATCAAAAGCAGATCCGGCTCCATGGCGAAGGCTCTGCCGATGACAACCCTCTGCTGCGTGCTCACCGAGAGGGCCGACATGTACGAGTTTTCCACGTCCTCCAGTCCCAAAAGGCGGATGATGCGTTCTGTCCTCTCGCGGATCACCTCCCCGGGCAGCTTTTTCACCTTCAGACCAAACTCCAGATTCTGGCGCACCGTGAGCCAGTGGAACAGGCTCGGCTCCTGGAAAACCCGCGCAATGCTGTGTTTTCTGGGATCGGCCGCCTCCCCGTCGATCTTAAGGTTTCCCTCGGAGGGCTCCAGTACCTTCGTCAAAAGATTTAAAAACGTCGTCTTTCCACAGCCGGTCGGCCCGACCACGCAGACGAATTCCCCCTTTTTCACCTGGAAGGAAATATTGTCCAGCACGTGCAGCGTGTTAAAATATTTCGTCAGGTTTGACACCTCGACCTTCACCGGCCGCTCGTCCGTCTCCGCCGCTCTCTTTAATTCTTCGCTCATCATGGTCCTCTCCTCCCTTCTGATCAGATCGCAAGATCCGTGTTGTCGGAGATCGCCGTGCGGAGTTTCAAGAATTCCTCGGAAATCATGTCCCTCGGCCGCTTCATGTCATTCACGTAAATCTCCTTGATCTGTGCCGGCCGGTTGCTGAACAGGATGATGCGGTCCCCCAGATAACAGGCTTCCTCTATATTGTTGGTTACAAAAAGAATCGTCCGTCTGTCCTGCTGCCAGATCTTCGCAACCTCCTCCTCCATGGCATATCTGGTCTGGGCGTCAAGGGCCCCGAAGGGCTCGTCCATAATCAGAATCTCCGGGTCGTTCGTGTAGGCCCTGGCAATGCTGACCCGCTGCTTCATGCCGCCGGAAAGCTGGGACGGGTAGGAGGATTCAAATCCGTGGAGCTGGACGAGGTCAATGTATTTCTGTGCCTTTTTCCTTCTCTCCGCCTTGGAAACGCCCCTCCACTTTGGTCCGATCTCCACGTTCTGCATGACCGTCTTCGCATCAAACAGCCCGTATCTCTGGGGAACCATGCTGATTTTCGGATTATGCCCGTCGATCGGTTCTCCGTCCAGAAAAATTTCCCCCTCCGTGGGTTCCTCCAGGCCGGCGATCATGTTCAGCAAAACCGTCTTCCCGCACTGTCCCGGCCCCAGGAGCACGAGGAACTCATTGTCATACACGTCAAAGCTGACATCATCCACTGCCTTTATCTCTTTGCCCTTTGACGTAAACACCTTTGTCAGGTTTTTAATCTGCAGCTTTACTTTATTTTCATCCATGGACACAACAACCTTTCAACAAATGATGTAAACACACTGAGAAGCGCCCCGATCACGCCGATGGTAATCATCGCCACAAGGACCAGCGCCATGTCATTCCCGTCCATGCCCCGGCTGACGAGAAATCCCACGCCGCTCTTGGCGCCCAGCATTTCCGCAGCCAGAACCGCCATCCAGGCGGCGCTGGTCGCCGTTTTTATCCCGGCGATGATGCCCGGAATCGCAGAGGGCATCGCCACCTCCCAGAGCATCTGGCTTTTGCTGGCGTCAAAGAGCGTCCCCACGTCCAGATACATCTCCTCCACGTTCTGGATGCTGGCACGGGTGTTGACCACGATGGGCATGAATGCGCTGATGAAAACAACCAGGACCTTTGAAAACTCCCCGATTCCGAAGGCGATTGTGATCAGTGGCACCCATGCGATGGGCGGAATCGGACGAATGACATTAAAAACAGTCCCAAAGAAACAATCCAGTTTCTTATTCCAGCCAATGACAATACCGAAGGCCAGCCCCAGAATAATCGCAGACAACAATGCCAGGACCACTCTCTTCAGGCTGTACAAAATATGTCCCAGGTAGGAGACCCGCATGACCGGCTTTTCCATGAGGAGCATCAGACGCTTCCAGGCCGCCTCCATGGTCGGAAACATATCCGGCCGGCGAGAGGAAACCAGATACCATAAAAGCAGCAGAAACGCAATCGAGATGACGGGGAGAACCATATAAACCACGTCTTTTGCCGTGAGCTCCTTAAATTCGCCTTTTCGGCCTTTTTTATCCACTCGTACCATCTTTTCACCTCCACCGAATCACCCGGTTTTCGACAAACGTCAGAATCCCGTTGAACAAAGCGCCGATTGCGCCGATAACGATCATTCCCAAAAGAATGATATCCGGCCTGGCAAACATTCTGCCCATCAAAATCATATAACCAAGTCCCGCACTGGAGGCCAGCATTTCCGCCGCCACAAGGGTCGACCAGGCATTGCCCACCGCAACCCGGACGCCGGAAAAGGTCATGGGCATGGCACTTGGAATCCCAACCTTGAAAAAGGTTTCCACGTTGGAGGCCCCGCAGGTTCTTGCAACGTCGATCAGCGTCCTGTTGGTCTGCCTGATGCCCGTGTAAGAATTGATTACACAGGGGATCAGAGCGGAAAAGAAAATGATAAATGCCTTCGCCCGCAGTCCGATTCCCAGCCAGAGAACCGTGAGGGGAATCCACGAGATCGGCGGAATCGGGCGGATCACTTCAAAAATCGGATTCACCAGCCTGTCCATCGCCTTGAACCATCCCATACAAAGGCCAAGGGGAACGCCCACGAGAATCGCCAGGCAAAGCCCCGTCAGGGAAACCTGGAGGCTCGCCCACATGGACTGAGGCAGCAGCGCACCGTCCGGCGACACGTCATAAAATTTCCGGGCAAACAGGACCACCAGCTCCGTCGGCTTTGCCAGATAGCGCCCCGAAATGACATTAAAACCAATCAACAACTCCCATACCAGCAAAAAGCTCAAAATACCGGCAATTGACAGCATGGCATAGGTGTAGGTACTGCAGTAGCGCCCCCTTCCCAGCCTGTCACGAACTTTCTTCGTATTTTTCATTATTCTCCGTCCTCAACATTCATAGCACAGCCGGCAATCCGACAAAATTCACTGTTGCATGCGATGCGTCTGCGCCACAGTGTATTTTGCCGGATATTGCCCGATGATAATTACCGCTTCCCCGTCATTTATCTGGCGTCAATGATCGCCTGTACTTCCTCTGCAATTTCCGAGGTGATTTTATTGTTGTCCAGTATAAAATCCCTCTGCTCGTTGGTATATTTATCCTGGGACACGAAGAAATCAAAGGTGTAAAGGATCGCCTGCTCGCCGCCCGTAATCTCGCGGCCGGCCAGTCCGGCCTCATCTGCGGCGCTGTTTAACATGAGCTCCATATTCTGGGCCAGGGTGTGGTCCTTCGTCCTCTTATATATTTCATAGGCGAGATCATAATCCTCCGTCGGGGTGACGCCCTCGATTGCGCAGGTCTCGGCAAACAGGGTCGCTGCCTCCTCCATGTTTTCCTCTCTCCACTCCGCCGTGCGGTAGTAGAGCTCATAGAGCTTCTGAATGGCCTCTCTCTTTAACGGGTCGGACAGGGCCGCATCCGTCGCACACATGGCTGCGGCAATGACCACCCCGTTGTCGTCGGCGCCGGCGACCTTCACGTACTTGCCGTCGCCCTCCGCCTCAATGGCCGTCGAGGTCCAGATACCCATGCCGTCGCCCTCTCCCGCGCGGAATCCGGTCAGCGCAGTCGTGGCATCCATGTTCGTCATGACGACGTCATCCGCAGTCAGCCCTATCTGTTCCAGGACGGAAACCAGGGTCATGTGCATGGTCGTTCCGACGGGGAGCAGCCATTCCGTACCCTTCCAGTCCTCCGCCGTTCCGTACATCTCCGGATAATCGGCAAAATGTCCCTTGCCCGCCTGGGCGATGGGGGAATCCTCCCGCACGTAGAGATACAGCATCTTTTCATTTTCCACGATTCCGATGGCCTTCACGTCATAATTCAGAATCCCGTTGATGACTCCGGGGCCGCCTGTCGTACACAGATCCCAGTCCGCATTGGCCTCCATCATGGCCGGTCCGGAGATGAAGGAATTGTATTCAAAGGTGATCCCCAGCTCTTCCGTCCAGCCCATCTGCTCCATGATATAAAATTCAGAGGAATGGGGAGAACCGGAGAAGAACCCCAGGCTGATTGTGACCGGTTCGGACATGGGCTCAATCCCCCAGGCCGTCTCCGCCCCTCCCGCCTCTTGGGAAGCCTCTGTCTGACCGGAAGCCTCTGTTCCCTCAGAAGTCCCCCCGGCCGCCGTCTGTTTCTCCGTCTCCTTCCTGTCCGATTCTCCTGACGAGCTGCAGCCGGAAACCGCACTTACAAGAACCAGCAGAACCATTGCCAACGCCAACATGTTTCTCAGTTTTTTCATTTTCGTCCTCCTTCTATTTCAGTTTTCACCCCTGCCTCTCAAAATGACCTTCTCAGACGTTTGCCAGATCGTCATCCTTCATGCAAAGATGTACTGCTCCCAGTTTAAAGGTCCCTGGCATCGCCAGAATATCCGGGGCATCGCCCACGTATTTTCTCTTCGCATCCAAAAGCGCCTCCTCAAAGGTCGCCCTCGTCTTTAAGCCCATTCCCCTCGCAATGCCCGGCTCCTGTGCCCCGACAATGTAGATTGCGCTGGTATTCATCTCCGCAATGTGCCCGCAGGACATCATGGAGAACCCGTGGAAGGGATGGAATGCGTTTGCGTAACGATATTTGCGGATATACTCCTCCTTCGTCGCAAAATATTCGCCGTAACGGTTCATGTCCGGCAGAACATTCATATAATCGTGCTGGAACATTTCATAAAGCTCACGCAGATACGGCCACCTCTCGTCATGAAAATACCCGTTACAGACAGAGGAACAGATGATCACGCAGCGGTCGCTTAAGACTCTCTTGTGGCGGATCACCTGGGCGGAGAGGGCCTGCATCATCTGAATGGGATTTGTCCCCATGCCGTTTCCATAGTGGAAGTCCTGCGGCATGCCAAAGACCATGACGTCATACTTCTTCTCCGCAAAGGGCACATAAGTCCGCTTATTGGCCGTGACCCAGGATTTTGGCTGCATGACGGCCGCATGGCCGGAATTGACCTCAATCTGCCGGGAATAAGTGTCCAGAACCGCATCGCAACAGAAGAAGGGATGTCCCATTTTTTCTTCCATGAGCATGCCGATCTCGTCAAATTTCGTCCGCATCAGGCTGTGCCCGGAAACCGGCGTAAAGTCCGGGCGGTGCATCACGTCCGGGACGTGATGGCTGGCGATGGACCGCCAGTGGGTAATCCCGGTTGCACAGTGCTTATAGCCGCCGGAATAACCGCCGTAGGGATTTCCCTGAGTGTGGCCGATCAAGATCGGAATGTCGCAGTCAAACACATATTTGTTCATCAGCACCCGGTCGCCCCGGGCCGTGCCGCCCAGATCCACCAGATGCTCATAGTCCTCCGAATCATGGCTGGTGATCTGATGGCTCCAGTAAAACTCGTGAAACAATTCTTCCCCCAGGATCTGTCTCGCTTCCGGAACCGTCGTCCGGGGATGAAGCCCGTTGGAAAAAAGCAGCAGAATGTCCTTCTTCTCCACCCCCGCCCTGTAGAGCTCGTCCACGATCAGACGGATGGAAACCTTCCTGTGGGAAGTCGGCTGACAGCCGCCCTTCACGATATCCGGAATCACGATCACCGCCGTGGAACCCTTGTGTGCCAGTTCCGCAAGCGGCTTCATTCCCATGGGATTTCGGATGGATTCAAGGGTCCGTGCCACAATCTCGCCCTCCGGGATGCAGGGCGGATCCGGAACGGTCTCCCCCGGAATGAACACATCCGTGGAATCCGGCAGTTCAGCGCTCATAAGACCGTTCCCGTACTCAAAATCCAGTTTCATCTTCACTTTCCTCACTTTCCAAGATATTTCCGGATGATCTCCAGATACTCCTCCGGATAAAAACCGATTTCCCCGGAGAATCTGGTCAGGGCAATGAGCCCGCCGTCGATCTCCTCGATGGATGCAAGCATCTCGGCATTATCCGTTTTCAGCCCGCCCCCGTAGACCACGTCCGTCCCTCCGGTAACCTCTTTGATGTATTTGGCAATTTTTGTAATGTACGGCTTGTCTGCCGGAGTCTTCCCCGGGCCGATGGACCAGACCGGCTCATAGGCGATGACCACCTTTGACAGGTCCACGTCCTGAAGGCCGACCCGCAGCTGTTCCCCGAGAACCTCTCTCCACCGCTCCTGCTCCTCGCTTTTTTCTCCGACACAGTAGAGAACGCTCATGCCCCGGGCCGCCGCCAGCCGAATCTCCTGGTTCAAGATGCGGTTCACCGCCGCAGAATCCTTCACCCCCGCCTCCGCCAGAATACCGGCCTTGTCGTTTCGCTCCTCGCAGTGGCCGATCAGGACCGACTCCACCCCCATGGCATCCATGGCCGCCGCAGGACGATTGGCAGTAAATGCGCCGAACCCGTGGCTTCCCGCATCCATGCGGTAAACGCCCTGGCAGCCGATCCTCACAGGGCTGCCGCCGCATCTCGCCGAGACGGCATTCATAATATGCGCCTCCGGATAGTACTGGACAAATTCCACCTCCCCGGGGTCATATTTTTTCAATCCCTCCTGCGTCCGTGCCACGATGCAACCTCCCCAAGCCTGGATGGAAGCAATCCGGTTGACGCCGCCAAGCTCTGCCGGAACGTCAAAGCGTTTCAGATTTAGAAAAATATGTTTCATCTATACCTCCGCTCAGAAAATTTATCTCTTTCTCCCAACTGCCTTTTTTACTGCCTCCTCGATCGCCTCCACCGTCAGGCCGTAAAGCATAGCCAGCTCCTGTGGCGCCCCGGAACGTCCGAACTGATCTTTTACTCCCACAAATTCCATCGGCGTCGGGCAGGCTCCCGCCAGAACCTCCGCCACCGCACCGCCGAGTCCGCCCATCACATTGTGGTCCTCCGCCGTGACGACGCAGCCCGCCTTTCTGGCGTATGTACAAACAAGATCGGCATCAATGGGCTTAATCGACGCCATGTCAATGACCGCCGCATGGATTCCTGCCGCTCTCAGCCGCCCCGCCGCCTCCAGGCTTTTAAAGACCATGTCTCCCACGGCGATAATCGCCGCATCCCCTCCGTCCAGGACCACCTGTCCCTTTCCGATCTCAAATTTCAGCGCTCCCTTTTCATAGATATCCGGCGTGCCGAGACGGCCAAACCTCAGATAAACCGGGCCTTCCCATTCCAGCGCTGCCCTGACGCAGGCGAAAGTCTCCTCTGTGTCGCAGGGACTGAGTACCGTCATGTTGGGGATGGTGCGCATCAGAGAAATGTCTTCGATGCACTGATGGCTTCCACCGTCAGCTCCTATTAAAACACCCCCATGGGTAGCTCCAATCTTCACATTGCAGTTTGGATATGCAATCCCGTTTCGGATTTGGTCGTACGCCCGCCCGGCGGCAAAGGCCGCAAAGGTGCTGGCAAATACCGGCGTGCCGCAGGCAGACATCCCCGCTGCAAAATTCATCATGTTGGATTCCGCAATTCCCATGTCCAGAAAACGTTCCGGATATTTTTCTTTAAATTTTATGGTCTGAGTCGCCTTTGCAAGGTCGGCGTCCAGAACATAAAAATCATATTGACTGCCAAATTCGGCCAGCGCCAGGCCGTAAGCCTCTCTCGTAGATAACATTTCCGGAGCCCTCCTTATGCTTTCAAATCTCTCATCGCCTGCTCATAATGTTCATCGTCAATTGCCGCACCATGCCAGCCCGCCTGATTTTCCATGAAAGAGACCCCTTTCCCCTTCACGGTTCTGCAGATGATAAGCGTCGGAGTCTCCTGGTTTTGCCGTGCCTCCTCCAGGGCGCAGACCAGCTCCTCCACGTCATGTCCGTCGACTTCTATCGCCTGCCAGCCAAAGGCCTCCGCCTTCTCCCGAATTGGATAGACGGACATGACGTCCTTCACCGCCCCGTCAATCTGCAGATTATTGTTGTCAAGGAGCACTGTAAGATTGGAAAGCCCATAATGGGCGGAAGCCATAAACGCCTCCCAGACCTCGCCCTCCTGCATTTCACCGTCACCCAGCACACAGTAGACCCGGAAATCCTTTCCCTCTCTCCTGGCATAACAGGCCATCCCTGCCGCCGCTGAAATTCCCTGGCCCAGAGAACCGGTCGACATATCCACTCCCGGAACCTTTTTCCTGTCCGGATGCCCCTGCAGGGGGCTGTCAATCTGCCTCAGCGTCTTTAGCTGCTCCTTCGGGAAAAATCCCCGCTCCGCCAGCGCAGAATAATACACGGGCGCCGCATGTCCCTTCGATAACACAAAGCGGTCTCTGACCGCCCACCCAGGATTTTCCGGGTCCACGTCCATTTCATGAAAATACAGCACGCTCAGGATTTCTGCCGCCGACAGTGAGCCGCCCGGATGTCCGGAACCCGCACAGTGCAGACTCTCCACGATATCGACACGTATATCATGAGCCGCCTTTTCCAATTCTTCTTTGGAGCAATGAAGTCTCATAGATTTTCTCCTTTCGAGGAAAAAATAAGAAAAAAGTTGAGTTCTTTTCTTCCTCTATTGCTTAATCTAGCGCTTAATATCATCTGTTTTTTGTGTAAATAATACAATTATGCATCCTTATATTTTAATAATATCTATTTTTATGATATTTTTCAACCGCCATTTGCGCAAACGATTGTGTAATATTCTTCGATTTTGTTCCTACGCTTCCTCTTTAATACAAGGCAAACGATTGTGTAATTGTAGCGATGGAATGCGGTTGAGTGCCGACCGAAGCGGAGCGGAGGCTGCTTTAGCGATATGTTTCGATTCCGCCGCAGCATCCTCGTCTCGCAGGACAGCCGGGTCTTCGACACTATCCAGATGAGGATCCGTAACGGAAAGAAAACTGCAACTAAAAATGCAGCCCGAATCGGAGAGCATTCTGAACTTCTGAAGATCACCGATGACCCTCTTGCTTGTGCAAAAGAACAGGTCAAAAAATAAAATGAGGTGTATCAAAAACAAAATAAGGTGTCTTTAGAAATCAAAGTTGATTTTGCTGAAAAGATAAAAGCTACAAATGTGACACATTCGAGTACTTAAAAAATTCTGTATCCATGGGAAGTGAAATTCCTCTGATAAGAGTCTGATATGTAAAATCCTGCTGTCGAATTCGGTGACTTTTTATTGTCGATTGCTTTTGCTATTTATAGTGTAACCCCAACTTCAGGTTTTATACACTTTATTCGAATTTTTTTGCATGAAAACCTCTCAAAAAGGCGCAATTCGCAACACGGAGCGTATACCCCAAAGCGGCTAATTTCCTTTTGCGCCCCTGCGCATAAACACAAAAAACAGAAGATTCCCATGCAGTTGGAAACCTTCTGCTTTTTGCATTTGAAACAGCCATATCTACTCTACCCGGTATTGCTCTGCCTCTTCGTCCGTGAGCGGTCTGCCCAGAATTTTCACAGAGTCAATCATTTTACGCTACTCATACCGTCTTCCGTCTGATGGTTCTGTCAGTCTGCCGTCTTTCGCATAATCGGCAATATCCTCGGACAAATCGGCCCTTTTTCTTTCTATTGTCAACATACCACCACCTAGTATAATAATGGTGTAGTCAATCAAGACTACTTGGTTAATAAATTTCTAA
>CAJUQY010000028.1 GCA_910588815.1 uncultured Lachnospiraceae bacterium | reverse complement strand
CCGGTCTCCGTCCACTGCTGGCAGATCGACGATCTGACCGGGTTTGAGGATTTTAACGCAAAGCTTTCCGGCGGTCTGGCGGCGACGGGAAATGCGGGGGGAAAGCCGGAGAGTGTTCCGGAATATTTTGAGCATCTGGAAAAGGCCCTGAAGCTGATCCCCGGAAAGAAAAAAGTGGCGACTCATGCGGTGTATCTGGACAACGGCGGTGTCAACAATATCGAGCGGAACCAGATTGAGCCGAAACATTTTACCCACTGGGTGGAGTTTGCGAAGAAGATGGGCATCGGCCTGGACTTTAACCCCACCTATTTCAATCATGCCAAGGCGGAGGACGGTTTTACTCTTTCCAGCAATCATGAGGATATCCGCCAGTTCTGGGTGGAGCACGGGAAACGCTGCAGGAAGATCGGCGAGTATTTCGGGAAGGAAATGGGACAGGTCTGCTACACCAACCACTGGATTCCCGACGGCTACAAGGATATCACCGTGGATAAGCTTGGACCCAGGGAACTTCTGGCAAAATCCCTGGACGAGATCTTTGAGGAGAAGATTGATCCGGCTTATAACGTGGATTCCGTAGAGAGCAAACTGTTTGGCCTGGGAAGCGAAGCTTATGTGACCGGTTCCCATGAATTTTACAGTAATTACGTGGCCAACCGGAAAAACTGCATCATCTGCCTGGACGCGGGACATTTCCATCCCACGGAGGTGATCTCCGCCAAATTAAGCTCTTATCTGGTGTTCGGACAGGAGATCATGCTCCATGTGAGCCGTCCCATGAGATGGGACAGCGACCATGTGACCATCCTGGATGATGAGACCAAGGCCATCATGGAAGAGATCGCCCGCTGCGATGCCTTTGACAAAGTACATATCGGCCTGGATTTCTTTGACGCCAGCATCAACCGGATCGCGGCTACGGCCATCGGCGGGCGCACCGCGAAAAAAGCGATCCTGACGGCGCTTTTACAGCCGGAGAAAGAACTGAAAGAAGCGGAGCACACCGGAAACTTCACGAAGCGCCTGGCTCTTCTGGAAGAGGTCAAGGGACTGCCCTTCGGTCTGGTCTGGGCGAAGTACTGCGAGATGTGCGGATGCGAGCAGGACAATTGGATCCGTAATTATTAATATGGAGGGAATACCATGAAAACAGTGAAAATTCCGGATACGGACCTGACCCTCTCCGGGATCGGTCTTGGAACGGCTTTGGCCGGGATCAAATGGTCCGGCGAAGAGGGAGACCGTCTTCTGGAGACCTATCTGGCGGCCGGCGGCAATGTCATTGATACGGCTCACGTATATTCGGACTGGATTCCGGGGGAAATCGCCCGTGCCGAGCGGGTTCTGGGAGACTGGATCCGCAGAAGGGGAGGAAAGCGGGACGACTTTATCCTGATGACCAAGGGCGCCCATCCCCGGTTTGAGTCCATGACCACCGGGAGACTTTCCAGGGAGGAAGTGACTTCCGATCTGGATTCCAGCCTGGAAAAACTGGGTGTGGATTACGTGGATGTGTATTTTTATCACCGGGACGATGAGAGCCGGACGGTGGAAGAGCTCATTGAGACCATGGAAGGCTTTAGGCGGGCCGGAAAAATCCGGTATTATGCCTGCTCCAACTGGTCCACGGCCAGGATGAAAGAAGCAGATGCCTATTGTAAAGAAAAAGGTTATCGGGGTTTCGTGGCCAATCAGGCCATGTATAATGTCGGTGTGAAATACATGGGGACTTATCCGGATGAGACTATGGTCATCTGTGATGAGGAAATGCTGGATTATCACAGGAATTCAGGAAATCTCCTGATCCCTTATATGGGAATCTGCGGCGGATTTTTCCATGCGCTTATGAAAAAGGGGAAAGAGGCCGTGAAGGACAACTGCTTCTGCACAGAAGGAAACTTAAAGGTGGCGGAGGGGCTCTCTTCACTCTGTAAGGAGAAGGGCTTTAGCATGACCCAGGCGCTCCTTGGCTTCATTGCTACCAGGGATTTTGCCATGGTGCCTCTGGCAGCCGCCAGCAATGAGAAACAGATGGCGGATCTCGCGGTCACCCTGCAGACGGATTTTTCTGCAGAGGACTATGACTTTTTGAATACTTTGTGATACAATAATAAATAAGGTTAGGAGAATCATTATGCTGAAAACAGAAAAAAAAGAAGAGCGGGCAATGTATGCGAAGAAGGACACATACACCTATGAGGAGGTACGTCCCCTGATTGAAGCGGCCATCGAAGACAGGGCCAGATATCTGGGATTTTTCTACAAGGTGATGCCCAAGGATCTGTTTGACAAGTATGCCAAGAAAGCGCTTTACGCCTACGGGGAATATAAGGCGCTGGGCCTTGGGTTCGGCAAGGGCAACGAGGGAAATCCCGACGGGCTGGCTGATTTCCTGGTGGGAGCCAACGGCGTTGCCAATACCCTGGCAGTGGGCAACCAGGTGCTTTCGAAGGATGAGGAGAGCGTGACGGTACGCATGGAGGGGAAATGTGCCCTGGTGCAGGGCTGGGAAAAGATGGGCTTTTCTCCTGAAGAGGTCTCCTATCTCTGTGATATCGCCAGTTACGGTGACTACGGCCATGCCAACGCGCTGGATCTCCAGGGAACCTGGGTCTGCACAAGCGCGCAGCCCGGCTGTGATTACTGCGACTTTAAGATCGAAAAGCTGAAGGAAAAGACCATCGTGTAAGATATCGGTTGTTTTCAGGGGTATTATCAGAAGAGGTTTTGTCAATATGAGGAGAGGCGTGGCCAATATCAAGGATGTGGCGGCGGCGGCGGGCGTCAGTATTTCCACAGTTTCCAGAGTGCTAAACCATTCGGGGAATGTGGATGACGGACTGCAGGCGAGGGTGAAACGGGCGGTCCGGGACACGGGCTACAGTGCCAACCCCATCGCCAGCAGCTTAAAGAGTACAAGGCGCAATCAGATCGCCATTGTGATTCCTACGTTAAAGAGAAATTACTATACGGATATCATCAAGGGCGTCAGCGAGTTTTTTTATGAGAAAGAGATCATTCCGGTGATCTTGGAGAGCGGCGGCGTTTTTGAAAAGGAGCGGGAGCTGATCGCCAGCCTGGAAAAGCAGTGGGTGGACGGCATCATCCTGATTCCGGGGCAGTATGGAGACGGAGAAGAATACGAACGGTACGTGGATTCTTTGAGTAATCTGACCAAAAGCGGGACAGGCATCCCGGTAGTTCTTGTGGAGGCGCCCCGGATGAATCCGAAGCTGGATGTGGTGAGGGCGGACCATGAGACAGCCTTTTATGCCATGGCGGAACATCTTCTGGAGATCGGCAGACGCCGGATCGCCTATCTGGGCAATGCGGCATCTGCGCCTCTTTATCCTTCGGCCACCAGGGGAGTGGAACAGGCCTTTGCGGCGTACGGCCTCAGCCTGGAACAGAAGTATATCAGGAACAACAACTATACGGTGATGGAGGGGTACCGTTCCATGATGGATATGATCCGGGAAGGGCTCCCGGTAGACGGGGTGCTCTGTGTCAATGACCAGGTGGCGGCCGGAGCGCTGAACGCCTGCCAGGAGCGGGGGATCCCGGTTCCTCAGGAGACGGCCATCGTGGGCTTTGAGGGGACTGCCCTTTCCATTGTGACATCTCCGTCCATTACCACCATGATCGTTCCGAAATTTGAGATCGGGGAGACGGCGGCGAAGCTTCTCCACAGACGGATGGAGGGGGAGAGAGGAGAGCCGGAGCAGATCCTTCTCAGGGTTCATATGGCGGTCCGGGCGTCTACGATGAATTCGGCCAGAAAGGCGCTGGATGTGATGTTTTCGGAATGAACAGGAAAGCACAGGTGCGATTCCCCGTTTGCAGGACGGGGAATCGTTGCATATGCACAGGCCCGTGCAGAGGAAATATGCCATTGAAGTGGCGCACGGGCCGCGCGGCGAGTGGGAGAAGATAAATCTTCCCTGCTTGATTTCACAAGGAGGTAACAGTATGGCAACAGACAAGGCGCTTATCAGAAAGACGTTTGACGAAGGAAAGGGCGTGTTCCGCCTGTACCCGACCTTTGTGCCCAGAAGGTTCGGCAAGGCGGGACACCGGTTAAAGCTCCATCCCGATGATTACTATGCCCTGGGCATTGAGCGGGGCTCCATCAAGGAGCGGTGGTTTTCTTCTACCATTGCGGCCAACAACGGCCCTCTGGCGGCACCGGACGAGGGGATGAGCTATGTGGCGGTGTCTCCGGATTCAGACGAGAAGTTTACCCTGAAGGAGGCTGTTGATACCCTGGGAGCGGAGATCATCGGTGAGGAGCTGATGGAGAAGTATGGCGGCTGGCCCATGTATTCCAAGTTTTTCGATTTTGAAAATCCGCTCTTCCATCATGTCCATCTGACCTTCGAGGCGGCGGCCAGGGTCGGGAAGCTCGGGAAGCCGGAGTCTTATTATTTCCCCAGGCAGTTAAACAATTATTCCGGAGAGTGCAATGCCACCTATTTCGGTTTTGACCCGGATACGGATCCGGAGGACGTCAAGGAGCGGCTGCGCCATTACAACGACGGGGACACCAGGATCACGGAGCTTTCCAGGGCTTACCGGGCGGAGCTTGGGACCGGCTGGTACACTCCGGCAGGCGTCATCCATGCGCCGGCCTCCTGGCTGACCTATGAGCCCCAGTGGAATTCTGACGTGAACTCGGTTCAGGAGAATGTGGTTTCCGGAGAGATCTATCCCAGAGACATGCTGGTGGAGGAATGCCCGGAAGACAAGAAAGACGATATCGATTACATTTTCGGCCTTCTGGACTGGGAGAAGAACGTGGATCCCCACTATAAGAAGACCTACTTCCGTCCGCCCGTGGTTCACAGGGAGACGGAGCAGTATGTGGAGAAATGGGTCTCCTATGCCAACGGCTATGTCTGCGCCAAGGAGCTGACAGTCTATCCCGGACAGACGGTGACCATTAAAGATCCGGCGGCTTACGGCTGCATTTTCGTCCAGGGCCACGGGAAATTCGGCGCTTTTGATGCGGAGACGGCTACCATGCTCCGGTTTGGGCAGCAGAGCGGCGACGAATATTTTGTCTCGGAGAAGGCGGCGAAGGAAGGCATTGTCATCGAGAACCACAGCAAATATGAGCCTATTGTGATCCTGAAGCATTTCGGCCCCAACAATCCGGAAGAGCCGAAGAGTGTGGAGTAGACAGTTTGTGTCCGTGAAGGATCTGATAGAAAGAATGGAGAATGGCGATGAAATATCTGATGGGAATTGACAACGGGGGAACCTTTGTGAAGGCGGGCATCGTGGATGAGAACGGAGGGCTGGTGGCGGTGGCCAGAGAGCCCATTGAGAATCAGACGCCAAGGCCCGGCTTTACGGAGCGGGATATGGACGCCCTCTGGCGGCAGAACGCCAAAGTGGTGAAGGCGGCGGTGGAAAAAAGCGGCGTATCCCCTTCGGACATTGCGGGGCTCTCCTTTTCCGGCCACGGGAAGGGGCTGTACCTGGTGGGAGAGGACGGACGCCCTTCCTATCCGGGGATTTTGTCCACCGATACCAGGGCCTGGGAATATCCGAAGAGGTGGAAGGAAGACGGCACGGCAAAGAAGGTTTATGAGAAGTCCTTCCAGGACATCCTGGCCTGCCAGCCGGTGAGCCTTCTGGCCTGGATCCGCGACCATGAGGACGGAGTGCTGGAAAAGACGAAATATGTTTTTTCTGTCAATGATTACATCCGGTTCTGCCTGAGCGGGACTGCAAACGGGGAATATACCAATTTTTCCGGGGCGAATCTGGTGAATTTAAAGACGGCCGCCTATGATAAGGAGCTTCTTGAATACTTTGGACTGGAGATGGTCTATGACAAGCTGCCGCCCTTAAAGTTTTCCGCCGAGATCTGCGGCGCGGTGACGGAGGAGGCGGCGAAGGAGACGGGACTTATGCCCGGGACTCCGGTCATGGCCGGCATGTTCGACGTGGATGCCTGCGGCATCGCCTCCGGCATTTACGATGAAACGCCCATGTGCATGATCGCCGGCACCTGGAGCATCAATGAATATATCACGAAAGCCCCTATCACAAACGGGACGGTGGCCTTAAATTCCATGTTCTGCATCCCCGGTTATTTTCTGATCGAGGAGAGCAGCCCCACCTCCGCGGGGAACATGCAGTGGTTCATCGACGAGCTTCTCGGGGAGAAAAAGGCGGCTCTTAAGGCAGAGGGGAAGAGCATTTACGATTTTACCAATGAGGCGGTAGAGGCAATCGAGCCGGGGGACAGCAACGTGATTTTCCTGCCCTTCTTAAACGGCTCCAATGAGGATGCCCTGGCGAGGGGAAGCTTCATCGGGCTGACGGATTTCCATGACAGGAGGCATATGCTGCGGGCCGTTTATGAGGGGATCGTGTTCTCTCACCTGACCCATGTGAAGAGGCTTCTGGCAAACAGAAAGGCGCCGGAGGCCATCCGCCTGGCGGGCGGAGCCGCCAATTCCCCGGTGTGGGTGCAGATCTTTGCCGACGTGCTCCAGATCCCTGTGGAGACGGTGTCCTGCGAGGAGCAGGGAATCATGGGGGCGGCCATGGCGGCCGGGATCGGAGCCGGGATCTTTGAAAGCTACGAGGCCGCGGCCGGAAAACTGGTGCAGGTGTCCAGGAAGGTGATGCCGCGCCCGGAATACGCAGCCGTGTATGAACGCAAGTACGGCCTGTATCGGAAGGTGGTAGGCGCCCTGTCCGGCGTGTGGGAAGATCTGAACGGAAAAGGAGAGAGCGATGTATAGTCTGCATAAGACCCCTTTGGGCATTTACGAAAAGGCTCTTCCTGGCAGCTTTACCTGGCGGGAGAAGATGCTGGCGGCAAAGGAGGCCGGCTTTGATTTCATTGAAATTTCCGTGGATGAATCCGACGAGCGTCTGGCCCGCCTGGACTGGGATCAGAAAACCATAAGGGAGCTGCGGGATCTGATGGACGAGACCGGCATCACCTTCCCCAGCATGTGCTTAAGCGCCCACAGACGTTTCCCTTTCGGGAGCAAAAATCCTGAGACGAGGAAGCGGGCCTATGAGGTGATGGAGAAGGGGATCCTCCTTGCCAGGGCGCTTGGCGTGGGCTGTATTCAGCTTGCGACCTATGACGTGTATTATGAGGATTCCGACGAGGAGACGAAGGCGCTCTTTTTGCAGGGGATGAAAGACTCCGTGGAGATGGCGGCGAAGGCCGGGGTGATCCTTGCCATGGAGATTATGGATACGGCTTTTGTGGGCACCATCCTTAGGGCCACCCATTATCTTCGGGAGATCCCTTCCCCTTACTTTAAGATCTATCCGGATATGGGCAATCTGACCCAGTTTTCCGGGGATCCGGAGAGCGAGCTGGAGCTGGGTCTTCCGGAGATCGTGGCTGTCCATGTGAAGGAGACGAAGCCCGGGACTTTCAAGTGTGTCCCCTTCGGAACGGGAACGGTTCGTTTTGCGGATCTGTTTAAGAAGCTTCACGACCTGGGCTATGCCGGCCGGTTCATGGTGGAGATGTGGGCGGATACGAAGCGGGCCTACACCATGGAAGAGGCCGTGGCAGAGATTAAGGAGGCCAGGGAGTTTGTCCTGGATCAGATGGCAAAGGGAGGCTACGAGGTCATATAATCATGCGTAAACATGTTGCGGCATAACAGGTGACGGGAAAGAAGATGGTTGTGGTCAGCCATCTTCTTTCCGCGTTCATTGGGACATAAGGATCAAGCTTGCATCATCGATGGATAAATCGTCCAACTCTTCATCCGCCGGCATCCCCTGCGCAACTACAGAGGAGACTGTCAGGCAGCTCCAGAACGAAGTCCAATACCCCAGGCAGGAGATGGAGTTTAAAAAATTTCCTCGGCCAGAACGATCAGGAAGTAGGTGCGCTGCTTACGGACATCACCTATCTTCCGAACAACGGCGCCTTGCAAAGCTGTCACCAAACGAATGCTACCAGTTCTGTACTGCCGGATTCCGAGCCGGCGGAAGCTGCCGGTACCTTGGCATATTATGCCACAAACAAACTACAAATGATAGGGCGCCAAAACTGCAATAAAAACGAAATGTCCAATTATGCGGTACAAAATGTGGTGTGTGTCCATAATGACGGATACTAAAAACCAAAAATGTCCTTGACAAGGGGTACAATTCAAAGTGATGGAATAAATAGCGGCACTGGTGCTTTTAGAAAGCATCCGTGCTCTTTTTTGAATTGGGAATAGAAAAATGTATATGGATGTGATAAAATATCAGTGGCGCCCGGAGGGGTGGCATGGACCAAAGAGGGAGGAAGATGATGCAATCAAAAAAGCAGAAAAAGCAGCCCCATGTTTTTATCGCAGGAGGCGGAATTGCTCTGGTGGTGATTCTTCTTATTGCGATAGTATGGGTGGCAGAAGATGCGAAAACAGGTACAGGCCGGGCTGTTTACATATTGGAAAAGATAGGGATAGAATCTCCGGGGGCTTTAAGCTGGTCTTTGGTTCAGAGTGTCGTCTTGGCAATTGCGGTGCTTCTGATTTTTCTGATACTGATCCATCAGTCCAGGAGAAATACAAGGATTCTTCTGAGTCAGGAAAAGACGGACAAGGACCGGATCAGGGCGGCGCTTGCCCAGATCGAGCGGGAACGGATTGCGATGGAAAATATTCAGGCGGCTTTAGGCTCTGGTCCGTGGAGCATGGAGTTTGACGAGCACGGAGAGATCATTTCCTGTATCTGGACCGACGTGTTCCGGAACATGTTGGGATACGAGAGTGAAACGGATTTTCCAAACAGGCTGGATTCCTGGTCGAATCTGCTGCATGAAGAGGATAAAGCATATGTGATGAAAGAGTATTGGGATACGGTGAGGGATTACACAGGCCAGAAGACCTACGATGTAAAATACCGCCTTCTCACCAGGAATGCGGGGTGGAGATGGTTCCATGCAGCCGGCCGGCTGTCAAGGAGAAAGGATGGTTCTCCGATTACTTTTGTCGGTTTTTTTATAGATATTGATGACGAAAAGAGGATGGAGGCACAGCTGGAAGCGCAGAGGGTAGATCTTGAGGACGCGCTGGCTGCGGCGCAGCATGCCAACCGGGCGAAAACCACCTTCCTCAACAATATGTCCCATGATATTCGGACCCCTATGAATGCTATCATAGGCTTTACATCACTTGCCGCCGCGCACATTGACAATACGGAGCAGGTGCAGAGTTATCTGACAAAGATTGCCGCTTCCAGTAATCATCTTCTGAGTCTGATCAATGACGTGCTGGATATGAGCCGTATTGAAAGCGGAAAGGTAAAAATTGAGGAGAAGGAGAGTTCTCTCCCGGAGATCCTGCACGACTTAAAGACCATTGTACAGGCAGATATCATGTCAAAGCAGCTGGATTTCTATATTGATACGGTGGATGTGGTAAACGAACATGTTTTGTGCGACAAACTCAGATTGAATCAGGTTTTGCTGAATCTGTTAAGCAATGCCATGAAGTTTACAAAACCGGGCGGTATGGTAAGTGTACGGATTCTGCAAAAGAAAAATGCGCTGGAGGGCTATGCTGATTATGAATTTCAGGTAAAAGATACGGGAATCGGAATGAGCCGGGAATTTTTAAAACATGTTTTTGATCCCTTTGAACGTGAGCGGACAAGTACAGTCAGCGGAATACAGGGAACCGGCCTTGGCATGGCGATCACCAGGAACATTGTAGATATGATGGGCGGCGCCATCTCGGTGGAAAGTGAAGTGGGAAAAGGAACCACTTTTACGGTATCCTTGCAGTTTAAGACCTGTTCCGGGCCGGTAAGGACGAAAACGATTCCTGAGCTGCAGGGGCTGCGGGTTCTTGTGGTAGACGATGATTTTAATACCTGTTCCAGTGTGACTAAGATGCTGGCTGACATCGGCTTGCGGCCGGACTGGACGACGTCAGGCAAGGAGGCGGTGCTTCGAGTAAAGCTCGCCGGGGAACAGAATGACGAATATGCTGTGTATATTATAGACTGGCTCATACCGGATATGAATGGAGTCGAGGTGGTGAGGCGGATCCGGGGGCTGATCGGGGAGGAAACGCCCATTATCATTCTGACTGCCTATGATTGGTCGGATATTGAAGAAGAGGCAAGAACCGCGGGCGTTACGGCTTTCTGTTCCAAACCAATCTTCTTATCGGAGCTCAGAGAGATACTGGAATCGCCGTTTGCAGCCGAAAAATCGGAAGAAGCTTTGCGGGAAGAGTTTTTCTTCCGCGGAAAAAGGCTTCTTTTGGTGGAGGACAATGAACTGAACCAGGAGATCGCGGTGGAAATCCTTCAGGAAGTCGGCTTTGCCGTAGATGTGGCGGATGACGGCGCCGTTGCGGTAGAACGGATGAGAGAAGCGGAGCGCGGCCGGTATGATCTGATTCTGATGGATATCCAGATGCCGGTTATGGATGGCTATGAAGCGACAAAACAGATTCGGGCGCTGGATAATCCGGACATTGCCGGTATTCCGATTATTGCCATGACAGCGAATGCATTTGATGAAGATAAAAAAGCGGCGATGGAAGCCGGGATGAATGGCCATATTGCGAAACCCATCAATGTTTCCAAGATGCTGGAACTTCTTCAGGAGATAGTAAACCCGACCATATGTTAAACGGAGATTTCCCATGGGGTCTCTAAAGTAATTAAAAATCAAATGCCCGAAAGGAGGATACCGTGGAATCACAAGACAAAAAGGTGTCAGGGCCATCGTACAATGCGCACGATAATCTTGATAAAAAAGAGAGAAAGCTGGCATTAAACCATAAAATTTTGATGAGTGTGGAGAAGCCTGCCCGCTATATCGGCGGCGAGGTGAACGCTGTCATGAAGGATTTTTCCAAAGTGGAAGTACGCTTTGCCATGTGTTTTCCCGACGTGTATGAGATCGGAATGTCCCATCTGGGAATTCAGATCCTTTACGACATGTTTAACCGCAGGGAGGATATCTGGTGCGAGAGGGTTTATTCTCCCTGGCTGGACATGGACAGGGTTCTCAGAGAACAGAACATTCCGTTGTTTACCCTGGAGAGCCAGACCCCGGTGAGAGAAATGGATTTTCTCGGGATAACCATACAGTATGAGATGTGCTATACCAACATTCTGCAGATCCTGGAGCTGTCCGGGATTCCTCTTTTTTCGGCGGAGCGGGGCGAAGACTGCCCCATCGTCATCGGCGGCGGTCCCTGCGTTTATAATCCGGAGCCGGTCGCGGAATTTTTCGATCTGTTTTATATCGGGGAAGGGGAAACCGTCTATTACGATCTGATTGATTTATATAAGAAAGTGCGGGCGGCGGGAGATGGCCGTCAGGCCTTTTTGAAGCAGGCGGCCGGGATTCCCGGAATCTATGTGCCGGCTTTTTATGAGGTGGAGTATCAGGAAGACGGGACGTTAAAGTCCATGAAGCCGACAGACCCCTGTGCGCCGGAACGGGTGGTCAAACAGCTGGTGGTGGACATGCGGGATACTTTTTATCCGGAAAAGCCGGTAGTCCCTTATTTAAAAGCCACCCAGGACCGGGTGGTGCTGGAAATCCAGAGAGGATGCATAAGGGGCTGCCGTTTCTGTCAGGCAGGGATGGTTTACCGGCCGGTGAGAGAGCGGGACCTTGAGGATTTAAAGGCATATGCCGTGAAGATTTTGGAGAGCACCGGCCATGACGAGATTTCTTTGAGCTCCTTGAGTTCCAGTGATTACACGCATTTAAAGGAGCTGGTGTATTTCCTGATCGGGCGGTTCGGGGAGAAGGATGTGAACATTTCTCTGCCATCCCTCAGGATCGACGCCTTTTCCCTGGATGTCATGAGCCGGGTGCAGGACGTGAAAAAAAGCAGTCTGACCTTTGCGCCGGAGGCGGGGAGCCAGAGAATGCGGGATGTGATCAACAAGGGGCTCACGGAGGAAGTGATCCTTTCCGGAGCCGCGGAGGCATTCAGGGGCGGCTGGAATAAAGTGAAGCTATATTTTATGCTGGGGCTTCCCACGGAGCGGGAGGAGGACATCGAGGGGATTGCTGCCCTGGCCAACGAGGTGGCCAGAGTGTACTATGAGACGGTGCCCAAAGAAGACAGGAGGGGCCGGGTACAGGTGAATTCCAGCACTTCCTTCTTTATTCCTAAGCCTTTCACTCCCCTGCAGTGGGCTTCCATGTTTACGAAAGAAGAATATCTGGACAAGGCCCGCACGGTAAACGAGGCCATGAAGCGGCAGCTGAACCACAAGAGCCTTCGCTATAACTGGCATGAAGCGGACGTCTCCGTTTTGGAAGGGGTGCTCGCCAGGGGAGACAGGCGGGTGAGCCGGGTGATCCTGGAAGCCTACCGGAGAGGGTGTCTGTTTGATTCCTGGTCGGAATGTTTTGACAATGACAAATGGATGGCCGCTTTTTGCGCGGCAGGCGTGGATCCTGCATTTTATAACCTCAGGGAGCGGTCCCTGGACGAGCTTCTGCCCTGGGATTTTATCGACACGGGAGTCACAAAAGAGTTTTTAAAACGGGAGTGGAAGCGGGCCATGGAAGGGGCCGTGACGCCCAATTGCCGGGCGGCCTGCCAGGGCTGCGGCGTGAGAAAATTCGGAGGGGGCGTGTGCTTTGAAGATCAGGATTAAATTCAAAAAGACAGGGATCATGAGGTATATCGGGCATCTGGATGTGATGCGTTATTTTCAGAAGGCCAACCGGAGGGCAGGCGTGGATATCGCTTATTCTGCCGGGTTCAGCCCCCATCAGCTGATGTCCTTTGCGTCACCTCTGGGGCTGGGCCTTACCAGCGAGGGAGAATATCTGGATATGGAAGTCCATTCTTCCGGATCTTCTGTGTCCATGGTGAAGCGGATGAACGAAGTGATGGCGGAAGGTATGGAAGTCCTGGCTTTCATAAAGCTTCCGGATCAGGCGAAGGCGGCCATGGCAAGCGTGGCGGCCGCCGATTACATTCTTGTGCCGGAGCGCAGGCTCCTGGAGGATTTAAAAGAGACGGCGGAGGGATTTTTCTCCCGGGAATCCATTCCTGTATGGAAAAAAACAAAAAAAAGCGAAAAAGAAGTGGACATCCGTCCCTTTATTTATGAATGGCGGATGGAGGACGAGGGGCTTTTCGTGAAGCTGGCGTCAGGAAGTGCCGACAATCTGAAGCCGGAGCTTCTTCTTGAGGCGTGGTTTGGGCATATGGGAAAAGAATACGAGCCGGATTGCTTTCTGATCCACCGTCTGGAGCTTTATGCCAGGGAAGGCGGGAGGGAAGAGGGCCGCCTGCTCCCTCTTTCCGCTTTCGGGGAGGAGATTTTATGAGGCGGGTTGTCGTCACAAGGCTCTCCGGCTCTCTTCTTGCGGCCGAAGAGGAACATGGACGGATTACGGGACTGTTTTTGGAACCGGAAGATACGAAGTCCCTGGTCGGGAGGATTTATGTGGGACGGGTGAGCCGCATCGTGAAGAATATTCGGGCGGCCTTTGTGGAATTTGGCAAAAGTCAGATGTGCTTCTATCCCCTGGAGGACTGGGAAAAGTATCCCCTCCCGGAGATGGAGGGGAAATCCATCAAGGAAGGAGACAGCCTTCTGTTCCAGATCGGGAAGGATGCAGTCAAGACAAAGGCGCCTGTGGCGACCACCTGCCTGACCTTCACAGGGCAGTATCTGGTGCTTATGGCCGGAAAGAGGGGGGTCTGTTTTTCCTCTAAAATCAAAGACGGGGAGAAAAAGCAGGAGCTTAAGGAGCTTCTTTCCGGAGCAGCCAAAGAGACGGAGGCTTCCTTTCCTTTCGGGCTGATCGTGCGGACCAACGGAGGAAAGGCTTCGGATGCGGCGCTCCTCCTGGAGTTTCGGGAGCTTGTCTCCGAGGCCTCTCGGATTTTTGGATGCTGGAAAACGCGGATGGCGGGAGCGCTCCTCTATGAACCGGATCCTGCATTCCTCTCCGTGG
This sequence comes from uncultured Lachnospiraceae bacterium, assembly GCA_910588815.1. Classification (GTDB taxonomy): domain Bacteria; phylum Bacillota; class Clostridia; order Lachnospirales; family Lachnospiraceae; genus Lientehia. The sequence goes on along the minus strand of CAJUQY010000028.1, from coordinate 23,687 downwards.
TTTTCAATAACCGTACGGAAAGTCTTGCGGAGGTGGTCACCGATGACCGGGCGGTGTATGAGCTTGTGGAGAAAAAAGCAGTGGTCCTCAGGGAGCGGAATGAAACCGGTTTGCTCCCCTCTCTCCGGTTTTATGAGGACGCCTATCCACTTTCCAAGCTTTACAGCCTGGAAACGGCCATTTCCAGAGCCCTTTCGGAAAAGGTATGGCTGAAGTCCGGTGGGTCGCTCATCATTGAGCCTACGGAGGCTTTGGTGTCCGTCGACGTGAATACCGGAAAATTTGACGGACGGAAAAAATCGGAAGAGACCTTCCTTAAAATCAATCTGGAAGCAGCTGAGGAGATCGCCCTTCAGCTTAAGCTCCGAAACCTGTCGGGAATTATCATCGTGGACTTCATTGATATGGAGGAAGAGGAGCATAAGGAGCAGCTTCTGAAAAGTTTTGCTTGTGCCCTGCAAAGTGATCCGGTGGGAGTGAATCTTCTTGGTTTTACCAGGCTGAACCTGGTGGAGCTTACGAGAAAAAAGGTGCGGAAACCCCTCCACGAGCTGATAACCAGAGGAGAAAAAAGGGAAAGAGTATAAAAATTGTAAAACTGGGAATATTATAGAGTCTTTTTTAAAATTTCGCTTGCATTTTCCATACAAAAGTGCTAGATTAATTTTTGGGAGTTTTGTTCCCCAATATTTTAGCTAAACGGAGGATGTGAAAAAATGAAGAAGCGAGTAGCGGTACTTATGCTTGCGGTGGTGATGACTGTTCTGGCCCTGGCCGGATGTGGCGGCGGAAAGGATTCTTCGCCCGTAGTCGGTACCTGGAAGGCGACGGAAGTCGAGGCCATGGGTGTCAATGTGAAGGTTTCTGAATACCTGGAGCAGATGGGTATGGGCGACGTGAAGATGGAGCTGTCTGTCAAGGACGACGGCAAATTCAGCATGGATCTGATGGGACAGCAGGCGGAAGGAACCTGGAAATACAGCGGCTCCACCCTTACTATGACCGTGGATGGTTCTGACGCGAAGGCAGAGTACAAGGACGGCAAGCTTACGATGGAAGAGAGCGGCGCAAAGATTATCTTTGAAAAATAAGAGTTAGAAGTGAAATTGGATGCGGAAGCCCCCAGTCAAGTTGTACGTTGACTTGACTGGGGGCTTTTGTGGAGCGCTTGGAGGCGGCCTGTTTTCTTGTTCGGTTCATCTTGACTAAAGTGTGCATAATAATTTATAATAACCGTGGGTTATTATGCCGAATACAGGGAAAGTAAGGGGAATGAAAGTGTATTGTCAAAACTGTGGAAGAGAATTGAAAAATGATGAAAAATTCTGTCAGGCCTGCGGGACGCCGGCGGGAGCAGGCGCACAGATGCCCAATCAGAGCCAGGGGACGGGTAAAACAGCGCCGGTCCATGGGCGGGGCCAGAGCGGATTTTCGGACCAGCCGAATCCGAACCAGTTTTATTCAAACCAGCCATATCAAAACCAGCCGTACCAAAATCGGCCGTATCCGGATCAGCAGGTTCCTGCGGGAATGTCCTCTGCGGACGGAAACAATCCGGGAAAAAAGAAGAAGACGGTGTTGCTTGTCACATTGATTGGCTTGGCGGTGGCTGCGGTGGCAACGGCGGCAGTGCTCTGGCTGTTTGTTTTTAATTGGGAGAGAGATTTCCAAAAGCACGTGGAGGAAAGAAACTGGGAGGAAGCGGGGGCCTTGTATGAAAAGCGTGTCATCGGAAATGAAAAAAGGGAAGAGAAGGCGGACGAAATCCTGAGGGAGGCAGTGGATCTATTAAAGGAAGGCTACAATTCCGACTTCATGGATTATGCCGTGGTGGAACGGCATCTGGAAGCCGTCGGAGAGTTTTGGGACGATCCCTATGTCCGGACTACAGCAGAAGAGCTCCGGGGTCTACAGGGGCAGAAAGAGATATTCGGAACCTGGAGGGCGACCGAGGTTGAGGCCATGGGTGTCAGTGTTAGGGTAGACGAGTATCTGGAGTCGATGGGCATGGGTGATACGAAGATGGAGATGTCCATTGAGGAGGACGGCAGCTTCAGTATGGATATGGCGGGAGAGAGGTTTGAAGGGACCTGGGAGTACAGCGGCTCCACCCTTACTCTGACTGTGGACGGTTCCGACGAAACGGCAGAGTACAAGGACGGGAAGCTCACGATGGAAGAAAGCGGTGTAAAAATTGTTTTTGAAAAATAAGAGCTGCGCGGCTTTAAGAAAAAAACGAACTTATCTATTGACAGCCGGCCGTTTTTGGGTTAGACTAAAGCGGTATGTTTACATTAGACTGTCCGTGTCCGGCTTTAATGCAAACCAGATAAAAACCAACTATTTTATTTGATTTGGAGGTGTACCAATTGGCAAATATCAAATCCGCAAAGAAAAGGGTGTTAGTGACCCAGACCAAGACCGCCAGGAACAAGGCGATCCGTTCCAGGGTGAAGACCATGATCAAAAAGGTAGAGACTGCTATTGCTGCCGGTGACAAGGCTGCTGCACAGGCCAGCTTAGTAGTAGCCATCAGCGAGATTGACAAGGCTGCTTCCAAGGGTGTTTATCACAAGAACACCGCTTCCAGGAAGGTTGCCCGTTTGACCAAAGCCGTAAACGGCGTTGCATAAATATGCCTGTGAGCCAAATGATTTGCCAGAATAACTTTCATTGCCAGAATAGAGAATCATTTGGTAAATAAGTATGCTTGTGAGTATAATTGATCGAGATCCTGCCAGAATGGTGTGCTGGCAGGATTTTTTGCACTCTGAAAGTACCTTGGAAAAAGCTTGACACAAGAGGACATTTTGGGTAGGATAATATATTAAATAGCGAAAAATTTTGGAGTTGAGAGGAAGAAAGGAGAAAAGGGAAATGGGTAGAATTATCGGTGAAGGAATTACCTTTGACGATGTGCTGCTGGTGCCTGCATATTCTGAGGTGACACCGAATATGGTGGATTTATCGACCCGTCTGACGAAGAAAATCAAACTGAACATTCCGATGATGAGCGCCGGGATGGACACAGTTACAGAACACAGGATGGCCATTGCCATGGCGAGACAGGGAGGAATCGGCATTATTCATAAGAATATGTCCGTGGAAGCCCAGGCCGAGGAAGTGGACAAGGTCAAACGTTCGGAAAACGGTGTCATCACCGACCCTTTTTATTTGTCTCCTGAACATACACTGGCGGACGCCAACGAATTGATGGGCAAGTTCCGGATTTCCGGTGTGCCCATTACGGAAGGCCGGAAGCTGGTCGGCATCATCACCAACCGGGATTTGAAATTTGAGACGGATTTTACCAAGAAGATCAAGGAGTCCATGACCTCCGAGGGGCTGATCACGGCGCCGGAGGGCATTACCCTGGAGGAGGCCAAGCGGATTCTGGCGAAGGCCAGGAAGGAGAAACTTCCCCTGGTGGATGCGGACTTTAATCTGAAGGGGCTTATCACGATCAAGGATATAGAGAAGCAGATCAAATATCCTGATTCGGCCAAGGACGAACAGGGGCGGCTGCTATGCGGTGCGGCTGTAGGCATTACGCCGAACCTTTTGGAGCGGGTGGAAGCTCTGGTGAAAGCCAAGGTGGACTGCGTGGTGGTGGATTCGGCCCACGGACATTCGGCCAATATCCTGAATGCGGTGCGGGACATCAAGGCCAACTATCCGGATCTCCAGGTCATCGCCGGAAACGTGGCCACAGGAGCCGCTACGAAGGCCCTCATCGAGGCTGGCGTGGACGCGGTAAAGGTGGGTATCGGACCCGGCTCCATCTGTACTACCCGCGTGGTGGCCGGCATCGGCGTTCCCCAGATCACGGCCATTATGGACTGCTATGCGGTGGCGAAGGAATGCGGGATTCCTATCATTGCGGACGGCGGCATCAAGTATTCCGGCGATATGACCAAGGCCATCGCCGCAGGCGGGAGTGTCTGCATGATGGGCAGTATCTTTGCGGGCTGCGACGAGAGTCCGGGAACCTTTGAGCTGTTCCAGGGCAGGAAATATAAGGTGTACCGGGGCATGGGCTCCATCGCCGCCATGGAGAATGGCAGCAAGGACCGTTATTTCCAGGCCGGGGCCAAGAAGCTGGTGCCGGAGGGAGTGGAAGGCCGGGTGGCCTACAAGGGGACAGTGGAGGACACGGTGTTCCAGCTGATCGGCGGCATCCGTTCCGGCATGGGCTACTGTGGGGCACCGGATATTCCGACTCTGCAGGAGAAGGCGGAGTTTGTGAAGATCTCAGCGGCATCCCTGAAGGAAAGCCACCCCCATGACATCCATATTACAAAAGAAGCGCCCAATTACAGCGTGGAAGAATAGAGCAGAGGAAAAGGAGCAGCGCATCGACATGAAGAAGGAACCTTTTGTGACACTGGAACAGCTTAAGGAAATTGAGAAAACTTACCCGACTCCCTATCATCTTTATGATGAAAAGGGGATCCGGGAGAATGCAAGACGGGTGAAGGAGGCTTTTTCCTGGAATCCTGGCTTCCGGGAGTATTTTGCGGTGAAGGCCACGCCCAATCCGTTTCTGATCAATATCCTGCGGGAGTACGGCTGCGGCTGCGACTGTTCCTCCATGACGGAGCTGATGCTGGCGGATGCCATCGGATGTTCGGGGGAGGACATTATGTTTTCTTCCAACGCGACGCCCGCGGAGGAGTATCAGTTCGCGAGGAAGCTGAATGCCACCATCAATCTGGATGATTTTACCCATATCGAGTACCTGGAGCAGTGTGCGGGGATCCCGGAGACCATCAGCTGCCGTTACAATCCCGGCGGCATATTCAAGATGAGCAACGGGATCATGGACAATCCCGGAGATGCCAAGTACGGATTTACCCATGAGCAGATCGTTGAGGGCTTCCGGATTTTGAAGGCCAAGGGAGTGAAGAACTTCGGGCTTCATGCCTTCCTGGCCAGCAACACCGTCACCAACGAGTATTATCCGATGCTGGCGAAGGTGCTTTTTGAGTTGGCGGTGGAGCTCAAGGAGAAGACCGGGGTTTCCGTGAAATTTGTCAATCTGTCCGGAGGCGTGGGCATTCCCTACCGTCCGGAGCAGGAGGGAAATGACATCCTGGCCATCGGCGAGGGTGTGAGGAAGGTCTATGAGGAGGTCCTTCGGCCTGCAGGCATGGGCGATGTGGCCATTTATACGGAGATGGGCCGGTTCATGATGGGGCCTTACGGCTGCCTGGTGACGAAGGCCATCCATCAGAAGCACATTTACAAAGAGTATATCGGATGTGATGCCTGTGCGGCAAACCTGATGCGTCCGGCCATTTACGGGGCATACCATCATATCACGGTCATGGGAAAGGAGAACGACGTCTGCGACCACAAGTACGATGTGACCGGCTCTCTGTGCGAGAACAGCGATAAGTTCGCCATTGACCGGATGCTTCCGAAGGTGGATGTGGGGGATTTCCTGGTGATCCATGATACGGGGGCCCACGGTTATTCCATGGGGTACAATTACAACGGAAAGCTTCGCTCCGCGGAGCTTCTCCTGAAAGAGGACGGGAGTGTCCAGATGATCCGCAGAGGCGAGACGTCCCATGATTATTTTGCGACCTTTGACTTTTGTGATATTTTGAAAGATATCCGGTGGCAGGACTGATGATGAAGAAGATTGACACGGTACTTTTCGATTTGGACGGAAGCCTTCTTCCCATGGACCAGGACATGTTTGTCAAGCTCTACATGGAGGCTCTTGGGAGGACTTTCGCACCGGACGGGTTTGAGCCGGCAAAGCTTACCGGTTCCGTCTGGAGGGGTGTGGAAGCCATGATAAAAAACGATGGCTCCGTAAATAACAGAGACCGGTTCTGGAGAGTGTTTTCCGAGTCCATGGACCAGGATATGGAAGGGCAGGAGCCCCATTTTGTGAGGTTTTACGAAAATCAGTTCGGAGAGGCGAAGGCGGCCACCGGATATTCGGAGTTTTCTGCGAAAGCTGTGCGGCTGCTTAAGGAAAAAGGATATACGGTGATCTTGGCGACCAACCCGGTGTTTCCCACGGTGGCGACATACCGGCGGATGCGGTGGGCCGGGCTTTCCCCGGAGGATTTTGACCTGGTGACCACCTACGAGGAGGAGCGCTACTGTAAACCGAACCTTGCCTATTACCGTTCTATTTTGGAACGGTTCGGGAAGGAACCGGAGCAGTGTCTGATGGTGGGAAATGATGTGGACGAGGACATGTGTGTGCTTTCCATGGGAATGTCCGCCTATCTTCTGACGGACTGTCTGATCAACCGGAAGCAGAAGGCCCTGGACGGCTTACGGTCGGGAAGCCTTTCCGGGTTTTATGACTATGCAAAGGAAATGGCGGTTCTTTAGAAAGGGATCGCTTTTGGGAATGCCGCCGGGAAACCGGCGGCATCCTACGGTCAACGGCAAAGGAAGTTGCCGGTTTTTGATGTACAGGGGAAGAAAAACTTTCCCTGCTTCGATTATGTGGTGAAAAGGGGGAGTGATTCGTGAAACAGGGAGAGGGAAAGAGGGAATCGGCCAGAGAGGGGATGAAACGGTACGCGGCCATGGGGCTGATGGCATTCTGTGTCATTGCTGCCAGCATTTTGTTTTTTCTGGTTCTTTATAAATATGAGACCGTGATAGGTGCGGTCAAGACGGTCCTCGGCATTTTGGAACCTATCGTGTTTGGGTTTATCATCGCCTATCTGATGTTTCCGGTGGTGAAGTTTTTTGAGAAGTATCTGACCAGGTTTTTGAAAAAGGCCATAAAAAAAGAAAAGAAGGCCGTGAGCCTCGGGAAAGGGCTGAGCATCCTGTTTGCCCTGATTTTCTGGGTCGCACTCATCGCCGTGCTGGCCGTAATGGTTATTCCGGAGCTATATACCAACATCAGCAGCATGATTGCCGCCCTGCCAGGACAGATCAGCCACACATCGGCGGAAATTATGGAATTCATGCAGCAGGAGGGGATGGACTCTGATATCATGAAGGAGCTGACCGACAAGGCGCTGGCTTTCTTTAACAACTGGGTGCAGACCGATTTCCTCAAAGATATGAACGTGCTGTTTGGCCATCTGACAACGGGAGTGATCAGCTTTTTCAGTACTACGTTCAATATCATTATTGGAATTATTGTGGCCATCTATGTCTTAAACGGAAGGAAGACCTTCAAGCGCCAGACGAAGCAGATGATCTACGCGGCCTTCTCGGAAAAACACGCGAAGGTCCTCATTGATACATTGAAAGAAAGCAATCAGGTTTTCGGCGGGTTTATTGCGGGCAAGCTGGTGGATTCCCTGATCATAGGGATTCTCTGTTTTATCGTGCTCTATCTTCTGCGGATGCCTTACACGGTGCTGGTCAGTGTGATCGTGGGTGTGACCAATATCATTCCCTTTTTTGGGCCTTATCTGGGAGCGATCCCCAGCGCGATCCTCATTCTTTTGTCAAATCCTGCCAAGGGATTGATTTTTATCGTGTTTATCCTTATTTTGCAGCAGGTGGACGGAAATATCATCGGTCCCAAAATTCTTGGGGAGTCCACAGGCCTTTCCGCCTTTTGGGTGGTGTTTTCCATTCTGTTTTTCGGCGGGCTGTTCGGTATTGTGGGAATGCTCATCGGAGTTCCGCTTTTTGCCGTGATATACCGGATTATCAGCAGAATTGTGGATTATAGGCTTCGTCAGAAGGGGCTTGTCCAACTGGCTGAGGAGGGAAGAGCGGCAGAAAAGCAGTCCGGAAACCGGAAGTAATATGGAGAAGAAAAAGAAGATAAAAAATCCGATTTTTAAAAAGTGGCAAAAAAATTTAATGCAGTAAACAAAAAGATGTGTTAAAATAGCAATAGCTTTTAAAATTGAAGGGGAAAATGGGAGGGAAACCATGTTTTGCGAAGAGTGCGGGAAACAAATCCCAGACAATTCTAAATTTTGCGACGGCTGTGGAGCACCGGTAAAATCCGTGGAGGGCACGGCTCCGCCTCATGGGCAGCCGGCCCGGCGGGAGGAAACGAAAACCAGACCGTTCCGTGAAAGCTATGAGAACCGTGGGGACGGACCGTCTTACGGGTATGGATCTTCTTATGAGAATACGGCCTATCGGACCGGTGAAGGCCCGGGCTATGGAAGGCTGCAGGAGGACAGATATCCTCCGGAAAGAGAAAAGAAGAAGGGCGGCACCCAGACGGTGCTTATTGTGGTACTCGGCGTGGTGGCGGCTGCGCTGATTATCGTACTGGTTGTTTTAGGAATTCGCACCTTTGGAGGAAAAGGCGGCGGAGACGGAGAAAGAATAGCGGCCAATAAAACCGAGGGTACAGAGGAGCCCCTTGATGAAGAGACGGAGGAGGCGACGCAGGAAGAGACTACAGCTACAGAAACAGTACCGCCGGCGGCAGAGACACCGGCGCCTACTGCGGCGGCGGTTCCCGAGACAACTGTGCCTCCCGCCACGGAGGCCGTGTCGGAATATATACTTCCCACCAGCAATTCCGCGTATCTTACAGAAGCTGATTTGGCGCCTCTGACCAGAGAGCAGCTCAGGCTTGCGCGGAATGAGATTTATGCCCGCCATGGCAGGAAGTTTAAGGATGCCGCGCTCAATGAATATTTTCTGGGTAAATCCTGGTATGTGCCGACGATTGAACCGGACCGTTTCAATGAAAGTGTGTTTAATGACTATGAGACGGCCAACCGGAAGCTGATTGCAGATTATGAGAAAAAGATGGGATATTGATTCTGTGTTATTTTTGGAAGGAATGATTACATAATTTATGGGACAGATAGCGATTGCAGTGTACGATCCGGACAGTGCGTACACAGAGCGGTTTTGTCAGTATATGAATGAGGCTCCGGGGCATGCCTATGTTTTCCGGCCGATGCAGGGGAAGGAGCAGCTTGACCATCTGATTTCTGCCAGAGAAGTGGAGGGGGTCCTGGTTTCAGATGTTCTAAGAGAAGAATATCCCCTGTTTATCGGTGATATTCATGTGGGCTATCTGACGGGGGAACCCATGGAGGAGGAGGGCGAGATCTTTCGCTATCAGAGCCGCAGGGAGATTTTGGAAGTTTTGGGCAGGATTCTGGAAAATGAGGATATGTCCGTAAAGTTATTTGTGTTCGCAGGGGCAAGCGCAGGGTGCGGCTGCTCTACAGTGGCGGCCGCCTGCGCACAGAAGCTTTCCCAGGAGGAAAAGCGGGTGCTCTATTTTAATATGAGCAGCCTTGGAGACATGGGCACGATTTTCCAGGGGGGGAATCCCAGAGATTTTCAGTATCTTTTAAAGGAGCTGGAGACCGGAGGAGATCTGGACGCGGCGCTGGCTGCGGTTTTAAACCGGGACAGCGGGGGAGTTTACTATTATGATAATCTTTCCGCGCCTCTCTCCCTGATGAGCCTCACAAAAGCCCGGATGGAAGTATTCCTGCGGCGCTTGATCGATTCGGGAGAGTTTCGGTATATCGTGATTGACAGCAGTTTTTCCGTGAACCACGGGCTGCTTATGGCCTGCCGCATGGCGGACAGAGTGATTTTTGTGGATGACGGAGCGTATACCTCCAACCAGAGGCTGCATAAGATCTGGAGTCTCTTTAAAATGCTGGGGAATGGCCTTTGCCCTAAATCTGTGCTTTTGTATAATAAATTCCATGAAAAGTACGGACGGCTGTATGAGAATACGGAGCTTCCTGTGGCAGGGACCATCGGGGTGCTGGCCCCTGCCGGGCCGTCTCAGATGGTGGAGCAGATGATTGGCCATGAAGCACTTCGGGAAGTCCTGCGGTGAGGGAAAGGGAGTGGATGCGAGATGGACAGGATTGAACGGCAGGCGTCCATGGAGAGCGCCTTTGACCAGGTCACTTACAATATGCTTTTCTGTAATGAAATAGACGGAGTGTTCCGGTTGGAGCTTATGGGAGAGGAGGCCGGGGACGCCAATTATAATACGGCAGGCTTTACCCCTTTGAGCCGCATTTTTTCGGCCGGAATGTCAAAAAAGACGGCGGTACAGGTGTTAAAGAGTCTGCTCAGTGTGTGGGTAAACCTGGATGAGTACATGATTCCGAGAAGCGAGCTTCTTATGAGCCTTTCGGATGTATACGTCCAGGATGAGACCGGGGAGATTCGGTGGATCTGCGGGCTGCAGAAGGATCCGAGAAGCCCCATCGAGAAGCTGCGCCTTCTGATGGCGGAGCTGGTGACCATCATGGAGGGCGATCCGGAACAGAATCAGGAAAACATGCACACACTGCTGAATTATGTGAAAAGTGTCAACAGAGAAAATCTGAACCAGTGCAAGACCATGGCTGACACCCTTCTTTTGCAGGATATTGCGGCATCTTCGGTGGAGGCGGCTGCCTTAGAGGAACCGGAGAGCTATGGATATCAGCCGGAGGAGGAGCAGGCGCCATACAAAGAGGAGTTTCACGGGAGCGCCGGCAAGGGGGAACCGGAGTATGGGGAGCCCTGGAGCGAGGGCGGCGGACTGAATATTATGATTCCGGATGTTTTTACGAAAGCCAAGGAGATTGCTTATATCATTCGGCTCCGCACAGGAGATGAGATGGCGGTCGTTTTGGATGAGACATTGATTGGAAAGAGCAGGGATGCGGATTTCCGCGTTGCTGACAACCGGGCGGTCAGCCGTCATCATGCCAGCATTATTATGGAAAACAGAGAGTATTACCTGGTGGATCATGATTCAACCAATTCCACATATTTAAATGGAATGCGGCTGGAGCCGGGAGAGGAATACAGGCTTTGCCATGGAGACGGCTTCGTTCTGGCAGATGAGCCGTTCCAGTTTATGGTACGCTAAAGATTATAAAGGGGGAAATGAGTATGTATTGTATGCACTGCGGGAGCGAGAACAGCGATACGGCGAAATTCTGCAGGGGCTGCGGAAGTCCTTTGGAGGAACAAACCGCACCGTCTGTGGAGGTGAATGAGGATACGGCGCCCTTGGGAGATGTCCGTCTGGAAGAGGGGCAGCCTTACGGAGCATCTTCTTACGGGGAGCAGCAGATTTATGGAAACCAGCAGCCATATGGCAACCCGGAAACCTATGAAGGCCAGTATTACGGGAACGGGGCTTATACAAATCAGCAGCCCTACGGAAGCCAGGGCCAGCCTTACGGAGGTCAGTCCTACGGGAACCAGCAGCCTTACGGAGACCAATCCTACGGAGACCAATCTTACGGGAACCAGCAGCCTTACGGAAGCCAGCCCTATGGGAATCAGCAGCCCTATGGGAGTCAGCAGCCTTATGGGAATCCGCCAGCCTATGGAAACCAGCCGTCCTACGGGAATCAGTCCTCTTACGGTTATCAGCCGCCCTACGGGCCGGACGGTATGGGGCAGCAGAAAAAGAAAGGGAAAAAGGGCGTTGTCATTGGAGTGATTGTCCTTCTTCTGGCGGCGATTCTCGGCGGCGGTGCTTTCCTTTATATCAAGTCCAGTGACCCGATGGCTCCGATAGAAGACTTTTTCGGCGGTATCAAGGACGGCAATTGGAATAAGGTCTATGACAGCATCTATTGGGGGGAGGAAGGCTCTTACGACTGGATGTCAAAAGAGGAGTTTATTCAGGAGGCAAAGGATGGGATGGGAGAGATTTCTTCCATGTCAGGGGTCCTGAACTCTCTGAAGGTCGAAAAGATTTCCGAGGAGTCCTATGATGCGGATGAGGATGGCCGGACCAGAAAGTTGGTCACCGTCAAAATGAGTATGGAATTTATGGGAATGAGCGACAGCCAGGAAATGGAACTGGTTGTGGTGAGGTCAGGAAAGAAATTCCTGTTTATCCCTGTCTGGAAAATCGATAATGAAGAAATGGATCATTTGTTCTGACAGGCTCCGGGCAGTATAAATATATATCATAATGCAGTGTGTTCGGAAACGGAGCATACATGAAGGAGGAAACGTATGGCAAAGTTTTGTAGTCAGTGTGGAAGACCCTTGCAGGAGGGGGAGAGCTGTACCTGTGGACAGCAGGTGGGCGATGCCCAGAAAACAGTAGCGTTTCAGGGACAGCCGCCTCAGGGAAGCGCTCAGGTGTATGGCCAGGTGCCGCCCCAGGGAGCTCCCGCAGGTCCGGGCCAGGTACCGCCTCAGGGAGGCTCGGGTCAGGTACCGCCTCAGGGAGGTCCGGGCCAGGGAGGCCCTCAGATATATGGCCAGGTGCCGCCTCAGGGAGGTCCGGGCCAGGGAGGCCCTCAGATATATGGCCAGGTGCCGCCTCAGGGAGGTCCTCAGATGTATGGCCAGGTGCCGCCCCAGGGAGGTCCTCAGATGTATGGCCAGGTACCGCCTCAGGGAGGTCCTCAGATGTATGGCCAGCCTGGGTACGGCCAGCCTTACGGCGGCCCTCAGGCGCCGAGGCAGCCGGGAGCGGCGGGAGTTTATATGAAGGGGCTCTGGGGAACCATAATGGAAGCCTGGAAAAAGCCTGCGGATACCCTTTCCGGCATGGCGGCCGCGGCTAAGGTTCCGGTTGTCATGGGGATTCTGGGGATCCAGGTGGTTTTATTTAGCCTGATTTTCCTGTTTTTTGCACTTAGAGTCAACAGCCTGGCCGGAGGAAAGGCGATGGATACTCCTTTGATGTTCCTTATGGCGCTGCTCGCGGGGGCCGGGGTTCTGGCTGTTTACGGAGTGTTTGCCATGGTGTTCACAAAGGGCATTGCCAAGAAGGACATGACATATATGCAGGGGTTGGGTGTTGCCGCGGCGAAGGCCCTGGCACAGATGCCTTTTACGGCCCTCACGGCTCTGCTTGTTCTGATTGTTATGTCGGAGAACGGGAGCAGCACCATGGTCTTGATTACCATTTGTATGTACAGTACAGGAAATCTGCTGGCATATTTCTTTATTCCGGCAGCCATGGGAGGTTTTGCAGCGGACGACAAAAATAAGAGAATATGGCAGTTGTTCTTAACGTTTCTTGTCAGTGCCGTTGCCACGTATATCATTGTTTGGCTTTACATAAAGATTATCGGAGGCAATATGACGAGCATGATGCGCAACTTTATGTATTAAATGAGCAGTTGGAACGGAGCCGCCGGATTTATTTAAGAAATCTGGCGGCTCTTTGTATATGCACAGGCACGTGCAGAGGAAACATGCCGCTGAAATGGCGCACGGGCCGCGCGACAGGTAGAGAAAGAAGCTTCTTCCCCACTCGATTACAAGGATTCGGGGGGAAATCCCTGCTTTTCCTCGAATTTTTTGTTGAAATGACGAAAATACAGTGTTAAAATAAAATAGGCGGCATGTACAAAAAGTTGTCGTGCCAAGGAAAGCTAAGGAGGAAATAACATGTTCAAGATTCTGAAAGCGGAACATCTTGCGGAAAATATTATTCTGATGGATGTGGAAGCAAAGCGCGTGGCGAAATCTTGTCTGCCCGGCCAGTTCATCATTGTCAGACTGGACGAGAAGGGCGAGCGAGTTCCTTTGACCATTGCGGATTACGATAGGGAGAAGGGTACGGTGACGATCGTATTTCAGCCGATTGGCGCATCCACTCATCAGCTTGCGAATCTTAAAGCCGGGGACAGCCTGCTGGATTTCGTGGGGCCGCTTGGGTGTCCGTCCGACCTGATCACAGGTGATTTGGAAGAGACGAAAAAAAAGAAGATCCTGTTTGTGGCGGGCGGCGTTGGTACGGCTCCGGTGTATCCTCAGGTGAAGTGGCTCCATGAACACGGGATCGCTGCGGATGTCATCATTGGTTCCAAGACGAAGAGTCTGGTCATCATGGAAGAGATGATGAAGGAAGTGGCGGGGAACGTCTATGTGACCACGGACGACGGCAGCTACGGCAGAAGCGGCATGGTGACCAAAGCTATCGAGGATCTGGTGGCAGAGGGCAAGGAGTATGACCACTGTGTTGCCATCGGCCCCATGATCATGATGAAATTTTGCTGCCTGACCACGAAGAAGCTGGGAATCCATACGGTTGTCAGCATGAATCCGATTATGGTGGACGGAACCGGTATGTGCGGCGCCTGCCGGCTGAAAGTGGGAGATGAGGTGAAATTCGCCTGTGTGGATGGACCGGAGTTTGACGGACATCTGATCAATTTTGACGAAGCTATGAAGCGTCAGGCCATGTATCGGACGGAAGAGGGGAGGACCCTTCTCCAATTCCAGGAGGGTGATACCCATCACGGCGGATGCGGACATTGCGGAGGTGACAAATAATGGAAGGATTAAAGAGAGTACCGGTTAGGGAGCAGGCTCCCAAGGTGAGGGCGGCAAACTTTGAGGAAGTATGCCTTGGTTATAATAAGGAAGAAGCGGTGGAGGAGGCAAAGCGCTGCTTACAGTGCAAAAAGCCCTTGTGTTCTCAGGGCTGTCCCGTGTCCATCGACATTCCCGGATTTATCGCGAGGATTGTGGAAGAGGATTTTGCCGGGGCTTATGAGATTCTGACAGCGTCTTCCTCTCTGCCGGCTGTCTGCGGACGGGTATGTCCTCAGGAAAGCCAGTGTGAAGGGAAATGCATCCGCGGCAAGAAGGGGGATCCGGTTTCCATTGGAAAGCTGGAGCGTTTTGTGGCGGATTGGGCCAGAGAAAACGGCATTAAGCCCAAAAAGGCGGAGAGCTTAAATGGCAGGAAGGTGGCAGTCATCGGTTCCGGCCCTGCCGGGCTTTCCTGTGCGGGCGACCTGGCGAAATGGGGTTATGACGTGACGATTTTTGAGGCTCTTCATGAGGCCGGCGGCGTGCTTACATACGGCATTCCGGAGTTCCGTCTTCCCAAAGACGCTGTTGTGAAGCCCGAGGTGGAGAATGTGAAGTCCCTGGGTGTAAAGATTGAGACGGACGTGATCGTCGGAAAATCTGTGACCATCGATGAGCTTTTGGAGGAAGAGGGCTTTGATGCGGTGTTTGTCGGATCCGGAGCGGGGCTTCCCATGTTTATGGGGATTCCCGGCGAGAATGCCAACGGGGTATTCTCCGCCAACGAGTATCTGACCAGAAGCAACCTGATGAAAGCGAGATTGGAGGATTATGCGACTCCCATGCCGGTCAGCAAAAAGGCTGTGATTGTCGGCGGCGGAAATGTGGCCATGGATGCGGCCAGGACAGCCCTGCGTCTCGGCGCGGAGAGCCATATTGTATATAGAAGAAGCGAGGCGGAGCTTCCTGCCAGGGCGGAGGAAGTCCATCATGCGAAGGAAGAGGGGATTATTTTTAATCTTCTGACCAATCCGGTGGAGATCCTGGCCGATGAAAACGGCTGGGTGAAGGCAGTGCGCTGCATTAAGATGGAGCTTGGCGAGCCGGATGCTTCCGGCAGGAGGAGACCGGTTCCCGTGGAGGGTTCAGAGTTTGAAATAGAGGCTGACGCGGTTATCATGTCCCTGGGAACTTCTCCGAATCCGCTGATCTCCTCTACCACCGCGGGATTGGAGACAAACCGGAAGAAATGCATTGTGGCAGAGGCCGAGACCGGAAAGACCAGCAAGGACGGCGTGTATGCCGGGGGCGATGCGGTGACCGGAGCGGCGACGGTAATCCTGGCCATGGAGGCAGGAAGAGCGGGCGCCAAGGGAATTCACGAGTTTCTTTCAAAGTAGTTCGGGACAGGATCCGGAAGGAGGAGTTTCATGGTAAAGCATATCGTGAGCTGGAAGTTTAAACCGGAGCTGTCTGAGGAAAAACGGGCTCAGGTGGCCGAGGAATTTGCAGGACGGCTGCAGGCGGTGAAAGAGGCTGCCTGGGGGGTTCTTGACGTGAAAGTGATCTCGCCGCCGCTTTCTACCAGCACGGTGGATGTGGTACTTGACAGCACCTTTGAATCGGTGGAGGCTTTGGCGGCTTATCAGGTCCATCCGGACCATGTGGCTGCAGGCGCGGCCTGTGTGAAGCCTTATATGACAGACCGGACTTGCTGCGATTACGAAGTATGACATATGGCAGAGGACGTCGCCGGGCGGAAGAACCGGCGGCGTCTTCATATACAGGGGCGCACATGGAAATTGGCCGCTTCGCGGTATGCGCCCAGCACGGCGGACAGGGGAGGAAGGAGCTTCCCTGCTCGGTTAGAATAACAGCGCTGCGGCGCGAAAGGAGAATATATGTTAGAAGCATTAAAAGAAAAAGTATACCGTGCCAACATGGAGCTGCCGGAGTTTGGACTGGTAGTCTATACCTGGGGAAATGTCAGCGCCATTGACAGAGAAAGCGGTCTGGTAGTGATTAAGCCCAGCGGTGTGGACTATGCGGCCATGAAGCCTGAGGATATGGTAGTCGTGGATCTGGAGGGAAATCTGGTGGAAGGGAAGCTTCGCCCCTCTTCCGACACGCCGACCCATCTGGAGCTGTATAAGGCATTTTCCGGAGTAGGCGGTATAGTCCATACCCACTCTTCCTGGGCTACATCATGGGCACAGGCAGGCCGGGGGATCCCCTGTTACGGAACCACCCATGCCGATTATTTTTACGGTGAGATCCCCTGCGCCAGGGTATTGACGCCGGAAGAGGTGGAGAACGCCTATGAGAAGAATACGGGAAAGGTGATCATTGAAGCCTTTGAAGGCCGCGATCCCATGTCGGCCCCCGGCGTCCTCTGCACCAGCCATGGCCCGTTCACCTGGGGGAAGGATGCCGCCGAGGCGGTTCACAATGCGGTGGTGCTGGAGGAGGTGGCCAAGATGGCGACCCGCACCGAGATGCTGAACCCGAAGGCTGCGCCGGCGGTCCAATACGTGCAGGATAAGCATTACTTCAGAAAGCACGGGGCCAATGCGTATTATGGGCAGAAGTAGACGATTACACTGGGGTGCGGAGAGGATACAGGAGGTTTTGTTATGTATAGGACACAATTCTGTAATGATATTCGTGACGGGCATATCGGCAGCAGAGTCAGCCTTGCCGGCTGGGTCGATGTCGTGCGGGACCACGGCGGAGTGATTTTCATCGACCTGCGTGACTATACCGGCGTGACACAGGTTGTCGTTCACGATGAGGAGCTGCTTCGGAATGTGAACCGGGAAACGGTTATTTCCGTGAGCGGTATCGTTGAAAAACGCGCGCCGGAGACGGTGAATGAGAAAATAGATACCGGCTATGTGGAACTGGCGGCAGATTCCCTCAAGGTTCTGGGCAAGAGCCGCAATATGCTGCCCTTTGACCCCCGCTCCTCTCAGCTGAGTAAGGACGAACTCCGTTTGAAATATCGCTATCTGGATCTGCGCAACCCGAAAAATCATGATAATATTGTGAAAAGGTCTAAGATTATCCGTTTTCTGCGGGACAAAATGGAGGGGAAGGAATTTCTTGAAATACAAACCCCGATTTTGACGGCCTCCTCCCCGGAGGGAGCCCGCGATTTCCTGGTGCCCAGCCGGAAGCATCCCGGCAAATTTTACGCTTTGCCCCAGGCTCCGCAGCAGTTTAAGCAGCTTCTCATGGTATCCGGTTTCGACCGGTATTTCCAGATAGCGCCCTGCTTCAGGGACGAGGATGCCAGGGCCGACCGCTCGCCGGGTGAATTTTATCAGCTGGACTTTGAGATGGCGTTTGCCACCCAGGAAGAGGTCCTGGAGGTCTGCGAAGATGTGATCTACGATACGTTCAAGGCTTTCTCGGACAAGAGGATTACAGAAAAGCCTTTTCGCCGGATCACTTATGCGGAAGCCATGATGAAATACGGCACCGATAAGCCTGACCTGCGCAATCCGCTCACGATCTGCGATCTGACAGAGTTTTTTGCGGATGTGGATTTTCCGGCCTTTAAGGGGAAACCGGTCCGAGGAATTGTGGCCGACTGTGAGGGAAAGTCCAAAAAGTTTTTTGAGGACTCCTTAAAGTTTGCCACTTCGCCGGAGGTGGGCCTTGGCGGCCTCGGTTATATCACCTTAAAGAAAGACGTTTTTGCGGGCCCTATCGCAAAATTCCTGTCGGAGGAAAAGAAAGCAGAAATCACAGAACTTACCGGGGTAAAGGAAGGCGAGACCTTATTCTTCATTTGTGATGATAAGAAGGATGATACGGAAAAGAAAGCAGGGTACATCCGCTCCTGGCTCGCCGCCAAAGAGCAGCTCAACCTGATCCGTGAGGATGCCTTTGAATTCTGTTTTATTGTCGATTTTCCCATGTATGAAATCGATGAAGATACAGGGGATACCATTTTTACACACAATCCGTTCTCCATGCCTCAGGGCGGGATGGAGGCGCTCCTTGGGGATGACCCGACCAAGGTTCTCGCTTATCAGTATGACCTGGTGTGCAATGGGATCGAGCTGGCCTCCGGGGCTGTGCGAAACCATGACATCGATATTATGAGAAAGGCATTTGAGATTGCCGGATACACGGAAGAGGAGTTAAAATCCAGGTTCAATGCCCTTTACACCGCATTTCAGTATGGTGCTCCGCCCCATGCGGGCATGGCGCCGGGGATCGACCGCATGGTGATGCTCCTCACCGGCGAGGAGAAGATTCTGGAGGTGATTGCATTCCCCTTAAACGGCAATGCGCAGGATCTCCTTCTTGGAGCTCCGGGCGAGGTCACGAACCAGCAGCTGGAGGATGTGCATCTTCTCGGCAGTACCAGTGCGCTTGCTTCCCGCGCGGTGCCGGTGGGAGGCGGCAGGGGACACAGCGAAAAACGTTCGACATTTTCGAATTCTCAGCAGCTGAATCAGTTGTCTTTGACGGAGGCAGAAGAACATGCCGTACAGGACATTTTTAAGATGATGAAGACATATGAGGAAGAGCTGCAGAAGATTGACACGGAAGATGTGGAAGAGATGATTTATGTGATGCCTATGGCCAATGTTTTCCGCGAGGACGTAAGAGAGCAGCCTTTTACAAGGGAAAGCCTGCTGGAAGGTGCTCCGGAGCGGAATGAAAACAGCTGGCAGGTGCCCAGACTGGTAAAGTGAGGTGTGAAAAATGAGTGACTATATCATACAGTTATCGGAGCAGGGAACAGTGGCCGTCGACGATATGATTCTCGTAAAGGGAGTGCAGGATGGCGCCGGCTCACGCATCCTGGAAGGTTTTAAACCCTTATTCAGCGCGGAAGCGGTTGCCCGCCTCGAGGAGAAAGGGTATGTCATTTCAGGTAAAACTCATGTAGGCGAGTTTGGCCTGGATCTTGTGGGCGAATTTTCTTATTACGCGGACAAGGAAGAGGAACTTGTGGGCGCTGCCGCCGGGCTTGTATCCCGGGGGACAGTGAAACAGGCCCTCGGCGTTGATATGAACGGGGCGCCCAGGAGGGCGGCGGCTCTTTCCGGCGTCGATTTTTTGAAGCCCACTTACGGCACAGTTTCCCGTTACGGCATTATTTCTTGCGCGGCCTCCGGAGAGCAGATTGGGGTATACGCCGGGAATGCGGAGGACATCGGAGAGATTATGGATGTGATCGCGGGGCATGACGAGAAGGACGGTACCAGCCTGAGGGAAGAGAGCTGTGATTACAGGAGCGACATGGAGGTTTCCGGAAGGAAGGTCTGTGTCATCAAAGAACTTCTCGACAGGGCAGATGAGGAGCTTCGCGGGCGCGTGGATGCGTATGCGGAAAAGCTTCGCAGGAACGGAGTCCTTGTGGAAGAAATTTCCTGTGACATCTTTGATACCGCAGGAACCGTATGGCAGATTCTTATGAGTGCGGAGACCTGCAACAATCTTTCCCGTTATGACGGGGTCAAGTTTGGTTACCGTGCGTCTGAATATAAGAACATTGACGAATTATATGTGAATACAAGGACGGAGGGATTCAATTTCCTCACCAAGGCTGTGATCCTATATGGCTCCGATGTGCTGTCCAAAAACCGCTATGAGGAGTGCTATGGAAAATCCCTCCGGGTCCGCCGCGTCGTGGCGGAGAGGTTCGGGGAATTGATGAAGAATTATGACGCAGTCCTCACCCCGGTGTGCAGCAAAGCTTCGTATAAGGCCTATGATATAAAGGAAGCATTTGAGACGGTCTTTAAAGAATCTGTCTTTACTTCTGCAGCCAATCTGATCGGGATTCCTGCGCTTGTGAGCGGCGGCGTTCAGCTTATGGGCGGACAGTTGAACGAACGTCTTTTGTTGAGTCTCGCGGGAAGTGTGGAAAGGGCAGGTGAATCGCTATGAGATATGAAATGGTCGTTGGTCTTGAGACACATGTGGAGCTGAGTACCAAATCCAAGATCTTCTGCTCCTGCGGCGGACATTCCGCCGCCAAGGAGCCCAATGACTGCGTGTGCCCTGCCTGCAGCGGTATGCCGGGTATGCTGCCGGTCATGAATAAGCGTGTGGTGGAGCTTGCGGTTACGGCAGGCCTCATGCTAGGCTGCGAAATCAGCAGATATACCACTTTTGACAAGAAAAATTATTACTATCCGGATCTGCCCTGCTCCTATCAGATCACACAGCTGAATCATCCGATCTGTACCAACGGGTGTGTGAAGCTTAAGACGCCCTCCGGAGAAAGGGAGATTCACATTAAACAGATCCACATGGAAGAGGACGCGGGCAAGCTGGTCCATGTGGGCAAAGCCTCCTATATTGACTTCAACCGTACAAGTGTCCCGCTGATCGAGATTGTCACACAGCCGGATTTTCGCAGTGCGGAGGAGGTTATGGTGTACCTGAATAAGTTAAAATCCATGTTCCGCTCCGGCGGCATCTCCGAGTGCGAGGAGGGGGCCATGCGCTGTGATGTCAATATTTCTGTCCGCCCGGAGGGCAGCACGGAGCTGGGAGTCCGCACGGAGATCAAGAACATGGCTTCTTTCGAATCCATTGAGAGGGCCATTCGCTATGAGGTCCAGCGGCATATCGATGCCATTGAATTTGAGACGGAGGAATTGGTACAGGAGACCAGACGCTTTGATGATGTGAGCGGAAAGACCTTTGCCATGCGCAACAAGGAGACGGCGGCGGACTACCGCTATTTCCCCGATGCGAACCTTATGCCTATCATCATTGACGATGAGTGGCTGGAGAAGATCAGATCCAGGATGCCGGCGGCCATTGACGAAAAGGCAGACGCTTACAGGGAGTCGGGCATTTCGGAGAAAGAGATCGACATGCTGATCCATAACCATAATGTGAGTGAGCTGCTGGACCAGGTTGTGGGTCTTGGGTGCGATGCGAAAAACGCGGCAGGATGGCTTCTCACGGACTGTGCGGGGCTCCTTCGGAAAAACGGAAAGCTGCTTGGCGATCTGGAGATTACCGCGGAGGATTTGGCCGCAATCATCCAAATGGTTGACCAAGGCAGGGTCAACAGGCAGAGCGGCAGAAGGATACTCGCGGCTGTAATGGAAGAGGGAGTGGATCCGGATGCATATTGTAAGGAAAATGCCCTCGATGCCAAGATTGACAGATCCGAGGTGGAGCGTGTCATGGATACCGTGTTTGACGAGAACCGTCAGGCGGTCGAAGACTACAGGAACGGGAAGGTGAAGGCGAAGCAGGCCTTGTTCGGCGCCTGTATGAGGGCGTTGAAGAATACTGCGGATACCGCTCTGATCCGGGAGCTCCTCGACGATAAGCTGAGCAAATTGATGCAGGAGTAAGGGGCATGTGAACAGCCGGGACATTTGGTTCCCGGCTGTTGATTTGTCTTTCTATAAGACCCCCTGTATAAAGCTTTTGAGGGGATCAGGGAGTGAAGTATTCCAATCAATGCTCCCACAGCGGCAGCTTCTCCGATTGGAAGGGACACATAATCATTGTGCATTGGAATACCGATACACATGATTGCCTGTGTAGCTGTGTGCAGTGGCTATGATATGGCAGTCCATCGCTAAATTTGTCTTATAGTATATCGCACTTGAGAAATAATAAAAGAGAAAGCTGGCAGACTACAAAATATTGAGAGATGATATAAGACGAACCATTTACAGCCGCAGCAGTTTCGGATTGATAAGAGGAAATTGCTGCGGTCTGAATAAATGTCCGGTTTACCGTTCCTTTGGCGTAAGTCTGGCCCGGAAGAAGCGCCGCTTTAATTCCCGCAGGCTGAAGGGCAGGACAGGGTAGATATAGCTCTTTCCGGCGATGGTCTTGTTGGTGACGATGGATAACACAAAGATCACCATGCCCGCGATAAAGCCCCACAGGTTGAAGACGGCGGTCAGGATCAGGAGCTGGAGCCGCATGAATTTGAGGGCGTAGCCCAGCTCGAAGCTGGACTGGGTATAGTTGGAGAGAGCCACAAATGCCATATACAGCATGGTTTCGGAGTTGAACCAGCCGGAGTTGGCGGCAAATTCTCCCACCACCAGGGCGGCGATGACACTTAAAGGCGTGGTCAGCATGCTCGGTGTGTTTAGGGCTGCCAGCCGGAGACCGTCGATGGAAAACTCCAGGATCAGGAGCTGCCAGATGAGCGGGATATTGACGGCATCCTTGATGGCTACAAATTGAAAGCTTTCCGGGATCCACTCCGGGTTCTGCATGAGGAGAAGCCAGATAGGAGTCAGGATGACCCCAAGAAGGGAGATGGTCATCCGGGAGAGCCGCAGATAGGTTCCGGTTAAAGGCGGGAAATAGTAATCATCCGCCTCCTCGATGATGTCAAAGACGGAGGAGGGAAGGATCATGGCGGCCGGGGAGGTGTCCACTAAAATGATGATGTTTCCCTCCAAAAGCTGTGCGGCCGCCGTGTCGGGCCGCTCCGAATATTTGAATTTTGGAAAGGGATTGTACCATTTATAGGGAAAGATACACTCGGCCAGACTTTCCTGGTTCATGGTGAGGGCATCCACTTTCAGGTTTTTGATCCGTTTCTTGATGCGCTCCAAAAGCTCCGTATCCACCCTCCCTTCCATATAGCAGACGGCGATATCCGTCCTGGAGCTTTTTCCAGCCTGAGTGATTTCCACGGTGAGTCTGGGATCCCGGATGCGGCGGCGGATCATGGCCGTGTTGAAAATCAGGGTTTCCACGAACCCGTCTCTGGAGCCTCTGAGGACTTTTTCCTTTCCCGGCTCTGACACGCTCCTGGCCGGATAGCTGCGGCAGTCAATGGTGAGAGCCGCGTCGTAACCGTCCACGAAAAAGCAGGTGATTCCCATCAGGAGCTGGGTAATGATCTCGTCCACATCTCTTAAAATGCCGATTTCTCCATAAGGCAGACATTTTTTGGAGAATTCATGGGCTTCTTTGGGGAAATCTGTCTCGCTGATCCCGCACATATACTGGATGATCCGCTGGAGGACTTCATCCTTCACGAAACCGTCCACGAAATAGAAGCAGGACTGTCTGCCTCCGATTTTCATGGTCCGGTATACCACGTCAAAATTCTGGTCCACTTTGAGGATCCTGTGGAACAGCTCCATATTTTCCGCCACGCTGGTGGAAATCACGGCCTTTTCGTTGTTACTTTCACTCATAGCTGTCTCCCTTCCGCAGGTATTTGTCAATGACAGGCAGTAGCATAAATCGCTCTTCATGGCATTTCCCATAGTATCTGCGAGGAACGGAGTTTTTATGTAGATATGAAGAAAGCCTTTTTGATATTTTGGTCTGACAAAAATTGAAATTCCTTGATTCTGCGAAATAATATGATATGATGCTAAGAATGTTGGAAAGAGAGCTGTGCAATGCCAGTCTGCTCATCGGTGACAGCAGCAAATCAGAAATCATTATCGCCGACCCGCCCTGTGGCATCATAAGCGCAACTGATAAGGTAGTCATTTTCATCTACATAATCCATGATAAAGCGGATAGCATCTTCGTAATCA
>CAJUQY010000027.1 GCA_910588815.1 uncultured Lachnospiraceae bacterium | reverse complement strand
TCACGTTGAACCGGTAGGCCAGCGCGGTCTGTATTCTGATTTTTGAGACAAATAAATAAGCTTTCATCTGCATCCCCTCATTTCCAGGGCCCGCCCCGGCGAAAGCCGGGGGCGTCAGACCTCTGTCAAAGCATACTTTTCCACGTCCATGAGCGCAGAGCCGCCGGCCTCGAAGCTGATGGCGTCAGCCTCCTTCCTGGTATAGATCACCGTACTGGCCGCCTGCTCGCCGTCATTGACAAAAATCTCCACGCTGAACCGGTCCAGAAGGATCCGAAGTTTTAACTCTCCGTTTTCCGCAGGCCGCACCAGAAAACTTCTGGTATGGACAATGTCATAAGGAAGGCCGCTGCGGGTACGGTCGATCTTTAAGGTTCCCTGGTCCGGCCGGTAGCGGATCACCGTGTCATGCTCTCCGTCCTTAGCCACATGGATGCGGAACCACCGGTAGGAATCACCGCCCGCCGGGCGGATCGTAACCGTCATATCCACCAGACGCCCCTTCACTCCCGGCAGATTGATCTCTCCGCTGACAGGAATATTCCGGTGGACCACCGCCTGTCCCCTGTAGTTTTCCAGTTCCCGCACAGGCACCTGATAAAGCCGTCCGTTTTTGACGGACAACTCCCTGGGGATCGCCGTCTGCCCAAACCACCGGCAATGGTCCGGCTTCGCGCCGACCGTGCTCCAGTTCTGCATCCAGGCGATCATGATCCGCCTCCCGTCCGGAGCAAGCAGGGTCTGGGGCGCATAGAAATCCGGGCCGTAGTCAATGGACTGCACCCGTTTTCTGACAAAGCCCTTTCCGTCCGGATCATAATCTCCAAGCAGGGCAAGCGTCCCGTATCCGGCATGAAATTCCAGTCCCACAGGGATCATCTCCTGAGGGCTGGTGATAAGCACCTGCTCCCCGTCTAGCTCAAAGAAATCCGGGCATTCCCACATTTTTCCGTACTGGTTGCGGCTGGCATCCAGGATCCGGACAAATTCCCATTCCAAAGCGTCCCCGCTCCGGTAAAGCAGGATCATACCGCTGTTATCCGCCGCCCGGTTTCCAAGAACCGCATAGTACATTCCGTCCTCGCCCCGCCAGATCTTCGGATCCCTGAAATCCACAATGCTCCCTCCCTCCGGCAAGTCCTTTCTGAACAGAACCGGATTGGCTTCATATTTTTCATAATCCACCCCGTTTCCAATGGCCACGCATTGGGTCTGGATATCCCGGAGATACCCGTCCTCGTCATGCTCTCTGCGGACTCCCGTATACATAAGAAGCTGACGTCCGTCGGGAAGCTCCACGGCGCCTCCGGAAAAGCAGCCGGCGCTGTCGTATTCCGTATCCGGCGCCAAAGCCGCCGGAAGCCGCTCCCACCGGATAAAATCTTTCGTCTTCACGTGCCCCCAATGCATGGGACCCCACTCGTTGGAATAGGGATGATACTGGTAAAACAAATGGCACTCTCCCTTATAAAAAGAAAAACCATTGGGGTCGTTCATCCAGCCAATGACAGGAGTGACATGAAAGGCCGGCCTCTCCCCGGCAGGAATATGGGGGCCATACTGTTCTTCAAAGTCTCTGGCCTTTTGAAGAGTTTCACTGGTCATGAGTCTTGTAACCTCCTTAAAATCAATCAACTTGTAATAGTATAGCTTTTCCGGAAAGCTCCGGCAACTATTTTTCAAGAAGGGACGGCACGGCCGCCCCTTCTTCACTCTTTTTATTCCGCGGCCGAAAAACGGTCATAGGCATCCTGATAAACCTTTAACAGATCGTCCATGCCGCACTTCTCGCTCAGCCTCGTCTTATAAGCTTCCCACTCTTCATCGGTGGGGCCGCCTTCTTTGATCCAGAGCCCCTCTTGCTCTTTGACTGTAGTCTCAAAATCCGTTTTGTGCCAGTCGATGGTCTCCATCTCCATGCCGGTGAACACGCAGTCCACAGGATAGAAGGTGGTATCCTTCACGTAAGGCATCCAGAAGGTATCCAAATCCGTCAGACGCTCAATGGCTCTGTCTTCCATATAAAATACATTGTTGTAATATTCCGCCAGAATCAGCTTCGGCCCCCAGACTTCATACAAGTTCTTAAGCTCGCCGCTGCTCTTTCCGAACTGAGCCTGAGATTCCTCCTCGGTGATGGAAAGCCACATGCCGGTGCCCTCCTCCTGTCTGGTGAAGAACACGCCCTTCGGACCGTACTGAAGCTGCATGACCATCTCTCCGTCATACCACT
Organism: uncultured Lachnospiraceae bacterium; assembly: GCA_910588815.1. Lineage (GTDB taxonomy): Bacteria > Bacillota > Clostridia > Lachnospirales > Lachnospiraceae > Lientehia. The sequence continues at coordinate 36,151 of CAJUQY010000027.1, read as the reverse complement.
GGTCGTAGAACTTGAGCAGGTTGATGGGACTCTTGCACTTATTGGTAATGCAGAGCTGGCCGGAGGTGATGGGACTGCCGGGACGGATGTTGACGCCGCAGGTTTCTTCATACTCCGTACCCTCAGGGCCCGTCAGCGGCGGCAGGAACACATAATCTTTCGCATACTCGCCCATCAGCTCTTCAATATACCACCAGGTAGAAACGCCCACGTAGCCCTGCTGGCACTTGGCGATGAGCTGGCTGTCGCTCTGGCTGAACATTTCCACGTCCATAAGCCCCTCCGCGTACCAGTCATGGAAATAGGTCAGGCAGTCCCTGTAAGCGTCGGTGACACAGACAAACTCTACCGTTCCGTCACTCTTTAAATGCAGGTCATTGCAGACGTCGTTGGGCCAGTTGGTGAAGCCGAATCCGGAGTAGAAAATATTCTGCCCCCAGCACCACTCGTCAAAGCCGGTGGTCATGGGAATGGTGGAGCCGGCGGCGTTTCCATAATACTTCGCCGACATGTCATTATCCTTAAAGGCCTTCAGCGCGTCATGAAGCTCGTCTAAAGACGTGGGAACCGGAAGGTTCAGCTCGTCCAGCCACGCCTTGTTGATCATGCTGTACTGAGGCACCGAATAGATGGAAAAAGCATCGTCCATATCTACACCGATTCCCGCCGTGGTCATCTGCTCGCCGGAGGGCAGGCCGTAGATCCCTCCGTCCTCCATGGTCACAGCGGCGCGGATCTCCGGATGGGCCTCCAGGACCGCGCACAGGTTGGGCATAATCTCCGGCGTCAGGTAAGGGCTCAGATCCAAAAACGTACCGTCGTCGCCGTAGCGGGCCAGGTCATAATTGGAGAATCCCACCCCCTGGAAGGCGTCCGGAAGCTGGCCGCCGGTAATACGGATATTCACCTGCTCAGCCAGGGAATCGCTCATGGTTTCCCAATCAATATGAATCCCGGCATTCTCCTGAAGCGCATTCAGGACCTCCATGTCGTCATAGCCTGCCGACAGAGCCGACTGGCCGCCCATAATATAAAAATCTGTCTGTTCCGTATTCCGGTTCACCGTGCCGTCGTTGACATCGTTGGCCAGGCCGCCGCTGCAGCCGGGCAGGAGCAGGGTCATAGCGCCCGCCAGAGCCGCCGCACATACTCGTTTCATATTCTTTTTCATTCCTGTTCTCCTTTCTAGCCCTTCACGGCGCCGGCCATAAATCCCTTCTCAAAATGCTTCTGAACGAAAGGATAGATGATCAGCATGGGAACCGCCGCCACAATCATGGAGCAGAATTTTAAGAGTTCTGTCAGCTTGTTCAGTTCCGCATAGCCGCCGGAAACAGTCGCCGCCTGGGAGGCAGACGCAGAACTCTTGATCAGGATATTTCTCATTACCGGAGGCAGAGGAGAACCCTTGCCGCCCAGATAGATCAGAGCCGTAAACCAGTCATTCCAGTATGCCACCATGGAGAAGACCACCATAACGGCCAGGATCGGCATGGAAAGAGGAATGACGACACTGAGGAAGGTCCGAAGCTTGGAGCACCCGTCGATGGAGGACGCCTCGATCAGATCCCTGGGAATGCTGTTCTGGAAGTAATTGCGGACAATGATCATATTGCCCACACCCACGCCTCCGGGCAGAAACAGCGCCCACATGCTGCCCACCAGCCCGGTCTGCTTCACCACCAGATAGGTAGGAACCAGGCCGCCGCCGAAATACATGGTAAACAGGAAGAAAATGCTCAAAAACTTCCGTCCCGGCAGATCCCTCTGTGCCAGAGGATAGGCGGTGATGTAGAGCATGGCCACAGAAAACACCGTTCCGATCACCGTATACTTCACGGAATTAAAGAAAGCGGAAACAATGGACTTCTCTGCGAAAACCGCCTTATAGCCGTCCAGGGTAAATCCGCTGGGCAGAAGGAAGGTCTTCCCCGCATACACTTCATAAGGGTCTGAGAAGGATGCGATCAGCACGTAATACAAAGGATAAGCCACGATCAGGAGCACCACCGCACAGATGGCTACCAGGATAATGTCGCTGGTCTTGTCGGACATGCCCGCGGATTTCTTTTTTGCTGCTGTAACTGTTGCCATATTCTCTCCCCTCCTTTACACAAATTCCACGTCCGAAGCTTTGGACGCGATCTTATTTACAATCAGTAACAGGACAATATTGACGACTGTATTAAATAATCCCACCGCTGTGGAATAACTGTATTTGGCGCTTTCAATACCCTGCTGGTACACATACACGGCAATCACGTCGCTGGCCGCCTTGTTTAAGTCTGTCTGCAAAAGCCATACCTTTTCGAAGCCCACGTTCATCAGGCCGCCGGCCGCCATGATCAGATTTAAAATCGCCATGGGCAGAAGCTCCGGGATGTCGATGTTCCGGATCCGCTGGAATACCGACGCGCCGTCCACCTTGGCCGCCTCATAAAGCCCGGGATCTACGTTTGCCAGGGTGGCCAGGTAAATAATGCAGCCCCAGCCTGCGTCCTGCCAGACGGCAGAAGCAATGTAAATGGTACGGAAGGCCGACGCCTCTGTCAGAAAGTCAATGCTGCTTCCAAGAAGCAGGTTAATCAGGCCGCCCGAAGGGCTCAGGAAAATGCGGATCATACTTTCATACGACTCACTCCTCCTTTGATAAATACTTTCCCGGATATTCCTTTCATTTCCGGACATTTCTGAAACCGTTTTTTACCTGTGCATTCTTTTCCTCCCGATCACCTCCCGCGCTTTTCTCCCCTCTGCGCCTGCTTCCCTGTGCGCGAAACGTTATTTGTGAAACGTTATATGCTCAGCGAGTTACGCGATGCAAAAATCATACATAACCATATAAAAATGTCAAGAAGTTTTCGTCACTTTTCACCTATTTTTTGCGGATTATCCCACCTTTTTTCGGTTTAATCATTAGATTTCCGTCTTCGCCGCGCCTCTTCTCCCTTCTCTATCCGAAGAATAACGTTTCATGAAATTTTCGTGAAAATCGTGAAATCGCTCTTTACAAGCATTCTCTTATCTGATATGATAGGGACAGAAATCACTTCATATACAGGAGAATCGTTCATGAAAAACAGCACGCCGACTATGAAAGACGTCGCCAGGGAAGCAGGAGTCGCCCTGGGGACAGTCTCAAAAGTATTCAACGGGCTCCCGGTGGGCGCCAGCTATCAGGCAAGGGTAGAAGCCGCCGCAAAAAAACTCGGTTATCAGGTCAACCAGTACGCCAGAGGGCTCCGGGCCGGCAAAACCTACACCGCCGCCCTGATCCTTCCGGCCGTGGATCACCCCTATTTCAGCGCCCTGACACAGCACATCTACGGCGCCCTGGCCAGGCGGGATTACCGGATGCTCCTGTATCTGACAGACCGCAGCCCGGAGCAGGAGCAAGACTGCATCAACATGGTGCGCCAGAATAAGGTGGACGGCGTCATTGCCCTGACTTATAACCCCCTGTCCATTGACAGAGAGCTCCCTTTTGTCAGCATTGACAGAAGCCTCGGCCCGGATATCCCCTGCGTGGCCACGGACAATTACGGAGGCGGGCGCACAGCCGCCGAAAAGCTCCTGGAACTTGGCTGTAAGCACCTGGCTTTCCTCAGGACCGGTTCCGTCCAGCCCGGCGAGACCGACAAAAGGGGGGACGGTTTCGAGATGGTCTGCCGCACCAACAGCATTCCCTGCGAGATCTTCCGGCAGAACGGCGACGGGGACACAGAGAGCTTTCTCGAATTCTTCCGCTCCCATACGACAGAAGGAAAGCTGGAGATCGACGGGATCTTCTGCTCCACCGACCTTTTAGCCGAACGGATCCGCGGGCTTCTGGCCGGCTCCGGGATCCGGGTTCCGGAGGATGTGCAGATCATTGGTTTCGACGGGATCCGGCAGCTTGGCACAAACCGCCTCTACTGTTCCACCGTCATTCAGCCGGTGGAAAAGCTGGCCGAGACCTGCGTGGAGCTTCTGCTGGCTCCGGACCGTTCCAATATCCCTTCCCTGGTATGCCTCCCCGGCTGCTACGCCCCGGGCGGCACTACGACGGAAGAATACTGAAGCCGGAGGATCACAGATATGGCAAGCGAATATTTAAAATGGAAATACAGGGATGTAAGGCCCGATGTGCTTGTGGCCATGACTCCTGCCAAAAGGAGAAAGAACTGGTGGCATTACCACAAATGGCAGGTTCTTCTGGGCGCCGCTCTTTTGGCGTCTCTTATCAGTATCGGCCGGCATGCCCTGGGCCTCGGCGAGACCCGGCCGGACTACCAGATCGCTTACGTGGGCGCCAATCCGCTGCCAAAGGACACGGTCCTGGCCGTTGAACATGCTTTTTCGTCCCTGGGCGAGGATCTGAACGGCGACGGAAAGGTTTCGGTGCGCCTCACCCAGTACGCCGGCGGGGGCGACGCCGGAGCCGCTTATTCTGCCGGGATATCCTTAATGGGCGATCTGCTGGAATGTCAGAGCTATTTCTTTTTGCTGGAAGACCCGGAGCATTTCCAGACAGAGTACCACTCTCTCTGCCGTCTGGACGGCTCCCTTCCCGCGGACAGCGACAGCTCCGCAGACAGCACCTGCCTTGCCTGGAGCCAGTGCCCGGCGCTGGCATGCCAGGAGCTTGGCTCTTATTCCTACAGTCTGCTGGGCGAAACCATAAGCGGCGGCAACAGGGCGCTTGTGGAACCACTGTTTTTAGGAAGACGGGGATTTTGGACAGAAAAAACCACGGAATATCCCGAGGGCTGCGAAGCCCTGTGGGAACGATTGACGGAAGGAGCGAAGGTTTCATGAAAAAGATCATCTCTTCTCTGCTCGCAGCACTTCTCTGCCTCGGCCTTGCGGCCTGCACAGAAACTCCCCCTCCCGAAAAAGCGGCAGACGGGGCAGACTGGAGCGAAGACTGGGTCACAATCAGCGATATCATGGGAATTGATACACCGGCGGAATTTACCCTCCGGGACAATAAGGACGCCCTGTCCGCAAGCGGCATGTATTACGCCTCCTGGTCCATCGGCGAAGAAGCTTCCTATATAGATAAAACGGAAGAAGAGGAACAGGAAATCATCATTTACGACGCCCAGCTCTTCCTGCTCTTAGACGGTTCCTCTTCCGCCAAAGAGGCCCAAGAGACCGAGACAGAATGGCTCGCCCTCGCAGACAGTCATTACCAGATCGACGCCAAAGAAACCTGCTCCTACAACGGCCAGGAGTTCACGGTGATCTCCTGGCACTTCCCCTCCGGCCCTTACGTCAAAGGCGCGTCCGCCTTTGGAATCTACGGAAACTATGCCGTCAGCGCAGAATTTTCCTGTCAGGAAGCCTTTGAGGGGGACCCGGCAGAATATCTGGCCTCGTTTCTGGAAAACTGCCACTACGGCGCATAAGAAGGGAGAATATACAGATGGGACTTTTTATTCCGGAAGACCGCAGTTATGACGTGAGCGTCCGTCAGACAGGCTTTAAGCGCTACAAGCAGCTTTTATCCCTGCATTTTGGAAACTGGTGGAAGATCAATCTGATCACGCTTGCCGGGTTCATGCCCCTGGCCTTCGGCATCCTCTATGCCCTGCTCGCTTCCAGTACCCTGATCCTGCTCCCCGCCTCCATCCTCGGAGGAATGATCGCCGGACCGTTTCTGGCAGGTTTATATGACGCCATATACCGCGGCCTCAGGGACGATCCGAACAATGTCTGGAAAAATTACAGACGGTCCTGGAAGCAGAACTGGAAAGGGAGCCTCATTCCCGGCGCTCTGACCGGGCTGATGATCGGACTTTTCGCCTTCATGGGCATGCTGTTATTCTGGTGGGCCGAGACGGCCCCCACCCCGGGAACGGTGCTCCTGTACCTGTTCTCCTTCCTGCTCCTTTTGGTCATCAGTATGCTCTACTGGCCTCAGCTCGTCCTTTTTGACCAGTCCGCCTTTATCCGGCTGAAAAACTGCATGCTGTTTGTCCTCACCTATTTCTGGTGGGTTATGGCGGCGGCCCTTTTACAGCTTGCCTACTGGGTCATCCACATACTGTTCGCCCCCTGGACGGCGCTTCTTCTGCCGTTTTCAGGGATTTGGTACATCATTTTCCTGTCCCAGTTTTTGATCTATGAAAAAATGGACGAAGCGCTTCATATTGAGGAGGCGTTCCGCAAAAACAACGAGGCGGATCCCGCTTAAGGGATCCGCCTCCGTTTCATCCTGCCATCCTTATACTGCAAGCTTCCTCTTCACCGCCAGGGCGATGGAAACCTCCGGGGTGTAGTAAGGAATCAAGGCCGCCTGCAGCGCGTGGTAAATGTCCGGCTTTCCCGGCCAGACCGTACCCGCCACATGGTTCTCGCGGTCCAGCTGATGGAACCAGGAACCGTTCTCATGGTCCAGCACCGTCTCGTCCAGATATTTCATAAACTCTGCATAATCCTCTGCATACCGCGCCTCTCCCGTCACCCGGTACAGAACCGCAGCCGTATTGACAGCCTCGGCCAGCGTCCAATGCATCCTGTCGTGGACCACCGGCTTCCCGTCCCAGTCCGTCGTATAGACGACTCCCGGCGCCCCATCCGCATTCCAGCCGTCCGACACGGCTCTGTGGTACAGGTTCTTCGCGGCCTCAATATAAGGCGCCGCCTCTTTGCCCTCCCCATGGGCAGAAAGCGCCCACTGGGTAATCAGCCTGGACCACTCCAGCCCATGCCCCGGGGTCGCCCCGTAGGGTTTGAAGGGGTCGTCCGGACGCTCCTTGTTGCAATCCAGATCCGGAACCCATTCCTCCGTGTAGTGCTCCGGGATCCTCCAGTTATTCTTTTCCGCCCAGGAAACCACACTTTTGATGATCCGCCCGGCCCTGATCCGGTAAGTCTCATCTGCCAGGACATCCGCCGCCGCCAGGAAGGCTTCCACCGTATGCATGTTGGCATTCAGCCCCCGGTAATCGTCCAAAACCGTAAACTCCGTGTTCCAGGTGTCACAGGAAAGTCCCTCCTCCTCATTCCAGAAATAACGGTCATAAACTTCGATGGCCTCCTTGAGAAGCTCCTCTGCTCCGTCCACGCCGGCCAATACCGCGGAAGAAGCCCCCAGGATCACGAATGCATGGGCATAGCAGAGCTTTCCGGAAAGAGGGACATCCTCCGCCGTAAGGCCCGCATACCACCCTCCGTTCTCCCGGTCCTTCATCTCTCCCCCGAGAGCCCCGACGGCCGCCTCCAAAAGTTCTTTTCCGCCCCGAAAGCCGAGAAACTCCCCGATGGCATAGACATGGGCCATCCGGCAGGTCTCGTAGACTTCCCGGTTCTTCTCCTTCCAGGGCGTCCCGTCCTCCCTCAGATAGTAGGCGCTCCCTCCCGGCGCGGGAAATCTCCGGCCGAACTCCAGGAGCCCCATGCAGATTTCCTCCAAAAACGCTCTGTTTTCCGCCGTATCAATCTCGTATTTTTTCGTCCCCATGCTTCCCTCTCCTTCTTTTCATTGTCACAATGTTTACGCCAGGTATTTCTTCAGAATCTGCGTCAGCCGATCCACGTCAATGGGCTTCGCCACATGCTCATTCATGCCGCAGTCCAGGCAGTGCTTGATATCATCGGAAAAGGCGTCCGCAGTCATGGCAATGATCGGAAGATTGCTGTCCGGCCTGGGCAGGGCCCGGATCCCCTCCGCCGCCTCATAGCCGCTCATGACCGGCATACGGATATCCATCAGGATAATATCATAATATTCGAGCGCCGACCGCTCAAAGAACTCTACGCAGACTTTCCCGTTCTCTGCCCGTTCCACCTCAAACCCGGCCTCCGTCAAAATTTCCTCGGCGATCTCCCAATTTAAATCGTTGTCCTCCGCCAAAAGAATCCGCTTTCCGGCAAATTCATGAAGGGATTTCTCCGGCTGCTCTTCCTCCTGCTCCTCTACGCCGGCAAAATGGCGCAGCCCCAGATACAAGTTGGACTTAAAAAGAGGTTTGGAGATAAAGCCCTGGGCGCCCGCCGCCTTGGCCTCATCCTCAATGTCGCCCCAGTCATACGCCGATATGATCAGGATAGGCGTGGCCTCTCCCAGATAACGGCGGATCTCCTTGAGCGTCGCAAGACCGTCCATGCCCGGCATCTTCCAATCCAGAAGCACAATCTCGTAATCGTCCCCCCTCATATGCCGGTTTTTCACCATCTCCACGGCCGTCGCTCCGTCCGTCGCCCATTCGGCCTCGATCCCGATCTCCTTCAGCGTAGAGACTGCGCTGAGACACAGATCCTCGTTGTTATCCACCACCAACATCCGCCAGGGCGGCAGGATCATGTCCTCTTCTTTCACCTCGGCACGCTCCATATCCAGCGTAATATGGAACTCACTGCCTTTTCCAGGCGAGCTGATGAGCTCGATGTCGCCATCCATCACATCCACAATCGACTTGGTGATGGCCATGCCCAGGCCGGTGCCCTCGATCTTGTCCACATTGGCGCTCTTCTCCCTGGAGAAGGTGTCAAAAATATGCTCCTGGAATTCCCGGTCCATGCCGATGCCGGTATCCTTCACCCGGAAATGGCAGCGCACATAGGCTTCCCCCCTGGGAGAAGGCTCCTGATCCAGATATACATTGATATATCCCTCTTCCGGCGTAAATTTGATCGCATTGGAAAGCAGGTTGATCAGAATCTGGTTCAGGCGGATGCTGTCGCAGTACACCTCTTCCGTCTCGACCCTCTGGATAAAAATGTCAAAGTGCTGCCCCCTGGCCTTGATCTGGGGCTGTACGATATTCACGATATTGTCCATGGTCTCCCGCAGGGAGAGCTGATTGATATTCAGGCTTAAATTTCCGCTCTCGATCTTGGACATATCCAGCACGTCATTGATCAGCCCCAGCAGATGCTTGCTGGAGAGCGTGATCTTCCTCAGGCAGTCCTGGACCCGGGGCTTGTCGTCGATATTGGTCGTGGCAATGGCCGCCATGCCCACGATGCCGTTCATGGGCGTGCGGATGTCATGGCTCATATTGGAGAGGAATTCGCTCTTGGCCCGGTTGGCCCTGACCGCCTCCGCCTTGGCCTCGTTCATCTCCCTCATCTGCCTCTGGGATACCCGGTAATACAGGATGAAAATCGTAATAAACGCAACCATAATGACCGCACAGGCGCCTGTCATCGTATGGACCCGCTGGTTTCCCAGGTTGTTGACCTCGTCGTCCAGCGTTCCAAAGGGCATGACGCTCACAAGATACCAGTCGGAAAAAGGCAGCGGGCTGCAGTAAATGTGGTTATGTACGCCGTCCATCGCTACCAGCGCCGAATACTCCTCCTGCCTGGCGATCGCCGCCTGGAGTTCCTCCGCATAGGCACCGCCGCTCTTCCCGTTCACCTCGCCATACTGCTCCCGCATCCGGTCGAAATAGCTCTCCCGGTATGCGTCTCCGGTACGGATCACATAGCTTCCGTCCGCATGGATGACATGGCTGTACATCAAGGAATTTTTGTCGTCCAAAACCATCGCTTCCTGGAGATAGGTCATGGGGAGGCCCGCCACCAAAGCCGCGCCGGTCTCTCCGTCCTCCGCCATATCATAGGCGCTGCTGATGCCCATGATGAGAAGCCGCTCCCCATTCAGAGCCGTGCCGTTGGTCACCATATTCTCCCCTTCCCCCAACACGGACAAAAAGCGATCCTGATCGACGATCTCCACCGGATCGCCGTAGATTACATCGCAGAGCCCGTCTTCGGAATAGATGGCCAGATAGGTAAATTCGCGGACGCTGGCGCTCAGGGCCATCTCCTCCTTCATATCCGCCCCAAATACCGATCCTTCCTGGCTTGTCCGTTCCGTAATCCCCTTCACCTGAGAGAGCCTAAGTTCAATGATCGCCGCAAATTTCTGCTGTAGCTGCCGGTTCATCTCCGTCATGTAAATCGTCCCGATCTCACTGATCGAAGCCTCGCTCCGCTGGGACATGGTGAAAGCCCCCCAGAAAAACACCCCGATGCACAGAACGATCAGGCAAATAAAGCTGGTTAATAAAAATTTCTTTGGCTTCTGAATCATCAATGTAACTCCTTTTATAAACATACTATCAATTTACCATAATTGGACTGGTTATTCAAGCCGGATTTCTGCATTTTGTAATTGGGGAAAGAGAAAATATTAGAAACTTTCTTAATAAAAACCATTTCGGGATAATGACAGCTTTCTTTTTTTATGATACACTCAAATGGAAAATCGTCGGGAGGAAGACCTGCATGAGTAACCAGAAACCCAGCTACAATCTAATCGAATCCCTGCTGTCCCTACTGGCCGTCCTGGAAAAAGACGGCATAGACGCATACCAGGTACTGGAAAACCCGGGCCAATTTCCCGCTCTGTCCGGTTCCCCAAACATCCGGACAGCCTGCCAGATCATCCGCTTTATGGATGAGATGCCCGGCGGATTTCTCATCTACCGGGCAGATGAGGACGAACAGATCCTTTACGCCAACGCGGCCCTGATCCGCATCTTCCGGTGTGATTCCAGGGAAGAGTTTCGGGCGCTTACAGGCAATTCTTTCCGCGGGATGGTCCACCCGGAAGATCTCCCCGCCGTAGAGCAGAGCATCAAGGAGCAGATCGCCGCCAGCCAGTATGATCTGGATTATGTGGAATACCGGATCCGGACCAGGGGCGGGCAGATCCGCTGGATTGAGGATTACGGACATTTCGTGCGCACGGACTCCGTCGGAGATATCTTCTATGTATTTTTAGGAGACGCCACAGAAAAAAAGCAGGAGAACCTCCGGCGCCTGGAGGTCATCGAGGGACTCAGCGCCAATTATGAATCCATCCTCTATGTGGATCTGAACGCCGACAGCATCCTCCCCTACCGCTTAAGCCCCCGGATCCGCCCCTGGTTTACCGGTTCCGGCCATGCTTTCTGTTTTTCCTCCTATATGTCAGAATATCTGGACGCCTGGGTCGTCCCGGAAGAGAGGGGCACGGTCGCACTTGCCACCTCCCCGGACTACATCCGTCAGAAACTGTCCAAGACAAAAACATATTATATCAATTATCAGATTTCCTCCGGCCGGTCCAGGCAGTACATGCAGCTTCGCATCGTGAATGTGGGGAAAACCGAAAGCATCTCCCAGATTGTCCTGGGCTGCCGGTTGACCGACGACGAGATCCGACGGGAAATGGAGCAGAACCAGATCTTAGAAGAAGCCCTTGGCAATGCGAACCTGGCCATCACGGCCAAGAACGCCTTCCTTTCCAATATGTCCCACGATATGCGCACCCCGTTAAACGCGATCTTCGGCTACGCCGGCCTGGCCAAACAGAATCTCCATATCCCCGAGACGGCCCTAGCCTATCTGAACCGGATCGAGAGCGCCGGCAGGCAGCTTTTGGATTTGATCGAAAAGGTTCTGGAAATATCCTGGAACGAGGCCAACGACGTCCCCTTAAAGGAAAAGGAGTGCAGCCTGCCCGAGCTGGCGGAAGAAGTATACAAGGCCATGCTGCCCCAGGCATCCGACAAAAGCATTGATTTTTCCGCGGATTTTTCCCGGCTGGTACACCGCCGTGTATTCTGTGACCAGGGAAAGCTGCGGCAAATCCTTCTGTACCTGACGGACAACGCCGTCACCTACACTCCGGAAGGCGGCCATGTGAGCCTTTCCGCCACAGAGCTGGAAAGCCTCCCCAACGACTATGCGGTCTACCAGTTCACCGTGGAAGACACCGGCATCGGCATCGGGCAGGATTTTCTCGGACATATTTTCGAGCCCTTTGAGCGGGAGAAAAACACCACCTTCAGCGGCGTCCACGGCTCCGGCCTTGGCCTTACCATCGCCAGAAACATCGTCGGCCAAATGGACGGCGCCATCGACGTAGAAAGCAAGGTGGGGCAGGGCAGCATCTTTACCGTCACCCTCCGCCTGCGCGCCTACCAGGAGCCCTCCTCCCCCTCCTGCGGGGAGCCAGTCACCCTGGAGGAGCTTCTCGGCCGCACCATCCTTCTGGTGGAGGATAACGCCCTCAACCTGGAGATCGAGACCGATATTCTCTCGGAGCTTGGCTTTGTCATCGATTCGGCCGAAAACGGCCATATCGCCGTGGAAAAGCTGAGCGCCTCCAGGCCGGGGGATTATCTCCTGGTCCTCATGGACATCCAGATGCCGGTGATGGACGGGCGGGAGGCCTCCATGGCTATCCGCCGCCTCCCGGACTCCGCGCTCTCCCGGATCCCCATCATCGCCCTCTCCGCCAACGCCTTTGAGAGCGACCGCCGCAAATCCATCGAGAGCGGTATGGACGCCCACCTGACCAAGCCTCTCAATGTCCCTCTTCTTTTAGAGACCATTGTGAAGACGATCCAGAAGCACCGGGATTCAGGAAAGCCTGCAGGCGACTAAGGCCACCGGCTCCCCGATCTCTTTTCCGATCTCCGCCTCCAGTCTTTTGAGCTTGCCGATGCACTCCTCGCTCAGGTCCGCATAGGCGTCCTCCCCCGCAAGCTCCGCCGCCATATGCTCCGCGGCGGACTTGCAGGAGGCGGGAAGCTCCGTCACCTCAGAATGGATCTTTGCCATGTTCAATCCCTCCTCTCTTCACTCTGACAGAATACATTCGGTAGTATGTGACAGAAGCGCCGAAAACATGCGCCGCAGGAAAGGAGCCGGCTCTTCCGGCAATCTTCCTCCGGGGCTCGTGCACACAAAAAAGCCCGCCGGGCCCCGGCAGGCTTTCCAGATCTTTTGACCCCCTCTATGTACATCCATCCAAAAATCCGCTCAATCCTTCGATACCATTACTCCGACGGTGATAGACCTGCTCCCCGGGTTCTCCGCGTAGACCCTGTGGAAGCCGGTCACGGTGACGGTGAAAGTATGGCCAGATGCTCCGGTTGTCGTAACGCCGCGCAGGTAGCCGTCCGGCTGGTCCAGGCCAAAGCCAATCTTCGACGTGGCCGGAGAAGGAGTGACGCCCACTCCGATCTTGTCTCCCTTGCTGGCCCAGAAGATCCCCGTCTCGTAGATGTCCCCCGGCGCCAGATTCCAGGTATATGTATTTAAGCCTCTGGAATCCAGGTTGACCTCCTCGTCCGTATCCACGATGGACAGTTCTTCGCTCCGCCCCCTGGTGAACTCCTCCAGATCATCCTCCCCCGACTCCTGGGACCGCGTCATGGACGACACATAGGCGCTCCCGTAGAGATTGGTCATCCCCTCGCCCGCCGCCATCGCGGTAAAGGAGGATGCCAGAATAAAGCAAATCGTCAGCACGCTCACCCATGCGCGCCTGAGCCCATTCTTCATCCCCCGGTCCGTCTTCAGCCTTTTCATCCGCTTTATCCTCCTGTGTATTTGCCGTTTGCCCCTTGCCAGCCACATCCTCCCGCCAAAGTCATGCTCGCCCCTGTTCTGCGCGTACTGAATGACCACATCGAAATACTCGTGTATATCCCAGCGGTCGCTGGACTCGTAGCAGATATGGTAATCGCAGAGGCTGTCGCCCCAGCTGTCCACCGCTCTGACCAACAGATGCGCAAACGGATTAAACCACTGCAACCGGACAATCCAACAGCAGAACTTTTTCAAATGCAGGTCGCCGTGCAGATAATGAAAAAGCTCATGCTCCAGGATCACTTCCATCTCTCTCTCTTTTTCAATCGTCTTCGGGATAAAAATACGGGGTTTGAAAACACCTGTAATAAACGGACTGTTGCATATCGAAAGCTCATAGACAGGAATCTCTTCTGTAATGTGAAGCCGCTCCCTGATCCTGCGAACCATCTCTTTGGAACGCGCCCCGGCGGGATTGCTGATTCTTTCCTCCACCCTCTGGACCTTCTGCTGTCTCAGATAGCGGAACACCTCCACCGAAAAGCCCACCAGCCAGATGAGGGCCAGGCCCTTCACCGTCTCCAATAACAGAGGGGTCACCGTCAGAAGATTTCCCGCCTTCCCCTCCAAAAAAGCACCTGACCAGTACAGCAGCCAGGCGAACACCACCGGAACCAGATGGAACATAATCACCACGTGCAGGAGAGAAGAGACCAGCTTGATCTCTCCGCACCACTCCAGCCCGATGCTCACGAACTTCCATAGAGCAAAGATCACGCTCCCTGTGAAAGAGGTCAAAAAGACCATCGCAAAAAAGCTAAGTAAGATCATCCAAAATTCTCCTGAGCTCCTCCGCCTCTTCTTTTGTCAGTTCTTCTGCGCCGTCCAAAGCCATGATCCCGTAACGGGCCGTGCTTTTGTTCCAGAAATTTGCGATGGATTTCACCTGCTCCCTCATAAATTCCTCCTGAGAAAGCAGCGGTTCATATACTTTATAGTAATTGTCCGGTTTGGTAATCCGGATATAGCCCTTTTTCTTCAGCTTTTCAATATACACTCCAATCGCCTGAGGCGTCAGCTTCTCCCCGTACCACTCCTGAAGCTGTTTCACGATCTTGGAAGTGGTCACATCGTCTCCGATTGCCCAGATCGCTTTCATCACCGTCAGTTCCCGTTCCGTCATCCGATTATTTTTCTTCATTCTGTCTCTCCAATCTTTTCATCGGGTATTTTCAGGTTATAGACTATAGCATACCACATTGCATGAAAAAAGCAAGAAAGCATTCCACTTTTTGTAAAGTTTTTTCTCGGATGTCAAATTTCTTCATTTGTAAAACTTCTTTTATATTACTGTAGTATACAACTTTTGCAGACTTTTTTCAACTATTTATTTCCGCAATTTAGAAAATTCGGTCGATCAAGCTCTTTCTTGCTCTTATTTGTTCCGCAGCACTTTGTAGAGGATATCCGCGAGGGGCTCCATGGCGTTCCTCGCCTCCTCGAAAGTGTTATTCTCCGTCCCCACCTCAATCAGGGTCGCCCGGGGCAGCACATGCTGGTTGTAGCGATAGGCCTTCAAAAAGGTCCTAAGCATCAGGCCGGGGTAGTAGGCCTCCCCCTTCAGCTTCATCTGAAAATTGAAAGCCAGATTGTCGAGAAGATAGGGGTTGCCCACATTTTCCAGGGGACCGTCCGGCGTCTGGCACATTCCGTTGAAGAGCATGATGGGCGCCGTCGGCTTTCCGCCTATATCCACCACGTCGTGCCCGCCGGAATCCCTGTGCAGGTCGATGGTGACCTGGATGCTGGGATGCTCCGCCAGGGTCTGCTCGATCATATCCAGGGCCAGGGAATAGGAGTCGGAATAGGGAAAGACCTCCGTATTGTGGATTACCTGGATTCCGTATTGGGTGCTGAGGAGCTCCGCCAGGTAATTTCCCACCCCCACCACCGTCATATCGGCATTCCCCTCCTCCGAGTCGGAAAACGCCTCGCTTCCATGGGTATGGAACAAAAGGATCTGGGGTTCGCCGCTCTCCGGCAGGCTCATATCCTTTCCCAAGAGGACGGAGGCGTCCAATTGCTCCGGATAAACCGTCGTGGATTTGTGTACATAGAAAAAGTTCTTCTTCACAAATTCAAAATCCGCAAGCTGCTCTGCCGTATAGGTCGTTCCCCGCACTTCGGTGGCCGCCATGGCGGCGGGAGGCGCTGCTTGCGCCGCTCCTCCGGCCTCAGTCTCCCCGCTCCCCTCCGCCGTACCCTCCGCGGGCGGCGCTCCCGCAGCCCCGTCTCCTGCCGCCGTCGTCTCCGCCTCTGCCAGGGCAGCCTGCTCTGCCCCGCCGACATCTGCGAGGGCCTGTAAGCGGAAGCCGCCTTCCCCCTGCCCTTCGGCATGCTCCCTCAAGGCCTCCCCGTAAGCCGGATCAGTCTCCGCCCGGACGGGGACAGCCTGTGCTTCCCCGAGGAACACGGAGAGAGTCCGGATTCCCGAAGCCTGTTTTAAAATACCTGTTCCCAGGGAATCTGCCGTTTCTCCGGACAGAAACGAAAGGATGGCCGGCCTCGCCGCAAGCGCCGTCATCCTGGCCGTGCCGTCCCTCAGAAAAAAAAATCCCAGGGCCGCGGCCGCCAAAAGCGCCGCGCCCTTTTTCCACGTCCCCCGGTATCTGTCTCCACTCTTCAAACCTTTTCCTCCTTACCCGGCGATACTTGTCTTAAGCTTGTCTTTCCGCCGCATGCTTTCTCTGCCGGCAAAAATAAAATTCTGCCGTCCGCTATATATCAATCCTATGCGGCAGGGCATCCTCTTATACTCACAGAAATGCAGGTGCGCGGACAAGCATTTGTCAAAGGATTCTTTATTTCAGGAGTACCGCCTCAGGGGGAATCCCTTTAGGCGAAGACCAGGTTGAGGCCTTCGGAAATGATATCGCTTAAAAGCTTCACCCTCTCGTCAATATTTCCCGGCGTCACGTACATGGGGCCGAGCCTCGGCTCTATGAGCTCCCGCACCATCTGATACCGCTCCGGAAGGCTCATGCCGTCCACCGCCTCCGCCGCGTTTCCGGAACCGGCCGCCTCCAAAAGCTCCGCCAGGGCGTCCACCGTGTCATAGACAATGGCCGCCGCCGCCACGACTGTAGGGACGCCGACGGCGATAACCGGAATGCCCAGGCTGTCCTCCGTGAGGCTGTGCCTGTGGTTTCCCACACCGGATCCGGGGCTGATCCCCGTGTTGCTGAGCTGGATGGTGGTGCCCAGGCGGCTCACGCTCCTGGCCGCCAGCGCATCCACCACAAGAAGGACATCCGGCTTTGTCTCCTCCACGATCCCCCGCAGGATCTCCGCCGTCTCCATTCCCGTCTGGGCCATGACCCCGGGGACGATCCCGCTGATCCGAAAGCCGTCCTTTTCTTCTTCTCCCGTAAGGCTTAAGTGCCTGGTAATCCGCAGATGGTTTACCACCCGGGGCCCCAGGGAATCGGAGGTCACCTCCTGGTTGCCAAGGCCCACCATCAGCACGGACCTGGGGCTCCCAAAACCTCCAAGCAGCTTCCGCACATATTCTGCCAGGGCCTTTGCAATTTCCCGGTGGCGGCCCTCGTCATAGACTGCCATCGCTTCTGCCTCCAGGGTGATATAGCTTCCCTGGGGCTTCCCGATGGCCCGCTGCCCCTCTTCGTCCAGGACCTCCACCCAGGTCACCTTCACACCGGAGGCCTCGTGGACGGATTCCTCAATCCTCACTCCGGCCTCCTGCCCTTCGCCGCAGGATTCCCTGGCCTCCAGCGCCAGGTCCGTGTGGATCTGCATCTCCTCCTCATTCACCTGATCCAGCACCTGATCTTTCCCGGAAGCCCCGCCGCTCCCCCCGTGCGGTTTCTTTTTTATGGGATACAACTCTTCTTTCGTGGGGTATCTCTCCTCATTCATGCCATCGGCCCGCCTTTCTCCCAAATTCCGCAGCCGCCTGCGCAGCCGCCTTTGATCTCTCTATGATCTCTATTCTTTCCTGTTCTTAAGGTTTGTATGTATGAGAACGGCCGTCCGGACCGCCTGGCGCATCCGCCGAAACGCTTTTTGTCCTGCCGGAAATTTGGAGTGCCTTCCTGTATAACAAAAGGCCATGGGGGCGGAAACTGTTTCCGCACCACATGGCCGATCAAAGGCTCTCTATCAGTTTTCTTTGCTTCCGATCCAGTCCCGGATATAATCTCCCACCCGGTTTCTCTCGATATTTAACGGGATACTGAGCTCCCCGTAAAGGTTCTCCTGGGCAAGCTTCATGTACTTCTCGTCAATATATGTAATCTTCTTTCCCTCCAGGCCGCGGCTCCTCTTCCTCATGTGGACCGTCTTGATGATCTTGACCCACTCCCTGCACTGGTAGCGCCTGGCCGCTTCCTTATACTGCTCTTCCCGTTTCTTTTCGTTGGCAATCCATATGGTTTCGATGTCAGGAATCTCATCCAGCAGCTCTTCCACCTCTTCGGCCGTGGAAATTCTCCGCATCACCAGCTTCTCGGAATCCACCGGAACATAAATGCGGCTTCCCCTGGAGTACACCGGTTCCAGTTCATAATACAGCGCGCCCTTTTTCAGCTCCGGCATCTCCAGCACATCGAGCACCCTGCATACACCATTGTGGTCACACACGATCATCTCGCCCACCTGAAACATTAACATGGCCCCCTTTCTCTTTTCTCCGATTTTCTTGTTATTTCTATTTTAACACTTTATCCGCTTTTTTATAAGAGTATTTTGCTCTTCTCCTCCATTTTTGTGAAAATTGTCCGGGAAAAACCAATGTGTTCTTGTGCAATATGGCCTGTTTTTCTTTCTGCTTGACGAAAAAGAGCCTGTTCGCTACAATGAAAGATAGCTTTACGGACAGGAGCATTCTAAGACAGGAGCATTTCTATGAATGAGAGTATTTTGATTGTGGATGACGAACGGGAGATTGCCGACCTGGTGGAGGTCTATCTGAAAAACGACGGCTACCAGGTCTTAAAATTCTACGACGGCGCCTCCGCCCTCTCCTGTGTGGAGAAAACGGAGCCGGATCTTGCCCTTTTGGATATCATGCTTCCGGATATGGACGGCTTCGTCCTCTGCCAGCGGATCCGGGAAAACCACCTGTTTCCCATCATCATGCTGACGGCCCGGGGGGAGGACATGGACAAGATCATGGGGCTCACCTTAGGGGCGGACGACTATATCACCAAACCATTCAATCCCCTGGAGCTTTTGGCCAGGGTGAGAACCCAGCTTCGCCGTTACACCCGCTACAACCAGAAGGCTTCTGCGAGAGAAACTTTGGAATTTGACATCCGCGGCCTGTCCATCTCCAGGGACAGCCACCGCTGCACCCTGAACCAAAAGGAAATTCCCCTGACGCCTCTGGAATTTGACATTCTCTGGTATCTCTGCTCCCATCAGGGGGCCGTGGTCTCTTCAGAGGAGCTTTTTGAAGCCGTCTGGGGAGAAAAGTATCTGGACAGCAACAATACGGTCATGGCCCATATTGCCAGGCTCCGGGAAAAGCTCCATGAGCCGGCCAGAAGGCCGAAGTTCATCAAAACAGTCTGGGGGGTGGGTTATACCATTGAATAAGCAGACGCCGGAACGCTTAATCCGAAGCAAAATGACAAAACGGCTCTTTCTCCGCTATTTTCTCTCTCTGGCGGCCTTTACCGGCGGCTTTTCCGCCCTGAGCCTGTTTATCATCTGGGCCGGGCATAATCTTTTTACCTGGTATCCGGAGGATGCCGTCTACTGGTTCCTGAAGCGGGTGGAGGATTACTCTGCCCTTCTCTATCTGCTGGCCCTTCTCGGCGGATGGATAATCATCACCTTTATGTCCTTTTCCAGGATCGTCCGCTATCTGGACGAGCTTGTACATGCGGCTGAACGGCTGGCCGAACCGGACTCGTCCCCCATCGTTCTCTCCGACACCCTGAAGGAATTGCAGGACGAGCTGAACCAGGTGCGGGAGCGGGCGGCAGCCCAGGCCAGGATTGCCAAAGAGGCGGAGCAGAGGAAAAACGACCTCATCGTCTATCTGGCCCACGATTTGAAAACCCCTCTCACCAGTGTCATCGGTTATCTTACCCTCCTCTGCGATGAACCGCAGATTTCCGAGGAGCTTCGGGCCAAATATCTGGGAATCGCCCTCGGCAAGGCGGAACGGCTGGAGGATTTGATCAACGAATTTTTTGACATTACCCGCTTCAACCTGACCTCCATCACCCTGGAGCCGGAGCAGATCCATCTAAGCCGGATGCTGGAGCAGCTCGCCAGCGAGTTTTTTCCGATCCTCGGGGAAAAAGGATTGACCTGGAACCTGGACATTGCCCCGGACGTCTATGTCTTCTGCGACAGCGACAAGCTGGAGAGGGTCCTGGACAATCTGATCCGGAACGCCGTCAACTACAGTTATCCGGACAGCCCCATCCGGCTCTCCCTGACGCCTGTCCGGGAATATGTGAAGATCTGCGTGGAAAACAGGGGGCGGACCATCCCTCCGGAAAAGCTTGGCCGCCTGTTCGACCAGTTTTTCCGCCTGGATTCCTCCCGCTCCTCCTCCACCGGCGGCGCCGGCCTGGGGCTTGCCATCGCCAAGGAGCTTGTGGAGCGGTTCGGCGGTTCCATCCGGGCGGAAAGCGCCGAGGAGACAATTCGTTTCACAGTCCTTCTCCCCCTCTCTCTGAGAAAGCCCTGTCCGCGCCGGGCCGATTCCTGACGCGTTTCGGTAACTTCTTTTTTCTGCCCGGCCCCATTTTTTCATACGATTCCAAAGCCTTTTCACCGGCCGGTTTTAAGGAATTATTCATAAAGTTGTGAGGAAACTGTCAGGGTTTGCGAAGGAAAACCACAAACCTTCCGCGCTGTGTTTTGGTAGAATCAGGCTATCAAAACACAGCGCTTTTTGTTTCGGCAAAAGGGCTTCGGAAAGGATGGATCGTTATATGAGTAAATTAAATGTGCTTGTTTTCTTTGGAGGCTGCTCTTCGGAATATGAGGTTTCTCTGGAATCGGCCTGTGCCGTCATCGAACATTTGGATCCCGGCAAATACCGTGCGCTTCCTTTAGGGATCACCATGGATGGGCGGTGGCTCTATTTTGAAGGTGATCCCCAAAAAATCAGGGACAACACCTGGGCCAACGAGAAGGACGCAGTTCCCGCCCTCCTCTCCCCGGAGCGGGTGGAACACAGGCTTCTTCTGTTCCCGGAGCCCGGGGCTCCTGCAAAGTCCATCCCTGTCGATGCCGCCCTCCCTGTCATTCACGGAAAAAACGGGGAGGACGGCACTCTGCAGGGACTCCTGGAGCTTTTCGGCATTCCTCTGGCGGGCTGCGGCACCCTCTCCTCCGCCCTCTGCATGGACAAGGAGAGGGCCCACAGGCTGGCGGCCCTCTCCGGCGTCCGTGTTCCCAGATCCCTTTCCCTAAGCGCCGGAGACTCCCTGTCCCACGCACTCTCCTTTGCCCTGGAGATCGGCTTTCCCCTCTATGTGAAGCCGGTCCGCTCCGGCTCCTCCTACGGCATTACCCGGGTGGAAAAGCTGGAGGAGCTCTCCGACGCCGTCTCTCTGGCCTTCCATTACGACAGCCAGGTGATTGTGGAGGAAAACATCGAAGGCTTTGAGGTGGGCTGCGCCGTCCTTGGGACAAATACTCTGGTCACCGGAGAGTTGGACGAGATCGAGCTTTCCGACGGTTTCTTTAATTACACAGAGAAATATACGCTGAAGACCTCGGCCATCCATGTGCCCGCGAGGATTAACCGGGAGACAGCCGCAAGGCTCAAGGAGACGGCCAAGATCATCTACCGGGCTCTCGGATGTTCCTGCTTTGCCCGGGTGGACATGTTTTTAACGCCGAAGGGGGAAATCGTGTTCAACGAGGTCAATACCATTCCCGGCTTCACGGAGCACAGCCGTTATCCCGGCATGATGAAGGCGGCCGGCTACTCCTTCTCCCAGGTGCTCGACCAGATCATCCGGCTGGCGGTGAAATCATGAAGGCCCTGAGATTGTCCCCGGACCAGATCCATGAGGGGAGCCTGATCTTAGTCAACCGGGACTACGGCTGCATGGAACCGTCCCCCTCCCATCCCTTTACCCGCGTGGCGCCCGTTCTGCTGAAACGGCGGGCAGCCGTGCTTTTC
Organism: uncultured Lachnospiraceae bacterium; assembly: GCA_910588815.1. Lineage (GTDB taxonomy): Bacteria > Bacillota > Clostridia > Lachnospirales > Lachnospiraceae > Lientehia. Next base: position 14,679 of record CAJUQY010000027.1, on the reverse strand, counting down.
ACCGGGCTGATGGATGCGGTCGGCGGCTGGGGGAAAATCGTCCCCGTCAGCGGCTACCGCACCCTGGCGGAACAGACAAACATATGGAACCATTCTCTGTCGGAACACGGAAAAGCCTTCACCAGCGCCTATGTGGCCTTTCCCGGCCACAGCGAACACCAGACCGGGCTTGCCGTTGATCTGGGCGTCAAAAAAGAGCATATCGATTTTCTCTGCCCGGATTTTCCCGACTCGGGGATCTGCCGCGCCTTCCGGAGGAGGGCGCCGGAGTACGGTTTTATCGAGCGCTATCCTTCCGGCAGGGAGAAGGTCACCGGAATCGGCCACGAGCCCTGGCATTTCCGCTATGTGGGTACGCCCCACGGAGAAATCATGGAGAAGGAAGGGCTTACCCTGGAAGAATATATCCTTTTCCTGAGGGGCTTTCCCCGGGGAAAAAGATCTTATCTGTTCGCCGCAGGCGGACGGCAGATCGCAGTTTCCTGGCTGGAAGCCAGACCGGATGAAGCCACTTTGCTCACTGTGGACGACAGACTTCCCTATTCCGTATCCGGCGACAATGTAAACGGTTTTATTATCACAGAATGGAGGGACACCTATGTCTCGTAAGTCCTTTGGCGGCCTGGATCTGTTTCGGTTTTTGGCGGCCTTCCTGGTAATTTCTATCCACGTTTCTCCCCTGTCGTCTTTAAGCTCGGGAGCCGATTTTTTCCTGACCAGAATTCTGGCCCGCCTGGCTGTCCCCTTCTTTTTCCTGGTGACAGGCTATTTCGTCCTGGGAAGAAACACGGACGGCCTGCGCTCTGCCCGCGTCAGGCGCTTTCTCCTGAAAACCGGCCTTCTATATCTCTTTTCCATTGTCCTCTATCTGCCTTTCGGCCTCTATGCAGGACATTATGAAAAGCTGACAGCCGGCGTCCTCCTCCGTATGCTCCTTTTTGACGGAACCTTTTATCACCTGTGGTATTTTCCCGCCTGCATTCTGGGAGTTGCCCTGACCGCATGTCTGATGCGCTTTCTCTCCGGGCGGACCATGGTTCTGGCTGCGGGATTTTTGTACCTCGTCGGTCTCTTCGGGGACAGCTGGTATGGACTGGCAGCCTCCGTTCCGGCTTTAAAGGCTCTCTATGACGGCCTCTTTCAAGTGTCCTCCTATACCAGGAACGGCCTCTTTTTCGCGCCGCTCTTTCTGGCAATCGGCGCAGGGCTTGCCGGCGGCTTCCCCCGCCTTCCCGGAGGGTGGAGCCGGCTCGGCTTCCTTTCCTCCTTCGCCCTTATGACGGCAGAGGCCTTTTTGCTGCGCCATTTTCAGATGTCCCGCCACGACAGCATGTACCTCTTTCTGGTTCCCTCCGCGGTGTTTCTGTTTCGGCTGCTTTTGTCCGCGGACCGGAAACCCTCCGGAAGGCTCCGGACCGCTTCCGCCTGGATCTATATTCTCCACCCGGCAGTTCTCATCGTCCTGCGGACGGCCGCAAAGCCTCTCCGCCTGACGTGGCTCCTGGTGGAAAATCCCCTGATCCAGTTTCTGTCCGTATCCCTCTTCAGTGCGGCGGCCGCCTTTTTTGTCACCGCCCTCCTTCCGGTAATATCCGGCGCCCTTCCCCGAAGCAGGAACGCCCAGGACACCCCGGAAGGCTCCGGCCGTTCCCGCAGGCGCGCTTCGGGCTGCCGGGCCTGGATTGAGCTGGACCTTGCCGCCCTTGGGCACAACGCAGCCTGCCTGAAAGGGCTGCTGCCGGAGGGCTGCCGCCTGATGCCCGCCGTCAAGGCAGACGCCTACGGCCACGGCGCCCTTCTCATTGCCGGTGAATTAAACCGCCTGGGCATCGACGCTTTCTGCGTGGCCTGTGTCAGTGAGGGCGTGCGGCTCAGGAAGCACGGAATCTCCGGGGAAATCCTCATCCTCGGCTACACCCATCCCTCCCAATTCCCGCTCCTTGCCCGCTACGGCCTGACCCAGACGGTTGTCGACTTCTCCTACGGCGAGCGTTTAAACGCCTTCGGCCGGCCTCTCCATGTCCATGTGGGCATCGACACCGGTATGCACCGGCTGGGAGAGCGAAGCGAAAACCTGGACCGGCTCCGGCGGATCTGGCAGATGGAGCATCTCATCATAGACGGTGTCTTCACCCACCTGTGCACCGCCGACGGACAGACAGAGCAGGAGGAGCAGTATGTGAAAAAACAGGCGGACGCCTTTTACCATACCGTGGATGAGCTGAAGATGCGGGGCTGTCCCTGCCCCAGGCTCCATCTCCTCTCCAGCTACGGACTTTTCAGGTATCCGGAGTATGCTGAGGATTACGCCCGGGTCGGAATCGCCCTCTACGGCATTTTGAGCGACAAAAAAGGCACCGACTCTTTCGGTGCCGCCTTGAAACCTGTCCTTTCTCTAAAGGCCCGTATTGCCGCTGTCAAAAAGCTGCGCGCAGGAGAATCCGCCGGCTATGGAATCGCATACACCGCCGGGACGGAGCGCTCCATCGCTATCCTCACCATTGGCTACGCCGACGGCCTTCCCCGTTCCCTCTCCTGCGGAAAGGGCCATGTCCTCATCAAGGGCAGGAAAGCTCCCATCCTCGGCCGCATCTGCATGGATCAGACGATCGTGGATGTGACCGGCATTCCGGATGTGAAAGCCGGAGGCCCCGCAATCCTCATCGGCTCCTGGGGGAAGGAGACCGTCACCGCCTGTGACTGGGCGGAAGCCGCCGGAACCATCACCAATGAAATCTTAAGCCGTCTTGGCGGGAGGCTGGAACGGATATGTCCGGACTTCAGGCATGAACCGCCCGGTACACGGCGCGCTTCATACGGCCATACATCTCATTCAGGCTGCAAAATTTGTCGGCGTAGACGATGACCATCCCCTCCGCGCTTTTCGGCGGGATGGGCGTCAGGGGCCACATGTGCCGGAGGATAATGTTCTGCTCCTGGGGCGTCAGGTCAAAATACCTCTTCGCATTGTTCATGGCCACCCTGGGATGGGTGAAGCCATGAATGTGGTTCCCGGCCGTATGCCAGTCATAGAGGAACAGGTCATGGAGAAGCCCCGCCCTGGCTGCCGCCACATAATCCAGGGAATGCTTTTTGCAGATGCAGTAGCTCAGGTAGGAGACCTGGATGCAGTGGGCCTTTGTAGTGGTGTTTCCGTGCTGGATATAACGGTCCATGGAGCGGAAGACCGGGGTCTCCATGATATCCTGCACGCAGGCCATATATTCCCGGTCCCGGCCGTACTCTCTCTGCGTCACCCAGGCATCATCCTCCAGCCATTCGATAGCCCGCTCTCTGGCCTCGCCCCGCAAAAATGCCAAATGACGCCGCCTGTATGTTTTATAAGACATTGTACAGTTCCTCGTATTTCTTCGCTGAGTTGACCCAGGAAAAATCCTTCGCCATGCCCCTGTCGATGATCTTGTTCCACTCGCGCTTCCTGTTGTAGTAGACATCCTTCGCATAGAGGATACTGCCGAGCATCTCATGGGCGTTGTAGTTGGTGAAGGAGAAACCGGTTCCAATGCTCTCGTACTCATTGTAGGGCTCCACGGTGTCCTTAAGCCCCCCTGTCTCCCGGACGACGGGCACCGTCCCGTAGCGGAGGCTGATAATCTGGCTCAGCCCGCAGGGTTCAAACAGGCTCGGCATCAGGAAAGCGTCACAGCCCGCGTAAATCTTGTGGGACATGGCGTCGGAGTAATAAATATTGGCTGAAACGCTGTCCCCGTATTTCCAGTCATAATGACGGAACATATTCTCATATTTCTCATCGCCGGTTCCCAGGACCACGAGCTGCAGCTCGTCGGAGCAGATCTGCTCGATGACACACTGCACCAGATCCAGCCCCTTCTGGTCCGTCAGCCTGGATACAATGCCGATCATGAATTTCTTCGGATTGACCTCCAGGCCAAGTTCCTTCTGGAGGGCGGTCTTATTTTTCACCTTTTCCTTGCGGAAGGTCCTGGCGTCATAATTCGCCGCAATAAAGGTATCCTCCGCCGGATTCCATTCTGTATAATCAATGCCGTTGATAATCCCCCAAAGGTCATGGCTCCTGGCCAGCATCAACCCGTCCAACCCCTCGCCGTAGAAGGGCATCTTGATCTCCTGGGCATAAGTATTGCTCACCGTCGTCACTTTGTCCGCATAGACAATGCCGCCCTTTAACATATTTCCGTTTTTATAGGACTCTAGCTTATCCGGCGTGAAATAGTAGTCGGAGAGCTCGGAGATCCGCTGGATCACATCCACGCTCCAGACCCCCTGGAATTTTAAATTGTGAATCGTCATCACAGACTTGATTCCCCTGTAGAAGGGATTATCCGCAAATTTATCCTTCAAATGGACCGGAATCAGGCCGGTCTGCCAGTCATGACAATGGATAATGTCGGGCCTAAAGTCCAGCACAGGAAGGGCAGAAAGCACTGCCTTGCAGAAAAACGCAAACTTCTCCAAATCAAAATACATGTCTGTGTAGGGCTTCGCACCGCTGAAGTACCACTCATTGTCAACAAAATAAAAGGTAATCCCCTCGTGGACAATCTCGAATAACCCCACATACCGATCCTGCCACATATAATTCATGTAAAAATTCGTCAGATATTTTGCTTTCTCCCTGAATTTCGCGGGAATACACTGATAATAGGGGAGTATCACCCGAACGTCATAGGCCTCCTTGTCAAAATACTTGGGCAGAGAACCCGCCACGTCTGCAAGGCCGCCCGTCTTAATAAACGGTACGCACTCTGATGTTGCGAACAAAATTTTCTTCACATTGCCACCTCCAGAAAAACCTTTTCCCTAAAAACATCTAAATACTATTATACTCGATTCCACAGCAATTGGGAAGTGGTTTTTCCGGGTATTCGTCACATTTTTCCCGACGCCGCGCCCTCCTCTCTCCTGATTGTTCCGTACTTTCTATCGATTCTTGTATTCCAGCCGGATCTTATCGGCAATGAGAGCCACAAATTCGGAATTGGTGGGCTTGCCCTTTCCCGTGTTGATGGTATAGCCAAACAGAGAATCGATGGTGTCCATTTTCCCTCTGTTCCAGGCCACTTCGATGGCGTGGCGGATGGCCCGCTCCACCCGGCTGGGCGTGGTCTGGTGCATCTTGGCGATGGTCGGATACAGAAGCTTCGTGATGGAATTGAGCATCTCCATGTCGGACACCGCCAGGATAATGGCGTCTCTCAGATATCCATAGCCCTTGATGTGGGCCGGAACGCCGATCTCGTGGATCAGGCTGGTCACGTCCGACTCCAGATTCCGCTCAATGTACTGCTCCTTACTCTCGTAGGGAGCGATCCGCCTGTTTTCTCCGCCGCGGCTCTTTCCCTTCCCGATATGCTTCATCCTGTTCAGGACCATATCGGAGTCAAAGGGTTTCATGATGTAGTAGGAGGCTCCCAGGTGAAAGGCATCCTCCGTAATCCGCTCCTGCCCGATAGCGGTAATCACAATAAACTCCGGCCGTTTCTTAAGGGCCGCGTCCTTCCCCACCTTCTCCATGACGGAAAGCCCGTCCAGCTTCGGCATAATGATATCCAACAGCATAATATCCGGTTCTTTTTCTTTTATGAGACTATAGGCCTCCTCCCCGTTGTTTGCTTTTCCAACCACCTCAAACTCATCGTCCCGGCTGATGATATTATCTAATAGCTGCAAAATTCTTTCGTTGTCGTCAGCAATAGCCACCTGTAGTTTTGCCATTTTTCTTCCTCCTTTTTCCAATACGGTGGTACTTCCCCATTATACGAAAAAAGGCGGAGGAAATGCAACGGGAAACAGCCGCCGAAATCGACAAGAACCCGTCTGTTTTTGTCGACCTTTGGCGGCTGCCCCATAAATAAGTCCGAAATCCGTTGTTCCTGCTGAAGCTTTACACGAATGCCTTTGCCACCCGCTCAAGTTCCTCCCGAATCTTGATATGCTGAGGACAGACTTCCTCACATTTCCCGCATTTTAAACATTCGGAAGCGCTCTTTTTGTCGTGGCGTCCCACCAGCCATCCCTCCTGGCTCTTCGCCGCCTCCAAATTGTTGTAAAGGGTCAGATAATTATGAGCCGCAAAGGAACCGGAAATCCCGATATTCCCCGGACAGACTTTGGCACAGTAATTGCAGGTGGTACAGGGGATCAGCGGAATCTCCGCAAGGAGCCTCCTGGCCTCGCCGAGAACCTCCCGCTCCTTGTCGGAAAGCCCCTTAAAATCCTTCATATAGGACAGATTGTCCTCCATCTGCTCCAGAGTGCTCATGCCGGAAAGCACCGTAATCACACCGGGAAGGTCGGCGGCAAAGCGGACTGCCCAGGAAGCGCAGGAAGCCTCCGGCTCTGCTTTTTTAAAGAGCTCTTCCACGGACTTCGGCGGGCTGGCCAGCATCCCTCCCTTGACCGGCTCCATGATTACCACCGGCTTGTCGTATTTCCTCGCCATCTCGTAGACGGCCCTGGACTGTACCACAGGATTCTCCCAATCACCGTAATTGATCTGGATCTGGACAAACTCCACCTCCGGATGGGCTTTTAAAAGCTCTTCCAGCTCTTCCGGCGTGGAATGGAAGGAAAATCCGATATGTTTGATCAATCCCTCCGCCTTCTTCTCCTTCACGAAACTCCACATGTCAAAATCGTCGAAAAAGTGAGTCCTCCCCTCGCCCAGATTATGTAACAGGTAAAAATCAAAATAGCCCGCCCCGGTCTGCTTTAGGGATGTCTCAAACTGGGCCGCCGCGTCCTCCCGGCTCTTACAGTCGATCCAGGCCGCATTCTTGGTGGCCACGGTAAACTTCTCCCTCGGATACCGCTCCACAAGCGCCTGTCGCATGGCATCCTCACTTCCCGCATAGGCCCAGGCCGTATCAAAATAAGTAAAGCCCGCTTCCATAAAGCGGTCTACCATCTGTTTGGTCTGCTCCAGGTCGATGGCCTCGCCCTGCTTCGGCAGCCGCATCAGGCCAAAACCCAGTTTTTTGATTTCTTCTCCCAGATATCCCATATCCAGTCATCCTCCTTCTTTTTGATGGGAAAACCCCGGCTTTAGTTGAAAGGCTTTTCCCTCTATGATATAATGATAGCATCTTCGACTCACTCGAAGTCAAGTCCAAATTTAACGGGTCCAAACAAGAACATACACCAGAAAGAGGCGTTCCATGACTTACACGGTAAAAGAAATTTCAGAAAAAATGGGATTGACGGAGCACACGGTCCGTTTCTATACCGACAAGGGCCTTCTGCCCTGCCGACGCGACAAAAATAACCGGCGGCTCTTTGACGACGAGTCCATAAACTGGCTCCGCACCATCCAGTGCCTGCGCAAATGCGGCATTTCCATCGAGGATATCCGCGCTTATTCCGCCCTCTGCATGGAGGGAAGCTCCACCCTCTCCGCCCGCTACGAATTTATGAAGAGCCACCGGGAGCTGGCCTTAAAACGGCTGGAGGAGGCCAAGGAGCTGGTAAGCTACATGGAGCACAAGGTCCGCCACTATGAGGATATTCTGGCCCATCGTGTGCCCGACGACACCAACCCGTCGGCCCCGAAATAACCCGTCAGAAGCACAGAGAAAGGAGATTATGATGTCAGGAATACCCGCTCACGCAAACCTGTATACAGAGGAAGATTACTATTCCTTACCGGAAACTATCCGTTCCGAATTGATTGACGGCAGGTTTTATGATATGTCGGCTCCCGGCCGCATCCATCAGGAAATTTTAATGGAACTTGCCGGGACCATCCGGGATTATATCCGTTCAAAAGGCGGAACCTGCAGGGTCTATCCCGCCCCCTTCGCCGTCTGCTTGTTTGACGACAGAAAAACGGTGGTGGAACCGGATATCAGCGTCATCTGTGACCTGGGGAAGCTCACGGACCGCGGATGTGACGGCGCTCCCGACTGGATCGTGGAAATCGTCTCCCCCGGAAATCCCGGCCATGACTATGTCCGGAAACTGAATCTCTATCTGGAAGCCGGAGTGAGGGAATACTGGATCGTTGATCCACAGGAAAAACAGATCATCGTATATCTCCTGGATAAAACCCAGTTTAAGATGACCTCCTACACCTTTCAGGATAACATAAAGGTCCGGATATACGATGATCTGTGGATTGATTTTAAGGAATTTGAACTATAATTTTACTTTTTTAAACCCTGTCCCAAAAGCTCAGACCTCAATCAGCTCATATTCCCTGGTTCCGATTTCAAGTTCCGCGGCCCGCTCAATGGTGCGGATGCCGTTTCTGGACTCGACTCGCTCCAGGAAATGAGCCTTTCCGGGATCGCCGCAGGCATAGACAATATCCAGGCAGGCCTGGTCAATGGCAATGGGATCTAAGGACACCAGGATGCCCATATCCTGAATGCAGGGATCCTCCGCCACCGCACAGCAGTCACAATCCACGGACATGTTCTTCATCACATTGACATAGACCAGATTTCCCTTCAGGTACTCTACCACGGAAGAAGCTGCTTCCGCCATGGCTTCCAGGAAGCTGTCGTGGTCAGCCGTCCAGAAATTGGCCGGATCGCCAAGGCCGTGGATATACCCCTTGCCGTAGGAGGAGGCCACGCCGATGGAGAGCTGTTTTAAAGCTCCGCCGTAACCGCCCATGGGATGTCCCTTGAAATGGGAAAGGACCAGCATGGAATCGTAATCGGCCAGATGCCTGCCCACAAAATTCTTCTGTATATTCTTTCCGCCCGGAATGGGAAGCTCCATATCCGGGCCTTCGCTGTCCAGGATCTCCACCGGGAACAGATCGCTCCATCCATGTTCTTTCAGCAAAGCCGTATGGCGCTCTGTGGTATTTCTCGCTCCTTCATAAGCAGTATTGCATTCCACCACTGTTCCCTTCACGTAATCTACCACCGGCTTCCAAAAATCCGGGGTCAGAAAGTTCTGATTGCCCTTCTCCCCCGAATGGACTTTCACGGCCACCTTTCCGCCAAGCTCTTTCCCGGCCATCTTGTAAAGTTCCAGGACCTTTGCCGGAGAAATCTCTCTTGAAAAATATACCTTTGCCTTCATCACGAAAACCTCCTGTTCTAAATAGTGGGCACAAACAACCGCTCGCGGACCATCCCCCCTCCCAGGCCGCCGGAATATGTCCGCAGTTATTATTATGATACTACCTTCGCCCCACTCGAAGTCAAGCTTTTTCTCCGACTTGCGAAATCCCCCCCTGTGGGTTATGTCCGGCGCTCTCCGGCACGTCCAAAACTGGCCTTGTTGTTTTTTCCAAAACTGGATATATTAAAAATACCATTTATCCGCTACCATAATAACAAAAAAGCAAAGGAGAATTTACCATGTGTCAATTGCAGATGCACCACGCCTACAAAATCATGACTCCCGGCCCTACTCAGGTAGCCGAAAATGTCAGGCTCGCCAGGAGCCTGCCCTGCACCAATCCGGATCTGGATGAAGAATTCGTGGAATTTTATAAAGAGACCTGTGAAAAGATCAGCCGTCTGCTCCATACGGAAAACGAGACCCTGATCCTCGGCGGAGAAGGGATTCTCGGCCTGGAAGCGGCCTGTGCCTCCCTGACTGAGCCGGGCGACCAGGTTCTTGTCCTCGACAACGGTATCTACGGAAAAGGCTTTGCCGATTTCGTCTCCATGTACGGCGGGATTCCGGCGCTCTATACGGTGGATGACCGGACTCCCATCGATGTGTCTGCACTGGGGCAGTTCCTGGAAAAGAGCCACGGCTACAAATATGCGACCCTGGTCCACGGCGATACCCCAAGCGGTATGTTAAACGACATCGCGAAGCTCTGTCCTCTCTTGAAAAGCTATGGCATCCTGACTGTCGTGGATTCCGTTTCCGCCATGTTCGGGGAAGAGGTAAACGTGGATGAAGCGAAGATTGACCTTCTCTGCGGCGGCTCCCAGAAGGTGGTTTCCGCCCCTCCGGGACTTACCTTCGTCACCTTGAGCGCCGACGCCAAAAAAGCCATGAACGGAAGAAAGACGCCCATCGCGTCCTTCTATGCAAACCTGAAAATATTTGAACACTATTATGAAGAAAAGTGGTTTCCCTATACCATGCCCGTCAGCGATATCCGCGGGCTGCGGACAGCCATCGACAATATCGAGGCCGACAGGGATATTCTGAAACGTCATGCCGCCATCGGGACCGCGGCAAGATATGCCGTCACTGAAGCAGGGCTCTCCCTCTATCTAAAAAGCGGTTTTTCCAATACGGTCACTGTCTTTGAAGTGCCGGCGGGCGTGACGGACAGGGATATTTTAGATGCCATGAAAAAGGACCACGGCATTCTGCTGGCCGGCTCATTCGGGAGCCTGGCCGGAAAAGTGATCCGCATCGGCCACATGGGGGAAAATGCCAATGTATCCGACATGGCCGCAGTATTCGGCGCCTTGGATCAGGTGTTCGACAAGCTTGGCGTACCTCTGAAAACCAGCCTGAAGGACTGCTTTGTCCGCCGGGCCGGCCGGTAGGTTCTGTGCATATGCCCCATCAGCCGCCTTTTTTCGATTGATTCCCTGTCTGGAACAGGAACATGCCGCCCAGGACCAGGATTCCCCCGAGCACTGTCTCGATTCCCGGCACCTCGCCCCGGAAGAGGAATCCCACCAGGCTGGCAATGAGCGGCTGGGCAAACATGAAATTGGACACATCGCTGGTCCTCTTTGCCAGGGAAAACGCTTTTGTCCAGAACACATAGGCAACGGCCCCGCCAAACACGCCCAGATAGGCCACAGCCCCCCAGGAAGCCGCCGTGGCTTTCCCCATCTGGGGAATCGCTCCCGGCAAAAACACCAGGAGAAATATGGTTCCGCTGACGATACTGTAGGCGGTGGACTGAAAGGCCGTATATTCCTTGATGAAGATCCGCTGCGTCAGATTATAGGCGCTCAAAGATACTGCCGCCAAAAGCATCCAGAGAATCCCCGGATTGACGGAAAAGGCGCCGTTCCACAGGGCCATCACCAAAATTCCCCCAAAAGCCATGGCGATGGCGATCCAGCCTCTTATGGCAATCTTCTCCCGCAGGAAGATACAGGAAAACACGGCCGTCAGGATGGGAATGACCTGTCCGATGATGCTGCAGGTGGCCCCGGTGATGGTCTGCACCGACAGATTGAAGGCCGTCACATAGCAGGTAAACCCCAGGAACCCGGAGAGCAAAAATTTCGGCACATCCTTAAGCCTCGGCGGCCCGATCCGCTTTACGGCCATAACCACCAGAATCGCCGCCGTGGCGAACAGATAACGAATCACCCCGATACTCTGGCTGGAAAAGCTCTCCTGGGCATATTGGGTGAAAAGCACCGCCGTCGCCCAGATCACCGTGGTAATGCCCGCATAGACCATGTACGCATTCGTATTCTTCTTCTCTGTTTTTTCCATCATGATCTTCTCTCTGCCCCCCTAAGCTCCCAGGCTCTCCTCCTGCTCCTTCACGGCCTCCAAAAAACGCTTTCCCTGAATCCATTTTCCGAAATAGTAATAGGATTGGAGCCCCGCATGGGTGACCAGCCAGCTGAAGGGGAACGCCAGATATATCACCCGGATATCGTACCAGAACTCGGATACCACGAAAATGAACCCGACTCTGGCCACACACATGCCGACCAGACTGATCACCATGGGCGCCACGCTGTGGCCGGAGGAAAGCACCGCGCCATTGATGATTTCATTCCAGGAAAAGATGATATACAGGGGCAGCTGATAGCGGAGCTGGAGTGCCCCGTAGGCGATGGCCGGCTCCTCCCCTGTAAAGATCCGGCAGATCGGCTCCGCCCAGACACAGAGCACCGCCACCATGACAATGGTCACGGCCGCCGCAATGTTCATGCAGATTTTCTTTCCCTTCTTCGCCCGTATGTAATCCGCCGCGCCGATGTTCTGCCCCGCGAAGCTGGTAAGGGCCAGGCTCAGGGCGGAAATCATCGCATAGAGATAGCCCTCTATCTTGAAGAACAAAGTACAGCCTGCCATGGCCTCCATGCCAAAGGCATTGATCCTGGACTGGACGATAACATTGGAAATGTTGATGAGCACCATCCGAAGTCCTGCCGGGACTCCCACACGCACAATATAGAGCGTCTCTTCTTTATAAAGACGCAGCCCCCTGATGCGCAGACGGTACCCCTCCTCCAGCCTGGTCAGTTTAAGGAACACCAAAACAGCCGGGAGCACCTGGGAAATAGCCGTGGCCGCCGCGGCGCCCTTCACCCCCCAGGAAAATCCCCGGACAAAAAGAAGATCCAGCCCCACGTTGATAAATCCGGAAGCCGCCAGATAGATGAGCGCACTCTTTGAATTTCCCATGGCCCGGAGGATCCCGCTTCCCATATTGTAGACCATGACCGGGATCATTCCCATAAAGTAGATCTCGATATAGTCCACGGCCATGGGGAGCACATCGTCCGGCGTGTTCATGGCCACCAGAAGCTTCGGCGCCAGTAAAATCCCGACCACAGTCAGGAAGGCCCCGGATAAAAGCCCCAGCATCACGGACGAATGGACGGTACGGGAGAGGCCGTCCTCATCCTTCCGTCCGAACGCCTGGGCAACGGTGATACTGGCCCCGGTCGACACCCCCACAAACAGGTTGATCAAAAGAAACACCAGCTTATCGCAGGAACCGATAGCCGCCAGCGCCCCCGCCCCCACGCTCTGTCCCACGATGGCCGCGTCCGCAGTACTGTAAAACTGCTGCAGCAAATTAGACAACAAAAAAGGCAGGGCAAACAAAACCAACTGCCTCCAAATAACTCCCTGGGTCAGATCCGTGACTGACCCGGTTCGCTTTTTCTCCATAGTACCCCTCCCCGGCAGGAATGCCGGCCTTTATAATCGTGTCTTCCGGGGTTATCTTATCATCATTCCCTCTCTTTTTCCATATGGAAAACTGCTTTCTTTTCCAGAGCTTAATAACATCAAAATAGTCTTATAATCATCTGTCACCTTATCTATGCAAATTAAGCTCTTTTCCTAATGTCTAACAAATTGTTTTACTCATCGCTACTGCTGATTGGCATTACAGAAGTATCAAGATTGTCATTATCTATCGGTGCGACTTGGCGCAAAGTATCATTTTCAAATTGTTCATTGATATTCTTTACAGATGTTTTTTTCAATTTAATTGCATTGTCGTCCTCAACAATGACTTTTGCAATCACAGAAATCAGATAATCATCATCATCCGGGTCCAAATTCAGATTTGAACACGTTCCCCACATGCCCCATTCCCCATTTTCATCAGCTGTCCACAGCCAATACCTGCTCACTGATGCCCCATAGCTATTTGCGCCGGATATATATAGAACTGCTTGCTGATAAATACGGTCTTCTCCCTCATTGTAGCTTCCAACGTAATAAGCATCACGGAGGGAAAACGACAAAGGATCTTTAAGGTCATCACTTGATTCCATACTTAAATAAGCGATAACATTTTCCGCAAGGACTTCATTCTTTTCTGCTCCTGAAGCTTTTGTGTAGGCTTTCTCATAATTTCCCCGCGCACATAAATCTTCAACAGACACAAATAGTTTAGGAATGACAAGGACGCCTCCAACGATAACTGCAAGAACGATTACAGCGGCAATAATAGCTTTAATCGGTTTCTTTTTCTTAATTTCATTCGCCCTATTGTCACCAGTATTGGACTGCAAAATGGCGGAATTCGCGCCTGCATCTACTGCAGGCCCAACCTTCTGGCCACATATCGCACAAAACTGTTGCCCCTCTTGTAGTTCAACTCCACACTTGCCACAAACATTCTTTTTTGCTTCTTCTTTAGGCGTTCCACAATTTGGGCAAAACATCTGGCCGTTACCTACTATAGCGCCACATCCAGCACAGACACCAGTGCGATCTGTTCCCTGAGTCTCATGACGCTGCTCAGAACAGCCAAAGGTCGCACAGCCCTTGTTTTCTTCCCAACATCTTTCGTGGTGGGGAACCCCGCAAACAGGACAAATTTTTACAGTATCTTCCTCCTTAATTTCCGTTTTACAAAACGGACAAACTTTGTTGATGTAATTCTCCATTGTAAAACCTCCGATCTATTGGAATTTATATATTATGCCGGTATGGATGATAGCCTGTAATTCTGATCTGCATAGGTAAAACCTTTTGAACGAAGGATTTGACTGGATATTTTTAATGAATCAATCTCTTCTTGTGATAGCTCACCCTTTGTCCACAATGGTACAAGTTCGGATGTAAGTACCGAAATAAATTTGTCTTTCTCTGCATCCGTCAAAGATCAGTTTGATAAGTTTTCCATTCACCTCAATCTCTCGATTTTTCCGTAAAGTGTGTTACTCAGTGAAACAGATTTTTATCAATAAATTGTCTATATTATACATAGTATTGCCAAATCAGTCAATATATTAGTGCAAATAATCTAAATATTTTTGATTTTTTAATTCCAAAACAAAGATTGAGAAGACGAAGCGCTTCTATCAAAATAAAAAAGAACTCACTGCCATCTATATTGCCGTCGATACATAATTGGGTGCCCATAACTCAAATCTGTTATGAACACCCGATCCAGTCGGAATGACAGGATTCGAGCCCGACAAAAACCATATATTTTATGGTCATTTGTCGGGCTCGTGTGATACTTTTACTGGAAAAATGTGGGGATTATCTCAGGAAGCCTTGATTTACAAGCATTTATGCAGGATT
>CAJUQY010000026.1:3595-40387 GCA_910588815.1 uncultured Lachnospiraceae bacterium | reverse complement strand
GATGCAAACCAGTCTGTCGGAAGTCTATAGTCCGACAGATTGGGAAACTTTTAGTTTATTAAAAAAACACAGAAAACACCTCCTGATGAGATACGGAAAGCGCTGGAACTTAAAAAACGAATCATATAAAAAATTTTATACCATGAATGATGAAAAGCACCTTCCTCTGTATGGATTTATTTTTTAACGAATCCGAGTCCGGTGCTTTTCTTTTCTGTTTTGCGTATTTTATGCAGAACGTTATAGCGAACGACAAAAAATTTTTGTTTTTGGCGTTCACTGCGCATAGTTACGTCTCTCCAAACACCTGCTTTTTCAGCCGGAGCCCTGTAGGGGTGGCGGCCAGGCCGGCCTGGGAGGTTTCCTTCAGCGCGCAGGGAAGCATGTCGCCCACCTGACGCATGGCCAGCACGCATTCATCTACCGGGATCTTGCTTTCCACACCTGCAAGAGCCATGTCTGCGGAAGTGAAAGCGATGGCGATCCCCGACACATTCCGCTTGATACAGGGGATTTCCACCAATCCTGCCACCGGATCACAGACCAGGCCAAGCTGGTTTTTGATGGCGATGGCGCAGGCTTCGGCGGCCTGGGCAGGCGTTCCGCCTGCCAGTTCCACCAATGCGGCGGCGGCCATGGCGGAGGCGGAACCGCACTCTGCCTGACAGCCGCCCTGGGCGCCTGCGATGGAAGCCTTCTCGGCGATCACCATTCCGACGGCACCGGCGGTGAAGAGCGCCATGACGGCGGCGCGCTCATCGCAGCGCCCCTCCTCCAGCATGGAGATCACGGCGCCCGGCAGGATGCCGCAGGAGCCGGCTGTGGGCGATGCCACGATCTTTCCCATGGCGGCGTTATATTCGGATACGGCTATGGCTCTGGCCATGGCCCGGTTCAGGAAGGAACCCGTGATGCCGCCGGTTTCGGCGTAAGCCTCCACCTTTGCGGCGTCGCCTCCGGTCAGGCCGGAGGTGGAGCGGAGATCAGGATTCTTTCCTTCCCGCACGGCCTCCTGCATGACATGGAGGCTTTTTTCCATTCGTTTGTATAATTCCTCCTCCGGTATTTCCATCTGTTCGGACTGATCGGACAATACCAGGGCGGATATGGTGGTTTGTTTTTCTGCCGCGGCTTTGCAGATGGCCGCGATGGAATCATAGTCCGGCATAACGAGTATTTCCCCTTTCTTAAATTGCCCGGATCAGGATGACATTGATGATGTTGGGAAGAATGCGCAGGCTCTGTATCAGACTTTCTTCCACGTCCCCGTCCACCTCGATGGTCATAACCGCCTCGCCGCCCTTTTTGGGGCGGGTCAGCCGGAAGTTTCCGATGTTTGTTCCGGAATAGGCCATGAAGTTGGTCACGGCCGCGATGGTACCCGGTTTATCGTAGTGCAGCACCATGAGGGTGTTGTACTGTCCGGTAAAGGACACTTCCATTCCGTCAATCTCCGTGATCAGAATGTTTCCGCCGCCGATGCTGGCCCCCTGTATGGTACACTCGGCGCCGCTTTCCCCCCTCAGATGGATCCTGGCCGTGTTGGGATGGGCATCACGGATATCCTCCGCGGTGAAGGAATAGGCGAGTCCCTCCTCTTTGGCCAGTGTCAGGGACCGGCGGATCCGCTCGTCGTCGGAGTGCATTCCCATGATGCCCGCGATCAGGGCCTTGTCGGTGCCGTGGCCTCTGTAGGTTTGGGCGAAAGAGCCGGACAACTGAATGTCTGCCTGTACAGCTTTTTCTTCTAAAATTTTCCAGGCCACCCGGCCCAGGCGGACAGCGCCCGCCGTGTGGGAGCTGGAGGGCCCGATCATGACCGGACCAATGATATCGAATACATTCATACTATCATCCCCTGTCGTTTATTTTTTGATCCATTTTTCGTAGATCGTGTTGACAATGACGCCGATGGCATTTTCGCCGGACACATTGCATGCGGTTCCAAGGGAATCCCGGGTGATATACAGTGCAGCCATAATCACACAGATGGGACTGTCCGGATTTCCTGCCTCCTCGCCGAAGATCATATACAGGAGGGGCAGAGCCGTCATAATAGAGCCGCCGGGAGCGCCGGGGGAAAGCCACCATGGCAATGCCGAAGGGCACGACCTTCCACAGGATGCTTAAGATCGCAAAGTATTTATACCATAACCTATCTTGGTGAGAAAAGCAAGGAGTTGTTAAAAATGACAAAACAAACATCAGTGCAGGAAACACCATAAGAAAAAGACTTATGACGTTTCCTGCAATTTCTTTCAATATGCCCCAAAAGACAGCTGTTTCCAATTACATCTCGATCTCTGTCCTGGCGCTCCCGAAGGATTTCTCCGCTTTGTTTTTGGATCTTCCCACAGCCAGCGCCAGACAGAGGATGGCGGCGGCGAAAGCCAGCTCCATGGCAAAAGAGCGCCAGATAGGTGCCAATGTTTCCTTATTTAAAAGTGTCAGGTCACAGATATCCGACACGGCCTCCGAATACCAGTAGACCGGGGTGAACCGGGAGGCGGTACGGAGCCCCTCGCTTAAAAATTCCAGCGGTACGAAGGCGCCGCCCAGGAAGCTCAAGGCCAGACTTAAAAAATTGGCGATGGCATTTTGGGTATTGGGGGTTGTGATAAAGTGGTTTAACAGCATGGCGACGGACAGCGCCACAAAAGTATAAAGGAAACTGTTGGCAAACAGCAGGGCGATGAGCCGAGAATCGGCGCCGGTGAGGGAAGGCCTGGAAACCAGATACCCCAAAAAGCTGGTTGACAGCCAGACGACGAAGCCGACGAGGGCGCAGTAGAGAAACAGCCCCAGATTTTTTTGCCGTGTTGTGGTGGGGGCGCAGAGATTCCGCATGCGAAGGTCAGGCCGCCTGAAGGACATGGTGATGCTGCTTACGCACAGGAGCGTCACCACCATCAGGATGTAAGACTGGACCCGGTTGTAGGATTCGTACAGATCGCTGATGGGCCGGCCGTTTGTCTGGCGCACTGTCTCCGCGGACGCTTCCAGGGAAAGGGCTTCCAGGGCCATCCCGGAGACAGAGGCCCGGTCCAGGGAAGGATCCGCCTTGTGGTAGGCGTCCACGAAGCTTAAGTACTGGTTCGCCAGGCTGTCCATATAGTAGCTTTTGGCAGTCCCCGGTATGGACACGGTGTCCAGTGAAAGGGGACTTCCGGACCAGACAGATTCGTCAAAGCCTTCCGGAATGATGAGGATGTATTCTGTAGCGTGGTAAAAGGCCGCATCCTGAAGCTCCTGCTTTTTGTCGGGGAGGGCGTGCTCCGTGCCCCTGTCCCGCAGATATTCCATAAGTCCTTCCGTCAGGGGTGTTTCCTTGTCCCGGTTGATGACGGTGAAAGTGGGGCGGGCGGCAGAAAAATCCGTGGATATTTGCTCTGAGTAAAATGAAGCGATGATGATAAACATTGCGGTGAACATGGTAAGGTAAACTATTACCTGCACCATGCGGCGTTTCAAAATCAGCAGAGAAGCCTTAAATACTTTCATAGCGCTGCCTCCTCAGGAAAAATGCGGTGATTGCAGAGAACAAAAGAGTCATTGCGGCCAGGACGGCCAGATTCAGCATGTACTGGCCATATCCGTCGTAATAATACAGGCAGTAGAGGGCATCGGAGATCCGGGCTGCCGGATTTAACCAGGACAGCACGGGGAAGGTTTTGGCGATCCTGTAATTGATGCCGGAAACCATCATGCCGGCGCCGAAGCTGCAAGCCAAAGAGACGGAAATGATAATGGCCACCTTCACCCCTTCCTTGGCACGGGAAATTGCCGTGACAAAGGAACCGAAGGACATACCGAGAAAGCTCCCGAATAAACAGGTGACAATGACAGGCACAAGGCCGGTGCCGAAATCCACCCCGAGGATAAAGACCAGGTAGGCCAGCAGAAAGAGCATGCAGGCCATGTGTACAGTGAGGGCGGCCAGAAGGTCAAAAAACACCATGGGGAACCGTTTCGAAGGGGAGAGGGTCCGCCTGGCCCCCAGAGGGGAGAGGTTGGCCTGCAGGTAGGAAACGCTGTCCAGTCCCTGAAAGCCGCCGTACATGCACACCATGGCGAGGAGCGCGAAAAAGTAGGTTACGGTTTCAGAGGGAACGTTTTTGGAGAGGGAAAGTTCCTTCGTCCAGGTTTCCGTCTGAAACAGGCTTACAATCTCAGAAACGTCGGAGTTACCTTTTTCCAGCAGAGAGACCACGGCGTGCTTTGTCTGGACATACTGATCCAGAAAGCCCTTCAGGATCGTCTGATTGAGATCATTTTTGGAGACGGAAAGCTTCGGGGAACCGTCTTCCAGAGAGATAAAACCGTCGATTTCTCCGCCTGCCAGGGCTTTTGCCGCCTCCTCCCTGGTGCTATAGGGATGAAGTTCCAGAAAGCCTTCCTCCGGGTCGGAGACAGCCTGGAGGGTCGTCTGAAAGGCCGTATCATTGTCATATTCCTCCGAGACCACAATCCCGGCGGGGATGGTTTTTAAAAGCTCCGCATCCTGCAGGCCGGAAAAGGCGAAATAGAAAAGGGTCGACATCATCAGGGGAAAGATCCAGGTCCATATGAGCGTCCCTTTGTTCCGGACGGAAACGAGGATGCGTTTGCAGTAAATATTTCCGAACATGAGGTTCCTCCTTTAATCCCTGAGCTGTTTCCCGGTGATTTCCAGGAATACGTCGTTTAAGGTGGGCGGCTCTGAGTAGACCTGTCCGAAGCTCACGTCATTTTGCCTGAGCAGATCCAGGGCATCGATGATGGGGTGGCCGTTTCCCTTGCAGTCCGCTTTCAAATGGCCGTCGCCGTAATCGGCCCTGAGGACATTCGGCAGGCTGCGGATCTGTTCCAGGACCGAGAGGGGCAGGGCGGGAATCTCCACAGTCAGTTTTTCGCCGGTGTGGATGAGGGCCGTGAGCTCTTCCCTGGTTCCGGTGGCAATGGCGCGGCCTTTATCCATGATCATGATCTGGGAGCAGAGCTGCTCCACCTCTTCCATATAGTGGGAGGTATAGATGATGGTGGCGCCGGAGGCGTTCAAAGCCCGGATTCCTTCCAGGATGCTGTTCCGGCTCTGAGGGTCCACAGCCACGGTGGGTTCATCCAAAAAGATCAGCTCCGGCTTGTGGGCGATGCCGCAGGCGATGTTCAGGCGTCTGAGCAGGCCGCCTGAGAGTTTTTTCGGCAGGAATTTCCGGAAGTCCGAAAGCCCCGCGAACTCGATGGCCTCCTCCACGAGAGGCTTTCTCTCCGCCTTTTCCGGCACATAGAGGCCGCAGAAATAATCAATGTTTTCCTGGACGGTCAGCTCATTGAACACAGCCACGTTCTGGGGCACCACGCCGATCTTCTTTTTGCTTTTATAGTTAGTGGGGGACATGGGTTCCCCGAACAGGGAAATTTCCCCTTTGTCGTAAGTGAGGAGGGACAGGATACAGTTGATTGCGGTGGTCTTTCCGCTTCCGTTGGGCCCAAGAAGCCCGAAAATCTCCCCGTCCTGCACATCCAGATTGAAATGGTCCAGAGCGACCAGCTTGCCGTAACGTTTTACCAGGTTTTTCACATGAATCATAGGGAAAGTCCTTTCTGTTTCCGGACAAAGCGGAAACATGAGTGATATTCAATGTCTGTTTGTATACATAATAATAAAAGAAAACCGGAGAAAAAAACAGTGAAGGATGTCAGAAGATTAAAATGACATCTGTCATGTTTGTGTTGCTTATTCCACGGCGATTCGCTAAAATAGGAAGAAAGTATGGGAGCCGCCGGCGATACCGGCCTTGGCACCGGATACAGGGAGGACGGCAATGCAGAAACTTACCGATAAACTGCTCCTATTTTTTTTGTGTTTCCTCCCCTTACTATGGGGGAGGGAGGCTGTGGGCTTTCTCCAGGTGACGGCATTTCTGGCGTCTCTTGTGACCGCATCCCTGGGAAATGCCGTGGAGGAGAAGTGGTGGAGAGGAATGGGGATTGTCTACTGTCTTCTCGGGATCTGGAGGAAAGAATTTTTGTTGTTTCTTGCCCCGGTGGTCTATGACTGTGCCGGGCAGATGAGTTGGCAGTTCCGGTTTATGTGGGTGCCGCCGCTTTTTGCCTGCGCCCATGCCAGTATGGAATACGGAGAGCTGAACCTTTTTTTAACTGTCCTGCTTTTTTGTATCATGGGGTTTTTCTTAAGTGCGAGGACAGCAGCCCATCAGCATGTGGTGGATGCCTATTTCCGGATGGAGGATTCCGACAGGGAGCAGGAGCTTTACCTGGAGAAACAGAACAGGGAACTGATGGAAAAGCAGGACTACGAAGTGCGGCTTGCGACTTTAAATGAGCGGAACCGGATTTCCAGGGAGATCCACGACAACGTGGGCCATCTGCTGACCAGGTCGCTTCTGCAGGTGAGCGCCATGACGGTGGTCCACAGGAAAGAGGAGGCGCTTTCCGAGGAGCTTTCACAGGTGAAGGAAACCTTGTCCGAGGCCATGGACAGTATCCGGAAAAGTGTCCACAATCTTCATGACGAGGCGGTGGATCTGGAACTCCAGCTGAAAAGGCTGGCAGAAGAATTTACCTTCTGTCCGGTGACATTCCGCTACAAAGCCGGCCGGTTTCAGGCAGAGGTGAGTTACTGCATGATAGCTATTGTAAAAGAAGGGCTTTCCAATATCGCCAGGCACAGCAATGCCACGGCGGCGGAGATCTCTGTGGTGGAGCACCCGGCAGTCTGCCAGCTTGTGCTGCGGGATAACGGAACTAAGACAGGCTCTGTCGGTATGGACGGCGGGATCGGTTTGCAGAATATCAGAGAGAGGGCGGAAGCCCTGGGCGGGAATTTCCGCATCGATACGGAAAATGGGTTCCGCCTGTTCGTATCGCTCCCACTCCCCGGAAGCGGACTGAACCCATAGAAAGCCTGAAAAAGGAGTATGAACATGAACATTATTATTATAGATGACGATAAGCTGGTCTGTATGTCCTTAAAGACGATCCTGCAGGCGGAGGAGGGGATCCATGTACTGGTGACGGGAGAGAGCGGACCGGAGGCGGTTCGGCTTTACGGAGAATACAAACCGGACATCCTTCTGATGGATATCCAGATGGCCGGGGGCAGCGGGCTGGATGCAGGGGAGGAGATTTTAAAACAGTATCCAGATGCCAGGATCCTCTTTCTGACCACCTTTTCCGACGACGAATATATCTGGAAGGCCTTGAAGATCGGATCCAAGGGGTACCTGATCAAGCAGGATATCGCCGCCATCGCCCCGGCCCTGAGGGCGGTGATGTCGGGGCAGAGTGTGTTCGGAAATGAGGTCATAGCCAGGCTTCCGGAGCTGATGGATTCGGAGAGGGGAGCCAACCTTTCGGACTATTCCATGGGAGAGAGGGAGAAGGAACTGACCAGGCTGGTGGCGGAGGGGCTCAGCAACCGGGAGATTGCCGACGCCATGTGCCTGAGCGAAGGGACGGTGCGTAATTACCTGAGTGCCGTTTTGGAAAAGCTGGGGCTCCGGGACCGGACCCAGCTGGCCGTATTTTATCTGCGGGGAGGATGGAATCGATGAAGGTTTTATTTGTGGAGGACGACTACAGCATTGCCATGGGCCTGGAATATTCCTTAAAACAGGAGGGCTATGAGATCTGCACCTGCCATACGGTGGCGGAAGCCATGCAGGCGCTGGAGGAGGAACGATTTGACCTGTGTCTGCTGGATGTGACCCTGCCGGACGGGAACGGTTATGAAATCTGTAAAAGGGCGAAGCGGCGGGAGGATACGGCAGTGATATTTCTCACGGCCTGCGATGATGAAGGCAACGTGGTTATGGGGCTTGATATGGGAGCCGATGATTACATTACAAAGCCCTTCCGGATCCGGGAGCTTTTATCAAGGATGAAATCGGTACTGCGCCGTTACAGGAAGCTGGACAATGCAGAGCAGGTGTTCCAGATACGGGATATTGCGGTGCACCCGCTGCAGGCGAAGGTCTACAAGGGGGAGGAGGAGATTTTTCTGACAGCCATGGAATACCGGCTGCTCCTGACTCTCGTACAGGCGGAGGGACGGGTCTTAAGCAGGAATCAGCTGCTGGAAAGCCTGTGGGACGTGGGCGGAGACTATGTCAATGACAATACCTTGACGGTTTACATCAAACGTCTCAGGGAGAAGTTAGGCAGCGGAGACGGAGAGGCAGACTTGATTAAAACGGTACGGGGACTCGGTTACCGGTTGGGGGAATGATATGTTCCGAAACAGAGAAGTGAAATACGGATGCATTGTCTATGGGGGCGCCGGGGTGATCTGCGGCAGTGCGGTGTTTGCGGAATCTAGGGAGGGCTTTGCCTGGTTCTTTGCGTTTTTTGTGGCAGGCTTTGTCACTTTTTTGGTGGGAAACAGCCTCAGGTACCGGAAGATCAGAAACCTTTCCCTATATCTAAAGCGGGTGTTAAACGGAGAGCGGCAGCTTGATATTCCGGACAACGTCGAGGGGGATCTGAGCATTCTGCGGAATGACATTTACAAGCTGGTGACCAGGCTGGAAACGCAGGCCGAGCTGCTGATCGCCGATAAAAAGTATCTTGTCGATTCTCTGTCGGATATTTCTCATCAGTTAAAGACGCCGATGACCTCCATGATGGTGATGACAGACATTTTGCGGGATGAGAGCCTTCCGGCAAAAAAGCGGGAAGAGTTTGTAAAATCCATTCAGTCTCAATTGGAGCGGATGGAATGGCTGCTCACTTCCCTCCTCAAAATGTCCAAATTGGATGCGGGGACGATTCAGTTTAAAAAAGAACGGGTTTTGATGAGGGAGCTGGTAAAGAAGGCTACGGAACATTTGCTGATTCCCATGGAATTGAAAAATCAGACCTTTACGGTGGACATTCCGGAGGACATGAGCCTTATTTGTGATTTTCACTGGACGGCGGAGGCCATTGCCAATGTGGTGAAAAATTGTATGGAACATACGCCAAAGGGCGGCCGGATTGCCGTTTACAGTGAGACCAGAGGCATCTATACACAGCTGGTGGTGGAGGACGACGGAGAGGGGATTGCACCGGAGGATCTGCCCCATATTTTCGAGCGGTTTTACAGAGGAAAGAATGCGGGGAAGGACAGCGTCGGCATCGGCCTTGCCATGGCAAAACATATTCTGGGTATCCAGAAAGGGCAGATTGAGGTTGCCAGCGAGCCCGGAGCGGGAACGCGCTTTATTTTCCGATTGTACCATCTGGTTGTGTGAGAAGACTGCCCGCAAGGGGTTCCCCGGAGGGAATTTTTGGAATAAACGAGAAAAATAAGGCAATACTATGACAAATCCATATTATGAAAAGAGAGGAAAATTTTCATGAGAAAAAGATTTGTCGTAAGCTTCGGAATGATTCTTCTGATGCTCGCCGCGGGAATTTCTGCGCGGGCTCAGGCAGGTAACCATATTGCCGGATTTGATACTCGGTGGATTAAAGACTACGAACCTTCCAGGGAGGATGGCGTATCCATGGTGGGCGAACCGGATTGGGATGCGGAGTTTGAAAAGGCAGGCCCTGCCCTGGCAGCCGGGGAGCTGGCGGCCAGTGTGGGACAGGTGCTGGTAACGGCCGGAGAAGCACAGGAATCCTCAGGTGAGGACGGCGGGGCAGCAGAGCCGGGAGCCGCCGGCGAGGAGAGCGGCACAGAGGCAGACACGGAGGCGGAGACTGATGCCCAGGAGGCAGCGGCCGACGGCTGGGTCAGCCTGGGCGACGACTGGGTCATCACTTACTACTGCCCGCTCTCCTGCTGTAACGACCAATGGGCATGGCAGACCAGTACCCAGGAACCCATGCAGCTTCACCATACCATTGCCGTGGATCCTTCCGTGATTCCTTATTACACCCATGTGAGAATCGGCGGCCTGGATTACGAGTATGTAGCCGAGGACTGCGGCGGCGGTATCAAAGGGAAACGCATCGATGTGCTGGTAGATAACTGCACCATTGCCAACCGGATGGGCGTGGACAGGAACGTGGAGGTATGGGTAAAAAGGTGAAACATGCATGTAATGCCGTGAAGCGTGTGCGGAACGGAGGAAATCATTGACAAATACTTTGAATATCGATACAATAAATGGAACAGTGCCGGGAGGGAGGCCTCCTGGCTACATATAGGAAAATACGGATTTTGGTGGCTGAGAAGCCAGGGGAGGAAAAATGACAGACTATGTACTTGTGACAGACGGTACGGCGGATCTGCCCGGGAAGCTTTTTGGGGAGCTGGGAGTGGAAGTAGTGCCAATGGAATTTCTCGTCAATGAGACGCCTTATCAGCATTATGCGGATGCCAGGGAAATGAGCTTTGAGGAATTTTACAGGCATGTGAAAGCCGGGGATAAGGTCAGCACCAGTCAGATCAATTATTTTACTTATGAGGACGTTTTTTCTCCAATCCTGGAGAAAGGCCTGGATATTCTGTACCTTTGCTTTTCTTCAGGTTTAAGCGGAACCTATCAGGCATCTCTGATGGCGGCGGAGACCTTGATGGAGAAATATCCGGGGAGGAGAATTGTCAGCGTTGATTCTCTCTGTGCGTCCGTCGGAGAAGGGCTTTTGGCATACCGGGCGGGCCTTAAGAAACAGGAGGGCCTGTCTATGGAGGAGCTGGAAAAATGGATCTATGAAAACCGTCTGAAGGTGCGTCACTGGTTTGTGGTGGACGACCTGGATCATCTGAGGCAGGGCGGCCGGATTTCTGCGGCGGCGGCTATTCTGGGGACGGCCCTTGGCGTGAAGCCGCTTCTTTCCGTGGATAAGGAGGGGAAGCTGGTGACGGCGGCGAAGCTCCGCGGGCCGAAGAAGGTGCTGGAAACCTTTTGCCAGAAGATCGAATCGGAAGGCTTCAAAAGCAGCGAGCAGACGGTGGTCATCGGCCACGCGGCCAATTTAGAGCTGGCGGAAAAGCTGAAGAGCACACTTTTGGAGCGGGGGCTTATAAAGGATGCGATCATTGCCGATATCGGCCCGGTGATCGGAACCCATGTGGGAGCCGGCATGTGTGCTCTCGTGTACACCAGCGATACGGATTTGCAGTGAGGATAGGGCTTTGGGCGGCAGCCGGGCAGGCGGAGCCGGATATAGGAGAAGACGATGAAAGAGTATGAGATTGTATGGGAGATTTTTAACCAGTGTGCCAACAATCAGATGCGGGATGTATTTATCGAGGAGGCGGAGCTTGCCAGCCCGGAGGAATATGTGAAGGAGAAGTTCGGGGGCAAGGCTGTTACATATGAGAGAGAGCTTTTGGCGGACGGGACAGAAGTCTTTCACATCGACGCGTCGGGAATCAAGGAGCGGTGTACCTTTACGGAGATTTAAAGGGCGCGCCCCTTATTTTACAAATCGGTCAATGGCCCTGGAGAGTTCTTCCAGGGCTTCGTGATCTCCGGACTCCACCGCGTCTACAATACAGTGCTCGATGTGATCCTGCAGGATGACCTTTCCGGTGTTGTTGATGGCGGATTTTACGGCAGAAAGCTGGATCAGCACTTCGCTGCAGTCTCTCCCGTCCTCCACCATCCGTCGGATGGATTCCAGATGGCCGATGGCCCGGCTGAGCCGGTTCAGCACAGCCTTCGTATTGGTGTGCACATGTTTGTGGCTGTGCACGATCACTTCACCGTTTTCATTGATATGTGTATGAGTATGCTCGTTTGCCAATCGAATGCCGCTCCTGTTCTTCGGATTTTTGATCCTGGCCCCGGGAGGCAGGACCTGTATTGTCACATTCTAGCATAAAAATCCTTTACCAACAAGTCCCCCTTTTCATTTCGCGAAAAAAGAGGTATACTACAGAGGATAGGCCTGAATGGGGCCAGCAAAGCGGCCCGGTGATTGTCGAACAGTACAGTTGTGCTGAATAGCCGGCCGTAGACAAAAAAAGGAGGGTTACATAAATGAATTTCAAAAACATGTCCATCAAGAAGAGTATGATCATAGGATTCGGTACGACGATTCTTATTTCTGTCGTTATTATAATCGCATCGTTGATCATGATGAATTCCCAGAAAAATTCGTATCAGGATATTTTGGACGAGTATGTCCAGTCCAATCTTCTGGCTGAGCAGTGCCGGGTCAATTATAATATTGCCGCCCGCAGCCTGCGTGACGCAGTGTTGTCCGGCGATACCAGCAGTATCGATACGGCCAGCAGCAAGATTGAAGAGCTGACCGGCCAGATCAGCGAATTGGAACGGCTCTACCCCTTGGGGGACAAAACCGAACTGAGTACCTTTATCAATCAGGTAGAGGCGTGGATGGCTGAAGCAAAGCGCATCGCCGAAACGGCCCGCAATGACCGGACGGAGGCCAGCACGATGCTGGTAGAGAACTGTACGCCGGCCCTGAATAGTGCAGCGAAGGCCGGCGACGCCCTGGCTTCCAGGCTGGAGACTGAGCAGAACGAGATCATCGACAGGCAAAACAAAGTATCCACGATCGGGATCGTGGTCATTATCGCGGTGATGGTGCTTGCTACTCTGCTGGTGCTGCTGATAGCGGGCAAAATTATCAGGAGTATCGTGGAACCCAGCGCTCAGGTCCGCAATGCGCTGATTGGTTTCAGCCAGGGTAATCTGTCCGTACCCGTGGACTATGTGGGCAAGAATGAACTGGGCGACATGTGCGATGCGCTGCGCACCAGCCAGACTGTTCTCGGAGAGTGTATCGGCGACACCTGCTACATGTTGGAGGAGATGGGGGCAGGTAACTATGACGTGCGGACCAAGGACGAGGCGATGTATGTCGGCGTCATGAGTAAGATCCTGGATTCCGTGGGTGTCATTAACCGCAGCATGAGTGACGCTCTGGCCCAGATCAGCCAGAGCGCCGATCAAGTGGCGTCAGGCGCCGACCAGGTGTCCGACGGAGCCCAGGGCCTGGCGCAGGGCGCGACGGAACAGGCAAGTACCGTACAGGAACTGGCCGCCACCCTTGCCAGTGTTTCCGATAATGCAAAGAAGACCGCCCAGACCGCCAAAAAGGCCGACGAATATGTCAGTGAAGCGGGCCAGCAGCTGAGCCTCAGCGTGGAATATGTCACGCAGTTGAATGCCGCTATGGGGAATATTTCCGACTCCTCTCGTAAGATCGGCAATATCATCACTACGATTGAGGATATTGCGTTCCAGACTAATATTCTGGCTCTGAACGCCGCCGTTGAGGCCGCCCGCGCGGGCAGTGCCGGAAAGGGATTCGCGGTAGTTGCGAACGAGGTTCGCAGCCTGGCTGCGAAATCTGACGAAGCTGCCAAGGCCACGAAGGAGCTGATCAGCGAATCTATCAGCACCGTGACGGAGGGCAGTGAAGCTGTAGGAAAGGTTACGGGAGCCCTGACCCATACCAGCGAAACGGCCGGCCAGGTGACGGCTATGATGGAAACCGTGGTGGATGCGGTGGAAAACCAGACGCAGGCCATTGCCCAGGTTTCAGAGGGTATCGACCAGATTTCCTCCGTGGTGCAGACCAATTCCGCCACCAGCGAGGAATCTGCGGCCGCCAGCGAGGAATTGTCAAGTCAGGCGTCTCTGATGAAGGCGCTGCTCTCACGGTTTAAGCTTCACCAGGATGTCGGCTTTGCGCCCAAGTCCCAGGCACCTGCCCCTGCTGCTGCCGGCAGAGACGATCAAGATGCCGGCTTTGCGGTTTCCGGCGCTTTTAACGATAAATATTAAAAACAAATAGAGAAAAACCGGCCCCGGCCGGTTTTTCTCTATTTGTTTTCATGCATTTGCTGTAATTGCCCATCGGTCCAAACGACTCTGTTCCGTCCGTGTTTTTTCGCGTCGTACAGCATGGTGTCCGCAAGCTGTAAGAAAAAAGTGTAATCCTTCTCGGGCGGAGGGACGACGGTAACGCCTCCTACGCTGACCGTGACCCATTTGGATATGTCCGGGCTGTGTGGAATATGTAAATCTTCTACGGCCTGCCGGATTTTTTTCAGATGCTCAAACATCTTGCTGGCGGAATCGCCTATGGAGAGGGCCACAAATTCTTCTCCACCGTAACGAGCCACAAAGTCTGTGCTGCGTTTCAGATAGGCGGATATGGTCTTTGCAACTGCGGCGATCACTTTGTCACCGGCCGGATGGCCAAAGGTATCGTTATATATTTTGAAATGGTCAATATCAAACATACAGATGGAAAACGGAACCTTCAGGCGGGCCGCTTCCTGCCACTTTTCCAGGCGGTAACGGTCATATCTGTGGCGGTTGGCAACTCCCGTCAGATGATCGGTCATAGACTGTTCTTCGATCTGCCTGCGGTATCGGTACAGCCTGATGTGCGTATCCACCCTCGCCTTGACAATCATGGGCTCGAAGGGCTTTGCGATATAATCCACGGCTCCTAAAACAAGCCCGCGCTGCTCATAGGCCACGTCCGAAAGGCTGGTGATCAGAATGACAGGTACATGTTGGGTGATGATTTGTTCCTGCAATTTTTTCAGCAATGTAAACCCATCCATTTCCGGCATTACTACGTCCAGCAAAATGAGGGAAAACTCTTCATTGGTTGCTCTGCGCAGCCCATCTTCTGCCGTCTGCACAAGGGTAACGTCATACTTATCATCTATGATTGATTTCAACCGTGCCGACTGCAGGAGGCTGTCATCAATAATCAGTATTTTTTCCATGACTCTACTCCCTACGAATGTTTACTCAAGCTGTCCTTATGACAATTTCTCTTTTGCTGTGTTGCTGTTTCAGTGAAAAAACCAGCGCGCACATCCACATTATACAGGAACCCGGGGTTTTTTACAATCTATTTTACGATTTAAAGGGAGTGGACATTCGGTGAAACAAGAAGAATACCTATTTCTGTGAAATCAGAATAAGGAAAGCCTCCGCCGACGCAAAAGCCATGCATCGGCGGAGGCTGTTTTCAGAGGGATTCTACAGATATTTTTTTAAAACCTCTACTTTATCAAGGCGTTCCCAGGAAAGATCCAGGTCATTTCTTCCGAAATGTCCGTAGGCGGCCGTCTGCTTGTAGATGGGTTTTCTGAGGTCCAGCATCTTGATGATCCCGGCGGGCCTGAGATCAAAATTTTCACGGATGATGTTTATCAGCTTCTGATCGGGAAGCTTCCCGGTTCCGAAGGTATCCACCATGACCGAGGTGGGCTGTGCCACGCCGATTGCATAGGAAAGCTGGATCTCGCACTTGTCGGCCAGGCCGGCGGCCACCAGGTTCTTTGCCACATAGCGGGCCGCATAGGCTGCGGAACGGTCCACCTTGGTGCAGTCTTTCCCGGAGAACGCACCGCCGCCGTGTCTCGCATAGCCGCCGTAAGTGTCGACGATGATTTTCCGTCCCGTGAGGCCGCTGTCGCCGTGGGGGCCGCCGATCACAAACCGTCCGGTGGGATTGATAAAGAATTTGGTCTTATCATTTACCAGCTCGGCGGGAAGCACCGGGTCAAACACATATTTTTTGATGTCGCGGTGGATCTGTTCCTGGGCCACATCCGGGTCATGCTGTGTGGAGAGCACCACCGCGTTGAGGTGGATGGGCTTGCCGTTCTCGTCATACTCTACCGTCACCTGGCTCTTTCCGTCGGGCCGCAGATAGGGGAGAACGCCGTCCTTGCGGACCTTCGTGAGCTGCTTGACCAGCTTGTGGGCCAGGGCGATGGGATAAGGCATATACTCCTCCGTCTCGTTGGTGGCATAGCCGAACATCATGCCCTGGTCGCCGGCGCCGATGGCTTCGATCTCCTCGTCGGACATCTGATTTTCTTTGGCTTCCAGAGCTTTGTCCACGCCCATGGCTATGTCTGTGGACTGCTCGTCAATGGCGACCATAACGGCACAGGTATTGCCGTCAAAGCCGTATTCAGACTTATTATAGCCGATTTCCAGAACTGTATCCCGGACAATCTTCTGAATATCCACGTAAGCCTTGGTTGTGATCTCGCCCATGACCATGACAAAACCGGTGTTGCAGCAGGTTTCACAGGCGACCCGGCTCATGGGATCCTGCTCCAGCATGGCGTCCATGATGGCGTCAGAGATGGC
Organism: uncultured Lachnospiraceae bacterium; assembly: GCA_910588815.1. Lineage (GTDB taxonomy): Bacteria > Bacillota > Clostridia > Lachnospirales > Lachnospiraceae > Lientehia. Next base: position 24,350 of record CAJUQY010000026.1, on the reverse strand, counting down.
ATCGCACATTTTGTCGGGATGGCCCTCCGTCACCGACTCGGAGGTAAACAGGTACTTTTCCATAAAATTTCTCCTTTCTTTTCCGGACCGTGCGCCGCTCAAGCGGCACGGTTCCTCTGTACAGCTCTGTGCATAAGAAAAGTCCGCCATAAGCGGACTTTGATATATTCGTATCTCATCCTCTTATTGTTCGATATCTCGCTCAGGTTGGCACCTTCCCGAAAGGGGGTTGCCGTGGCTTCACAGATCCTATGTACCTCCACCACTCTGAATAAGGGAATTGCGGACTTTTATATAATTGTAAAAGGCATACGCCTTAATCTATATAATGGCACTATTTATGTGTTATGTCAAGTACTTTTCACCGGGATTTTGACAGTCCTTTTAAATTGCGTAATAGCTCCTGTTATGGTAGAATGAAAAATGGACGGACAACAGAGAGAAAGGGAAGGAGGTGTCCGGGCGTGGATTATATTGTGTTGGATCTGGAATGGAATCAGAGCCCCAGGGGAAAAGCCGGGGAACGGTTCGGGCTTCCTTTTGAAATCATTGAGATCGGGGCGGTGAAGCTGGACGTGGAACTGTCGGTCCGCAGCCGTTTTCAGGAAATGATCCGGCCGGAGGTGTACCGGCAGCTTCATTATAAGACAAAAGAAATTCTGCAGATGGACATGAAGGAGCTTCGTGCCGCCAGGAGTTTTAAAGAGGTCATACAGGACTTCTTTGCATGGTGCGGGGAGGATTATGTGATGTGCACCTGGGGCTCGATGGATTTGACGGAGCTCCAGCGGAACTTGAAATACTTTCGGGTGGAGAATCCCATGAAGAAGCCGCTTTTGTACTATGACGTGCAGAAACTGTTCAGCCTTCTCTATGACGACGGGAAAAGCCGCCGTTCCCTGAAGGATGCGGTGGAATATCTGGAGATTGAGGAGGATATTCCCTTTCACAGAGCCCTTGACGATACGCTGTACACGGCGAAAATCATGGAAAAGATGGATATGGATGCGGTGGGGCAGTATCTGTCCGTGGATTATTTTCGCCTGCCGGAGAAAAAAGAGGAAGAGCTTCATATGGTCTTTGACCGGTATGCCAAGGATGTTTCCCGGGTCTTTGCAACCAGGGAGCATGTGATGGAAGACCGGGGGGTGGTTTCCACAAAATGTTATCTCTGCGGAAGGAGCCTCAGGAAAAAGCTCCGCTGGTTTCCGGCGGGGGGCAGAAATTATCTCTGTCTGGCCTACTGTCCGGATCATGGATATATGAAGGGAAAGCTGCGGTTAAAGAAGGCGGAGAAGGGCGGCGTGTTTGCCGTCAAGACCTTGAAGCTGATTTCTGAGGCGGAGGCGGAGGAAGTCCGCCTGAAGAGGAAAGAATTAGAAAAGAAAAAGCGCACAAAAGCAAGGAGGGAGGCTTCCGGCTGAACAGCCTTGCTTTTGTACGCCAAGGTTCTATCTGCGTTCCATGGTCTCGCTTTCCCTGCGGAACCGTTTGTGGCGTTTTCGGTATCTGCGGCGGAAATCCTTTTTGGCCTGTTTTGCCCGGACTAGCATAGGGTTCTTGGGCGGCCGGCGCTTCCACAGACTGCGGAGCTTCCGGATCAGCAGGATCAGCAGGACGAAAACCAGGACGCCGCCCGCGGCCCATGCCAGGAGCCAGGGATTGTCGGAGATTTTGGAAAAGATCCCGGAGAGGAAATTGCCGACGGAGGTTAGGAGCCCGGGCTTTTCACCGTCGGCTTTCCCGTCATCGGCTTTTTCCGTTTTTATATTGTTGTCACCGGTTTCCGTTTTCACGCTGTCACCGGAGTTTTCCGCTTTTGGAGAATGGGCGGCAAAATCGAAGTGCTCGCTTCCGTCATCTGCCAAAAGCAGGGAGCCATAGCCCAGAGGGACGCCTTGCCAGGAGTAGGTAATGTCCGCAAAGGCGCCTTGAGGGGTGTCTGTGTTTAAGGACAGGCGGCTCTCCAGGGAAGAGACGGGGACATCCTTTGGAAGAATGGCCCAGCCGTCGTCAGACAGTTTAAAATCAGCGGCCGAGGTGTCAAAAATGCTCTGGGAGGCAGACAGAAAATCCAGTCCCGACAGGGCGTCAATCTGTGTATTGGCCATATTGTGGGAGGTGAAGTTGTCAAAGCCGTAATCGAACATGGTGATGGAATCGGAGTAATGCTTCCAATTGGATTTCATAGAAACGGCGATCAGCTCCATATCTCCGCGGACAGCGTAGGTCACCAGCGTGTTTCCCGCTTCGGGAGTGTAACCGTTTTTTCCGGTTACAGTGCCCTCATAGGTGTATTCTGACTGAACAAGCATCTTGTGGGTCTGATGCAGATATCGGGCTTCCGGCTGCTTATTGGTGGGGTCGATGGTATATTTTTCGGCAGAAGAGAGCCGGATGAAGGCCTCGTTGTGACAAAGCTCCCTCATGATCAGGGCCATGTCATGGCAGGAAGAGTAATGGGTCTCGTTGTGAAGGCCATGGGCGTTGACGAAATGGGTGTTGGTGCAGCCAAGCTGGCGGGCCCGGTTGTTCATCATTTCGGCAAAGGCATCCATGCTTCCGGCTACGTGCTCGGCCAGGCCGTTGGCTACCTCGTTGGCAGAATGAAGAAGAAGGGCATACATGCACTGTTCGACGGTCAGCTGTTCCCCGTCGGTGACTGCGATATTGCTGGAATCGTATTCAATGCTGGTGGCGGCCTCATAGGAAAAGGTCACCACGTCTGACAGGGGGACATTTTCCAGGACTAAAAGAGCGGTCATCAGCTTGGTAATGCTGGCCGGGTAAAGCTGCTCGTCCCCGTTTTTTTCAAAAAGGACGGTTCCGGTCTTGGCATCCATCAGAAGGCCGGCTTCTGCCTCCAGGGCAGGCCCGGCAGGCCATTCGGCCAGGCTGGACGGCTGGACGGCTGGTTCGCCGGGAGTGGTTTCTCCGGCAGCAGTTTCTCCGGCAGCCAGAATCACCTGACTGCACAGAGCAGATAAAAGGTATAAAGCCCCAAGGAACAGACAAAATACCCGTGACAATTTCTTCATCGGATCAATGACTCCTTTAGTAGTATTATGAAACTAACTGTTAATTGCATTTATTATAATGGAAAATGCCCGTTGTGGCAAGTAAAACCCCAAATATTCCGGTGTTTTTTGCTGAAAGTGGGGGGAGAAGGCCAAAAAACAAGAAAAAAGAGAGGGAATTACAGAGAATGAGACTGAGAAATGTAAGGGGCGCCAGAGAGGCTTTGGCGGAAAGCAGATATGTGGAGGCGGAGCCGGAAGCACATAGGGGGGCGTGGAGGGTTGTTTTCGGAAATGAGAATCCGATCCATATGGAGATCGGTATGGGGAAGGGGAAATTTCTCCTGGAGCTGGCTCTTCTCCATCCGGATATTAATTACATTGGCGTGGAAATGTATGCCAGTGTGCTGATCCGGGCGGTTCAAAAGCTGGACGATATGCCGGAAATTCCCAACCTGCGCTTTTTGAATGTCCCTGCGGAAGCGCTGGAGGCCATGTTTGCGCCAGGGGAAGTGGAGCGGATCTATTTGAATTTTTCTGATCCCTGGCCCAAGGCGCGCCACGCGAAGCGGCGGCTGACTTCGCCGGTATTTTTAAAACGATATGAGGGCATCCTGAGAGAGGGCGGCCTGCTGGAATTCAAGACGGACAACAGGGATTTGTTTGAATATTCCCTGGAATCCGTGGAAGCGGGCGGTTGGACGGTTCTTATATCCACCTTTGACCTTCACGGCGACGAGGAGCTTTGCCGGGAAAATGTAATGACAGAGTATGAACAGAAGTTTTCCGGGCGGGGACAGGCCATCTGCAAACTGGTCGCTTTTCACGGATGGGACGGAAGCCGCTGAAGACGTTTAAACAGGAAATTATTTGGCAAATAAGTATGCCCATGAATATAATATAGGTAAGAACACGGATGGGAGCAGTCAGATTGAAGCGGAAAATGACGATGCAGGAAAAGCTGTCCAGATGCTTTTGCGATAAACAGGACTTAAACCGGAAAGCCTTAAAAATTCAGAAATGCTTAAAGGAAATTGAAGAGTTATTAAACAAAGGCTGTTCGTCCTGTAAGTAAAAGCAAAAGGGGAATGGAGAAAAAAGAAAAAAAATAAAAAAAACATAAAAAAATGCTTGCATTTATGAAAATATTGAGATATAATAATGTCCGTGCCCACGAAGCGAGTTTTAAACAAGCATCTGGAGGGCACGGAAAAAATGCGCTGCTAGCTCAGTTGGTAGAGCACCTGACTCTTAATCAGGGTGTCCAGGGTTCGAGCCCCTGGCGGCGCACGAAAGCACTGTCTTTGATGAAATGTCATTGGGGACGGTGTTTTTTTGTGCACACAGGTGCGGAGAAGGAGAATGCAGCATAAGCAGCCCGTACCCGGCGCAGGGAGCAGGGGAAGAGGAGCCTTCCCTGCTCGATTGGCAGGGGCGCACGGGGCAGCTGGCCGCTTTGCGGTATGCGCCTCACGCGGGGAAGTTAGCCGCTGCTCCTCTGCACGGTTTCGGTTTGCTCAGCATTTCATGGCGTTTTCGGGAGGTTTGTCCCGGCTTTTTTCCTTTTCATAGGGCAGCTTTTTCTCAATGCGGTATAAAATATTTATGAAGGCAGCGCCGAACAGGGTGCCCGCCGCGCACAGAAGAGTGGCAGAGGCCATCCGGAAGCCGGTGAAACACAGGTACAGAACAGAGGCGGCCGCACAGAGGAGCAGAAATCCCATCAGGAAAAGGCAGCATCTCTGGAGCCGGAGGGAGGTGGCCCGGTAGTCATAGAGCGTCATCTGCTTCGGCGCAATGATATAATAAAAAAGCACGATCAGCGTATAGATAAACAGAAAGATTGCGGGAAGCTGGAGCAGAGCCGTGTACCGGGCAATGTTGAAAGGGGTGGAACGGGTGCCGCAGAACAGAAAAAGTCCGGCCGAAGCCAGGAGAAGCAGGCTGTAAAGCACCCGCAAACGGACTCGGGACGGGGCTGCTTCCGGGAGAAAATAATAATCTCCGGTGTAAACGGAGATCGTTTTCCGGCCGGGCTTTCCGCCTTCCTTCTCTATCTGATAAAAGGTGTATCCTTCGGAATACCGCTTAAAAAGCATGCTGCGTATGGTGGGCCATTTCTTTTCCGGAACTTCATTTTTTTTCTTAAGCATTTTCATGGAATTCTCCTTTTTTTTTCATTATAGCACCGGCTGGAAGACAAGTATAGCTGTTTCTTAAGAAAGAATTCAGTTTACAAAATATGGTCAATGATTTACAATCGATAGTAGAACATATCGTATGGCAGAGAGGTATTCAAATATGGAATTGACCTTTGGCGAACAGATCAAAATTATACTGAAAAGAAAAAATATGACCATCCGTCAATTGGCAGAACTGGTGGAGGTCCAGACGGGGAAACCTATGTCAAGGCAGAATCTGACCCAGAAGTTAAACAGGGATAATTTCCAGGAACAGGACATGAAAGAGATTGCCCAGGCGTTGGGGTGTGCGGTGCAGATTTCTGTAATTGACCCGGCGGAGGCGACGGCCTCTTCCGCCCAAATTGTGGCGGCCTCCCAGCCGGCAGAGCCGACGTTGGAACGCCGTCCTGCAAAGGACAGGACGGCTGAGGAGGCCAAACTTGCAAAGAAAGAAGCGGCGGTGACCAGGCAGCCGATTCCGGAAGAGAAGGAAAGAAGGTTTAAAGAACCGGAGGAGGATAAGCTGGCTTGGGCACGCAAAAAGCCTCTTATCTGGCCGACTTTAACTGTCCCGGCCATGGCGGTGAAAGAACCGGAAGATTTGCCTTTTGCGGAAGATCTGTTTTCGGAACCGGAGGAGTTAGAAGATTTAGGGGAAAGCGCTTTCTGGGAAGAGGTTTCCGTCACAGATGTGGAGCCGGAGAAAACAGAAGAGACGAAGCAGCCGGAGAAACCGGAAAGGGCAGAGGAACCGAAGCAGTCGGAGAAACCGGAAAGGGCAGAGGAACCGAAGCAGCCGGAGAAACCGGAAAGGGCAGAGGAACCGAAACAGTCGGAGGAGCCGGGGAGAGCAGAAGAGGCAGAAAAGTCAGAGAAACCGGAAGAGCCGGAGCATTCAGAAGAAGCGGATGATTCGGAGAGCGCGGATCATACGGAGGTTTCAGAAGGACAGAGGGATTCGGAAAGTTCCGGGGAGGCAGATGATCTGGATGACCTGGAGGATTTGGAATTCTTTGATCTGGAGGATTTTTATGGGGAGGAGGTTTCTCAGGCTTATGTGATGCAGCGGGAGGAACCGCTGCCGGAAGCACAGCAGACGGCGCCCGGGGAGATGGAGACGCCTTTGGAGCAGGGAAATGCCTGGGAGAATCAGGGTTTGGACATGATTCCGGAGGGCGGCGGCGACGTGTCCTTCGCCTCTGCGCCTTATGTGATTCCGAGAAAGGCGGAGGAGGATGCGGAGAAGACAACAGAAGAGATGCCGGAGGAATCCGGGGAAGCCTCGTTGTCTGGGCTTCGAGAACCGGGAAGCTTTTCCGGGAGTAAAGGAGATATTTCTTCTGTGTCCGCGCCATATGTGATTCCCAGGGAGCCGGAGGAGACGCCTCCGGGGAAGCCGATGGGGGAGAATGGCTACTGGCATGAGGTGGAAGAACCCGAGGCGGATGTGCGGGAGGAGTTATTTGAGGAAGAGAGCGCGGAACCGGAGGAGGAAGACCTGACTCCGGATATGGAAAAGAAAATCGCTTCCTGGGATGCGGCGGTAAAGCGGAGACTGGAAAACCCGTTTTTGCGGGCGCTGGAGGGCCGTGCCCGCCGGGGAGGAAAAGGGAGGGAAGCGGAGAGGAAGAACGATGTGGCGGGGACGGCGAGGAGGGAATCGAAGCTCCGCATTTTGCCGGAAGCCCGGACAGAGACGGTGGATCGCAAAACCGGAGTGACCGGGGCCGAAGCAGAAAACGAGGCGGAAGCAAAAGTGCAGGGAAGCCGGGCAGGGAGGCCGGAGGCGGAGCCGCTTGATTTGCAGGGACCGGCAATTGATCCGGTTACCGGAAAGGAATATGAGACAAACACGGTCAAGCATCATCCCACACAGCCGGACATGCTTTTGGTATATGATCAGGATGAGCACAGATGGATTGTGCAGGCAGAAAGAGCTTTCCTGAATTTCCAGATCAATAAGCGGGCGCTTTTGGGGAAGGATTATGAGCCGCCGGTTTATTTAGACTGAGATTGCGGAAGGAAATTGCTTCTTTTCGGCCAGGAACACGCTTCCCTTCATGAAAGGGACGATTTTTTCCCGGTTTAATAATGTGGGAAAACAGTGGAGAGTGAGAGGAACGACATGAGAGAAGAGAGGAAAAAATACAGAGGGATTATTTTTGATCTGGACGGGACGCTGATCGATACATTGGAGGATTTGGCGGACAGTGTCAACGAAGCCCTGGAGCGGATGGGATATCCGGTCTGGCCGGTGGAAGATTACCGGTTTAAGGTGGGCCGGGGGTTCCGGAACCTGATGGAGAACAGCGTGCCGGAGAACGTCAGGGAGGACGACGGGATTATTGAGCAGATGCTTGGCTTTTTTGTGGAGGCCTATGACAGACGATATATGGATAAAAGCCGTCCGTATGACGGGATCGACGGGCTTTTGGACGAGCTGGCGAAGCGGGGTATTTTTCTGGCGGTCAATTCCAACAAGCGTACGGATTACACGGAAAAGCTGGTCGGCAAGCTGTTTCACCGGATTCCCTTTGCGGGGGTGTTCGGAGAGAGGGCGGGAGTGCCGAGAAAGCCGGATCCGGCGGGAGCTTTGGAGCTTTGCGTGCGGATGGGTCTTAAACCGGAGGAAGTGCTCTACGTGGGCGATTCCGGCACCGACATGAAGACCGGGAAGAACGCGGGCATGGACACCGTCGGCGTGGGCTGGGGCTTTCGGGGCTTTGGGGAGCTCAGGGAAAACGGGGCGGTCTATCTGGCCGAGACCGTGCAGGATATTCTGGAGCTTGTGAGCGGCTGACCCGCTTTGACGGAAGACGATCCGATGGCAATGGACGCGCAGACAGAGAGAATTTAGAAAATATTAAGGGAATCCCACGGGGATTTTTAAATTGCCTTGCTATGATAATGGTGGGGAAGACAAGAAGAAAGAGCGGGAGGGGCATGAGACATGGATGAGATTACCATACTGGTATGTGATGACGACCGGGAAATCGTAGAGGCCATCGACATTTATCTTAGGCAGGAAGGATACAACGTCCTGAAAGCTTATGACGGGGAGGAGGCTATCAAGCTTCTGGGGGATCACAAGGTGGAACTTCTTCTGATTGATGTGATGATGCCGAAGCTGGACGGCATCCGGGCTACCCTTAAGATCCGGGAGACCAGCAGCGTTCCCATTATCATCCTGTCGGCCAAGTCCGAAGACGTGGATAAGATCCTGGGACTGAACATCGGAGCAGATGATTACATTACCAAGCCTTTTAACCCACTGGAGCTGGTGGCCAGAGTGAAATCTCATATCCGCAGATATACGAAGCTGGGAACCATGGCCATGGAAAACGGCGACACCATCCACAAGACCGGCGGGCTCTGCATCAACGACGATACCAAGGAGGTGACGGTTGACGGGGAGCCGGTGAAGCTGACTCCCATGGAGTACAACATCCTTCGCTTCCTGGTCATGAATGCGGGGAAGGTTTTTTCCATCGAGCAGATTTATGAAAATATCTGGAATGAGGAAGCCATCGGCGTGGACAACACGGTGGCCGTCCATATCCGGCATATCAGAGAGAAAATTGAAATCAATCCCAAGAACCCTACTTATTTAAAAGTGGTCTGGGGAGTAGGCTATAAGGTAGAGAAGCTTTAAAAAATGGAGGGCCTGCCATGAAGGTGCGCAAATATACGCAGAAAAAGAAACTGGGAGCGGTGTTGCTTTTTGTCCTGTTTATGTGTATAACGGTGGCCGGAGGGGCGGGCCTTTATTATGTCAATAATTTCGGGGATTATCTTTACAGCAAAAAGGAGCTGCTCCAGACGGGCCGGTTTGAACATACGGCCACCCTGGAACAGAAGATTCTGCGGGATACGGAGGACATTTTTGCTTATGGGTCCTTGTCTCAGTTTTTTACGAATTCCGATGAGAAGAACCGGAGAGAGCCTTTATATATCGCTGATATCAATGGCGTACAGTATTATCTGTGTATCCAGGATTTAGAGAATATCAGCCGGGCACTGCAGGAGATTGACCTGCGGGAGAGGGACGGCGAAGAACAGTCGGAGGCTGTGGATGAAGGCTCCTCCGCGGAAGAGGAAGAATTTGGGCGGGAACTCGTGGAGGCGGACATTGACTTGGAGGAGACCGGAACAGCTGTCGCGGAGACGACAATCCTTGATTACATTGACATGAATCCGGAGGAGTACAGAGCATATTTTGAGGAATATTTGCTGGAGGAGGGATATAGCAGGGCGGAGGCTGAAGTGTATCAGGATGAATGGTACAGCCTGACGGATGCCCAGAAGCTGCACCTTGTCACCAGGCAGGGATGGCCGGGGGCGGAGCAGATAGTGCTTCTTCCGTTAAAGTCCACAGCGGAAATCAGTATTTATCCGGGGCAGACCTGCCTGGTGACCTATGATTTCCTGCAGCAGAAGGATGTTCAGTATGAGGAGATCACACTGACGGAGCTCTATGAGCGGGGAATCGGACTTTTAAACAGATATTATGAACTGGCTAATAAATTTGATTCGGAAAAAACGAACCTGCGCTATCTGATCTATGAGGAGAGTTCCCTGCTTCGGCTGACCAACGACGAGACCAACGCGGATGAGATCACGAATTTTGAAAAATATATTTCCTATGATAATGATACCCACATCATCAAAAGCAATTTCACCAAGACCGACTTAAATCTGTGGAACCTGGATTATCTGGCTTCGTCGCTGGTGGGAGTGAATTCCGGCGCCTCTTTTTCGATCGGGCTGGATACCAGGTATCTGGTGGTGGACGATTATAAGCTGATGGCGGAGGGCTTTGCCCAGTGCCGGCCGGTGCTTCTCCTATCGCTGTTTGCCATTGTCATCGGCATGGTGGGGGGGATACTGTTTTTCATTTATCTGATGGCTTCGGTAGGGCACAGGGAGGGCCATGAGGAGATCTGCCTGGATAAATTTGACCGGTGGCCCACGGAACCGGCGGCTCTTCTGATCATAGGGGGAATCCTGGCCTTTGTCTTTATCTGCAGCTGGCTGGCAACAGTATTTGCAGAAAGCTTTTTTACATCCAGACAGATTTACACGGTCATGCAGATCGTGTCTGTGGCAGTCTCCGTCATTATCGGGCTGATTGGTTTTTTCAGCCTGGTGAAGCGGCTGAAGGCTGGGATCGTCTGGAAGAACAGCCTGTTGAGGAAAGTATGTATGACTCTTGTGAGATGGGGGAAAGCCCTGGTGAGAAATTGGCCCACCAGCGGAAAGGTGACGGCAGTCATCATCCTGTACTGGGTCATCACGATCCCCCTTTGCATGTTCATCACCATCAACCGGTTCTGGGGTTCTTTTTTTCTCTATGTGACAGGGATCATCGTTTTTGTGGGCATCCAGGTCGCGGCGGCCGGGGTGATTCTGTGGGCGGTCATTAACCGGAGGCGGATTCTGGAGGGGGTGGAGCGGATCTCCGGAGGGGATCTGGAGTATGTGATCGGCGACGAGGGAATGCTTGCGGACGACAGGCGGCTGGTGGAGGCGATCAACAACATCGGAGCAGGGTTCCAGGACGCGGTGGATACGGCGGTGAAAAGTGAGCGGATGAAGGCGGATCTGATCACTAACGTCTCACACGATATCAAGACGCCGCTCACATCCATCATCAATTATGTGGATTTGATGAAGCGGGAGAATATTGAGGACGAGACGCTGACGAGATATCTGGAGGTGCTGGATCAGAAGTCCCAGAGGCTCAAAAATCTGACGGAAGATCTGGTGGAGGCATCCAGGGCCAGCTCTGGCAATATCAGTCTGCAGCTGGAGCGGATCAATTTCGTGGAGCTGGTGAAGCAGGCGGGCGGCGAGTTTGAGGAGAAGTTCAGGGAGCGGGGGCTGATCCCGGTGACATCCTTCCCGGAATATTCCCTCCATGTGGTTGCCGACGGAAGACGGGTGTGGAGAATTTTGGAAAACCTGTTCCAGAATACGAAAAAATATGCCATGCCGGGGACCAGGGTCTATATCAGCGTGTCAGAGTGGGAGGGACACGCCACCTTTACCATGAAAAATATTTCCGAGGCGGAGTTAAACATCACCCCGGAGGAGCTGACGGAGCGGTTTACCAGGGGGGACGCTTCCCGGACAACGGAGGGAAGCGGCCTGGGCCTTTCCATCGCCAAGAGCCTGACGGAGCTTCAGGGAGGTATTTTTGATCTTTACCTGAACGGAGACCTGTTCCAGGCGACGGTGCGGTTTAAGCTTGCGGAGGAAGAGGAGCCGGAAGAGGGCTTTGACGAAATCCCGGAGGAGGAGATGGGGGAAGACGAGGATGAGCCTGAGAGCTTTGGGGAGGAAACCGAGGATGACCTGGAATTTCTGGACGGGGAATCCTTCGCTTCCGGAACTGCGGACGGGGAGGATTCTGCCCCCGGCCTGGTGGGGGAGCCGGATGAGGACGAGGCGGAGCGGGAGGCCAGATTTTTGCAGGAAGCTTTGGAGGAGCTGGAGAGCAGCGGGCTTCGATGGCGGAATAAGGGGCCGAAAGCAGGAGAATAAAATTTAGAATTGGCTTGACTTACCGGACGAATTACACCATAATGAGATAGGAAATGACAGCATCCAAGGAGGAGACGAACGATGGTGAAAGTTTGGGAGACCGGCGCTTATCTGTTAAACGGTACGGAGCTGGTTGCAGACGATAAAGAATGTGCGGCGAAGCTTGAGGCGAAGCTTGGCGCCTGTCCGGACAGGAAAGAAGCGGCGAAGGAGACCATGGCCTACAGGATCCTGGCGGCCCACAATACGTCCGGAGATATGGACAGGCTGAAGATCAAATTTGACAAGCTGACCTCTCATGATATTACCTTTGTGGGGATCATTCAGACGGCCAGGGCCAGCGGGCTGGAGAAATTCCCGATTCCCTATGTGCTGACCAACTGCCACAACAGCCTGTGCGCGGTGGGGGGGACCATCAATGAGGACGACCACATGTTTGGCCTGACCTGCGCGCAGAAATACGGCGGAGTCTATGTGCCGCCTCATCAGGCGGTTATCCACCAGTATGCCAGGGAGATGCTGGCAGGCTGCGGAAAGATGATCCTTGGCTCCGACAGCCATACACGTTACGGGGCTCTTGGCGCCATGGCGGTGGGTGAGGGCGGACCGGAGCTGGTGAAGCAGCTTTTGAATAAAACATATGATATCAATATGCCTGGCGTGGTCGGTATCTATCTGGCCGGAAAGCCGGAAAAGGGGGTTGGTCCCCAGGACGTGGCGCTTGCCATCATCGGCGCCGTGTTCGCGGGCGGTTATGTCAATAATAAGGTCATGGAGTTTGTCGGCCCCGGTGTGGCGGGCTTGAGCGCGGATTTCCGGATCGGTGTGGATGTGATGACCACGGAGACCACCTGCCTTTCGTCCATCTGGCCGACAGATGACAAAGAGATCCGGGAGTTCTATGAGATTCACGGGCGCCCGGAGGATTACAGGGAGCTGGCTCCCGGTGCGGCGGCCTATTATGACGGAATCGTGGAGGTGGATCTCGGCGCGGTGAAGCCCATGATCGCCATGCCCTTCCATCCCAGCAATACCTATACGATTGAAGAGGTCAATGCCAACCTTGGCGATGTGCTGGCGGATGTGGAGAAGCGGGCGAAGGTGAGCCTGGGGGACGCCGTGGAATTTTCTCTGGCGGACAAGGTCCGGGACGGAAGACTCTATGTGGAGCAGGGGATTATCGCCGGCTGTGCAGGCGGCGGCTTTGAGAATATCTGTGATGCGGCCGACATCCTCGACGGGGCCAGCATCGGAAACGGGGCGTTTACCTTGAGCGTGTACCCGGCCAGTATGCCGATTTATATGGAATTAATCAAGAACGGCGCGGCGGCGAAGCTTCTCCAGACGGGGGCGGTTCTCAAGACAGCTTTCTGCGGTCCCTGCTTCGGCGCGGGCGACACTCCGGCCAACAACGCTTTCAGCATCCGTCATTCCACCAGGAACTTCCCCAACAGGGAGGGCTCCAAGCTTCAGAGCGGACAGATCGCTTCCGTGGCCCTTATGGATGCCCGCTCCATCGCGGCGACGGCCGCGAATAAGGGCTGCCTGACCCCGGCGACGGAGCTGGATGTGAATTACGCGAAGCCGAAATACTATTTTGACAGGACGATCTATGAGAACCGGGTCTTTGACAGCAAGGGGCAGGCGGACACTTCCGTGGACATCCATTTCGGCCCCAATATCAAGGACTGGCCGGTGATGTCGGCTCTGCCGGAGAACCTGCTCTTAAAAGTGGTTTCCGAGATTCACGATCCGGTGACGACTACAGACGAACTGATTCCCTCCGGTGAGACCTCATCCTACCGCTCCAATCCCTTGGGATTGGCGGAGTTCACCCTTTCCAGAAAGGATCCGTCCTATGTGGGGCGGGCAAAAGCGGTGCAGGCGGCGGAGAAAGCTAGGACAGGCGGAGAGAAGCCCTGCAGCGTTCTGCCGGAGATACAGGAGGTTATGGACGCGGTGAGGATCAGATATGCGGATGCCGGACGGGAGAATACCGGAATCGGCAGTACGATCTTTGCGGTGAAGCCGGGAGACGGTTCCGCCAGGGAGCAGGCGGCTTCCTGCCAGAAGGTTCTCGGCGGCTGGGCCAACATCGCGAACGGCTACGCCACCAAGCGTTACCGTTCCAACCTCATCAACTGGGGTATGCTTCCCTTCCTTGTGGACGGGGGAGAGCTTCCTTTTAAGAACGGGGATTGGCTCTTTATTCCCGGGATTAAAGAAGCGGTGGAGCAGAAGAGGACAGAGATCCCGGCTTATGTGGCCGGAGACCACATGAGAGAATTCACGCTGAAGCTGGGAGAACTGACCGACGACGAGCGGCAGATTATTCTGGACGGATGCCTGATCAACTATTACAGGGCGTCGAAGTAGAGCTCCCTGGTGAAATCAAAAACGGCCGGTTCTGCCCATGGGGGAGGGCCGGCTGTCTTACGTGGCCGGTTTCTCCCTGTTACTGTATCCATTCGTAGCAAACCAGTGGAACAATTACAGACAGAGCCGGCTCATTAGCGATTACAACTGAACCGTGAATGAGCTGAATACGCAGGGGGCATGTGGAAGCTCTGTATTGCATTTATGTTATGGGGATATCTGAAAGGCCGTAGGGTCTACTGAAAATGCACGTTGATTTCTACGATTTCACTGTCTGTTCCGATTCGCATATCGGGCCCCCAAATGCCGACGCCGGAAGTCACGATGGAATACATGTTCCCAATTTTTTCCAGACCGTAAGGGTTTTCCCAAAACAGGTGGATTAACAGATTTCCGGGAAAGAGCTGGCCGTTGTGGGTGTGGCCGGATAGCTGGGCGTCCGCGCCGGCGGCCGCCAGCTCGTCAAGCTGTCTGGGCTGATGATCCATGACCAGGAGAGGTTTTGTAAGATCCAGCCCTTCGGTCAATTCCTCCGGTGTTTTCCTTGTGTGTTCGATTTTCTTTACCCGGTCGATATCTCTGCGGCCTGCCAGATAGAAGGAGTCTTCGATGCAGACGCTCTCGTCATTTAAAAGGCTGATCCCTGCTTCGTCCAGGAGCTTTGCCATGCGGATATCGTCTGTCAGATCCTTTTTGGATCCGAAGGTGAAGCCGGCCAGGATTTTTTCGTCGATGTCATGGTTTCCCCAGCAGGCATAGGTTCCGTAAGTGCTGTTCAGGCTTTTTAAGGCGGCAGTAATGGCTTCCGGGTCATCCAGAGCATCATAGTCGTTGTCGAAAATGTCGCCCGCGATGCAGATCAGATCCGGCTCCAGGGCATTGATTTTTTCCACCATGTGCTCAATATAGCGGTGGCCGATACTGTAGCCCATGTGGAGGTCGGCAATCAGTACGACCTTCAGATCACCTGTTTCGCAGGATTTATTGATGGAAATGTCGTACTGCCTGATTTTTAAGTCCCGGGCATGGATGATGCCGTAGGTACTCAGAGACAGGATCACTGCGATGACGAGTCCGCCGCAGATGACAAAGGTTTTCCGGGAATGGAGTTTGATTTTATTGACACGGCTGCAGTGGAGGAGAACAATACGGATGATATCGCTGAGGACTACGGCCAGCGTGATGTAGAGGAGCGTGCCCAGCCAGTAGTTGCTCAGATGCTTGAAAAACCATTTTAAAGAAGGCTCCCGGATAAAAAAGGCAATGACGAGAGAGAGGGAAATAAACAGAAAAAAAGCAGAGTAAAGGATACGGAACCATTTTCTGCGAAAAAAAGCGCCGCAGGCGGAAAACCACCAGAGATTCCAGCGGAGCAGATAGAGGGTAACGAGGATATATAAGGGAGATAAAAAAACGGCAATCATCGGTAATGGTCCTTTGTATAGTATAATATGCATCCCACGGAGGGCTGGCATAGACGGCAGATTTATTTGACGTCTATGACAGTATAGCACGAATAAGGAAAATATCGCGGCTGTTTTTCTTAATATTTTTGAAAGGCTCAGGGATAAAAATGCCGATAAAACCGGATGAACATATCCAGGGCTTTGGAATGGACGGATTGGCTGTTGTAAACAAAGCCGATGGTCCGCCCGGGGATAGGCGGGGATACGGGGATTTCCACGAAGGTGCCGTTTTCCAGTTCCTTCCGCACAAAGTTTTTGATGACACAGCCGGCGCCCAGGCCGATTCTGGCGAAGTCCACGAGGAGGTCCATGGTGGAAACCTCCAGAAGATGGGAGGGCTCGATGTGCTGCTCCCGGAGATAATCTTCGATGTAAGTTCGGCTCACATTGCCCTTTTCCAGCATTAAGATCGTGCCGCTGTGAAAAACGTCGGACTGAGCGGCCCCTCCCCTGAGACGCATGTTGGTCAAATAGGCAGGAGTCGCTACAAAGCCGTCCTCGATATCCATCACCTTCTCAAAGGTGAGGTTTTTTCTGTGGGAAGGCTCCGCCGTCAGACCCAGATCGATCTGCTGCTTTTCCAAAAGTTCCAGGGTCTGGAGTGTGGGCTGGCTGTGGATGGTAAATTTCACGTGGGGATAGCGGGCGACGAATTCTTTTAGGCAGGGGAGAAGAACATATTTGCAGAGCATAGTGCTGACTCCGATCCGGATATGGCCCACACCCAGTTCCTTCATCCGTTTCAGTTCATCTTCTCCGCGGTTTAGGGTTTCGAATGCGGAACGAACGTGCTCGAAGAGGATGAGGCCCTCGTCGGTGAGCTGAACACCACGGGAATTGCGGATAAATAAGGGGAGTTTTAAGCCATCCTCCAGCTTGCTGATCGCTTTGCTGATGGCCGGCTGGCTGATATAGAGATTTTTGGCGGCGCGGGAAATATTTCCGGTCTGGGCCACCTCGAAAAATATGCGGTAGAGAGATAAGTTTTGTTCCATGAAGGAAGCCTCCTTTACAAACTTGTGCGGATCCCATGGAGCCGTGCGGCAATTTGTCGTTCAGTATACCATAACTTTAAGGAATAGTAAACATGCAAAATCTGTATTTCAATTATAGTGAAGGGGATGCTATAATGAGCTGCAGAGTAGGAAAATAGTCAACGGGAATGCAGGCCGGCCAGGCGGCATCCCTTAAGAGTATGTGAAACAGGAGGATCAATTATGGGAATGACAATGACGCAGAAGATTCTGGCGGCCCATGCGCATCTTGCGTCCGTGGAGGCCGGACAGCTGATCGAGGCGGATTTGGATCTGGTTTTGGGGAATGACATTACTTCCCCGGTGGCGATTCATGAGATGGACGGGAAGATGAAGGACAGCTCTGTGTTTGACAAGGATAAAATTGCCCTTGTTATGGATCATTTTGTGCCCAACAAGGACATCAAATCGGCGGAGCACTGCAAATGTGTGCGGGAGTTTGCCGCACGACATGAAATCACGAATTTCTTTGACGTGGGGGAGATGGGGATTGAGCATGCCCTGCTTCCGGAGAAAGGCCTGGTGGTGGCCGGGGATGTGGTGATCGGCGCCGATTCCCACACCTGTACCTACGGGGCTCTGGGAGCTTTTTCCACCGGCGTGGGGAGTACGGACATGGCGGCCGGCATGGCTACGGGAAAGGCATGGTTCAAGGTGCCGTCGGCCATTCAGATTGAACTGACCGGCAAGCTTCAGAAATGGGTCGGAGGCAAGGACGTGATCCTTCACATTATCGGCATGATCGGAGTGGACGGAGCCCTCTATCAGTCCATGGAATTTGCGGGAGAGGGTGTGAAGGAACTTTCCATGGACGACCGGTTCACCATCGCCAACATGGCCATTGAGGCAGGCGGCAAGAACGGGATTTTCCCGGTGGACGAGAAGGCTGAGGCGTATATGAAAGAACATTCCATGCGTCCTTTTAAAGCCTATGAGGCGGATGCGGATGCGGAATACGCCCGCGTTATCCGCCTGGATCTTTCCAGTATCCGGCCGACGGTGGCATTCCCTCATCTGCCGGAGAATACCAGAAGTATTGACGAGGCGGGCGAGGTAACCATCGACCAGGTGGTCATCGGCTCCTGTACCAACGGCCGCATGGACGATCTGCGGGTGGCCGCGAAGATCCTTGAAGGACGGAGGGTGAAGAAGGGGATCCGTGCGATTGTGATCCCTGCCACTCAGAAGATTTACTTACAGGCCATGGAAGAAGGGCTTTTAAAGACATTTATCGAGGCGGGAGCCATTGTGAGCACGCCGACCTGCGGGCCCTGTCTTGGCGGTTACATGGGAGTGCTGGCGGAGGGCGAACGGTGCGTGTCCACCACCAACCGGAATTTTGTGGGCCGCATGGGCCATGTGGCTTCTGAAGTCTATCTGGCAAGCCCCGCGGTGGCGGCGGCCAGTGCCGTGACCGGAAAGATCTCCGGCCCGGAAGAACTTGGAATGTAAAAGGAGGATATGATGAGAGCACAGGGAGCGGTTTTTAAATATGGAGACAATGTAGACACGGACGTCATTATCCCGGCGAGATATCTGAATTCCTCCGACCCGGCGGAGCTGGCGACCCACTGTATGGAAGATATTGACAAGGATTTCGTAAAGAAGGTGAAGAAGGGGGATATTATTGTGGCCTCGAAGAACTTCGGCTGCGGTTCTTCCAGGGAACATGCCCCCATCTCCATCAAGGCGGCGGGAGTGAGTTGCGTGATCGCGGAGACCTTTGCGAGAATCTTTTACCGGAATGCCATCAATATCGGCCTCCCAATCATTGAGTGTCCGGAGGCGTCAAAAGGCATCGAGGCCGGAGACGAGGTGGAGATTGATTTTGACAGCGGAATGATTTACAATAAGACCAGGAACACCCAGTTTAAGGGCCAGGCCTTTCCGGAATTTATGCAGAAGATCATTGCGGCAGAGGGACTGATGAATTATATCAACGAGACAAAGAAACAGGTCTGAAAAATCTGACGCCCGCGGGAAACCGCGGGCGTCTTTGGCAGTCTGGTGAAGGAACCGCAGGGAGGAGGCGCATGGCAGTAACAAAACGACAAAATACGCCTACGGTTCTTAGGAAAAGCGGGGATGACAAATGGCTGTCTCTGTGTTATCATAAACTTCAGTGTAAAAACTGCCTTTTTTCGGCAGAAAAATAGAGAGGATAAACTTTATGAGTGAATTATTATATGGAAGTACAAGAGGAACAGGCGGAAAGGTGCCTGCATCCCGGGCAATCCTCCAAGGGCTGGCAGATGACGGCGGCCTGTTTGTTCCGGAGCGTATTCCGGCCTTGCCCATGACCATGAAGGAGCTGTCCGGCCTTTCCTATCAGGAGACCGCTTTGGCGGTCATGAGGGAATTCCTGACGGACTTTACGGAGGAGGAGCTTCGGGCCTGCATTGACGGCGCCTATGACGACAAATTTGATACGGAGGAGATTGTGCCGCTCAGGGAGGCGGGCGGGGCCTATTACCTGGAGCTGTTCCACGGCCCGACCATCGCCTTTAAGGATATGGCTCTCTCGATTCTTCCTTACTTGATGGTGGCCGCGGCGAAGAAGAATCAGGTGAAGAATGAGATCGTGATTCTGACTGCCACCTCCGGAGATACGGGGAAGGCGGCGCTGGCGGGGTTTGCCGATGTGCCGGGCACTAAAATCATCGTCTTTTATCCCAAGGACGGAGTGAGCCCCATTCAGAAGAAGCAGATGGTAACCCAGAAGGGGGCGAATACTTTTGTGGTGGGGATTCATGGGAATTTCGATGATGCGCAGAGTGGCGTCAAGGCCATGTTCGGGAACAGGGATCTGAAGAGGGAGCTGGATTCCTGCGGTTATCAATTTTCTTCGGCCAATTCCATCAACATCGGCCGTCTTGTGCCCCAGGTGGTCTATTATGTCTATGCTTATGGCCGTCTCCTTAAACAGGGTGTCATTGACGACGGCGAAGAGATCAATGTGACGGTGCCCACAGGGAATTTCGGGAATATCCTGGCGGCTTATTATGCGAAGCTGGCGGGGGTGCCCATTGGGAAGCTGATTTGTGCATCCAATGAAAATAAGGTGCTGTTTGACTTTTTTCAGACGGGTGCGTATGACCGGAATCGGGAGTTTATTCTGACCAGTTCGCCGTCTATGGACATTTTGATCTCCAGCAATCTGGAACGGCTGGTCTATCGGATCGCCGGAAATGACGCGGGGCAGGATGCGGCTTTGATGAAGGCGCTTTCCGAGACGGGCCGCTATGAGATCACCGCCAAGATGCGGGAGCAGCTCTCCGATTTTGCCGGTGGATTTGCCGGGGAGCAGGAGACGGCGGCGGAGATTAAGTCAGTTTATGAGCGGGCGGGCTATGTGCTGGATACGCATACGGCGGTTGCTTCTTTTGTGGGGAGAAGCTACCGGGAAACGACAAAGGACGACAGAAAGATGCTCATTGCCTCCACGGCAAGTCCTTATAAATTCACCAGAAGTGTCATGGAAGCCATCGACGGGAAATATGATGGTATGGAAGATTTCGCGCTGGCGGACAAACTGGCGGAGCTTTCCGGAGTGCCGGTTCCCGCCGCCCTTGAGGAGATACGGACAGCCCAAGTGCTTCACAAGACAGTCTGTGAGGTTTCTGAGATGGAGGCTGTTGTGAAAAATTTCCTTGGAGTGTAGATTCGGGATATCATACTAAAGTAAGAAATTTGTCATATTTTGTTAAGGTCATCTTCAAAAATTTGTGTTAAGGTAATAGAGGCAGTTTAAGAAGAATGCTCTGATGAAATATTAAGGTAAAAGAGGTTAAAGGTATGGCACAGGAGGATAGAAATGAGAGGCGGCCGGAGAATTTTCGGCTTTCCCACAGGCCTAGAAACAGAGTACCATCAGGAGACGGACAGAGCGGAGCGGGACGCCAGGCGCCGGTGAATGAAATGGCGGGGGCAGCCCCTCGGGGGGCGGAGGGCCGTAGAGCGCCGGGAAGTCCGCAGTCGGCGGAGGGCCGTAGAGCGCCGGGAAACCCGCAGCCGGCGGGAGACCGGAGAGCGCCGGGAAGCCTGCAGTCGGCGGGGGGCCGTAGAGCGCCGGGAAGCCCGCAGGCGGGGGGCCGGAGAGCGTCAGGAAGCCCGCAGGCATCCGGGGGTCAGAAGGC
>CAJUQY010000026.1:0-3495 GCA_910588815.1 uncultured Lachnospiraceae bacterium | reverse complement strand
GTCGGGAAGTCCGCAGGCAGCGGGGGGGCGGAGAGCGTCGGGAAGCCCGCAGGCAGCGGGGGGTCAGAAGGCGTCGGGAAGTCCGCAGGCAGCGGGGGGGCGGAGAGCGTCGGGAAGCCCGCAGGCATCAGGGAGATCTCCGCGGGGGAGTTCTGAGGCCAGATGGGCCAGGTGGGAACAAGAAAAGTATCGCAGGGAGAAGGCGGAGAGAGAAGGGCAGCAGAGGCGGAAGCGGATCGTGATTATAGCTCTTGCGGCAGCTGTGTCTGTGCTTTGCCTTGCGGTGATCCTCTGGCTGGCGTTTGGACGAGATAAAGATTCCGGTGAACCGGCAGCGGCGACGGAAGGGCCTCAGACAAGTGAAGCAGCGGCGGATAAAAGGATTTCCGAGGCCGACTTTTCGTTCACGGTTCCCGCCGAGAAACAGGAAGCCGGGACATTGCAGGAAATCAAAGAACTGGCGGATTATGAGGGGCTCATTGTTCGTTACCCGGCAGTAGGAAACGAGGCCATAGACAGAGCCATTGCAAAACGGGTGGATGACCTGGTTTCCGTGTTCAAACGGCAGGTTCAGGAACTGCGGACCGACGGCAGGAACCGTATGCTTATGGCAGCGGATTATGAGTCCTATCAGACGGGGGAGGACTTGCTTTCTGTCAAATTCAATATTCACAAGGAGCTTCCCCAGGCGGGAGAGGCCGGAGATACCGTGGAGACCTATACCTACCGGATGTCGGATGGGGCGGAGCTTGCTCTTTCCGACGTACTCACAGAAGGATACCTGGAGCTTTTGTCGGCCAAGACAAAGGAATTTGTCCAGGCACAGGGAGGAACTCCGAAGAACGGGGCGGCAGAAGCGGTTGAGGCGAACTTCAAGTATTACACATGGAATGAAGACGGCCTGACGCTTTATTTCCCCGGAGGGACTTTGGTCGACGGCGTGACAGAGGCGCTCTCTTTTACCGTTCCCATGGAAGAACTTTCAGGGCATCTGGCGATGGATCTTGGCGGAGAGGGGCAGGCAGCTCAGGCTCCTGTGTCGGGTAATGTGGATCCGACAAAGCCCATGGTGTGCCTGACCTTTGACGACGGGCCCAAGGCGTCGACCACTCCGGAGCTTTTGGATATTTTGGAAGAAAATGATGCCAGAGCGACGTTTTTCGTGGTTGGAGATGCCCTGAAAGGCAGCAAGGCGGAGGAAATTATCCGTCGGGAGTTGGAGCTTGGCTGTCAGGTGGGTAACCACACGCTGAACCATATGAACTTTAAGAAGATCAGTGATGAAGAAATTGAGAGTCAGATCGAAGGGGTCAATGATATTTTAAAGGGCTGGGGGCTTTCGGGAACCAGCACGGTACGTCCCCCTTATGGCGGCTGGAACAATCATGTGAGGGATGTGGTCAAGTATCCCATGGCCCGCTGGAATGTGGATACGCTGGACTGGGAGACCAAGGATCCGCAGGCGACGATCCAGTGCGTGCTCTATGATGAGAAAAAGAAGGCCGCCGACGGCGACATTATCCTGATGCATGATATCCATGCGGAGACCATCGAGGCCTGCCGGACCATCATTCCGGAGCTTAAGGCCCAGGGCTTTCAGCTTGTGACCATGGAGGAAATGTTTGCGGCCAAAGGGATTCCTTATGAGGCCGGAAAGGTGTACTATTCCAGCGGAGATATCCGGACGGATTTCGGAGAATAAGCCGATATGCACCCCTGTGCATAAAAATCCGCCTGTGCAGAAAATATGCACAGGCGAATTTTTTATTCTTTGATTTCATCAATGTCTGTGAGATTAACGCCTAAAGACGCCAGCACGGCTTTTAAGGACTTGTAATCTTTTTTTAACCCCTCATAGGTCTTTGTAGCGTTTTCCTCTTTGGCATTTTTCATGTGAGCCTGGATTTTTTGAAATTCTTCGACGGTGCTTTTAATGATTTCTGCACTGCTTGGCATATTTTCACCTCCTCACTGCTTTGCATGAAACAGCACGGTTTTTCGATTTCGGAAAGTCACCTTCCGAATACGTCTGCTGCTTCCTCCATGTTCTTCATCACAGGAACCTGGAAGGGACAGCGCTTCTCACAGGCGCCGCACCGGACGCACTCTGAGGCCGTGTGGGGAAGGACCGCATAATGCTCGCGTACCGTTTCCGGAATCTCTCCCTGGGCTCTGACCAGATTCAGGAACTTGGTGACAGAGGCCACGTCAATGCCCTTGGGACACGGTGCACAGTGGCCGCAGTACATGCAATGGCCTTTCCAGCTGATTTTGGGAAATGCCGCGAAAGCTTCCGCATAATCCTTCTCTTCGTCGGAGGCCTCCTCATAGGCCAGGCTGCGTTTGAGGTCATCTGTGCTTCTGGCGCCGGCCATGACACAGGCCACCCCGGGGCGGCTCAGTGCGTAGTGGAGGCACTGATAAGGAGTCAGGGCCTTTCCGGCGGGAGAAAGCTCTTCGCTCAGCAGATCTCCGCCGCCGAAAGCTTTCATCACCGTGATTCCCACGCCAAGCCGTTTTAACTGATCCTCAAACCCTTCTTTTACCTCTGCAATATCGCGGGTACGTTTGTATTGGCCGTCCTTCCAGACGGCACACAGATGCCCTTCTAAAACAAATTTCTCCCGGCGCCCCCTCAGGGCTTTGCCCAGGGCGGAGCGCATGTCCGGATTGGGGGAATAGAGGTCGATGCAGTTGGCGCCGGCCTCCTCCATCAGATCGATAAACTGCTTTACGGTCTCCTCGGACTTTTCCAGAAAACCTTCGCAGCCTATGCCGATCTCACCGGCCTGAATGCCGGTGCGGCCAAGTGTACGGTAATTCATAAGGATACCTCCTTCTTTCGATTTCCTGTATATTTATAGTGAACGACAAAAAATTTTGTTTTTGGCGTTCGCTGCGCCGATTTTTGCTGCGCTGAAGCGCAGAATTTACCTTGCAAAAATCGTGCGCAATAATTTTTCAGGGCATCACCAGTCAGATGCTTATGAAATAATTATAATTGGAAATCTTGACTGTTGTCAATGATGTACCAAAAAAGAAGATTCAGGATTTGTATATTTTTCGGGGGTGAAAAACTCCCGGGACAGAGAGAGGGATTTCCCTTTACATTGCGCCCAATACCAGCAGTCATGAAGGCTGGCATTCCACCATTAAACATATTGCCATGGAGGGGCGCTGTTACTTTATCAACAGCAATATGGTCATTACCAAAAACAATTATCCGAAGGATATTCATTGTCATTCTGAGCGGGAAGGTGACGGCGGCATATAAGGATTACTGCAGGCATAAGGCGGAAGGAAGGCTCCGGTATTCAAAGCTTCCGAGATTGGAATTGGGGGAACGGATTTCTGGAACTGAGCAGGGCAAGCGGCCCGGAAATACAAATCCCTGCATTTATGGAACTTCATTTTCCGTAAATGCAGGGATTTGTACTTTCTGGAGACAACAGGGCTCGAACCTGCGACCTTCTACACGTCAAGCAGACGCTCTCC
>CAJUQY010000025.1 GCA_910588815.1 uncultured Lachnospiraceae bacterium | reverse complement strand
TGATTTTCTCTGCTTCTTTTACTTCCTCTTTCAATGCAAGATACCGCTGATTGAGTGTTTCCCTCTCAGCGGTCAGCTTGGTGTATCATTGATCTCAGCTTCATAACATCCGTATCGGTCACTTTCTTCCCCATCTGCGCCACTTCCGAATCCGACTGCCCGGAGAAGTTATAGTGCACAAGGTGCAGGACGCAGGAAATGCATTTACAAAATTCAGGGAGAGTCATAAGGGATGAAGCGTTATACGGTTTGGATCACCGATGAAGCACTGACGGATAAGGAGCAGTTTTATAACCATGTTGCTCATGTATTATAGGTTACGGAGAATGCCGGCAGACAATTATTCTGTGTTTTATATGCAGTGTGGAAAGTTTTTGTAGGTATGAGATTTCGGACATTCATAGAAAAGTATTTTCCGTAAATAAATGATTGTCCTTGGGCTTGATTTTATCGCGATCCTGCTTTAAAATATACCTTGCGGGGGTTTGGGAAATCCCATAAGTAATTAGGAAGGAGGCCGCAGTATGCGCAAACGTATTTTGGTAGTGGATGATGATGAGATGAATCTGAAGAGGACGAGGATGATTTTGGAGAAGGATTATACGGTTCTTCTTGCAGAATCAGGAAGGGAAGCTCTTGATAAGATCAAGAGCCAGAGAGTCGATCTGATTCTTCTGGATATAGCAATGCCGATCATGGACGGGCTTGAGACCTTCCGGCGTATGAAAGATTCTTCTGTGGAGGTTCCCGTTATTTTTCTGACTGCTTCTGGATATGAGGAGGATGTACGCAGTGCGATCAGCTTGGGAGCGGTGAATTATCTGAAGAAACCGTTTTTCCCGAAGGAACTGTTAAAAAGAGTGGCAATGGGGTTGGAGGGAAAATGAGAGCGAAAAAGCAGACCAGCCTCCATCTGCTTCTGGCCAGCATTGTCACCATGTTTGGTATAATGCTGATCCTGATTACAGTCGCCATGTCATGGGAATTCTGGATGGTTCCGGTCATTCTGATCGGAAATACTCTTGTGTGGTGCCTTCACATTGGAAGAGCTGGTTCAGAAACATTTTATGAAAATTTATGCGCCGGACTTTTGATGATCGGTTTTTTTTTCTTTGGAGTACATAGAATTACTCTTTTTGACATACCTGCTGTGGCATGTATGCTGTTTCTTGTTTTTTCGATGTTTGACAAAAAGCGGCTGTTGTATATGACAGTCGCCTTGTATGTATTGATTCTTTTGTATCATTTCTTTCTTTTACAGACGATCACTTCTGATATGTATACGGAGGATATCATGCGCCTGATACTCGGTGTTACGGTAGTGATAGGCGCCATGTTGATTGCAAGGTACCGTATCAACAGAAGGCGGGAGACAAGAAAGGAACATGACAGTACTTTGGCTCAGCTGGAGAAAGCGGGGAAGCAGAATGCAGAATTCCTGTCCAATGTATCTCATGAGCTTCGGACGCCCATTAACATGGTGTTTGGGATCAGCGAAGTTATATTGGAAAAGGATATTTCTCCGGAAATCCGGGCAGATATGCAGTCCATACAGCTGGCAGGCAAACGTCTGACTAACCAGATCAACAATATGCTGGATTATACGGAGATTGTGGAAGGGACGCTGACCCCGGCAAAAGAGCCGTATATGATTACTTCACTGCTCAATGACATCATTACGATGACTGCCATGCAGAGCGGCAAACAGCATTTGGAGATGGTGTTTGACCTCGACCCGAAGATACCGGCGGTTTTGATCGGAGATGTGGAAAAAATTTCCCATGTTCTCAAAATTTTGTTGGAGAATTCCATTAAGTTTACAGAAGAGGGCGGTTTGAGCGTCTGTATTGAATTCCGCCGGGAAAGCTATGGAATTAATCTGATCATAAATGTCTGTGATACAGGGATCGGTATGACGGATTCCCAGCTTGCACAGATGTGTGATGATTTTTATCAGGCAGAGTCCGGAAGCAGTCGTTTTGCGGGCGGACTGGGGCTGGGACTTCCCATCGCCAGAGGCTTGCTTCATGCCATGGGCGGATTTATTCATTTTGACAGTAAAGAACAGCAAGGTCTGCAGGCCCATATCACAATTCCGCAGGGAGTGGAGGACGATACACCAGCCATAACGCTCTCTGCTCCAGAGCGGCTTTGTATTGCATGCTATTTCCGGCCGGAGAAATACAGCAGCGATGAGGTTCGCAGATATTATGACAATATGATTCTCCATATGGTGGAGGGACTTGGCATTGAGGGGTATCAGGCCCATAATTTTGAAGGGCTTCTCAAGCTGCAGAGCAACCATGCTCTGACTCATGTGTTTATCGCGCAGGCAGAATATGAAGAGAACAGCTCCTATTATGAAGAACTGGCGACCAAGCTTCAAGTAGTGGTGATCGCGGAGCGGGAATTCATGCTGAGCAGAGACAGCAGACTTTTGGTGATCCATAAACCGTTCTTTGCTCTTTCTGTAGTGAATTTGTTGAATGGTGAAGTGAAGGCAAACGGGTTTGGAGAGGCACAGGCCGCAGGCCGCAGACCTTTTTCCTGCGAGGGAGTCAGGGTTCTGGCTGTTGACGACGAGGAAATGAATCTTGTAGTGGCCAAAGGCGTTTTGGGCAGCTATGGCATTCAAGTGGATACTTGTCTCAGCGGGAAGGAGGCAGTGGAACGGTGTGCCTCCACTCCTTATGATATGGTTTTCCTGGATCATATGATGCCGGGATTTGACGGTGTGGAAACGTTGAAGCAGATCCGTGAAATCAACAACGGGGAATACCAGGATCTGCCGGTGATCGCCTTGACTGCAAATACCATCAGCGGTGCAAGGGAAATGTTCCGGAACGAAGGGTTTACGGAATTTATACCAAAGCCTATTGAGCGGACGGTTCTGGAGCGGGTACTGCATAAGGTACTGCCAAAGGACAGTGTTCAGTATGGACAGCTGCATGTGAGTTCAAAAAAACAGACAGAAAAGGCAAAATCAGGCAAGACTGTGCCGGATAAAAGGGTTCCGAGAGAAAAAACGGTTCAAAAGGCAGTTTTGGAAGAAGCCAGGACAGAGGAACCTCTTCTGGAAGAAACTGTACAGAACGAGGATCATACGGAAGGCGTGTCTGTGGAAGAGCCTTTACTGGAAGAATCGATATCGGAAGAGGGTCAGGTGGAAGAATCCCTTCAGGAAGAAAGTATTTCGGAGGGAACGGTTTGGGAGGAAAATAGCCTAGAGGACGATATTGGGGAGGAGGAACCAGCCGGCGAATCTTCTCTGTCCTTTGCGCCACTCAGTAAAATCGGTATCAATGTGCCGCTGGGGCTGGATTACTGCTGCGGGGAAGAAGGATTTTATCTGGAAATGCTGCAGATGTTTTGTGATCAGGCTATAGAAAAGAGGGCGGAAATTGATTTCTTATACGAGACCAGCAACTGGGCTGATTACGCGGTTAAAGTCCATGCACTGAAAAGCACATCTCTGACTATTGGGGCAGAGCTGCTTGCAGATCAGGCAAAACTGTTGGAGCAGGCCGGAAAAAAAGGAAATGCGGAATATATCCGGCATGGCCACCCGATCTTGCTGCGTTTGTATGATGAGGTTTGCGAGACCATCGCCGGATTATAATTGAAAAACAGGAGGAAGCACTTCGTGTTGAAAAGATGGTTTGAAATAATTTTTGACCATAGGATAGGCTTGCGAGAACGTATGTTCCGCGTGGTCACAGGGATCAGTATGATTGCATTGGTGATTATACTGTTAATGGGAAGAAACCTTGTAAATCTGCTGATCCTGGCGGTGAGCCTTGTCTGTATGGCTGTAGTCGTAAAAATCAGTATCCGGAAGGAATGCATCAATACGGGGGCCACAATCATTACGGTACTGCTTCTTATGCTGTTTCCGGTAAGTTTTTTTTCGGCAGGCGGCTTTTATAGCGGAGTGCCGGAGTGGTTTGTGCTCTGTTTCATTTACATTAGCATTGCCCTGGAGGGAAAACGGAAGAAAATTTTTTTCCTGTTCTGTATGGCAGAGACGATACTCTGTTATTATACGGCTTTTTATTTTCCGGAACTTGTTGCGAAAAATGCAGAAAAACATTATTTCTTCTGTTCTTCAATGTCTGTCATTCTGGTGGGTGTGTTGACCAGTGTGATGCTTTTGTTTCTGAACAGGCTTTATGAGAAGGAAAACGAACTTTCCAGGCAGCAGAAAAAGGAGATTGAAGAACTGAACAAGGCGGAGAATCACTTCTTCTCCAGCATGAGTCATGAGATCCGTACGCCGATCAATACGATCATCGGATTAAATGAGATTATTCTGCGGGGAGAGATTCCGGAAGATGTTGCTGAAAATGCGCGGAATATTCAGGGCGCCAGTAAAATGCTTCTCACGTTGATCAATGACATCCTGGATCTGTCTAAGATAAAATCCGGAAAGATGGAGATTGTGAATGTTTCTTATGAGACGGGAGCGCTTTTTTCGGAAATTGTCAATATGATCTGGGTCAAAGCAAAAGAAAAAGGGCTGGAGTTCCGGCTGCATGTGGATTCCTCGATTCCAAGCATGCTCTGCGGCGATGAGGTGCGTATCAAGCAGGTATTGATTAACCTGCTGAATAATGCCGTGAAGTACACAAGTGAAGGGTCCGTCACCCTTTCCATCTGGTGTGAACGGCTGATGCTAAACCGGGTACGGGTCTGGTATTCCGTGGAGGACACTGGACAGGGGGTAAAGAAGGAAAACATTCCCTACATTTTTAATGCATTTAAACGGGTGGATGAAGAGAAAAACCGCCATATTGAAGGTACCGGACTGGGACTGAGCATTGTCCATCAGCTGGTGGGGCTCATGGGCGGAGAGATCAGTGTCAACAGTGTTTATACCAAAGGGTCTACTTTTCTGGTCATGCTGGAGCAGGATATTGTAGATAATAAAGAGCTGGGAATATTTACACTGGCGTCCCGTGTGAAAACCCACGAAGGAGAACAGTACAGGCAGAGTTTTGAGGCACCAGATGCGCATATTCTTGTGGTGGATGACAACGAGATGAATCTGATGGTGGTGCGGAAGCTGCTTTCGGCGACAAAAATCCAGATTGATACAGCATTAAGCGGCGCCGAATGTTTGAGTAAGACGCAGACTCAGCATTATGACGCTATTCTGATGGATCATTTGATGCCAAAGATGGATGGGATTCAGTGCCTTCATGCACTGCGTTCGCAGCCGGGAGGGCTGTGTCAGGATGTGCCGGTGATTGCGCTGACTGCCAATGCGGGAAGCGACAACCAGCTTCTCTACCGGAAGGAGGGGTTCAGCGGTTATCTGGCAAAACCGGTCAGCGGAGCACTGCTTGAAGCGGGCGTTTTAAGTATTCTCCCGAAGGAGCTTGTGAAACTGAGCGAGGTGGCTGACCAGTCGGAGATTGGAAAAGATGTTCTGATTTTTGAACAGTCAAAGCGGCGTTCTATCATGGTGACGACAGACAGTGTATGTGACCTTCCGGAATCTCTGAGGAAGGAGTTTGATATCTCGATATGTCCTTATTATGTCTGTACAGACCAGGGGCGGTTTTTAGATGACCAGGAACTGAAAGCAGATGAGTTGCTGCTGCATATTATTTCAGGGGAGAACGGTTTCTCCAAACCGCCGGCTGTGGAGGACTATGAACGGTTTTTTGCGGAAAGGCTGACGGAAGCTCAGAATGTGATTCATATTACAATGGCAAAGCATACCAGCCAGGGATACTACAATGCCCTTGAGGCGGCGAAATCCTTTGAAAACGTCACTGTCCTGGATTCCGGGCATCTTTCCAGCAGTATGGGTCTGGTGGTGCTCTATGCCGCTTCCATGGCGGAAAATCATGCCACAAAGGAAGAGATTGTGAAAACCGTCAAAAAGCTGAGGCGCTATATTTCTTCTGCTTTTATCATTGACAGTACGCATATGATGTGTCAGGCGGGACATATATCCAAGAGAGTGCAGATACTCTGCGACGCACTGCTTCTTCATCCGATTATTTCTCTCAAAAAGAGCAAAATGGTAGTCAGCGGCATGGAGATGGGCAGCTTTGTCCACGTTGCGAAGCGCTATGTGAAGAAGGTACTCTCGAACACAAGAAACATCGACAGGCGGGTCCTTTTCATCACCTATGCGGGATTGGAGGATAGAAGCATTCGGCTCATTTTGCGTCTGGTGAAGCAGTACTGTCCTTTTGAGAGGGTTTATCTGCAAAAGGCGTCCTCCGCCATTGCCTGCAACTGCGGGCCGGGTTCTTTTGGTCTCTTGTTTATGAAAAAGAATGAAGCTGTGATTTCTTTTTCCGAGTCCTCAAAACCGGATGCCTCAAATTGAGGATTTTACAGGTTGCCACCAATGTTTTCATTGGTGGCATTTTTTATGTACCGCAAACAACAGTTATAGAAGAGCTTGAGTGGAACATTGGAAATAAACGGGAGCATTTCGCCAGCCCCAATGCCAACACCTTGCCCCCATTTCAAATTAGCTGCGACACACCAATTTTTCATCTGTTGAATTGCAATATAATTTTGTGTCCCTTCAAAAAAACCATTATTCACAACGCAATACACCATAATATCATGGTTCAAATCTTTTCGCTCTCCTAAGATAATTAGGAATTGGAGTAGCTGGGAGGGGATGCTATCTACATAGAGCGGAAACACAAATACCAATACATCACTGCTTGCTATTTCTGCCAACTCTGTTGCTTGCAAGGAGCATTTGAATACCTGTGCATTACTTTCTCCCGTTTCTTGCAACAAATACTTTATCAAAAGTCCTGATGTACTTTCCCCAGGCTTGGGACTTCCGTTAATAATACTTATATTCATCTTTTCACTGCTTCCCCACTTTCCCACATAGCTGCTCTATGGAATTGAAAAAAGCAACGTTATGATTTGATGCATTGAAATTGATACTGTTCCTGCTAACCATATTTTCAGCGGTATCTTTTTCCGATGGAGTAATATGTTCACCATAAAAATATACGAAAAGTTGGAATGATTTTTTATATCGTGGCTTATGGTGGGTTTCATGATCTATCATCTTAAAGAAAGGAAGAAGAAAGGGAATACTTCGGTCCAAAACATCCAATACAGTTTTTTATGGAACCTTTATTAGATACAATTCGTGTATCTTTTGTGATTTGCGGGAAAATCTGTTGAAACTGCAGGTCGGTCAAATCATGTATGATAACATTCATTTTCGTCCTCCCGTTTTATACTATAGGGGCTAAATAGATTTAATAATATCTTCAATTTTTGTTTCCCAATCTTTGTCATACTCTACATTGGGCATCGTTGCGATAGCCGATAAACCATGGACCAAGGCCCACATTGCTATTATTTTATTTTGTATGACAGGATCTGGCATATCAACTTTGGAAAAGGTCTGCATTGCAGCCTGCTTCAGTATTTTTAGCGGCAGGGGTTCTTTTTCGCCCATACAATCCAATGACAAGTTTATCCGAATGTTTTTTCTGGAAAAAAGAAAATCAAAATATACGGGATTGTGATAAAAGAATTTAACATAGGCGGTTCCGAGCATAGGCAGAAAATCAGGGGCATTTTCATACATCTCTGCTGCTTGCTCCAACGTTGACACAAACAAATCCATAATATGTTGTTGAATTGCGGCAATAAACTCATCCTTGTTGTTAAAATGAGCATAAGGAGCAGCATTACTGACACCACATTTTAGAGCAGCTTTGCGTAGGGATAAAGTCTCCTCACCCTCCATGCTAATTAACTCTAATCCAGCTTCAACTAAAGCGCTTCGCAGGTTTCCGTGATGATAAGGCTTATTATCCATAACAACCTCCAATCTTGTCGCCGCTAAGATTATATCATCAAAACTTAACGGCGTCAAGATTGGGGAGCAAAGCAGAAAATAATTCCGTGTACATCAGCAAGAGCCGCCTGAACCTCAGGCTTTATCCTAAATTTGGAGCGGCGGATGAATAATAATTAAGCTAAATATAAAATAGGCGACGCACTGGTACAAATATAGTTCGCGTTTAATTAATGTATTATCGCGACAACTTATGTATAAAAAGGCCGCTTCGGAGCTTCGGCTCGAACCATGTCGACTTGGGAGGCATAAGCCTGGAAGCGTCGGCCACCTGAAAAAGCTCCCCGATGGAGGTGGGATACATAGAAAAAGCCACCTTCATATCCGTATGGCAGCGGCGGGAAAGCTCCGAAAGGCCGCGGATGCCGCCGACAAAGTCAATCCTCGTATCGGTCCTCGGATCCCCGATTCCCAGGACAGGCCCGAGGAGGGTGTCCTGGAGGACAGACACATCCAAATCCGCCACGGGGTCGCCGCAGGGAGGACGTTTCGATGTAAGCAGATACCAGCAGTCGGAAAGGAGCATGCCGAATTCTCCCTTTTTCTTCGGCCGCACCGGCTCACTTCCCACATTCCGGATCTCAAAATCCGCCTTCAGCCGCTCCAGGAAAGCCTCCTCCGAAAGTCCGTTGAGATCCTTAACCACCCGATTATAATCCATGATCATAAGCTCCTCATCGGGAAACAATACCGACAGGAAGTAATTGTAGGGTTCGTCACCCTTGTAATCCGGATGCTCTTCCCTCCGTTTAAAGCCGACCCGGACCGCCGAAGCCGCCCTGTGGTGGCCGTCTGCAATATAGGTATTCGGAACTCTGGCAAATGCCTCCTCCAGCGCTTTCACCTGTTCCGGGCTGTCGATCCGCCAAACCATATGGCGAACCTTGTCGACTGCCGTGAAATCATAGAGGGAAGCTCCCGTTTTCGCCTCCGCCACGATGGCATTGATATCTGCTCTGGCCCGGTAGGCTAAAAAGATGGGGCCGGTCTGAGCGTCGCAGACATCCACATGCCGAACCCTGTCCTCCTCCTTTTCCGCCCTGGTATTTTCATGCTTTTTAATCACATTCCCGGCATAATCGTCAATGGATGAACAGGCCACGATCCCGGTCTGGGCACGGCCGTCCATGGTCAGCTCATAGACATAATAGCAGGGGATTTTCTCCCGCACAAAAATCCCGTTGGCTGTCATCTCATCCAACAGCTTCCTGGCCCGCTTATAGACACGGGCATCATATGTATCTACCTTGTCAGAAAAGCCCGTTTCCGCCCGGTCAATTTTAAGAAAAGAAAATGGCTCCCTCTTCACCTCCGCCTTCGCTTCCGCCCGGCTATAGACATCATAGGGAAGAGCCGCCACTTTGGAAACCACGGAGGTCTCCGGCCTTAAACATATAAACGGCTTTACAATCGCCATAACTTTCTCCTTACTCCGAAAGCCCTGCCGCCACCCGAACGGCAGCCGCAGAGCTTTCCATATCTCATTCGTATTCTTCTATTTGATGATCCGCACCTTATACACGCCGTCAATCGCCAGCAAACGGTCGATGACACGTTTTGGCACCTCCTGATCGGCATCCATGATGGTGTACGCCACCTCGCCCCTGCTCTTGTTCTGCATGTCGGGGATATTGACCCCCTCCTCCGCCAGCACAGACGCAAACTGCCCGATCATATTGGGCTTATTCACGTTGAAGATACACAAGCGGCAGGCTCCTCTGCAGGGAGGCATCTCACAGGAAGGGTAGTTTACCGAATTGCGGATAGAACCTGTCTCCAGATACGTCATCAGCTCCTTGACCGCCATCTCTGCGCAGTTATCCTCCGACTCCGCCGTGGAGGCTCCCAGGTGGGGAGTCGCAATGACGCCGGGCATATGAGTCACCTTGGGATTGGGGAAATCCGTCATGTAACGGTGGACCTTTCCGCTCTTAAGAGCCTCCAGCATATCGTCGTCGTTGACCAGAAGGTCGCGGGCATAATTTAAAATAACCACGCCGTCCTTCATTTTGGCAAAGGCCTCCTTATTGATCATTCCCCTGGTGCTGTCAAGAAGCGGCACATGCACCGTAATATAATCACACTTCTTATAGATCTCATCGAGGTTGGTCACATGCTTGATAAATGGAGTCATCTGCCAGGCCGCATCCACCGAGAGGAAAGGGTCATAGCCGTAAACTCTCATGCCAAGATCCGCCGCCGCATTGGCCACCCGGACACCGATGGCTCCCAGGCCGACCACGCCAAGACGCTTGCCCATGATCTCCGTCCCGGCAAACATCTTCTTGCTCTTCTCCATATCCCTGCTGATGTTGGAATCGTCTTTGTTCTGCTCCACCCACTCGATACCGCCGCGGATGTCCCTGGCCGCCATCAGCATACCTGCCACCACCAGCTCCTTCACCCCGTTGGCATTGGCTCCGGGCGTATTAAAGACCACGATTCCCTTCTCCGTACATTTCTCCAGGGGAATGTTGTTGACCCCGGCTCCGGCCCTGGCGACAGCCTCCAGACCTTTTGGAAGCTCCATCTCATGCATGGAAGCGCTCCGCACCAGAATGCCCTCCGCCTCCTCAAACTGCTCCGTCAGTTCATACTCTTCCGACAACAGCCTGAGTCCTTTTTTTGAGATCGGATTCAGGCAGTGAATCTTTCTTTTCATTCTCTTCTCCTCCACGATGTCCCGCAACCTGCCCTAAGGCAGGGGCCTTTCATTTCTACAGTGAACGTCAAAGTCTTCCTTTTGACGTTCACTGCGTCGATTTTTGCTGTGTTAAAGCGCAGTATTTACCTTACAAAATCGTGCGCCTCCCCGGAGGGGCTATAATCAGGGGCAGCTCTTTTCGCCGTTGGCTATATGTGTCTTTTCAAAGTTTTTCATAAATTGAACCAAAGCCTCCACCGCCTCGACAGTCACCGCATTGTAGATACTGGCCCGCATCCCGCCGACGCTCCTGTGGCCCTTGAGCCCGGAAAATCCTGCGGCCTCCGCCGCCTTCACAAACTCCGCGTCCAGCTCCTTATCACCTGTCACAAAATCCACGTTCATATAGGAACGGGAAGCCCTGTCCGTGACCGTGGGCCTAAAGAGCCCGCTCCCGTCCAAATAGCCGTAAAGCAGCGCCGCCTTTTTCTCATTGCGCTCCTTCATGGCCTCAAGGCCGCCCATCTTCTTTAACCACTTGAACACCTTGCCGCAGATGTAAATCCCGTAAGCCGGCGGCGTATTGTAAAGGGACGCACTGTCCGCATGGGTTTTGTACTGAAGCATAGTGGGCGTTCCGGGATAAACCTCTTCCGTGATCAGATCTTCCCGTATAATAGCGATCACCACGCCGGCCGGTCCGACATTTTTCTGAACGCCTCCATAGATCATGCCGTATTTCTCCACATCAATGGGCTCCGCCAGAAAGCAGGAGGATACATCCGACACCAGCGTCTTCCCTTTGGTGTTGGGAAGGGTATGGAACTGAGTCCCGTAAATGGTATTGTTCTGACAGATATAGACGTAATCCGCATCCTCGCTGACAGGAAGATCGGAGCAGTCGGGAATATAGTTAAAATTCCGGTCCTCACTGGAAGCAATACAGTTGGCCTTTCCGTATTTGGCCGCCTCCTTCCAGGCCTTCTTCGCCCAGCTTCCGGTCACGATATAGTCAGCCGTGCCCTTCTTCATAAAATTCATAGGCACCATGGCGAACTGCAGGTGCGCCCCTCCCTGCAAAAACAATACCTTGTAATTGTCCGGAATCCCCATCAGGTCTCTTAAATCCTGTTCCGCGTCCTTAATGATCTTGTCATAAGTCTTGGAACGGTGGCTCATCTCCATCACGGACATTCCTGTTCCTTCATAGTCCAGCATCTCTGCGGCCGCTTCCTTTAAAACCTCCTCCGGAAGCGCCGCGGGACCGGCGGAAAAATTATATACTCTGCTCATATTCTGATCCTCCTTCAATTCGGGCTCTTCCGCCCGAAATCAAACGCCATTTTGCGCCGATAGACAACACTGTATTAGTATAGTACAAAGGCCGGGCGGCTGTAAAGCCACCCGGTCAAATTTTTAACATTTTTACTGTTTTTATAGTCAACGACCAATTATATTGTCGTTCACTGTACGCTTTTTCCTGTCTAAAGCCGGCTTCAGGCTTTCTTTGCGTCCAGATCCTCCTGATTGAAAGCCTCCTCAATGGCTCCGCCCGGCGCAACCATGGGAAACACCTTGTCGTCACAGTCGACCTGTACGTCGATGACCACGGGGCATCCTGCCGCCATGGCCTCCCGGATGGCCGGCTCCACCTCTTCCTTCTTCGTCACCCGGATTCCCTTCGCTCCCATAGCTTCTGCCACTTTCACGAAATCCGTCTTATCCTGAAGGATCGTGGAAGAATAACGCTTTCCGTAGAACAGGGTCTGCCACTGTCTCACCATGCCCAGCACATGATTGTTGATGACGATCTCGATCACCGGAATATCCGAGCGGACTGCCGTCGCCAGCTCGTTCATGTTCATTCTGAAGCAGCCGTCTCCGGCAATGTTGAACACCATCTTATCCGGACGTCCCACCTTTGCCCCCATGGCGGCTCCCAGGCCGTAGCCCATGGTGCCAAGGCCGCCGGAAGTGATAAAGGTCCTGGGCTCTTTATATTTATAGAACTGAGCCGCCCACATCTGATGCTGTCCCACGTCGGTGGTAATGACCGCATCACCGTTGGTCATCTTGTATAAAGTCTCGATCACATAGGGAGCAGTCAGCATATCTTGAGGATAGGTCAGCGGATGCCGCTCCTTCATGGACTCGATCTCTGATACCCATTCATGATGGTCCTGCTTCGTCAGCCGCTCGTTTAAGATCTTAAGCACTGCCTTCGCATCCCCCACTATGGATACGTCACTGGAAATATTCTTATTGATCTCCGCCGCATCTACATCAATATGAAGCACCTTCGCGTCCCTCGCGAACCGCTTCGTATTTCCCGTCACCCGGTCGCTGAATCTGGCACCGATGGCGATCAGGAGGTCACTCTTCGTAATTCCCAGGTTGGAGGTCTTCGTCCCGTGCATACCGGCCATTCCGGTATAGCGCTCATGCTCCCCTGGGAAAGCGCCCTTGCCCATGAGCGTATCTGCCACCGGAGCGTCCACTTTTTCCACGAACTCCATCAGTTCCGCAGAAGCGCCCGCGATACTCACGCCGCCGCCCACAAAGATATAGGGACGTTTCGACTTCTCGATCAATTCCACCGCCCTGTCAACGGCTTCTTCCTTGATGGTATTCACCTTTGTCAGAACAGGGGAAGGCTTTGCCGGCGTATACTCCGTCTCCGCAGCCGTCACGTCCTTGGTAACGTCCACCAGCACCGGGCCGGGACGTCCCTCTGCCGCAATGCGGAAAGCCCTGCGGATTGTCTCCGCCAGCTTCGTCACGTCCTTGACGATAAAGCTGTGCTTGGTGATGGGCATTACCACTCCGGCAATGTCCACCTCCTGGAAGGTGTCCCTTCCAAGAAGGTTCACCGCCACGTTGGCCGTAATGGCCACCATGGGAACGGAATCCATCTGAGCCGTGGCGATCCCCGTCACCAGATTGGTTGCTCCCGGACCGGAGGTGGCCAGGCAGACCCCCACCTTTCCAGTGGCCCTGGCATAGCCGTCGGCCGCATGGGACGCCCCCTGCTCATGGGACGTCAGAATATGATGAATTTCATCGGAATGCTTATATAACGCGTCATAAATGTTCAGGATCGTACCGCCGGGATAGCCGAACACCGTGTCCACACCCTGCTCCTTCAGGCACTCCACCACAATTTCCGCACCTGTTAATTTCATATTGTTTTCTCCTCTCATTTATCCCTCGAGTATCGCTCCTCTGTTTCCGGAAGTCACAAGATTCGCATACCGCGCCAGATAACCGCTGGTGATCTTCGGCTCTCTGGGCTGCCATTTTGCCTTTCTTGCCGCCAGCTCTTCGTCGGGCACCTTCACGTTCAGCGTACAGGCGTCAATATCAATGGCAATGATATCGCCCTCCTCAATCAGGGCAATGGGGCCGCCCACCGCTGCCTCCGGCGACACATGGCCGATAGAGGCTCCCCTGGAGGCTCCGGAAAACCGTCCGTCGGTGATCAGGGCCACGCTGGAGCCAAGTCCCATGCCTGCAATGGCAGAGGTGGGATTTAACATCTCTCTCATGCCGGGGCCGCCCTTGGGCCCCTCATAGCGAATCACCACCACGTCGCCCGCCACGATCTTTCCGCCCTTGATGGCGGCAATGGCGTCTTCCTCACAGTCAAAGACTCTGGCCGGGCCTTCGTGCTTCATCATCTCCGGCACCACCGCCGAGCGCTTCACCACGCCGGAATCGGGGGCAATGTTGCCTTTCAGGATCGCAAGTCCGCCTGTTTCACTGTAAGGATTGTCCAGAGGACGGATCACTTCTTTATCCCGGATCTCACAGCCGGAAATATTTTCTCCGACGGTCTTTCCCGTAACAGTGATCAGATCCGTATATAATAAATCTTTCTTTGTCAGTTCATTCATAACGGCATAAACGCCGCCGGCTTCATTCAAATCTTCCATATAAGTGGGGCCTGCCGGAGCCAGATGGCACAGATTCGGAGTTCTGGCGCTCACCTCATTGGCAATATCCACATTAAGCTCCACGCCCGCCTCATGGGCAATGGCCGGAAGATGAAGCATACTGTTGGTGCTGCAGCCAAGGGCCATATCCACCGTCAGTGCATTCATAAATGCTTTCTCCGTCATAATGTCGCGGGGTTTGATATCCCTTTTCAAAAGCTCCATGATCTGCATGCCCGCATGCTTCGCCAGCTTGATCCTCTCCGAATATACGGCGGGAATGGTGCCGTTTCCGGGAAGTCCCATGCCCAGCACCTCTGTCAGGCAGTTCATGCTGTTGGCCGTATACATGCCGGAGCAGGAACCGCAGGTGGGACATACCTTATTTTCAAATTCCCTTACATCTTCCTCGCTCATGGTTCCCGCGCTGTAGGAACCGACCGCCTCAAACATACTGGAAAGGCTTCTCTTCTGCCCCTTGACACGTCCCGCCAGCATGGGGCCGCCGCTGACAAAGATCGTCGGGATATTCAGCCTGGCCGCCGCCATCAGAAGTCCCGGCACATTCTTGTCGCAGTTGGGAACCATGACCAGGGCGTCAAACTGATGGGCCAGAGCCATGCATTCCGTAGAATCCGCAATCAGATCTCTTGTAACCAGGGAGTATTTCATTCCCACATGGCCCATGGCAATGCCGTCGCAGACCGCAATGGCAGGAAACACGACAGGCGTTCCGCCCGCCATGGCGACACCCTGTTTTACCGCTGCCACAATTTTATCCAGATTCATATGTCCCGGCACGATCTCATTATAAGAGCTGACAATTCCGATAAGTGGTCTGTCAAGCTCCTCCTCCGTATAGCCAAGGGCATTAAACAACGATCTGTGGGGCGCCTGCTGCATCCCCTTCTTTACCGAATCACTTCTCATCTATGTTCACCTTATCCTTTCTGCCACCAAGCTTCCCATTTCCTTCGTGCCGACCTGTTTACAGCCCTCCGAGGCAATGTCGCCGGTGCGGTACCCGTCTGTGAGCACCTGTTTAACCGCCGCCTCCACGGCGTCGGCCTCTTTATCCAAATCAAAAGAATACCGCAACATCATGGCCGCCGACAAAATCGTCGCCAGCGGGTTCGCAATGTCCTTTCCCGCAATATCCGGCGCCGATCCGTGGCTGGGCTCGTAAAGCCCCAGCTTCGTCTTTCCAAGGCTTGCCGAGGGCAGCATGCCGATGGAGCCTGTGATCTCGCTGGCCTCGTCGGAGAGGATATCGCCGAACATATTCTCCGTCAGCACCACGTCAAACTGTCCCGGATTCATCACAAGCTGCATGGCCGCATTGTCCACCAGCATATGGCTCACTTCGATATCGGGATAATCCTTCGCCGTCTCGTCCACCACGGCTCTCCAGAGCCTGGAAGAATCCAGCACATTGGCCTTGTCGACGCTGATCAGCTTCTTCGAACGTTTTCCGGCGATCTCGAAAGCCTTAACGGCAATGCGGCGGATCTCGTTTTCATCATAGACCAGCGTATCCACGGCCTTTCTCACGCCGTTCTCCGTCACGGTCTTTCGCTCCCCGAAGTAAAGGCCCCCGGTCAGTTCCCGCATGATCACCATGTCAAAACCGTCGCCGATGATCTCTTTTTTCAGAGGGCAGGCATCCGCCAGCTCCTTATAAAGCCAGGCCGGACGGATATTGGCAAATAATTCCAGTCCTTTGCGGATTCCCAAAAGCCCCGCCTCCGGCCTTGTGGCAGGCGGCCCGTCGTACCAGCGGGAATTTCCCACATTGCCTCCGACGGCTCCTAAAAGAACGGAATCGCTGGCCTTCGCCTCCGCCAGAGTTTCCTCTGTCAAGGGTACGCCGTGGACGTCAATGGACGCTCCGCCCATAAGCAGCTTTTTATATGTAAATGTATGGCCGTAAACGGCGCCGACCCTGTCAAGCGCCTTCATGGCCTCTGTCACGATCTCCGGCCCGATACCGTCGCCGGGAATCACCGCAATCTGATAATTCATAAGGCTTTTCTCTCCTTCTTTCTTCGATTACCCTTTATACTATCCTATTTTTCTTTGTTTTTCAAGCCGTACATGGCATTTTCCAGCAATCCACCCATACGAAAGAGGAATTTCTGATATAACATTCCGTTATAGAATGGTTTTTCAGGATGATTCAAAATTATAGCTTTACATATGCAGTGCCGCCGGCCGCGCCCCCATTGTCTTGTCACCTGTAAATATTTGATGTATTACTTGTTTAAAATCAAAATCATGCTATAATAACTGTAGGTTGTATGGGAAATCCCGGGGATCTTCCCATATCACAAAGAAGAACGCGGACCGGCCGAACATAAAAGCCGGCCGAAAGGAGAATGTATGGACACCAGAAACCTGACACTGATGACCGACCTGTATGAGCTTACCATGATGCAGGGATATTTTAAGGAAAACGCGAACCAGACGGCAGTTTTCGACGTTTTTTACCGGATCAATCCCAGCGGCAATGGCTTCGCCGTCATGGCCGGGCTGGAGCAGGTCATTGACTATGTAAAAAATCTGCGTTTCGGAGAAGCAGAAGTCGGTTATTTGAGAAATACCGGACTTTTTGACGAGGATTTCCTGGATTATCTGCAGAACTTCAGATTTTCCGGCGATATTTATGCCATCCCCGAAGGGACCGTGGTCTTTCCCAGAGAGCCCCTGGTCAAGGTGATCGCCCCCATTATGGAGGCCCAGCTTGTGGAGACGGCCATTTTAAATATCATCAACCATCAGTGCCTCATCGCCACCAAGACTGCCCGCGTAGTCCATGCGGCCCGGGGCGACGGAATCATGGAGTTTGGCCTGAGGCGCGCCCAGGGACCGGACGCAGGTATTTACGGCGCAAGAGCCGCTATGATCGGCGGCTGCATCGGCACTTCCAACGTGCTGGCCGGACAGATGTTTGACGTTCCGGTAAAAGGCACCCACGCCCACAGCTGGATCATGAGCTTTCCCGACGAACTGACCGCGTTCCGCACTTATGCGAAGCTTTATCCCACCGCCTGCATTCTTCTGGTGGATACGTATGATACGCTCCGCTCCGGCGTCCCCAACGCCATCAGGGTCTTTAATGAGATGAAAGCGGAGGGCATTCCTCTCAAGGGCTACGGAATCCGCCTGGACAGCGGCGACTTGGCCTATCTTTCCAAAGAAGCCAAGAAAATGCTGGATGCCGCCGGTTTTGGCGACGCCATCATTTCCGCTTCCAGCGACCTGGACGAAAACCTGATCAACAGCTTAAAGACCCAGGGCGCGGCCATCAATTCCTGGGGAGTCGGCACCAATATGATCACCAGCAGCGACTGGCCGGCTTTCGGCGGCGTCTATAAGCTGGTGGCCTTAAAGGATGAAAAAACCGGGGGGTTCATTCCCAAGATCAAGCTTTCGGAAAACACGGAGAAGGTCACCAATCCGGGCAACAAGACAGTCTACCGCATTTACGGCGCCGACACGGGAAAAATGATCGCCGACCTGATCGCTCTCGTCGACGAGGAATATTCCGACGACCAGCCGCTCCTGTTGTTCGACCCCATAGACACCTGGAAAAAAACACACCTGGCGCCGAAGACCTACACCATCCGTGAGCTTCCCGTGCAGATATTCCGGGCGGGCGAATGCATCTATGAATCCGCTCCTGTTATGGAGATCCGCGATTTCTGCAAAAAAGAACTGGACACCCTCTGGGACGAGGCGAAGCGCCTGATCAATCCCCACCGGGCCCACATCGACCTGTCGGCCAAGCTCCATGCCATGAAAAATCAGCTTCTGGAATCTGTCGACAGCATGACCCACCTGGAAAATAAATAACACCGGAAATCTATTGGGAGAATCCTTATGATACGACTGATCCTCATCGGACTTTTTCTGTTTTTTTTCCTGGTCCTTCTCTGCCCCGCCCTTCTGGTGGAATGGATCATCGGAAAATTTAATCCTGAAGCAAAGGCAAAAAGCTCCCTCTGGCTGGTTCAGAGGGCTTTCGGTATGATCCTTTTCCTGGCCGGGACAAAGGTCGAAGTACACGGCCGGGAAAATATTCCCGACGACCAACCGGTGCTGTACGTGGGCAACCACCGCAGCTATTTTGACATTGTGATCGGATACCGGCTGATCAAGGGGGAAGCCGGCTTTGTGGCCAAAAAGGAAATGCAGAAAATCTTCTTCCTGAGGCGTTGGATGGCAAACCTCCATTGCCTCTTTCTGGACCGCGACAATATCAAAGAAGGGCTTAAGACGATCCTGACCGGGATCGATTACGTGAAGCAGGGCATCAGCATCTGGATCTTCCCGGAGGGCACCCGGGGCACCGGCTCCGGCATGATGGAGTTTAAGGAGGGCAGCATGAAGATCGCCGAAAAAAGCGGCTGTCCCATCATTCCCGTGGCCATGACGGGAACTGCCGAGATCTTCGAAAACCATGTGCCCTGGGTAAAGCGCTCCCATGTGACGGTCACCTTTGGGAAGCCCATCGACGTAAAAGCCCTGGAAAAAAGCCAGAAAAAATTCCTGGGGGCCTATACAAGGGAACGAATCCTGGAGATGCTTCCCGAGGAGATGAAGTAAGCACTTTTTGTGTTTCTACAAGATAAAAGCTGAGGGACTGCAAACGGTCTCCCAGCTTTTTCATTTTTTGCTGTCGTTATCATCGTCAATATCTTCTCAAAAAAATACTTTCTTAGTTTCTCAAAAACCCGTGTCGGGAAAGCTCCTCCCCAATCTCATCCAGCAGCTTTTCCGAAGCCGCCCGGACCGTATGGTAATGGTCCCCGCAGGTAATGGTGAGGAGCGGGCTGGAGTTTCCACTGCTTATGCTGTCCATAAACTCCTGCACCTCCCGCCTCGTATGTACGTCCAGCCTGGCCCTCAGCTCTCCGTATGGCTCGTGCTCCACGAACACATCCGCCGCGGTGCCTCCAAAATCCACAATGATATTTAGCTCCTCCACGATCTCGTCCGGCCCGTGGTTCACATGGAACACCCGGCTGGCTTCGGCCAGGCCGGAGCAGAGATATCCCCGGTTGGTCGCAATGATATCATGATCCGCCGCCCGGAGGAGGGCGATATCCTGCACGATCACCTGGCGGCTGACTCCCAGAAGCTTTGCCAGCCGCTCCCCCGAAATGGGGCCCTCCGCCTGTCCCATAAGGTTTAAGATTTTCTGTCTGCGTTCCTGTCCGCTCATGCTGTCCCGCCCCTTCCCAAACTCTTTTCTTATTTTATTCCTTCCTGTGC
This sequence comes from uncultured Lachnospiraceae bacterium, assembly GCA_910588815.1. Classification (GTDB taxonomy): domain Bacteria; phylum Bacillota; class Clostridia; order Lachnospirales; family Lachnospiraceae; genus Lientehia. The sequence goes on along the minus strand of CAJUQY010000025.1, from coordinate 21,531 downwards.
CGGATTGTCAATCCGTTTTCCGCCGTAATCAAAGCGAGAGCCATGGCAGGGACAGTCCCAGCTTTTCTCATCGGGATTCCATTCCAGCTGGCAGCCCATATGTGGACAGCGGACGGATACCACATGGAGCGTCCCGTCCTCCTCCTTATAGACGCCGGCTTTCTTTCCCTCATACTCCACAACGCCGCCGTGGCCGCAGGGAAGCTCCTCGGCGGCGGCTCTGGGCAGTGCGAAAATCTCCCTGGAGAGATCCCGCACCGCATGGAGGCCGCCCGACACAAACTTCTTTGCAGAAGCCGCCGGCGTAAACCGCTCCGGTGAAAATACCGACGCATCCGGATTTTCCTTCCCCACGATGTCATCCCGGATCAGCATGGCCGATACCATGGCGCTTGTCATTCCCCATTTCTGAAAGCCTGTCGCCACATACCAGTCGGGCGTCTTTGGGGAAAACCGGCCGATATAGGGAATCCCGTCCAGAGTCATACAATCCTGGGCCGACCAGCGAAACCTCTCCTCACAGGCCGGCCAGAGCCTTTTCGCCCGTTCCATAAGCCGTCCATACCTGCCGCCCTCTCTGTTCTCCCCGGTTCGATGTTCCTCACCGCCGAGAAGCAATAGCCCGTCCGCGCTGCGAAAAGAAAGGCCGTCCTGATCCACACCGTAATACATTCCCTCCGGCAGAAACGAGACTCCCCCCGCAGAGTTTTCCGTATCCAAAGCCAGTACATAGCTCCGTTCCTGATACATCCGCATAAAATAATATCCCGGTACATTGATAAACGGATAATGGCATGCAAAGACCACATGCTTTGCCGTCACGGTTCCCCGTTCTGTCAGGACGCGCCCTTCCTCCGCGAAAAGAGCCGGGCTGTTTTCATATATGGCGAGTCCCTCCGCCACTCCCCTCAAAAATTCCAAAGGATGGAAATGTGCCTGCCCGCGAAAACAGACTGCTCCCTCCACCGGAAAAGGCAGCTCCGTTTTTGTGGTAAATTCCGCAGCGATCCCAAGGGCTTTTGCGGTCTCCGCTTCCCGTATCAGCTTTTCCGCCATTTCCGGGCTCCCGGAATAAAGATACGCGCCGGCCTCCGTAAAATGGCAGCCTATGCCGTATTCCTTTATGATACGTCCGTATTCACGGATGGCCTTTTCATTGGCGTTTGCATACTGCCCTGCCGCTTCCATGCCGAACTGCGCGGCCAATTTGTCATAGACCAGCCCATGCTGGGACGTGATCTTCGCCGTGGTGTTTTTCGTCTGGCCGCTCCCGATCCGAGCTCCCTCCAGAACCACCGCCTTAACGCCGCTCTCCTCAAGGAGCCTGGCCGTCAAGATCCCCGCCAGCCCTCCGCCGATCACCACCGCCTCTGTTTTTATGTCCCCGTGCAGGCTTTCCCGCTCCGGTATGGATACCGTATCTGTCCAAAGAGAATTCATAATCTGTCACCTCTGGTTTAGTATGCGCCAAAACAGACAGAATATCATGAAAACGCAATTCCCCGAAGGACTTTCTCATATAACAAAAAGGACTGACATCTTGTCAATCCTCTTCTATGCTCTCCACAAAGATCACCGAGCTCTCCGGCGGGAGCTCCATGGCTAAAACACCGTCCTTAATGGGGGCGTCCACCTCCCGCGAATCATAAGAGTCACCCGAAGTCATCAACAGCCGTTTCATCATCCCGTCCGGCCGGACCCCGATCTCCCACACGGGAATCTCCACCCACATAGGCGATTCACTGTTGTTTAAGATCACCGCCAGCCGGTTCTCCCGGTTAAACCTTCCATATGCAATGAGGTGCCTGCCTGCCGCCAAAGGCTTTAGAGAGCCCGTCTTCAAAGCAGAATAAGCTTTGTGAATCCCGATCATCACTTTATGGAACTCGATCAGCTCGGTATCCTCGTGTCCCCAGGGATATGTGCGGCGATTGTCCGGATCCGTCCAGCCGCACAATCCCGCCTCGTCCCCATAATAAATAGTCGGCGCCCCCGGCCAAGTCATCTGCACCGTCACGGCCATGCGGAGCACACTCTTTTTTATCCCCTGCTCCGCCGCCTCCACGCCCATAGATCCGATCCGGCCTACCATCCGGTTGGTCCTGGTCAGAAACCGGGAATGATCGTGATTGGAAAGCTCGTTCATGGCCACCTGAAGAGACTGGACATGGAACCGGCTCATCTCATGGGCCATGGTCCTGAAAAACAACTCGCCGTCCGCATACAGGTCGTCCCGGCGCTCGTCGCTGTGCTTCTCAAGCCCCGTCAAAAACCAGGTGAGCGGCTCCATAAAAGCGTCGTAATTCATGACCGTATCCCACTGATCGCCCATCAGCCAGCCGGCCGGATTTCCGTAATGCTCCGCCAGAATCAACGCGTCCGGCTTCGCCGCCTTAACATGCTTTCTGAAATCTTTCCAAAACCGATGGTTAAACGGCTCGCTATGGCCCAGATCCGCCGCCACGTCCAGGCGCCAGCCGTCCACATGGTAGGGCTCCGACACCCATTTCTGCCCGATTTTCATAATGTAAGCATAGAGCTCCGGAGATTCCTCATAATTCAATTTGGGAAGGGTATCATGGCCCCACCAACCGTCATAATGCACATTGTACGGCCAATGTCCGCCTGTAAAGCGAAAAAAATTCCGATAAGGGCTCTCCCCGGAGACATAGGCGCCCTTCTCATAGCCATCCTGCTCCTCATAAATCCGCTCTCTGTCCATCCATTTATTGAAGGAGCCGCAGTGATTGAATACGCCGTCCAAAATCACCCGCATCCCCCGCCTATGGATTTCCTCCACCACCTCGGCAAAAAATGCATTGCTGGCCTCAAGATTCACCTTGTCCGTCACTCTTGTAATGTAACCGAGGGCCTCTCTGTTTGTCCCTCCTGCCTGCACCTGGCAGGAAATATCATTGATAATCTTCCCATAGTGGGGATCGATGTAATCATAATCCTGAATATCATATTTATGATTTGACGGAGAAACAAAGATCGGGTTGAAGTAGATGACCTCCACGCCAAGCTCCTCCAAATAATCCAGCTTTTCCAGGACTCCCTGCAGATCCCCGCCATAAAAATTGTTCACATCCAGCGTCTCCGGCGTCTGCTCCCAAACCTTCACCTGTTTGACCGGCAGACCGTCCACATACAGGTATTCCCCGTCTCTCACGTCATTGTCCGGACATCCGTTCCTGAAACGATCCACAAAAATCTGATATATGACGGCTCCTTTCGCCCAGTCCGGCGTATGGAAGCCCGGCGTAATCTGAAATGCGTAATTCCACTCCGGCTGATCAGACACTCCTATTTTGCTGTACCAGCAAACTTCTCCGTCTCTTTCAATTTGAAAACAATACCGGTAGGGTTCCTCTGTGAGAGAAACCTCTGTTTCATAAAATGCGAACACCGGCTGTTTTTCTCCTGAAGCCGGCCTCATCTCCTTCCGTTCGCCATTGTCCTGCAGCAAATACACTCTGACCACATTCTCTTTTGCAGTCCGGAACCGGAGCAGAACCGTATCGCCTGCATCCGGTTCCACGGGACATCGATAATCCACCGTCTCGTCTCCGAAAAGAGCTTGTCTGTTTATTCTATCTGTCCGGCTCATCCAAACACTCCTTGCCCTATTGTCTCTTAACATTCTATAACAAAAGTCTTTTAACATTCTATAACAAAATCCTGTTAAACACAAGACAAAATACCATTTTGCGGATGCGTAAAACTTCCCGCATTCTCCCATTTGCGGCAAGTAAAAAGGACAGCACGTCGATCGCTGTCCTTTTTAGGAGAAGGTATTTCTTTCTTATGGGGTGTAGCAAAACTATATAAAATGTATTGGGGGGGTACGTCCATTATTATAGCATTACCTATCACTTAAGTGTGCACAAACTTTCCCACATTACAAAAAAAAATTTAGCGATTTTAACGGCGCATCTCTCTGTCCCCATCTGTTCCTCCTATTAATTTTCCATAAAAGCATTGTCTGCTTTCCCAAAAAACGCCATGCGGAACATGTATGTTCCGCATGGCGTTTTACCGTTTTTCTGCCGCCTTTTCCGATGAACATTTTTAAACCGTTTCCCCGGCAGCAAACAGGGCTTCAAATTCTTCCCCGCTGATTTTTTCTTTTTCCAATAAAAGCTCCGCACTCTTATGGAGAATTTCCTTATTCTCTGTCAAAAGCTTCTTTGCCTGGGAATAACAGCTGTCAATGATGCGCTTCACCTCCTCGTCGATGGTGGAAGCCACCTTTTCACCATAGGACCTGGCATGAGCCAGATCCCGCCCAATGAACACCTGATTGTCGTCGTCGCCGTAACAGATCATGCCGATCTCATCCGACATCCCGTATTTGGTGACCATGCCGCGGGCCGTTTCCGTGGCCTGCTTGATATCCTGGGAGGCACCTGTGGTAATGTCGTCAAAAATCATCTCCTCGGCGATCCGTCCGCCCAGGCTCACCGTGATCTCCTGGAGCATCCTGCCTCTCGTATTGAACATCTCATCCTTTTCCGGCACAGGCATGGTGTAGCCCGCGGCCCCGATCCCCGTAGGGATGATGGATACCGTATGGACCGGCCCCACGTCCGGGAGCAGATGGAACAGGATCGCATGTCCGCTCTCATGATAGGCCGTGATCCTCTTGTCCTTCTCGGAAATCAGCCTGCTCTTTTTCTCCATGCCGATCCCCACCTTCACAAAGGACTGCTCGATGTCCTCCTGCTTTAAAAATGCCCGGTTGTCCTTTGCCGCTAAAATGGCCGCCTCGTTCATCAGGTTTTCCAGATCCGCCCCGGTAAAGCCGGCCGTGGTCTGCGCGATCTTTTTCAGATCCACGTCCTCCGCCAGAGGTTTCTCCTTCGCATGAACCTTGAGTATCTCCTCCCGCCCTTTCACGTCCGGCCTTCCCACAGCCACCTTCCGGTCAAAACGGCCGGGGCGCAGAAGGGCCGGATCCAGAATGTCCACCCGGTTGGTAGCTGCCATCACGATGATCCCTTCGTTGACGCCGAAACCGTCCATCTCCACCAGAAGCTGGTTCAGGGTCTGCTCTCTTTCGTCGTGGCCGCCGCCTAGTCCGGTGCCTCTTCGCCTGCCCACCGCGTCGATCTCGTCGATAAAGATGATGCAGGGTGCGTTTTTCTTGGCATCCTCAAACAGATCCCGCACACGGGAAGCGCCGACGCCCACAAACATTTCCACAAAATCGGAGCCGGAAATGCTGAAAAAGGGCACTCCCGCTTCTCCTGCCACGGCCTTTCCCAGAAGGGTTTTTCCGGTTCCCGGAGGGCCCACCAGAAGGACACCCTTGGGAATCCTGGCTCCCACCTTCATATATCTTCCCGGATTCTTCAGGAAATCCACGACCTCCGCCAGATCTTCCTTCTCCTCCTCCAGGCCGGCCACCTTCTTAAAATTGATCCCGTGGCCGTCCCTGGAAACTTTGGCCCGGCTCTTTCCGAAATTGGCCATCCGGCTGCCGGTGCTGCCGCCTCCCATGGCGTTCATGGAACGGGTGAACATGCTCATGACCACCAGAATCACGATCAGAAGCCCAACCAGAATCGGCAGTACAATGGTAAAGAAAGTATCCTCCGTCGGCACATCCCGCATGACGACAGGGATCTCCCGCTCCAGAAGATATTCTTTCACCGCAGCCACATCCTCCACGCTCCAGCTATAGGGGGTGGAAGAATTCTTAAAATACAACTTCACCTGGCCGGTCGGCACTTCCCTGTTGGGCTTAATCTCCGCCTCGCTGACATTGTCCCGCTCCACCTCTGCCACGAACTCCTGCCAGGGCCGTTCATGGCTTTCATTCAGATCCTTTCGGATCCACATAAAGGCCAGGACAGCCACCAGAATGATAAACAGGTAAAAGCCCAGCCCGCTGCTGTGTCTCTGTTCCAATTCAAAAAACCTCCTAAACTATACCTTTGCAGCGCGAAGCGCATGCATTATGGGATGCCCTATGGGTATACCTTGCTTTTACAGCGCGAAGCGCATGCGTTATGGGATGCCCTATGGTCATACCTCTACCACGCCAATATAGGGCAGATTCCTATATTTCTGATCATAATCCAGCCCGTATCCCACCACGAACTCATCGGGAATGCTGAAGCATGTATAATCCACCTTCACTTCCTTCTTCACCCTCCTGGACGGCTTGTCAAGAAGCGTACAGATCTTTATATCGGCGGGCCCCCGCTGCTTTAACACCTCCGTCAGATAGCTCAAGGTCCTTCCGGAATCAATGATATCCTCCACGATCAGAACATGCTTCCCGTCGAGAGGCTCGTCGAGATCCTTGACGATCTTCACGATCCCGCTGGACTTCGTACCTGCGCCATAGCTGGATACACACATGAAGTCCAGAGACACCGGCACCGTAATCCTCTTTGCCAGTTCGCAGGTAAAGAACACGCCGCCCTTCAAAATACAAATCAGATGCACGGCCTTCCCCGCATAATCGGCGCTGATCTGCTTTCCGATTTCCTCTACTCTGGCATCCACTTCATCCTCCGGAAGCAGAATCCTGATTTTGTCTTCCATAATAATATCCTTTCTTCTTTTGACTTTTTTACATTTCCGCCCCGAAAACCGTAATCTCCAGGACCTGTCTGCATTCCTCCGTTACCTTATAAGCCTCGCTGATCCGCCCGCCCACAATCCAGAGCACATGGCTGCCCTCTGCAAGAAGGGGAATCTGTCCCCGCACATGGGGCGGAAGCTTTTCATTGATCATATATGCTTTCACGGTCTGGCGCCCGCCGTCTGCAAATGCCTGAAACCAGTCTCCCGGCCGCCTTCCCCGTAAAGAAAGATTACCTTTTATTTTATCATACGCAAACCATTTCGTATACCTGTTTTCCGGAAATTTTTCCCCGGATTCCCGCCTGAGCAGCCGATAACGGAAACGGCAGCCAAACAACTCCGCCTCCTGCCGCCTCTCCGAAGGGACAAGAATCTGTTCCGGCGTTTTCCCGGCCGCTTTCGGCTTCTCCTGTCCGGCGGAAAGAATCAGCGCTCCGTATTCATTCCGCGCGGTAACTCCCCCGGGAAGAGACATCTGCCGCCCGGTTCCCTTTTCCGCCAGCTTAAGGACACTGTCCGTGTGCTGCTTTGAGAAGTCTTTCAGGCTCCCGGTAAGCCGCGCAAACGCTTTCCTGATGATCAGGCCGGACATCACCGGTTCCAGAGACGCCAACTCCTTCCCCGGCAGGCGGACAGACAATACATCCGCTTCAGGCACCGTCCGACTCCCATGTCTCCCCGGCTCAAAAACCGCCTGTCCGTCCAGCCAGGCCTCCGCCTGCCTCTCCATCCACCGCCCTGCTTCCTTCAACATACCTGCTGCCCGCACGATATTGGCAGAAGCCGCCTCGTTGATCTTCCCGGCCTCTGGAAGAATGTTCAGCCGGATTCGGTTCCTGCTGTATTCCCCGGAACTGTTCGTACTGTCCCGGCACCAGGAAATCCCTCTTTCCCGGAGATATGTTTCGATCTCCTTCCTGGAAATGTCCAACAGCGGACGGATCAGAACCGTTCCCTGCCAAATGTCAGAAGGAGCCGGCCATTCCAATGGCAGCGGCGCCAAATAGTCCATCCCGGAAAGCCCCCGAAGGCCGCTTCCCCGAAACAGATGAAAGAGCACCGTCTCCGCATTGTCATCCCGGTTATGGGCCACTGCCAGCCTCCTTCCGGAAAGCTCCTTTAAGGCTTCTCCAAAACACTGATATCTGGTTTTCCGCCCCGCCTCCTCCAGGGAAAGCCCGTTTTCTCTGGCAAGCTCCGGCACGTTTCTGTGATAGACCAGAACCGGCACACGGCGGCTTTCGCAGAACGCCCGGACAAAGGCTTCGTCCCGGTCTGCCTCCTCTCCCCGGATCCCGTGATGGATATGAACCGCCGCCACCTGGATTCCCAGCCTCTCTTTGAGCTCCAGAAGTACAGAAAGCAGGCAGATGGAATCTGCCCCTCCGGATATTCCGGCCACGACCAGCTCACCTGCCCCGATCAAACCTTCGCTCTCAATTGTCTCCCATATTTTCTGAAGCATGTAACAAACCCTCCGGAGCCTGCCCCCGCTTCGCTGGGGCAGGCTCTGCGCACGATTTTTGTAAAGTAGATCCTGCGCTTTGGCGCAGCAAAAATCGGAGCAGCGAACGCAAAAAAAACATAAATTTTTATTGTTCACTATACTATACTCTATAATTAGAAGAAAGTCAAACGGCTGAGCCTTTTTCCTTTCTCGGCGGCAGAGCCTTTTCGCCTCCCAAAACGTCATCCCGCCTTCCATACTCCCACCGTAAGCGCCGTCATATCATCCCGGCATTCTTCTCCGGAAAGTTTCGCGTACCGCAGGATCTCATCGGCCATATCCTGCAGGTTTTCCCCGGAAATGCAGGAGAGAACTTCCCGCATCGTTTCTTCTTTATCCTCCCCGGCCAATGCGTCCAGAACTCCGTCCGTCACCATGATAATCTTGTCTCCGTCCTCCAGCCTCCGCTCCAGATATTCCGGCCGGACATCGCTTAAAATCCCCGCCGGAAGCCCCTCGGCCTTTATAACCTCGATATTCCGCTGTTTCTTGACAAACGTCGTCACACCTCCGGCCTTCACAAAGCGGCAGCTCCCACTGTAGAGATCTGCCACCGCCAGATCCACCGTAATGGGCCGCTGCTCCTGTTCCTTCAAAAGCAGCACCGCGTTCATAAGCTGAAGTGCCTGTTCCAGCCCAAAACCGCTGGAAAGAAGCTGTTCCGCCATTTCCATGACCACCTCGCTGTCTTTAAACGCCCTGCTGCCGGAGCCCATTCCGTCGGCCACGCCAAAAAGCATCCGTCCGTCAGGAAGCCTGCAGAACGTGAAATTATCACCGGAAAGCTCCTTCTCCGTCCGGGACGCCCTGGCTATTCCGTGCAGCATCATATACTTCGGCGCCCGGATCAGCCGAATCATGCAGGCCTCCTTCGTCACAATCCGCCTGCTGTCCATGGCCGGAACGAACGATGCCTCCAGAACCTTGCTTACGGTCTCCGAGAGCTCCCTCGCCGTCATACACCGGTTGCCCGCCGCCTGAACCTGCAGATAAACCTCCTGCTTCTCTCCGCCCTTCTCCAGCACCGTTAAACTCTTAAGCTTCACCCGGCGCATACGGAGTTCTCCGGAAAGCCTGTCCCGATAGCTTTCGGAAATATCCCCGGTCGCGCCAATGTCCAAAGAAAGCTCCGAGAGAATCCGTTCCATCTCCCGAAAGCTCTCCGCCACCGCCTCCCGGCACTCCTCGTAACGTTCCTTCCAGATGAGCCCGTCCAGAGAAATGGCCGCCGTGTCACCGGGGATCACAGGGATTCCCTCGGAAACCACATTTTCGTCTGTCTCCTCCACTGCCTCCTCCACAGGACGGAAAGTCTTCGCCAAGCGTTCCATGGAATCCGACACGGCCTTCACCCGCTCGGCTGCCGTCCGCTCTTTTCCCGGCATATAAAAAGAAATCGGCCGGACCGGTTCTTTCCTGATTTCCACCTTGGCGAGCAGGCTGTCCGGCACCAGGAGAAACGCGGCCGCCGCCGCGAAGAAGCCCCCCATTCCCGGGTGCACCTCCCTGGGCACATAGAGGATCCCTAAAATCGCCGGGCCGGACAGAAAGCCCATGGCGCTCCCCGCCTTCCCCAAGCTTCGGAACACTCCAGCCAGGACCCCTGCCGCGCACAGCATGCCCATGGAAGAGATATCTTCCTGCATAATCGTTTCCAAAACCCCGCAGCCTGTCCCGGCTGCGGCTCCGATACCCGCACCATATTTATAACCGGTAAAAAGCACGCTGAAATATAAGCCGGCCCGAAAGACCGAAGACAGCGCTTTTCCCTGCGCCAAAAACGCCGCCAGCATAAAGCCGCCGGACAGCGCCAGAAATGCCCGGATAAATGTCTCTCTTTTCATGGCAAATCCTCCCTGAGAGACTATTATAACGCCAAACATATGGAAAAGCTGTCGAAAGGGGAGAGGCACTCCGAAAAAGATTTCGACAAAAAAAGGAGCGGCTTCTCTGTCACTCCTTTGTATACACCGTTACCTGGAAGCTGCTCCGGTCTCCCCGGTATCTCGCCAGGGAATATTCTACAGGGACACCCTGCTCCGTATAGCCGACAGAAGTGAAGTGCTGGATCGGTTTGCCCTTCTCGATATGTAAATAATCTTCGTCGGCGGCATCGGCCTCCACCGCTTCCACCAGACGTGTCACATGATGCACGCGGCTCTCCCGGCGCTTGGAGAGGACCCCATAGAGCGACTCTTTTTCAAAATCATAACGCCCAAGCTCCGGGCACGCTCCGTAGGGCACGTAGGTTTTCAAAACCACGACCGGCAGATCGTCGGCAAAGCGTATCCGGTGCAGAAAAAACACCCGGCTGTCTGTCTTAAGCTGAAGCTGTTCCGCCGCCGGAAGGGGCGCCTCCAAAAGCTGGAACGCCAGCAGCTTCGTCGACGGGCGCATACCGGAGCGCAGTATCTGTTCGTCAAAGGACTCCAGCCTCTGGATAAAATCCTGGTTGATTTTCCGCCGCTTTACAAAGGTGCCTTTACTTTTTACCCGGTACAGCCAGCCCTCCTGCACCATCTCCGTGATCGCCTGGCGCACCGTTGTCCTGCTGATATCAAAAGCCTCTCCAATCTCCTTCTCCGTGGGGATCGCCCCCTCCACCTGGTAGCCTCCGTCTTTAATCTCCGCAAGCAGAAATTCTTTCAGCTGATAATACAGGGGAACAGGAGAAGCTTTATCGATTTTATGATCAAACAAAGACATTTGTTTCCTCCCTTCCCCGCGCTTTACTCCTCCTCATTAGGCCTCAGGAGGATTTCTCCGGGATTTACCAGTCCTAACTTTGACTTTGCGATCTCTTCTATGTATTTTTTCGTCTGCACGTAGGCCTCCCGCTCTTTTAACTCCTCGGACTTTTTCTGTTCCTGCTCGATCTGGCCCTGCAGCTCGCTCTCCCTGGCTCCGTACTGGCTGTCCCTGGCCTGCAGCGCTTTCGTCCTGTAAAAAATAATGCCGCAAAAAAGCAGCGTCACCAGCAGGATCCCCACGATAACTGTTTTGCTTTGCTTTCTGTATTTTGACCTTCCTCTGATTCCTGCCACGGCTTCCCTCCGCACTTTCCTTTTTCTGTCCTTTTTTCTGCGCACGCCTGGCTCTAAGGGCACGCCGTTTTGCCTTGACCTTCATTGTAATCCATCCTGCCCGCTTTTTCAATAGCCGTCCCAAGATTTTTAGGGGCGCCGCCAGTCCTTTTAAGGCGAATCCCAGCGCTGCTCCCAGCCATTTCACGAGAAAGCGACTCAGTGTAATATGGTACAGCCACATACCTGCCCCCGCCCCCGCCAGGGCATACCACCTGAGATTCCCGTCATTCATGGAAAACAGCAGAACAAACAGAGCGAAAGCGGCAAAGATCCAGTACAGAAAATCCTCTGCCGCCACCGCCGCGGAAGCATGTCTCACTGCCACCCGGACAATGCGCAGGCAGTCGTAGACCATCGTCAGCCCCACTCCCCAGAGCAGGGATACCAGGAGAAAGTCCGCCTCCTGGCGGATCATCCCGCTCATTATTTAAACAGGCGGCCAAGGAAGGATTCCCCCTGAGCCTTCCTGCCCCGACTCTCTGAATAGACGAAACTGTCCATGCGGCCTCCGATCTCCACCTCGCCCTGTTCCACCGTCAGGCGGCTCACCTTCATATCCTCCCCCTTTACCGTCAGTCGGCCAAGGGTGGTCTCCAGGATAACCTCCTTCTCGTCGAAGGATATCACATCATCCACACCGCTTATCACGGCATAAGACCGCTTATCCAACGATATCCGATGAGGCTTTGTCCTCTGCCTCTGCTCCTCCATACCCATTCGTTCCATTACCGGCCTCCGCTCCCTTCTCGTACTCCTATCTGAATTCTATGCGGAAAAAAAGAAGCTATGCCTGCGGATAACCGCGGGAACTGTTTTACGGCCTCTTCCTGCGCCGATTTTGTCGTTTGCGATAAAGCTTTTTACAGATAGCGGAACATTTCCCCCGCATCCTCCTTTTTCGTGCTCTCCTGCACCTTCAAAACCTCCGCCTTCACGGAACGGTTTCCGAACTGTACCTCAATCACGTCGCCCTCTTTAATATTCAGGGACGCCCTGGCCTGTTTTCCGTTGACAAATACCCGGCCGCTGTCGCAGGCCTCATTCGCCACCGTCCTCCGCTTAATAATCCGCGAAACCTTTAAATACTTATCTAATCTCATATGCCTCTCCTCCCCAGCTCGCCGCGCCGGGTACCCGTCAGCTTTTCTGACACTTTTCCTTTGGGCGCCCGTGTGCATAAAAACACTGCCGCAGAAACCTGCGGCAGCTGATCGTAACCTCCAAAACCCAATTAGCCGTTCACCTTGTCCTTCAGAGCCTTACCCACCTTGAATCTAGGTACCCTGGAGGCCGCAATCTTGATGGCCTCACCAGTGCTGGGATTTCTTCCGTCTCTCTCCGGCCTCTCTGACACTTCAAAAGTGCCAAAGCCTACAAGCTGCACCCGCTCCCCCTTCACCAATTCCTCGCTTACAACATCCACAAATGCAGTTACTGCCTTTTCGGCATCTTTTTTGGACAGCTCGGCCTTCTCAGCCACTGCTGCAATTAATTCAGTTTTGTTCATAATAACTGTTCCTCCTAGGGTTTGTTCATAGAAATCAATATTGCTCTTCATTATTTATAAACTGATAAGAGCGTTTTGTCAAGAAAAATCCGCCATTCCAGAAACTTTACTTCACAGCCGAATCCCCCGTTTTTTTGCCTCTTTTTCCTGACGTTTGATCTCGTCCCATCGGGCCTTACTCGCCTCTGCGGTTTCATAACTCTCCCCGCCGAACACATGGGGATGGCGTCTGATCATCTTCCGGCACAGTACGGCGATCACATCCTCCACCGTAAATTCCCCGGCCTCCTCGGCAATCCGGCTGTGGAGCATAACCTGCAAAAGAATATCCCCCAACTCCTCGCAGAGATTTTCCGTATCCTTCCTGTCAATGGCCTCCAAAACCTCGTCACACTCATCCTGCAGGCATTTCTTCATGGACTCATGCGTCTGGGCCCTGTCCCAAGGACAGCCATTTTCAGAACGGAGCGTGGCAATAATTTCCTTCAATTCTTCAAAGGTATAATTCTCTTTCGTCTCCATGTTCTTTATCCTCCTCGGATAAGCATACATGATTTCTTGCCGAATGGCAATAGCTGGGTCCTCCTGGAAGACACGCCTGTTCCGTCAGCCTTCCATCTGCCTTCCCAAAAATCCCGCCGCCGTGGATGCCAGTTTCTGCTCCAGAGTTCCCATCTTGTATTTGGGGTCTTTGGATAGCAGAAGGACGGAACCGATGGCGTCCCCCTCACACAGGATGACTGCCGTCACTTCCCCGGAGTATTCCTCCGCATCCTCGTCCGTCACAGGAATAAACTGACCTTCGTCCTTTCCTGCCATTATATTGTTCCGATTCAGGATAGACTGCTCCAGCGCTTTACTGATGCTTTTTTGCAAAAGCTCTTTTTTCGCCCCGCCTGCCACCGCAATGACCTGGTCCCGGTCAGTGACACAAACCGCAAGACCCGTAGACTGAGCCAAGGCGTCCGCATACTGCTTCGCAAAATTCCCAAGCTCCGCCATGGGAGAATACTTTTTCAGAATAATCTCGCCTTCCCTGTCCGTAAAAATCTCCAGGGGCGTGCCTTCTCTGAGCCGCAGGGTGCGGCGGATCTCTTTCGGAATCACCACCCGGCCAAGATCGTCTATTCTTCTCACGATTCCTGTTGCTTTCATAATAAATAATTCCTCCGTTTATCCATACTGGTATTTTGCGTGATACTAGTATTTGTAAACGAAGGAATTTTATACCTTAATAATTCTGATAGTCTCCTTAAACTTTTTGCAAGCACTTTTTCAGCATTCTGTTGTCCGCTAAGCTTCAAAAATACTTTTTTCGTCCTCCTATCCTGACAATCCCTTTTTTCTATATATGTGCAGCGCTGCCAGTCCGGCCGTCAGAAAGCTCACGGATATAATCATCGACACAACCATGCTCCAGCTCATACAGGAGACACTGGACCCGCAGATTCTGTATAGTTCATTTCCCGTATAAAAGTGCCGGAAATCCGTCATTCTCACAGGCATGAAATTTGTGAACCAGTGGTTTACCGGATAAAGGTATATCTGGTTAAAAATCACAAGCAGCACCATAAAAATTGCAATGACTGACGCGCTCGCCAAAATGTTTTTTAAAAGGATTGTAACAAGCAATGCCAAACTGACCATAAATACCAGTACCACACCGCCTCTGAAGAGGTTCCACAAAAACTGCTGCAGATAGGTGATATGGTAAAGGGAGAAAAATGTCCTTACATTGCTCTGAATCGGCTGGTTCGCCCCCTCAAACCCAAAGGGCAGCATTACAATCAAAAAATAGACTGTCGTGCTGCACGCATAAAGAACGGCTGCCGTCAAATAAGCGGCCCAGATCCTTGCCCTGTCAAGCTTCCGCTTTCCGTATCTGCTGGAACGCACCATTTCCTCCATCTTTACCGCCGGGTCACGTCCAAACAGCGACAGTATCAGAACCGATATGAGGATAACAAGCAGAAAAATAAAATTCCCCATGGTTTCTTCCAGTGCCTTCCAGCCTTCCGCATATCCCATGGATAAAGCGGACAGTGATTCCGCCCTGTCCATAAATTCCTCTATTTCTTCCTCCGTATAACCCTTCTGGATGTCTGACACAAGATTCTCTTGAATGATTTCTGCCCTTATCCGGAAAAACCGATCCATTTCATCATCTGATAATTCTTCCAGGGTTTTTCCTTCATAGTTGCCGGATATCAGTTCCGTGATATTCTCGCCATTCAGATAACCGTACCTGTCTGCATCCTCCCGCAGGCTTTTCATGCACTCTTTATCCAGATAAAGCCCTTTGGAAGCGCTTTTCGCTTCTGACAGATTGTCCTTCCATGTAACTGAAATTCCCTGTTCATCATACACATGATATCTGTCCAGATTCCTGTGGCTGTCATACACAGAGACAGCAAGGACAAATGCCAGAAAGCCAAAAAGAATGAGTCTGCCTGTAATCCGCCTGCACTCTAATATTGTAACCTTCATTCCGCCATCTCCATTAATTGATATGATAGTTTTTGTAAGACAGCCTCACGCCGGTGTAAAGGACGGCCACATACAGCGCGGCCACAACAGGAACCGCGACAAAATAAGGAACCGCAATATTCCCGACAAACCGATATAGCTGGAGAAGGCTGTCTCTCTCGAAGTACATCGGGCTGAACAGCTCCGTGACGCCATACAGTCCCTCCACACTTCCCGTCCGCCTGATCAATACTACAGCTATGACGGAAAGGGCGGCGGCAAGCTTTCCGTTTTTGAGCTTTATGGAAAACAGCATGACGATATTCCCGATCACAAGCGCGCCCAGCAAACCGCCAAAAAACAGGAGGAGAAGCCCCTCTCCAAGCGTTATATTATGCAGGCAGGAAAACCATAACATCTGTGCCGGCAGATTCCATCCGGCCAGGGTGCCGATCGCCCCGTTGACAATAATCTGAACCGCCAGATAGACCAGATACACGCTCGCCGAAAACAGATTCCCGGCCATCCACCGCGCGTTCAGGTTCTTCTTCCTTCCGTATTTGGCGGAGAGAGTCAGCTCCGTGACGCCCCCGGCACTGTCCCTGGAAAACAGTCCTGCCAGTGCAAACGCCAGCACAAAAAACACCAGGCTGTAATCCAGGATAAACCAAGCCCTGAGATTAAACAGTCCCTGGGCATATCCGGTGGTAAAAGGTGTTTTTACATTATCTGCCTTTTTATTCAAGACAAGATGCTGTTCATCCGAATACCCCCAATACAGATACTTGGCATCTTCTTCCAGCTCCTCTTTCATCGCTTCCTTATAGGCCGCATAGAAACTCTCCTCCGATTCAAGGAAATCGTAATCCAGCCCCACCTTTTCGTTTCCGTTTGACATCCACGGTCCAAAATAAGCGTAATTGATGCAGTAATTGGGAACATCGTACTTCGTCATGCCCCCGGTTCCCAGAAAACCCCTGTGCTCAGCCAAATATTCTTTTTCATAGCTTGCGTTATAACTGGCCACAAGCTTCTGTATATATTCCCCGTCCATGACTCCTTCCAAGTCCTTCGACGCCTCCTTGAGCGCCCAGTAAGACGCAAGGCCCTCCACAAGCTCCCCGTTTTTGTCTATCGACCGGTACTGCAGGTTCAGATACACGAAAAGGTGAACCGCCGCCACGACGCACATGGCAGCGACCGCCACAAGGGAAACCTTGTTCCACAGCTTCCGGTATTCCATCCATATCTGTCTTTTCATTCTGCCGCCTCCGTCACATTAATCTGTTTTATAACTATTTCCGTGATGCAGCACCTTCCAGTCAGAGCCTTTCTTTTCCCGGACCAGGATCAGGTACTGCCAGGTTCCGTTGTCGTTATATTCGCATAGGAAGATATTGTCTGCGTCATACCCATTTGCAACTCCTTTGTCTTCCGCTTCATAAATGGCGGTCATCCTCGGATCGACGCAGTGCCACGCCTCGCCTTCCAGGTTCAGTACATCTTCCAGATAAGCATTCGCCGCTTCAAATACCTCATGCACTTCCCTGGAATCAAATCTGGATGCGTAGTCGATGTTCCCGACACCGTAGTGATAATTTTCCTCATTGGGCCACTCTACCAACGTATAAGTTCCGTGAGACGACTCTCCTTCATCCCTTTCCGCCCGGAATTCGGCCAGTTCTTTCTCGATATCCTCTGCAGACGCGGCACCCTGAGGCTGCGTCCGGCTGTTTTTGTCCTCTTCCGGCAGTTCTGATTTTGCAGCATTCCGGCTTTCCTGCTCTCCTCCATTACGGCTGCCCCCCTCCATATCCGCAGAAATAACATTGTCTGATTCTTCACCTATATCCTTTCTGTTTGAACCGCATCCTGTCATAAGCGCCAGAACAAGCACGCCTGCCGCCATGAACGTTAACCGACTTTTTTTCATATCATTTCACCTCGTTTTTCATTGACATAAATATAGTAATCCTCCAAAGTGGGCGTCACAGACCTGCACGCAATGTCCGGAATCTGGTCTCCCACAAAACGAATCTGGACATCCTTCCCCATTTGCTTGATATGAATGACCGCCCGCTCCGCGCTTACCGTATTCATCATGTCCTGCCCGACAGTCGCCTCCCACACATTGCCGGTCACCCGTTTCACTAGTTGATCGATATTTCCGGTCTCGGTAATCTCCCCTTTCCGAATGATGATCAGCCTATTCGCAATAGCCTCTATATCTGACACGATATGCGTGGAGAGCAGGATGATCTTCTCTTTTGCCATGCTGCTGAGTATATTGGAGAACCGGATCCTCTCTTTGGGATCAAGCCCTGCCGTCGGTTCATCCAGGATCAGGATTTCAGGATCATTCAGGAGCGCCTGTGCAATGCCAATCCTTCTTTTCATCCCCCCGGAAAATGTCTTCACTTTCTTGTTTGTGGCATCGGACAAGTTGACAAATTCCAGCACTTCCGGTATTTTCATCTTCAATTCATCTTTAGGAATCCCTTTCAGCGTCCCCATATAAGCCAAAAAATTTGCTGCCGTAAAACTCGGGTACACACTGTAATCCTGCGGCATATATCCGATTAAATTCCGGTAATCCTCATCCATCTGGGTGATGTTTTTCCCTCCATACCGGACGCTGCCGCCGGTTGGAACATCTACTGTGGTGAGAATCCTCATAAGCGTACTTTTCCCTGCGCCGTTTTCGCCCAAAAGCCCATATACTCCTTGTTCCAGCGTAAAATTTACGTCTTTTAATGCTTCTTTTTTCCCATAAGACTTGCACAGGTGTTCCGCCTGCAATTCCATCCCAGACTCCATTCCTTTCCCTCCATGTCAAATTTCCTGTCCAGCGAGCAGGGAAGCTCTTTTCCTCCCCTGCGCATAAAAAACACTCAGACAGGATAATTCCATTCTATCTGAGTGTTGCGACTTACTTTCGGTAAAGTTGTGTCAAAGCTGTAATATAGTTTCGTTATAGTTGTAAATTTTACGGCTGCCTTACCAATAATTGATAAGCGATATATTCATAACTGTTTCCAGGCCAGACTGCCATGGCATACGACATTTCCTGCGCATACAACTGGCTCTCTTTTATTTTGACCTCGGATGTGGTTTCTTCGGAATCCATGGCGGAAGAAACCTCGTCCGCCGCCTGAAAACCAGCCAGTTCCACAAAAAGCCGCAGTCTGCCGTCCGGCATTTTTTTTGCCTGTTCCTCATATAGTTTGATCTCTGCCCCCCATACGTTTCCCGTGACGGCATTCAAGTACAGCACCGCATTCATAGATTGATTGAAATATGTTACGGTCCAAAAACTGAAGTATGCCTCCCGCTGCTCTATATCTTCCTTTTGCCTGCCTACGCCCAGCTCCGCATTAATCCCAAAAGAACCCTCCTCGTTTCCGTCGCCGATTCCCATCCCGTCCAGCCATTTTTTTCCATGTTCGATTGCTTCTTCCATTGAAACCTGACCGGCCACCTGTCCATGTAAGGTTACCCCAGTGCGATCATTCCAGCTTTTTACAGCCTCCTCTGCCTGCTCCATGGAAAGGGGATTTTTTTTGTCATTGGTATCTATACCGTCTACACCTTCATCGCCGTTTTCCCCACCCTCCCATGCCCGGACAGGTGATTCCACTTTTATGCCTCCCCTTTCTGAGAGCAGCCTCGTCTCCCTGCGCTTAAGTATAGCATTCGCGGCCGCCATACTTCCCATGAGAAACAGGACAACAAACATCAGGGAAAGAAACGTATATTTGTATTTTTTCACCGTTCATGTTCTCCCTTCTGCATAAAGCTTAAGGTGATTTTCGTCCCGGTCTTCCCGTCACTCTCTATTTTCATCCTGGCTCCGTGAATATCAATAACTTTAGACACCAGCGCCATCCCCAATCCGGCCCCATGCTGTTTTCTTGCCCTTGACTTATCAACCATATAGAACGCCTCCGTGATCCGTCCCAATTCCTCCGTAGGGATGCCCTTTCCATTGTCTTCCAGGCAAATCCGGTAAATGCTGCCTTTTGCCTTTCCTGTGATCCATATGTCTTTACAATCTGCCTTTATGGAATTATCCACCAGATTTAATATAACAGACTTGAATAAGTCATAATCCACCTGAATCCTTCCGCTCGCCATCTCCATATGCAGCCGCACTCCGCAGTTCCCGCAGACAGGTTCAATTCCTTGCTTCAGATTCTCAAAAATTTCCCTGACGGACATTTCTTCCAGAGAAAAAACTTGCTTATCCATCACAAATAAATCCATCAGTTTCAAAGACAATGTTTCCAGCCTCATGCCTTCATTTAAAATACACTCCGCCGCATTTTTCACCTGATTCCTTGGCAGGTCTTTCTGATACAGCATATCGGCATACCCGATTACCGAAGTCAGAGGTGTTTTCAGTTCGTGGGCAAAATTAGCCGCAAAATCTTCTTTCTGCTGCGCCTGGCTGGACAGCGCTGCGATATTTTCTTCGATGTTTTCAGCCATATGATTGAAATTGGCGGCCAGCTCGCCGATTTCATCCTTTGAGGATACCTCAAGCCTCTCTGCATATCTTCCTTCCGCAATTCTCTTTGCGCCTTTACTTACTTTATTGATTGAACGTACCAGCAAGCTTGACAGCAGAAAGATGACAGGAAATCCAAGACATATAATCAAAAAATAAATTTTCTGAAAATAAGAAATCATGTTGTTCTGGCTGTTTACCATCTCGCTTACGTCGCGCCCTGTTACCAGATACGCTTCGATTTCATTCTGACGGACAAGGCCGCAGACCAAAATATAACTCTCTGCCGCCGTACGGTTGATCTGATATATGACATAATTGTCTCCTGTTTCATCCAGGCCCGCAGGCTCAAACGGCACTGACAGATCTGAATATATGCAGCTTTTGTCTGTTCCATAAACAGCGGCCGGAACTGAAAAATTTTCCGCGTAATTATCAAAATCAATTTTATGATCTGCAGTCATCCTCGAATCCGAATATAAGGCCGACAGCATGATATACTTGTTATGTTGAAATTCCTGTACGGCGAATTTCTTCTCCTGTTCGACCACCTTTTCATAGGAGAAATTGATCAGCAGACAGCCCGCCGCCTGAAAAGAGATTCCAAACAAAACTACGAAACAAATAAATATCTTGTGAAACAGTTTCATTCCCCGTCCTCCAGCCGGTACCCTACCCGGAATACGGTCTTTATATAATTGTCCCAGCCTAATTTTTTCCTGAGCCGCTGGATATGGGAATCCAAAGTACGGGTATCGCCCATATATACCTCTCCCCATACCTTTTCATAAAGCCTGTCTCTGTATAATGCAACATTTTTATTCTGCATAAATTCCACCAGAAGATCAAATTCCTTGACGGTCAGCTCCACCGGCGCCCCTGCTTTATATACCACTCTGGATTTCATTTCAACCTCCACATCGCCAAGAGACAGAACTCTTTCCGCATTCCCGCATCTCCTGAGCACCGCTTCCACTCTGGCGAGCAATTCTCCTATTTGAAAAGGTTTAGAAATATAATCGTCCGCCCCCAGCTTCAATCCTTTTATCCGGTCATCTACCTTATTTTTGGCCGTCAGAAAAATCACCGGCACTCCAAGGGGTTTTATATATTCCAGCAATTCATATCCATTGATCTTTGGCAGCATGATGTCAAGCAGAATTAAGTCAAATTTTTCTTTTTCAATCAGATCTGCCGCCGCATTCCCGTCAAAGGCACAAATACAGCGGTATCCCTCCGCTGCAAGATTGATTTCTATTAAACTGGCGATACGTTCTTCGTCTTCAACAATCAGTATTTTCTTCATCCGGCATTCCCTCCTTAGGCGATATGGGTTTTGATCACAAAAATATTCTTGTTGTATTCGATCAGACCGTCCTTTCTCATTTTTCCCAGCTCCTTTGACAAGGCGCTCCTTGTGCCGGAAATTACGATTCCTTTTCTATAGCTGTCTGTCCGAAAATCCAGATGTTCCGACATAGTTCGGATGTCTTCCTCCGAACACCTCTGAAAAAGTGCTGTCCTGGAAATAAAACTCAAAATAAAAACCTCATTTCCGTGGTTATAACCACATGTTTTCAAAACATTATAGTATGATCGGAACCACAAAGTCAAGAAACGCTCTAAAAAACAGGGGGAATGCAGAATGCTCAGAAGAATTATAAAGATTGATGAAAACAG
Organism: uncultured Lachnospiraceae bacterium; assembly: GCA_910588815.1. Taxonomy (GTDB): domain Bacteria; phylum Bacillota; class Clostridia; order Lachnospirales; family Lachnospiraceae; genus Lientehia. Next base: position 181 of record CAJUQY010000025.1, on the reverse strand, counting down.
ATGCAGATCGCGGCCGACTGCACCGCATATGCCTATGCAGGTATTTAAGAAATCCGTAAATTGGGGCTTGCATTTTCCCCTGCTTTCCGTTATACTGTTCTTTGTAGTGGAGACATAGCTCAGCTGGGAGAGCGTCTGCTTGACGTGTAGAAGGTCGCAGGTTCGAGCCCTGTTGTCTCCA
>CAJUQY010000024.1 GCA_910588815.1 uncultured Lachnospiraceae bacterium | reverse complement strand
GGTTCCGGCTTCCACGTCGGTTAAAATGGAGAGAAGAGGGTTTTCCTCGTCCTGTCCGGGGGTTAAGTAGAAGCCGTATTCCCCGGGTCGGAAGGGCTTGAAGGGAGTCACTTCTTTGAAGGTCACATCGGCGAAGACCAGCTTGTTTCCGTAGAGGAAGAAATCCAGAGGGCCGCTCCGGTAAGCCAGATTGGCGGCCCGGATGCAGCCGAAACCGGCGGGAAACAGGGGGCACATGTAATCAAAGATCTGTCTTAAGTCCAGTCCATTGTCTGTCTGTATGATGGCGAGAGTATATTTAATAGGAAGAAAAAAGGGAAGGGTTTTCTGAAGGTAGACCCGCCTTGTGCGGGTGCCGGCCAGAGTAATGGTCAAAAAACCGGTTTTTACTTCTGCGTAGCCGGTGACGGTGCGGTAGGGAAGTTCTGAAAGAAGCAGCGTGTCATCTACAGAAACCTGGAGAGCTTCCGTGTCGGCGGCAGCGTGGAAAAAACGGATATAACAGGAGGCCTTATTCAAAGGAACCATCCTTTCAAAAAATGCTGTTACATTATCATATGCAAAAGTTTCCGCTTGGTGTCTGGCGGGGAGTAAAGGCAGAAGGAAGGCCGGCTGATGTGAAAAACATTGGCTGGTCTTTTTTACGCACAGAAAAGGGCTCTCATAAAGTATACTTTCTGAGAACCCGAACTCTGCTGAAAGTGTAACACAAAATATTGGGGATTGCAACCATTTTAACCAAATTTTTGCAATTTTTTTTCTGATTTGTCCTGTCTCAAAAGGTATACCTTATGAGACAACCGCACGGATATAACGGGACACCCACCCCGGCCATGACGGGCTACCCACCCCGCTGAGCGTACCTTATAAGAGGATTGTATCCGTGCGGGTCCGGACTTATCACTTGGAAGGAGGGGAGTGTTAAAAGGCACCATTGGAAAAAGTTTTGAAACGGGGCTGCCGGGCAGCCCAAAACAGTAACAAAGAGGTTATGAACAAGGAGGTTTTAGAGCAATGAAAAAAAGAGTTTTTTCTGCGGCTCTGGCTGGCTGCATGATGCTGACAATGGTTCCTGTTACGGCGTTTGCGGCAGAAGAAAGAGTTGAAGGTGTAACGGAAGTAACTGTTGAGAAATATGCGGCAGGGAAAGCTACACTTGAGCGTATTAGGTTTACTGACGAGTATACGAAGATTGGGACGTTAGGGCTGACGGATTTTATGGAGGATGACGCAAATAAAACCTTGAAGCCTGTGACGAATTATACTGATTATACCACGAATACTAACGCAGGCGGCCTGGCCTCGCGCAACGGCTATTATCTGCCGCTTAAACTTGTTGTTCCCGGTGCGAACGCAAATACAAAGGTTGTCGTGAAGGATGCCAAGGCAGTGAATCCGGATGACCCTTATTCGCAGCTGAGGGATGATACAATCGTGGGAAACAGTTCGTATGACCACAAAACGAAGGAAGATGGAGAAAAAGATATTCTCGACATTTTGGTGCCGGTTGCCAGGCTGGACGGGGTTCTCAAGCGGAAGACGGTGGAAGTGGATGTCTATATTGACGGAGATGATACCGCCGCTGAGGATGTGCAGCATTTATCCTTTGACTGCTCCGGGATTTCGCTGAAGCCTTCAAAGTATATGGAGGCAAAGCTGGAGGTCTGCACAGAGGCAGCTAAGACAGTGAGCGGAAAAAAAGCCGGTGATTTTTATGATGCTTCCACACAGACTGTGAAGAAGGTGAGCGGAGCCAGCGGGTTCAGTGGCGCTACAAGCAAGGCCAATGGCTATTTCCTGCCGTTCTGCATTGAGCTCGACAAGAGCGCCACTGCGGATGTTGTGGTTAGATGGAAAGCCTCTGATAAAACAACGGTTGAGAAAGAGTTTGCTGATGTGGATGCGGCTGAGGTTGCGTTTGCCGCACAGATTGCCGATACGGATGGAAAAATACTTTGGGATGAGCTTGAGGTTGTAATCTATCCTGAGGACAAGAATGACGAACTGCTTTCCAAGACGCTTACTTATGATCTGTCGGATGTTAAGCTGGAAACAGACAACGTTGAAATCGGAGCCAGGCTGCCGAAAGCAGGCGATGTGACAGATACGAATTATCTGGCACACAAGAACAACCTCGCCGCGGTTAAATCTGTGGCATTAAAGAACGGCGTCCTCACTGTCACGGCAGATCTGAAAGCCGTGGATGGAACCGTATCTACCATTCCGGTACTGTTTACTATGACAAAGGACGGAAAGTCTATTGTAAAGGCTCAGCCTGATGTCAAGAAGTACGGCGGGGTAAGCCTGACGGATTATTTTGTGCTGATTGACCTCAAAGCAACTGAGGCGCAGCAGAAAGCGGGAGCGGTGGTTAAGGATACAGCAAATCTCGACCACAAAGTAGAATTCAAGATTGTGAACGCTTCCAAGGTACCGGCGCTGGAAGACTCCACAGTAACTGTGAAGGACAGCACGATGACCGGCTTGACCGCACAGAGCGGGGCCAAGACTGCAACGGAGATCAAGAACATGTTTGTGGAAAATGGCGGCAGCGTTACGGTTACCAATGCGGCCGGCAAGGCTCTGAAAGACAGTGACGCAGTCGGAACCGGCTGCCTGGTTGTGCTGAAAGACAGGGATGGAAATGTTGTTGATACCATTACCGTAGTTGTTAAGGGTGATGTGACCGGCGAAGGTTATGCGCATCTCGGCCAGGTTGTCGCAGCCGGAAGAGCATTGGTTGGTGCGGACACTCTGGAAGACGCATTCCTTGCAGCAGGCGATATCAACGGCAATGGCTCCATTGACCTTGGCGACATCGTCGGCATCGGCCAGATCGTTGTGGGAGCGAACTAATTAGGAAACAAACAATAAAGCTTGGAGGAAAGATAGAAATGAAGAAGAAAATTGTACTTTCATTGACATTGGTGCTGTCTCTTGCCATGATGTCTTTGACCGCATTTGCGGCAGCGCCCAAATCAACAGTATCTGCAGATAAGTCTTCGGCAAAGAACGGGGACGAGGTGGTTGTCACAGTGAAGCTTGGAACTGAGGACGGTTCCATGAGCGCAGATGTTGTGACAGAAAACCTTGAGGTGGTAGGTGTTACCTCCGATCTCTCCATGAGCAGCGCTGCCAAACTGAACCTGGCTTCCTTTGGCGGAAGCGGTGCAACCGCAACCTACACCTGCAAAGTGACGGGTGAGGCCGGAGCACAGGCTACATTCAGGCTGACCAATATCGCCCGCGGCGAGAATACGGATGCTCCCTCCGCAACAGGAGAAGAAGAGAGCGTAGTTGTGGCCATCGCAGACGAAGAGCCTACCAATCCCGAGGAGCCCACAGAGCCTTCCAATCCGGAAGAGCCCACGAATCCTACCAATCCTACCAATCCTGCGGATCCTACCAACCCCTCCACTCCCAACGGTGGAAACAACGGTTCCAACAACGGTTCCAATAATAACCAGAATGGTTCTAACTCCGGTTCCGGCAATCTGGACAAGGCTCCGAATACCGGCGATACCACAGCCAGCGTATGGCCTCTGGCGCTGATCGGATGCATGGGTGTTGCAGCGGCAGTCGTTGCCGGGAAGAAGCTGGCCTACAGGAGATAAAACAGCGTTTTAAAACAAACAGGTGCCATGAAACACTAAAATGCCGCCCGGGGAAGAGAAATCTGCCCCGGGCGGCCTACGTTGCGAAAAACCCGGGCGGACATGCGGTATGGAAGGCGGCAACCATGCGGCAGGGCGTCCGGCCGGCGGACGAAAAGGATGGGATGCGATGGAAGCGAAGGAGAGAAAAACAGGGAGACGGAAGGCAGGAAAAAGGTCGAGGAGGATCTGGACGGCGGTGCTTGGCTGCGCCGTCCTGGCAATGGCGCTGGCGGCAGTCCTGCTTCTGCGGCCAAAGCCCGCCGCGCCGAAGGTGGAGCGGGAGACAGAGCCGGAGGTGGTGGAGACCTTAAGCCTCCCCACGGAACAGGAGACGGCGGTCCCTACAGAGCCGGAGACGGAACCGGAGCCGGAGATGCTCCCTTCCATGAAAGAATTGTATGAGAGGAACAGCGACATTGCGGGCTGGATCAAGATCGAAGGAACCGCCGTCGATTATCCGGTCATGTATACGCCGGAGGACGGGGAATACTACCTGTTCCGGACCTTTGAGAAGGAAGAGGATCCGGCAAAGCAGGGCTGTCTGTTCATTGACGAACACTGTCAGGTCGAGCCCAGGAGTACGAACCTTCTGGTCCACGGACACAACATGAAGAACGGGACCATGTTCCGGGCCCTTCTCGGATATAAGGAGGAAGAATTTTACAAGGAACACCCGGTTATTCAATATACGACCCTGTATGAGGAGGAGACGTATGAAATCATAGCGGTGTTCCGTTCGCAGATTTTCAGGCAGGACGAAGATGTTTTTAAGTATTATCATTTCTTTGATGCGGGGACAAAGGAGGAATTTGACGAATACGTGGAAAACTGTAAGGCGCTTGCGCGCTACGAAACCGGCGTTACGGCACAGTACGGCGACGAGATCCTCACCTTGTCGACCTGTGACTATTATACGGAAAACGGACGCCTGGTGGTGGTGGCAAGAAAACGAAAGGTGCTGGAATAAAGCCTGTCTCTGGCAGAGCTGCCTGTAAGACATTTTGAAAGGATGACTTACTCTGGCCGGATAACTCCTTATAATGTACTTATTACATAATCCGGAAAAAGACATTTTGAATATGTTTTGCCGGAATTTATAAGGAGGAGATTAGAATGAGATACGGGTATGTCCGTGTTTCCGGCAGGGACCAGAACGAAGACAGGCAGCTTTTTGCCATGCAGGAAAAGGAAATCGAAAAGAAACGTATTTATATAGATAAACAGTCCGGCAAGGATTTTAACCGGCCTCAATACAGGAGGATGCTAAACCGGCTGCGGTCAGGAGATATCCTCTATATCCTGAGTATTGACCGGCTGGGGCGCAATTACCAGGAAATCCAGGAGCAGTGGAGGTTTCTCACCAGGGAGATCGGTATCGATATCTGTGTCCTTGACATGCCGCTCCTCGATACCACAAGGGGGAAGGACTTGATGGGGACATTCATTGCGGATCTGGTTTTGCAGATATTATCCTTTGTCGCGCAGAACGAGCGGGAAAATATCCGGAAACGGCAGGCGGAAGGGATCGCCGCCGCCAGAGAAAAAGGAATACAGTTCGGGAGGCCGAAGCTTGCGGCCCCAGGTGATTTCGGCGATATCGTTAAACAGTGGGAAAACAGGGGGATTTCTATGGAAGAGGTGCAGCGGCAGTGCGGCATGAGCAGGGCCACTTTTTACCGGAAAATGAAGGAGTATAAGGTTGACGGGGACAGGCTGTGAGGGTGGGCTTTGCGTACCCTATAAAAATTAGTAAAAAAAGAACTGTTAAAAAATGGAGTTTATGGTATAATAGGGACAAAGCGCAAAGGCGCGAAGAACTCACAGAAAGGAAGAGATAACAATGCCTTTAGTTACAACTACTGAGATGTTTAAGAAAGCATATGACGGCGGCTATGCGATCGGCGCGTTCAATGTGAACAACATGGAGATCGTCCAGGCCATCACCGAGGCGGCTGCAGAGGCCAAGTCGCCCATCATCCTGCAGGCTTCCGCAGGCGCGAGAAAGTATGCCAACGGCGCATATCTGAAGCGTCTGGTTGAGGCGGCTCTTGACATTTATCCGGAGCTTCCCGTTGCCCTTCACCTGGACCACGGCGCAGATTTTGAGATCTGCAAGTCCTGCATCGACGGCGGATTTACTTCCGTGATGATTGACGGCTCCTCCAAGCCTTTTGAGGAGAATATCGCTCTGGCGAAGAAGGTTGCCGAGTATGCCCATGACAAGGGCGTAGTGGTTGAGGCGGAGCTTGGCACTCTGGCCGGTATCGAGGACGATGTGAAGGTGAGCGCGGAGGATTCCTCCTACACAAGACCGGAAGAGGTAGAAGAGTTTGTGGACAAGACCGGAGTGGATTCCCTGGCTATCGCCATCGGAACAAGCCACGGCGCTTACAAGTTCAAGCCCGGCACCGATCCGAAGCTCCGCTTTGACATCCTTGAGGATGTGGCAAAGAGACTGCCCGGATTCCCCATTGTTCTTCACGGTTCTTCTTCCGTTCCTCAGGAATATGTGAAGATTATCAACAGCAACGGCGGCGCTCTGAAGGATGCCATCGGCGTTCCGGAAGATCAGCTTCGTCAGGCTGCCAGAATGGCCGTCTGCAAGATCAACATCGACTCTGACCTTCGTCTGGCTCTGACCGCGGGCATCAGAGAGCATATGATGGCTCATCCGGATCACTTCGATCCCAGACAGTACCTGTCTCCTGCAAGAGCTTATGTAAAGGATGTTGTGAAGCACAAGATCACAGAGGTTCTTGGCTCCGACGGAAAGATCTGATCAAAAAATGGCTGTCCTTGTTATAAGGACAGCCATTTCTTTTCGGGACATCTTCATATTCTGTTCCCGATTGGGAAAGAGGAAGGTTTACTTACCTGCCATCTGTCTTTCCTGTTCCTCGATCATCTTCTTGACCATATAGCCGCCGACGGAACCGTTCTGGTAAGAAGTGAGGTCACCGTTGTAACCATTCTTTAACGGCACGCCAAGCTCGTTGGCCACCTCCATCTTGAAACGGTCCATAGCCTCTTTTGCTTCGGGTACGTTTACCTGATTGCTGCTTCCAGAATTTTTTGTAGACATCTGAAGCACCTCCTTTTCGGTTGTTATTTGGTACACGCTTATTATGTGCATGCGCAAAAATAATACACTGGCAAGTTCTGATTTTTTTGTCAGAATCTGTAAACATATAAGGTGCGAAGACGGCTGCCGGCTTCTGCCTGAAATTCGGAAATCGCAAAATGAGGTGGACATCAAAAGAGGTAAATGTTATAATTTTTAATAACTATACCATGCGTGGTATTACAAGGAGGAAATGCAATGAATACATTGGAACTCAAAAAAATGGCCAATGAAGTGCGCAAGGATATTATCACGTCCGTCCACAGCGCCAAGGCCGGCCATCCCGGCGGATCTCTTTCCGCGGCAGATATTTTCACATATCTGTATTTTGAAGAATTGAGAGTGGATCCGAAGAATCCGGAGGCGCCGGAGAGAGACCGCTTTGTCCTCTCCAAAGGACATACGGCTCCCGGTTACTACGCGGCTTTGGCCCGCAGGGGATTTTTCCCGGTGGAGGATCTGGTGACGCTGCGCCATATCGGTTCCCATTTACAGGGACATCCCTGCAAACAGCATACGCCCGGCGTGGATATGTCCAGCGGCTCCTTGGGCCAGGGAATCTCTGCGGCGGTCGGCATGGCGATTGCCGGCAAATTTGACAATGCGGATTACCGCGTGTATACGCTTCTCGGAGACGGAGAGCTGCAGGAAGGCCAGGTATGGGAGGCTTCCATGCTGGCGGCCCACAGAAAGCTGGACAACCTGGTGGTGATCGTGGACAATAACGGCCTTCAGATTGACGGAAATGTGGCGGACGTCAATTCTCCTTATCCCATTGATGAGAAATTCAAAGCGTTCAATTTCCATGTGATCAATATCGACGGTCATGATTTTGACCAGATCCGGGCGGCTTTTGAGGAAGCAAAGACGGTGAAAGGCCGGCCGACGGCGATCATTGCCAAGACTGTAAAGGGCAAGGGTGTTTCCTTTATGGAGAATCAGGCGTCCTGGCACGGGACCGCGCCCAACGACGAACAGTACGCAGCGGCAATGGCAGATTTGGAGAAAGCAGGTGAAGCGTAATGTCAGAAGTAAAGAAGATCGCGACAAGAGAAAGCTATGGAAACGCGCTGGCAGAATGCGGCGCAAAATATGAGAACCTGGTGGTCTTAGACGCCGACTTAGCGGGCGCCACCAAGACGGCAACCTTTAAAAAGGCCTTCCCGGACCGCCATATCGACTGCGGCATCGCGGAGGGAAATATGATCGGCGTGGCGGCAGGCCTGGCGGCGGCGGGAAAGATTCCTTTTGCCAGCTCCTTTGCCATGTTTGCGGCAGGCAGAGCCTTTGAACAGGTGAGAAACTCCGTGGGCTATCCCCATCTCAATGTAAAGATCGGCGCAACCCATGCGGGAATCTCCGTGGGCGAGGACGGCGCGACCCATCAGTGCAACGAGGACATCGCCCTGATGCGGACGATCCCCGGCATGGTGGTGTTGAATCCTGCCGACGACGTGGAAGCGAAGGCGGCCGTGCGCGCTGCCATCGAGCATGACGGCCCGGTTTATCTGCGGTTCGGACGTCTTGCCGTTCCTGTGATCCACGACGAGGCTTCCTACCAATTTGAGATCGGCAAGGGCGTCGTGGAGAGAGAAGGAAAGGACGTTACCATTTTTGCGACAGGACTCTGCGTGAGCGAGAGCCTGGCGGCGGCAGAAAAGCTGGCGGCAGAGGGGATCGATGCAAAGGTGGTCAACCTCCATACCATCAAGCCCATTGACGAAGAGCTGGTAGTAAAGGCAGCCTCGGAGACCGGCAGGGTGGTGACCGTGGAAGAGCATTCTGTGATCGGCGGCCTGGGAAGCGCCGTCTGCGACGTACTTTCCGCCAAGGCCCCCACGAAGGTGATGAAGATCGGCATCAACGATACCTACGGTGAGTCCGGCCCGGCGAAGGATCTGGTCAAAAAATATGGTCTGGATGGAGACAGTATTGCCGAGAAAGTGAAGGCTTTTGTGAAATAAGTGCAGGTTATGTATTTTTTTTGATAATAGTTTGACATTCCATTTATGGCGATTGTATAATAGGAACGATGATTTGTTCAAAATTTTTCATAATTCATCTATATATTTAGAGGAGGATCAAACCTATGGGAAGAAAAATGAAAACCATGGATGGCAATCATGCGGCCGCATATGCTTCTTATGCGTATACCGATGTGGCTGCCATCTACCCCATTACCCCTTCATCCCCCATGGCGGAAGCCACGGATGAGTGGGCGACCCAGGGGAAGAAAAACATCTTCGGACAGACAGTCCAGATGGCTGAGATGCAGTCTGAGGCCGGCGCTGCCGGCGCGGTACACGGCTCTCTGTCTGCCGGCGCTCTGACGACCACTTATACGGCGTCTCAGGGCCTGCTTTTGATGATTCCGAACCTTTACAAAGTAGCGGGCGAGCTGCTTCCCGGCGTATTCAATGTTTCCGCGCGTGCGCTTGCAAGCCATGCCTTGTCTATTTTCGGCGATCATTCTGACGTTTATGCATGCCGTCAGACCGGCGTTGCCATGCTCTGCGAAGGCAGCGTACAGGAGGTTATGGATCTGACTCCCGTTGCACACTGCGCGGCGATCAAGGGCCGTGTTCCTTTTATTAACTTCTTCGACGGCTTCCGTACTTCTCATGAGTACCAGAAGATCGAGGTCTGGGATGATGAGGATCTGAAGGATATGGTAGATATGGACGCCATCGACGCGTTCAGACGCCATGCCCTGAATCCGGAGCATCCCTGCCAGAGAGGTTCTGCCCAGAACCCTGACATCTTCTTCCAGGCAAGAGAGGCCTGCAACTCCTACTACAATGCGCTTCCTGCTATCGTGGAAGAGAAGATGGCCATGGTAAACCAGAAGCTTGGCACGGATTATCAGTTGTTCAATTACTACGGCGCTCCCGATGCAGAGCATGTGATCATTGCCATGGGTTCTGTATGCGAAACCATCGAAGAGACCGTTGACTTTATGAACGCCCAGGGTCAGAAGGTCGGCCTTGTGATCGTCCGTCTGTACAGACCTTTTGTGGCGGACAAGCTGATCGCGGCGATTCCGGATACTGTTAAGAAGATTTCTGTACTTGACAGAACGAAAGAGCCTGGCGCCCAGGGCGAGCCTCTGTACCTGGATGTGGTTGCTGCCCTCCGTGACACCAAGTTCCACAACATTCCGATCTACAGCGGACGTTACGGCCTTGGCTCCAAGGATACGACTCCCGCACAGATCGTTGCCGTTTACAACAACACGGAGAAGAAGATCTTCACCATCGGTATCGTGGACGATGTGACCAATCTGTCCCTGCCTGTAGGCGAGGAATTCTCCGCAACGCCCGAAGGGACCATCAGCTGCAAATTCTGGGGCCTTGGCGCAGACGGAACGGTCGGTGCTAACAAGAACTCCATCAAGATCATCGGTGACAACACGGATATGTACGCACAGGCTTACTTTGACTATGATTCCAAGAAGTCCGGCGGCGTTACCATTTCCCATCTGAGATTTGGTAAGGATCCGATCCGTTCCACCTACCTGATCAGCAAGGCTGATTTTGTTGCCTGCCACAATCCGGCATACTTGAGAAAATACAACATGGTACAGGATCTGAAGGACGGCGGTACTTTCCTGCTTAACTGTGCATGGGATATGGCCGGCCTGGAAGAGCATCTTCCCGGACAGGCGAAGAAATATATCGCCGACCACAACATCAAGATGTATGTCATCGACGGTGTGAAGATCGGTATCGAGACCGGTATGGGTGCAACCCGTATCAACACCATCCTTCAGTCCGCATTCTTCAAGCTGGCCGCCATCATTCCTGAGGCAGAGGCCATTGAACTGATGAAGGCTGCCGCGAAGGCGACTTACGGCCGCAAGGGCGACGATGTTGTCCAGAAGAACTGGGCCGCCATCGAAGAGGGTGCAAAGCAGGTTCACCAGATCGAGGTTCCTGAGAGCTGGAAGAACGCCGAGTACGAGGATCTGTCCGCGGCAGTTCCCAGCGGCGACAGAGAAGACGTTGTGAAATTTGTCAAGACGGTACAGCAGAGCGTTTCCGCACAGGAAGGCAATAAGCTGCCTGTATCTGCCTTTGTTGATTATGTGGACGGTTCCACTCCTTCCGGCGCCGCCGCATTTGAGAAGCGCGGCGTTGCGGTGAGCATTCCTGTATGGAATCCGGAAAACTGTATCCAGTGTAATTTCTGCTCCTATGTTTGTCCTCATGCGACCATCCGTCCTGTGGCTATGACCGAGGAAGAAGCGGCTGCTGCTCCTGCGGAAATGAAGAAGATCCCCATGACCGGCATGCCGGGAATGATGTTCTCCATGACTGTGGATGCTCTGGACTGCTTAGGCTGCGGTTCCTGTGCGACGGTCTGCCCCGGAAAGAAGGGTGCAAAGGCTCTTACCATGGAGCCCATGGAAGCAAATATCAATGTTCAGAAGGGCTTCGAGTATGGCCTGACGCTGCCTAAGAAGGAAGCGGTTCTTGAGAAATTCAAAGAGAATACCGTAAAGGGCAGCCAGTTCAAGCAGCCCCTCCTTGAGTTCTCCGGCGCCTGCGCAGGCTGCGGTGAGACTCCCTATGCGAAGCTGATCACTCAGCTCTTCGGCGACAGAATGTATATTGCCAACGCAACAGGCTGCTCCTCTATCTGGGGCAACTCTTCACCGAGCACTCCTTACACCGTGACTCCCGAGGGCAAGGGTCCGGCATGGTCCAACTCCCTGTTTGAGGATGCGGCTGAGTTCGGGTATGGTATGAGCCTGGCTCAGAATGCCATGAGAGAGACTCTGAAATCCAAGGTGGAAGATGTCGTTGCCAACGGCGACAATGCTGACGTGAAGGCTGCCGGAAAAGAATGGCTGGATACCTTCAGCGTAGGCGCACTCAACGGCGCCGCTACCGACAAGCTGGTGGCTGCTCTGGAAGCCTGCGGCTGCGACAAGGCAAAAGACATCCTGAAAGACAAAGATTTCCTGGCCAAGAAGTCCCAGTGGATCTTCGGCGGCGACGGCTGGGCTTATGATATCGGCTTCGGCGGTGTGGACCACGTACTGGCCAGCGGCAGAGACGTAAACATTATGGTATTCGATACCGAGGTTTACTCCAACACCGGCGGACAGTCCTCCAAGGCGACTCCCACCGGCGCCATCGCGAAATTCGCGGCAGGCGGCAAGGACGTGAAGAAAAAGGATCTGGCGGCCATCGCCATGAGCTACGGCTATGTATACGTTGCCCAGATCGCCATGGGCGCTGATATGAATCAGTGCGTGAAGGCTCTGGCAGAGGCAGAAGCTTATCCGGGACCTTCCCTGGTTATCGCATACGCTCCTTGTATCAATCATGGAATCAAGGCTGGTATGGCGAAGGCTCAGCTTGAGGAGAAGGCAGCCGTTGAAGCAGGCTACTGGTTCAACTTCCGCTACAATCCTGAGCTGGCGGCGCAGGGCAAGGCTGCATTCAGCCTGGACAGCAAGGCTCCTACCGGAGACTACAAGGCGTTCTTAAACGGTGAAGTACGTTACAACTCCTTAGTACGTGCGAATCCCGAAAGAGCTGCCGAGCTCTTCGACGCGGCAGAAGCCCAGTCCAAGGCCAAGTATGCACACCTGCAGAAGCTGGTTAAGCTCTACGGTGTAGAAGACTGACCGTGATGACTTTGAGCACCGCGAAGACTTTGAGACAGAGCGGACATAAATAAATAGAAGGAACCTCCCTGAAGCAGGCTTGCCTGCAGAAGGGAGGTTCCTTCTATTTATTAGCGGACACTCTGCGACGCATTGATCACTTAGTGAATGCGAGCGTAAGCGACGCATGAGCTTAGTGGAAAGCGCACAGAGTGCAGTCCGCGTGCGGACCTTCCCTGGCCAATCCGCTTTCCGTCCGCTCGTTCCCGGAGTATTATTTTAAAGTTCTTTCAATATGTACTGTCTGGTTCCAAGTCCCACCTTTTCCGCCTGTTCCAGAGTGGCTTTCCACTCCACATTGGGGTTGGAATCTTTAAAATGATCGTGGTGGCATTTCCATCCGGGGGAGGCAAGGTTTTCCGCAAGCTGGCTGCCGGGGATCGGCTGGGCCTTCATGCAGGCATCGGCGCAGGCCTGGTCCAGGGCCACCGGGTCGAAGCTGGCGAACATTCCGATGTTCGGAAGGATCGGGGCGTCATTTTCTCCGTGGCAGTCGCAGTTGGGGCTGATATCCTGAACCAGAGAAATATGGAAACAGGGACGGCCATAGCAGACTGCATGGGCGTATTCTGCCATTTTCCGGTCAAGCTCTTCGAAAGCGCTGTTATTGGAGTTGTAGACAGCGTCAAAGCTGCAGGCCCCGATGCACCGGCCGCAGCCTTTGCATTTGTCGTAGTCAATGACGGCCTTTTTGTCCACGTAGGAGATGGCGTCGCTTCCGCATTCCCTGGCGCAGCGTCTGCAGCCGCGGCACAGTTCCTCGTGAATCGCCGGTTTTCCGTTTTTATGCTGATCCATCTTTCCGGCCCGGCTGCCGCAGCCCATGCCGATATTTTTGAGGGCGCCGCCGAAACCGGTGATCTCATGGCCTTTAAAATGGGTCAGGCTGATGAAGATATCCGCGTCCATGATGGCGCGGCCGATTTTGGCTGTCTGGCAGTATTCTCCATTTACTACGGGGACTTCTACGTCGTCCGTGCCCCGCAGTCCGTCTCCAATGACGATCTGGCAGCCGGTCGATATGGGGTTAAAGCCGTTCAGATTGGCACAGTCCATGTGCTCCAGGGCATTCTTGCGGCTTCCGGGGTATAAGGTATTGCAGTCTGTGAGAAAGGGCATCCCGCCTTGATCTTTGCAGAGATCGGCCACTGTTTTTGCATAGTTGGGACGCAGGAACGCCAGATTTCCCAGTTCTCCGAAATGCATCTTAATGGCGACAAATTTTCCGTCCATGTCTATATTTTTGATTCCGGCAGCGATACAGAGACGTTTCAGCTTCTCCAGCTGGCTTGTGCCCACCGGACAGCGAAAATCTGTAAAATAAACAGTTGCTTTTTCCATTTTTCCATATTCTCCTTTTGATAGACGTATGTGGCTTAAAAGGACAGCCAGATCGATATGTTCCATGACAGTATACAGCCTGAAGTTTACTCAAAGTCAAGGATTTTTCTTGAAATGGACGCTGTTTTTTATTATAATATGAGGAATCGGGAGGTCTGACTATGTATACGATGAAAGAAATCTGTGAGAGCACCGGCCTGAGCGAGCACACAGTCCGGTATTATGACCGCGAAGGGCTGATACCGCTTCTGGAGCGGACGCCAAACGGAAACAGAAAATTTTCGGAGAATGATCTGGAGTGGCTGCAGCTGATCTGCTGTCTGAAACGATCCGGCATGCCTTTGGAAAAAATAAAGAAATTTATGCAGCTTTGCCTTGGCGGGCAGAGTACCTGCGAGGAGAGAAAGGAGCTTTTGCTGGAGCACCGGGCCCATATACAGGATCAGATGAAGGCGCTTCAGGACAGCTTAGACGTGATTGATTATAAGATCGATCATTATAAAACCGTCGGCGTATTTCATATTGACCCGCCGGAAAAGAAAGATGAGGCAGGATGAGTTCCATGGAAAAAGTACTTGTCATTGGCTGCCCGGGCGGCGGAAAGAGCACATTTTCGAGAGCATTAAATAAGATTACCGGCATTCCCCTCTTTTATCTGGATATGATCTGGCACAAACCTGATAAAACGACCTGCTCCAGAGAAGTCTTTGACCAGAGGCTTGGCGAGATCCTGAGGGGGGAGAGGTGGATCATAGACGGAAACTATGCAAGGACGCTGCCTCTTCGGCTGGCGGACTGCGATACGGTGTTCTGGCTGGATTATCCCCTGGAAACCTGCATTGAGGGAATCCGGGCGCGGAAAGGAAAACCACGGGTAGACATGCCCTGGATCGAAATGGAAGAAGACGAAGAATTTATGGAATTCGTCAGGAATTTTCCCCTTTCCGGGCGAAGGGAGATCCAGAGACTGCTGAAGGAATATCCGGAAAAGGATATCGTTGTTTTTTATTCCAGGGAAGAGGCGGAAGCGTTTTTGGCCCGGCAGAAAAAGGATTAAAAAGGGCGGGAAGTATGTGGTGGAGAAAGGAAGCTGCCCCCAGCCGTTTTTCCTTTTCAATGAAACAGGCAAAAGTGTCAAATATTGTGATAAAATGTCATGATATCTTCCATTGTGATACTTTGCAGGCTGCGGCACAGATCATTCTGGATTTTTTGATATGAGAGATCCAATACCTTGTGGATATTTTTTCCGACAGGGCAAAGGGGAGAGGGGAATGCGTGAATGCCGATTAATTTGGAGAGAAAATCAGGCTCTATCGCTTTACATATCCGATACAGGGTTATCTCATGCAATGGGGCGTTCAGAGTTGCGCCACCCGTCCCGAATTTTATTACGATTACGCCGTCTTTTTTCAAGGCGCTGAGGATTCTCCGTATTGTGACAGAATTGTTCCCTGTAGATAAGGACAGTAGCTCGCTGGTAACTTTTTTTACGTTTCCGTATTCATAAATAAAAATGAGACAATGGACTGCAACAGAACATTTTGTACTGATATGCATGGTATTCCTCCCTTTTGCGCTTTTATAGTGTAACATACAAAACGGTTCCTGTAAATGTTGACATTGCACCTTCTCACTGCTATAATTGGTGTAAATTTTAAAATTACAGGAGCGGGATTATGAAAATCATACGAATTATTTTTAGTCCGACGGGAGGAACCAGACAGGTTGCAGAAGCAATCACATCACAGTGGGATGGAGTTCTTGATGAAGTCGATTTGACCGGCGCGGAGACTGATTTTTCTTCATTCAGCTTTTCGGGGGATGATATAGCGGTGATTGCTGTTCCTTCTTACGGCGGCCGCGTACCCGCGCTTGCAGCCGAAAGAATCAAAAAAATCCATGGAAACCAAGCCCTCTGCATCATCGTCTGTGTTTATGGCAATCGTGCGTATGAGGATACACTTGTGGAACTGAAGGACATTGCGGAACAAAGCGGTTTCCATGTGGCGGCTGCTGTTTCCGCAGTTGCCGAGCATTCCATTATGCATCAGTATGCCACTGGCAGGCCCGATCAGCAGGATAGGCGTGAACTCCAGGGTTTTGCGGAAAAAATTTTTGATAAAATCAAGAATGCCGACTGTGTGTCTGAGCTGCGGATACCGGGTAAGCGCCCCTACAAAAAAGCCGGGGGAGCCGGCCTGGTTCCCAGAGCAGACAATCACTGTACCGGCTGTGGACTGTGCGCGAAAAATTGTCCGGCGCAGGCAATCGGGAGGGGGAATTTGAAAATAGCAGACAGCAAAAAATGTATTTCCTGTATGCGGTGCGTTACAGGATGTCCGGAATCGGCCCGCAGAGTAAATGGGGCTATGGTTTCCATTGCGGCGCTGGCAATTAAAAAAGCCTGTTCAGAGAGAAAAAGCAACGAACTGTATATCTGAGTTTTGGCCTTTTGATTTTCCGGCGGGGCAAAAAGATTGATTTTACCAGTATCTTAGCAAAGGAGCGATACCGCCGTGTCTGCCGAAAGGGGCAGTTTACTGCTCAAAATCAGAGGGGAGATGAATGCTGGACCGGGGAAGCTGCTGTTGAAAAATATTTTATTACTTGCCATCGGCAAAAATCTGTGGTATACTGAAAAACAGATGATTGAGAGAGGTGAAAGGATGAGCAGTACCAGATAACAGACTTTTGAGGCATGAAGATGATGTTGGGGCAGTGCTGAATGCAGCACTGTTGTTCATGTCGCCAAAGGTTTGGGGTGCTTCTCGTCGCCTCTCTTTTTTGTGTACACAAGCCCCAGAGGAAGATTGCCGGCAGAGCCGGCGGGGCTCGGCACGGCAAGTAGGGAAGGGAAAGCATCCTCTTTGGGCGACAGAGTATTTTGAGACGGGAGGAATGCATATGTCACGGATCCAGATTACAGATCTTACCTTTTGCTATGAGGGGAGCTTTGATAATATTTTTGAACATGTTTCATTTGCCATTGACTCGGATTGGAAGCTGGGCCTGATCGGCAGGAACGGGAAGGGAAAAACTACCTTTTTGAAGCTCCTTCTGGGGGAATATGCTTATGATGGATTTATTTCGTCCCCGGTCCGGTTCAAATATTTTCCTTACGAAATCCCGGCCGGGTACATGGGGAGGTGTGCCTCGGAGTTTTTGGAGGAGCTTAAGCCGGACTGCGAGGAATGGCAGGTCATCTGCGAGCTGGCCAAACTTGACGCTTCGGCAGAGCTTTTATACCGGTCTTTTGAGAGTTTAAGCCACGGGGAGCGGACCAAGGTGCTTTTGGCAGTCCTTTTTTCCGGAGAGAACGACTTCCTGCTGATCGATGAGCCGACGAACCATCTGGATCAGGAAGCGAGAGAGACGGTCAAACAGTATCTTGGCGGAAAAAAGAGCTTTCTGCTGGTGTCCCATGACAGGGATCTTCTGGATGCTTGTGTTGACCACATGCTGGTTCTGAACAGGCAGTCCATTGAAGTGCAGAGCGGAAACTTTTCTGTCTGGTGGGAGAACAAGAACCGGAGGGACCAGTTTGCACAGGCGGAGAACGAAAAGCATCTTCGGGAGATCGCCTCGCTGAAAAAGGCGGCGGATCAGAGCGGCCGCTGGGCCAGGAAAAATGAAAATACGAAGATTGGGATTGACCCGATTAAGGACCACGACCGGGGGATGGGCACCAGGCCCTATATCGGTGCGAAGACAAAGAAGATGCAAAAACAGGTGAAAAGCTATGAGAAGCGCATGGAGCGGGAAATCAAGGCCAAAGAAGGGCTTTTGGCAGACATTGAGCGTCCGGTTCCCCTTAGGCTAAATCCCCTGTCTTACCATAAGGAACGGTTGATTTTGGCGAAGGAGCTCACGGCGGGATATGCCGGGAGCGGAACGAATGTCCTTAAGGAGTTTTCCTTTGAGCTGAAACGGGGGGAGCGGGTGTTCCTCCACGGAGAAAACGGATGCGGAAAGTCCACCTTTCTCAAGGCGGTCTTAGGCACCGCGGGCCTGCCGGGGGCGGAGGACGGCCTGCAAATCCGGGGAGGAGAGCTTCTTACCGGCCCCGGCATGGTGATCTCCTACATCAATCAGGACACCGGCTTCCTGAAGGGAAGCATCAAAGATTTCTGCCGGGAGAGGGGGCTGGAGGAAAGTGTGTTCTGTGCCCTGCTGAGGCAGCTTGACCTGGAGCGGGGCCAGTTTGCAAAGGATATGGAAGAGTTTTCCGAGGGTCAGAAGAAAAAGCTCCTGATCGCGGCCAGCCTGATGACACCGGCCCACCTGTATCTCTGGGACGAACCCTTGAATTATATCGATGTGTTTTCCAGAATGCAGATCGAAAAGCTCCTGGAAGCGTTCCAACCGACCATGCTGGTGGTGGAGCACGATGTCCGGTTCCGGGAGAAAGCCGCGACCAGGGTGGTGGAGATGCAGCTTGTCAGGGCGCATCCGGAGAAGCAGGAGCCGGATTTTGCCCCAGTCAGGCATGTTTCTTTTTGGTGACATAGAGGAAAAACAGGAAGCAGACGGCGAACAGGACTCCGGAGACGGCAAGATTCAGGAAGGCGGGAAGGCCTTCATGGATGGGGAGGGCTTCCCAGGCCCGGGAGATGCCCATGGAGAGGAAGGAGGCGGCAGCGGGCCGGAGCAGCTCATAAACCGGCGAAAAGGGCAGTTCGATCTTTTTTCTGAGGAAGAATAAGTGGCAGGAGGTGAGGACCAGCTCGCTTCCAAGGAGGCCGTAGAGATAAGCGCGGATCCCCATACGGGGAATCAGGAACACTACAAATAAAAGCCGGACGATCAGGCTTACGGAGGAGTGGAAAAATGTGGTTTTTGTATATCCCAGGCCGCCCATGATGCTTCCGGCAGTGCCGGACACATAGAGGAAGGGGCAGAGCCAGGCCAGGACGGAGAGGAAGCTTCCGGCCAGTTCATTGCCGAAGACTACGGGGCCGATCCGGTTCCCGAACCGGAGAAAAAGGCCGGCGAAAAGGATGCCGATGTAGAGGCTGTAACGGATGGAAAAGCCGGCGGAAGAATTGATCCGGTCAAAGGCATTGTCCGACTGGGCGGCTGCAATGTGGGGTAAGAGCATGACGGACAGGGAGCCGGTGATGGCTGTGGGAAAGAGGATGAAAGGCAGGGCCATACCGGTTAAGACTCCATAGGTGCCGAGCGCCTCAGAGGCGGCCATGCCGTAGGTTTTTAAAGCGCCGGGGATCATGATGGCTTCGACACTTTGAAGGGCGCTCAGGATCAGGCGGTTTCCCATGAGGGGGAGCGCCATGGAAAGCAGTCCTCCCCACAGGAGCTTTGCCGGGCGGGAGGAGCTCCCGTTTTCCGTGCGGGGCCGAAGGGAAAAAGCCAGAAGACTGGTAAAAAGAGCGCCCGCCTCCCCGGCCAGATGTCCCACAACCGCATAGACGGCCGTGACTTCTTTTCCGGCCGACTCTGCCACATGGATGACGGCGACTACGGTCAAAATACGGACAAACTGTTCCATCACCTGGGCGGCCGCCGGGATCTGAGCTTTGCTGATCCCGTAATAATAGCCGCAGATGCAGGCGTGAATGGCACTTAAGGGGACAGAAAAGGACAGGATCCGGAGCAGGCCTTCGGCTCTCGGCTCCAAAAGTATGTGCTCCGCCAGGAAAGGGGCGAAGCGATAAATGATAAAGGTACAGGAGGCGGCCAGCGAGAGGGACAGAAGAATACCGCAGGATAAATAGCGGCGGCTGTCTCCCTCATTTTCTTTTCGGAATTCTGCCGCTACGAAGCGGGAAACGGCAGTCTGGACGGCGCCGCAGCAGAGGGAGAAGCAGATGCCGTAGACCGGATAGACAAGCTGATAAAGCCCCATGGCCTCGGTGCTGATCTTATGGGAAAGGAAAATCCGGTAAAAAAAGCCGGCAATCCGGGCGGTGATGCCGGAGGCGGTCAAAAGAAGCGTGCCGAATATTAAAGGACTTTTCTGTCTGTTTTTCTTCATGGCGGTACCTCGAACAGGATAAACGATAAGATACTTTTCAGTATATTCAGGGGGACATGCCAAACATGCGGAAATTCCGGAAAAGGAGCGCTTGACAAAAATACCGGAGGGTGGTATAGTGACATTGTAATTCATAGTAAATTGCTGGGGATTCGGAGGTGCAGGATGAAATTCTCGACAAAGGGCCGTTACGGACTGCGTGCCATAGTTGACGTGGCGGTGGCCGGAGAAGAGGCTCCCGTGTCCATTCAGGCAATTGCGAAGAGGCAGGATCTGTCGGAGAAATATCTGGAGCAGCTTTTGGGAATGCTAAAGAAAGCCGGATTGGTGAAGAGCATTCGGGGAAATCAGGGCGGCTACCAGATCGAGGGCGATACGGCAGAGATCTCCGTGGGTGATATTCTGCGGGCCTTGGAGGGAGAACTGCTTCCGGTGGACTGTGCGGGCTTTGAGGAAGAGGGGGCCTGCAAGTCGGCAAAATCCTGTGTGACGAAATATGTCTGGAAGAAGATCAACGAGAGCCTGGAAGAGACGGTGAACCACATGACTTTAAAGGAGCTCGCGGAGCAGACAAAATCCATGCAGGCAGGGACATGGGAAGAGGAATAATATAAAGATAAGGAAAGAAGGATACGGATTATGGAACAAAACAAGCAGTTGATTTATCTGGACAATGCGGCAACGACAAAGGTGAACCCGAAGGTGTTAGAGGCCATGCTTCCTTATTTTACGGAACGGTTTGGGAACCCCTCCTCCGTGTACGGATTTGCGGCGGCCAACAAACAGGACATTACGGAGGCGAGAGAGAGCATTGCCGAGGTCCTCGGTGCAAAGACGGAAGAGATTTATTTTACGGCGGGCGGTTCCGAATCCGATAACTGGGCGTTAAAAGCCACTGCCGAGGCATACGAAAGCAAGGGAAAGCATATCATAACTACGAAGATCGAGCACCATGCCGTGCTCCACACCTGTGAGTACCTGGAGAACAAGGGATATGAGGTGACTTATTTGGATGTGGATGAAGGCGGGCTGGTGAAGATGGATGAGCTGAAGGCGGCGATCCGCCCTGATACCATCCTGATCTCCATCATGTTTGCCAACAATGAGATCGGAACCATCGAGCCCATCGCGGAGATCGGAAAACTGGCGAAGGAAAAGGGAATTCTGTTCCACACCGATGCGGTCCAGGCCTTCGGCCATGTGCCGATCAACGTGGATGAGATGGGGATCGACATGCTGAGCGCCAGCGGCCATAAATTAAACGGCCCCAAGGGCATCGGCTTCTTATATATCAGAAAGGGCGTCAAGATCCGCTCCTTCGTCCACGGCGGAGGTCAGGAGAGAAAACGACGGGCCGGCACGGAGAATGTCCCCGGGATTATCGGCATCGGTACGGCGGCAAAGCTCTGCGCGGAGACGATGAAAGAGCGGAGCGTCAGGGAGCAGGAACTCCGTGACCACCTGATTGACCGGGTTATGGCGGAGATCCCTTATACCAGGCTCAACGGCCACAGGGAGAAGCGGCTTCCAAACAATGCCAATTTCAGTTTCCAGTTCGTGGAGGGTGAGTCGGTGCTGATCAAGCTGGATATGGCGGGGATCTGCGCTTCCAGCGGTTCGGCATGTACGTCCGGTTCCCTGGATCCGTCCCATGTGCTGCTGGCCATCGGACTGCCCCATGAGATCGCCCACGGCTCCCTGCGTCTGACCCTGGGAGACGATACCACCATGGAACAGATTGATTATGTGGTAGACACTTTAAAAGAGATAATTGCGGATCTTCGCTCCATGTCTCCCCTTTACGAGGATTTTGTCAAAAAGGGAAGCGAAGTGGCAAAGGCAGATTGACAGAAAACAGACGGCCTGGGGAATTTGACAGGTGTACCGGATTGGAGGAAGCACCCGGAGGGTGTACCTATATGCCCTGAGAACATGGGCAAGAAGGAGGAAGCACCCGGAGGGTGTACCTATATGCCCTGAGAACACGGGCAAGAAGGAGGAAGCACCCAGAGGGTGTACCTATATGCCCTGAGAACACGGGCAAGAAGGAGGAAACGAAAATGTACAGCGAGAAAGTAATGGATCATTTCCAGAATCCCAGAAACGTGGGAGAGATAGACGGCGCCAGCGGCGTCGGCACCGTTGGCAACGCCAAATGCGGCGACATCATGAGGATCTACCTGGATATCGACGAAAACCAGGTGATCCGGGACGTGAAGTTTAAGACTTTCGGCTGCGGTGCGGCGGTGGCTACCAGCAGTATGGCCACGGAGATGGTCAAGGGCAAGTCGGTGAACGAGGCGCTTCAAGTGACCAACAAAGCAGTGATGGAAGCGCTTGACGGATTGCCCCCGGTTAAGGTACACTGTTCTTTGCTGGCAGAGGAGGCCATTCATGCGGCTCTCTGGGATTATGCCGAGAAGAACAATCTGAAGATTGAGGGACTTTCCAAGCCCAAATCCGATATCAGCGAGGACGAAGAGGAAGAAGAATATTGATCTATGACAGGAAAACGAGTTGTGGTGGGCATGTCGGGCGGGGTGGATTCCTCGGTGGCAGCCTGCCTGCTACAGGAACAAGGCTATGAGGTCATAGGAGTGACCATGCAGATCTGGCAGGATGAAGACCGGACGGCCGCCGAAGAGAACGGTGGCTGTTGCGGTCTTTTGGCCGTTGAGGACGCGAGGCGGGTGGCCGGGATCCTTGGCATTCCCTATTATGTCATGAATTTCAAAAGCGTGTTTCAGGAGAAGGTCATCGACTATTTTGTGGACTCCTATGTCTGCGGACAGACACCGAACCCCTGCATTGCCTGCAACCGCTATGTGAAATGGGAAGCCCTTTTAAGGCGGAGCCTGGAGATCGGCGCCGATTATATTGCAACCGGCCATTACGCCAGAGTCGAGCGGCTTCCCAACGGCAGGACGGCCATACGGAATTCCGTGACGGCGGCCAAGGACCAGACCTATGCCCTCTATAATCTCACCCAGGATCAGCTCCGGCGGACTCTGATGCCGGTGGGGGATTACACAAAGGAAGAAATCCGGGCCATCGCAAAGAAAAGGGGACTTTTGGTGGCGGAAAAGCCGGACAGCCAGGAAATCTGCTTTGTGCCGGATGACGATTACGCAGGATTTATTGAGCGGAACGCTTCTGTTCCCCTCCATGGGGGAAACTTTGTGACCAGAGACGGAACCATACTCGGCCCCCATAAAGGGATTGTCCACTATACGGTGGGACAGCGGAAGGGGCTGGGACTTTCCATGGGACATCCGGTGTTTGTGACAGAGATCCGGCCGGAGACGGGAGAAGTGGTCATCGGGGAGGCAGAAGACGTCTATACGGATACGGTTCTGTGCGGCAAGATCAATTTTATGGCCGTTTCCGGGTTTGAAGAGGGAAAGAGCTACCTGGGAAAGATCCGTTATGGGCACCGGGGAGAACACTGCTTTGTGCGGCGGTTGGGGGAAGATCTGCTGGAATGCCGGTTTGAACGGCCGGTGCGGGCCGTGACGCCGGGACAGGCGCTGGTGCTTTACGACGGAGAATATGTGGCCGGGGGAGGGACGATCCTGCCCGGGCGGAAAACAGAACAGACAGATCCGCAGGACAGATAGGCCTGCGGACAGAAGACCGGGAGGAAAGATGAGATGAAAAAGGTGAAGAACATAGTGGCCGCGGCGGCAGCAGGCATGCTTGCATTGGCCCTTGCCGGATGCGGCGGAGCCGGGAGGATACCGGAAAAGAAAACAGAGACCGAGGCCTTGGTGGAGACTTTGGGGTCTGCTGAAGGAGAGACAACGGCATCGGCCGGGGAGGGAGCGGCGGAAACCGCGGCGGAGACGGAAGGGACGACACAGGCAGAGGAGACCACGGCTGCCCCCGCTTTCACAGAGGTGGACGAGACGGTCTATGCCACGGACACGGTGAACATCCGGAAGGAGGCCGATACCGGGGCGGAGGCCCTCGGGAAGCTTAGAACCGGCCAGTCGGTAAAGAGAACCGGCTACAGCGAAGAATGGAGCCGGGTTGAGTACGAAGGGCAGCTCTGTTTCATCGCATCAGAGTATTTGTCGACGGAAGAGCCGAAGGTGGTCCTTCCCGGAGAGGCCCAGGCGGGGACGGGCATCTATCATGCAGGAAACGGCCCCTTGGTCTGCATTGACCCCGGCCATCAGGCCGTCGGGAACAACGAGCAGGAGCCGGTGGGCCCCGGAGCCTCCGAGACAAAAAAGAAGGTTTCCTACGGCACGGCGGGTTCTGCTTCCGGGCTGGACGAATTTGAACTGAACCTGGCAGTATCCCTGCAGCTTCGGGACGAGCTTCTGCTCCGGGGATATCAGGTGTTAATGGTCCGGGAGACCAATGACGTCAATATCAGCAACGCGGAGCGGGCAGCCATCGCCAACGACGCGGAGGCGGGAGCCTTTGTGCGGATCCATGCCAATGGCTCCGACAATTCCTCCAAGACAGGCTCCATGACCATCTGCCCAACCCCCTCCAATCCCTACTGCAGCCAGATCTATGACGAGAGCCGGGCGCTCTCCGACTGCATCCTGGACCATATGACGGCCTCCACAGGCTTTGGGAGCAACGGTGTGTGGGAGACAGATACCATGAGTGGGATCAATTGGTGCGAGGTGCCGGTGACCATCGTGGAGATGGGCTACATGAGCAATCCGGACGAAGATCTGGAAATGGCGTCGGCTTCCTGCCAGGCAAAGATCGTGCAGGGAATCGCCGACGGGATCGACGCCTATTTCGGGCAGTAAAAGGAGAGAAATATGGATGAGAGGAACTGCGCGGAGCGGGCGGCGAATTATTTTCTGGAAGGCTACAATTGCTGCCAGTCGGTGTTCCTGGCCTTTTCGGACCGCTATGGGATCGACCGGGAGACGGCCCTTAAGCTTTCCTGCTCCTTCGGAGGCGGTATGGGCCGCATGCGGCAGGTCTGCGGGGCCGTGTCCGGCATGGCCCTGGTCTGCGGCATGGAGACAGGAAACACAGACGGAAAAGACAAACAGAAAAAAACGGAAAATTATGGAAAGATGCGAAGGCTGGCAGAGGCTTTCCGGGAGAAAAACGGAAGCATCGTCTGCGGCGAGCTTCTCGGGCTTTCCGGGCAGGCGGGAAACACGGAGGGCGCAGCGCCCTCCGACCGGACGGCGGAATATTACAAAAAGCGGCCCTGTAAGGAGCTGGTGAGGTGTGCGGCAGAAATACTGGAGCGGGAGTTTCCTGAAAAAGGAGCTTAAGGTATAGGAAAGGAGATCGACGAAAAAATTCCGTTGACAAACAGAAGTGTCGAGTATATACTGATACAAGAATTTGGCGTTGCCGGAAAAATCCGGCGGCGGGAAAATGCGATGACGAGACCAGTAGGCGGCGGGAAATGGACAGAGAGAAGGGGATGGTGGAAGCCCTTTACACGGAACGCAGGCCAAAGACCAGCTCGGAGCGGCTCTAATACAGCCCGGCAGGCGCCGTTACCGCCGTTTAAGAGGATTCCTGAAGCAGGCTTCGGAATCAATCAGGGTGGAACCGCGGATTATCAGTTAATTCGTCCCTTACCGTATGGAAAACGATACGGTAGGGGACTTTTTTATCGTATAGGAAAATCCTTCAGATTTCCTATACGATAAAAAAACTCCGGGGATCGCCCTGCGGCGGAGTGGAAAATGTTGCTGGGGCAGCCCGCCGCAGGCGGGGAATCCTGCCGGAGCAGGATTCTATTTTATGTGCAGGCCCGAGCAGAGGAAATATGACACGAAAGTGGCGCACGGCGAGTAGGGGAAGATAAATCTTCCCTGCTCGATTACAATATATAAATTCGGAAAAGGAGAACATGATGAAGATTACATTGAAAGACGGCTCCATGAGGGAGTACAACGAGGCGAAATCCGTTATTGAGATTGCGGCGGATTTGAGTGAGGGACTGGCGAGGGTAGCCTGTGCCGGGGAGATCGACGGAGAGGCAGTGGATCTTAGGACCGTGGTGGATAGGGACTGTGCTTTAAACATCCTGACCTTCGCGGACGAGGGCGGCCGGGCCGCTTTCCGCCATACGGCTTCCCACATCATGGCCCAGGCCATAAAAAGGCTGTATCCCGATGTGAAGCTGGCCATCGGCCCTTCCATTGCGGATGGCTTTTACTATGATATCGACAGCGAGACGCCTTTCACGGCCGAGGATCTGGAAAAGGTCGAGGCAGAGATGAAGAAAATTGTCAAAGAAGCCCTGCCTCTTACCCGGTTTACGAAACCCAGGGCGGAGGCCGTTGCCTATATGAAAGAAAAGGGCGAGCCCTATAAGGTGGAACTCATCGAAGATCTTCCGGAGGATGCCGAGATCAGCTTTTATGAACAGGGCGAGTTCACGGATCTGTGCGCAGGCCCCCATCTGATGACCACGAAGCCGGTGAAGGCATTCAAGCTTACCAGCCTTGCGGGAGCTTACTGGAGAGGCAGTGAGAAAAATAAGATGCTCACCAGAATCTATGGTACGGCTTTTACGAAAAAGGCGGAGTTGGAGGAGTATCTGCAGAGGATCGAGGAGGCCAAAAAGCGGGATCACAGGAAGTTGGGAAAAGAGCTGGGGCTCTTTATGATGAGCGACGAGGGGCCGGGATTCCCCTTCTTCCTGCCCAAGGGTATGGAGCTTAAAAACACCCTTTTGGATTACTGGCGAAAGATCCATAGGAAGAACGGTTACGTGGAGATCTCCACCCCCGTTATTTTGAACCGCCATCTGTGGGAGACCTCCGGCCACTGGGATCATTATCAGGAAAACATGTATACGACCGTGATCGACGAGCAGGATTACGCCATCAAGCCCATGAATTGTCCCGGAGGCATTCTGGTCTACCAGTCGGAGCCCCGCTCTTACAGGGATCTTCCCCTTCGGATGGGAGAACTGGGGCTGGTTCACCGCCACGAGAAATCCGGACAGCTCCACGGCCTGATGCGGGTGCGCTGCTTTACCCAGGATGACGCCCATATCTTTATGACGCCGGAGCAGATCAAAGACGAGATCAAAGGCGTGGCAAGGCTTATTGATGAAGTTTACAGCCTCTTCGGCTTTAAATATCATGTGGAGCTTTCCACCAGGCCGGAAAACAGCATGGGAAGCGACGAGGACTGGGAGATGGCCACGGACGGCTTAAGAAGCGCTCTGGACGACCTGGGACTTCCCTACGTGGTCAACGAAGGGGACGGCGCTTTCTACGGACCGAAGATCGATTTCCACTTGGAGGATTCCCTGGGAAGAACCTGGCAGTGCGGGACCATCCAGCTGGATTTCCAGCTTCCTCTCCGCTTTGAGCTGGAATATACCGGGGCGGACGGGGCGGCCCACAGACCCATCATGATCCATCGGGTGGCCTTCGGTTCCATCGAACGGTTTATCGGCATTTTGATCGAGCATTTTGCAGGGGCCTTCCCCACCTGGCTGGCTCCTGTGCAGGTGCGGGTGCTTCCGATCTCCGACAAATATCTGGATTATGCCGGAAAAGTGGCGGCTGCTCTTTCCGGGGCAGGGATCCGCGCGGAGATGGATACCAAGTCCGAGAAGATTGGCTACAAGATCAGAGAGGCCCAGCTTCAGAAGCTTCCTTATATGCTGGTGGTGGGTGAAAAGGAAGAGGCAGAGGGAAAGGTTTCCGTGAGGAGCCGGTGGAACGGAGACGAAGGGCAGAAGTCCCTGGAGGCCTTTATCGCAGACGTGACAGAAGAAATTAAAAATAAAGAAAACCGGGCGGCGGCGAAGGCAGAATAAAATCCGCTGTTTCTGCACAGACTAACTCCGACTACGAGAAAAGGAGGAACAGTCATGACAGATTTGGTATGCAGCGCAGAGACCTGCGTTCACAACTGCGACCGCTTTTGCTGCAAGGGTACGATTCTGGTGGAGGGCTCTGCCGCAAACTGCTGCGGTGACACCTGCTGCGCCAGCTTTGACGAGCAGACACAGAACAACTGCAAAAATCAGTATGAAACGCCTTGCCGGGGCCTTACTGTAGAGTGTGAGGCCACATCCTGCGTTTACAATGAAGGACGGCAGTGTACGGCGGAAGAGATCTCCATCGCCGGCCATCAGGCGAAGATCCCGGCACAGACGGAGTGCGCCACCTATCAGGCCAGATAGAAACAGTCAAAGAGGCAATGAAAAGGAATCCTGTTTTTCAGGATTCTTTTTTATTGAAAAGGGGCAATGGAAATTGACAGTTTTTTCTTTGTTGTATATAATAGCTTATGAAATGGAAGCGGGGGACTCCGCATTCCTGAGAGGAAAAAAGGTGAAAACCGAAGGAAGATTTGAAGATCGGGGATAAGGTGGGAAACGGCAATGGATGTCATTGAGTGTTTGAAAGAAGCGACCAGGCAGGGAGCGTCGGATATTTTTATCGTAGTCGGGCGTCCCTTATCGATAAAGGTAAACGGTACTTTGCGGGAGATTACGGATACGAAAATCCTTCCGGCGGACGCGAAAGAGTTTATAGAGAAAATATATGAGCTGGAGGGCCATCGGGACATGAAGCGCCTGGCGGAGTCCGGCGATGATGACTTTTCCTTCGCGATTCGGGGAGTGTCCAGGTTCCGGGTAAGTGTATACAGGCAGAGAGGCAGCCTGGCGGCCGTGGTCCGGGTGATTACTTTTGACCTGCCGAAGCCTTCTGAGATCGGGGTGGGGCCGGAGATTCTTGCCCTCTCCGACTATACCAAAGGCATGGTGCTGGTGACAGGACCTGCGGGAAGCGGAAAATCCACAACTCTGGCCTGTATCATTGACCGGATCAATGAGACGAGGGAGGGGCACATCATCACTCTGGAGGATCCGCTGGAGTTTCTCCATTCCCATAAGAAGAGCATTGTGAGCCAGAGAGAGGTGGGGCTGGATACGGGAAGTTATCTTTCGGCTCTCAGGGCGGCTCTCAGGCAGAGTCCGGATGCGATTCTTCTGGGAGAGATGAGGGACTATGAGACTATTCAGGTGGCTATGACGGCGGCGGAGACGGGGCATTTGGTTTTGTCCACCTTACATACCATCGGAGCGGCCAACACCATAGACCGGATCGTTGATGTGTTTCCGCCGGAGCAGCAGAGACAGATCGCCGTGCAGCTTGCCTCTGTGCTCCGCTCGGTGGTATCCCAGCAGCTGGTGCCGACGGTGGAGGGATATTTAGTGCCAGCCTTCGAGCGGATGACAGTAAACCCGGCCATCCGAAATATCATCAGGGAGAGCAAATTCCATCAGATTGACGGGGCCGTATATACGGCCGGCGGCGGAGAGATGTTCTCCATGGATTCCAGTCTTCTGAAGCTTTATAAGAGCGGAAGCATTGACAGGGATACGGCGTTACATTATGCGTCCAATCCGGATATGCTTTCCAAAAAACTATAACAGGATCGAGGGGATTATATGGTTCGAAAACGAATTTCTAGGTTCTTATGTCTGTTCCTTGGCGTGAGTCTGTTGCTTGGAGGCTGCGGCGGTTCTTCTGATCAGGCGAAGGAGCCTTCTTCTGCCGGTTTGTTGGAAGAGGGGGTGCCCACCAGCGGAACACTGGGAAAAAAGCAGTCGGGAAGCGGGAATGCACAGGGCGGCAAGTCCGCGAATGTGGATCCGGAGAAAAGCTCTGAGGAATCTCCTTCCGGCAGCAGAGACAGCAAGCCGGTGGCTCTTGTCCCGGAGGCTTCGGGGGAGACCGTTTACGAAAAGGAGTTGGCTGTCATGGATGCCTCCCACCTGGAGGACGGCTATGTGATGGTAAAATACTTGGGGCAGGGGAAGAAGGTGAAGCTCCAGGTAGAGACGCCCGGCGGTGTGACTTACACTTATACCAAAGGAGAAGGCTATGAGGTCTTTCCCTTGACCGGAGGAGACGGAGATTACAAGATTTCCGTCTGGGAGCAGCGGCCCTCAAAGGGAGATTATCTGAATGTGTTCAACCAGACCGTATCGGCAAAGATTTCCAATGAGTTTTCTCCTTATCTTTATCCGAATCAGTATGTGAATTTTTCACCGGACAGTAAGACGGTGGCGCTGGGCGCCGAGCTGGTCGCGGGAGCGGACGACGACTTGGAGGCCGTGACGAAAATTTTTACTTATATTACAGAGAATATTACCTATGACGTGGATAAGGCGAAGAATGTCCAGAGCGGCTATGTGCCGGTGGTGGATGACATCTTAGATTCCGGTACCGGTATCTGCTTTGATTATGCGGCAGTTATGGCGACCATGCTCCGCACGCAGCGGATTCCCACCAGACTGGAAATCGGATATGCGGGGGACGTTTATCACGCCTGGATCAGCACCCATATCGACGGAGTCGGATGGGTGAACGGAATCATCCAGTTTGACGGCTCCCAATGGCAGCTGATGGATCCGACCTTTGCGGCCAATTCCAGTAGTTCTGCGCTCAAAGATTTTATCAGTGAGGGCGACAATTATCAGGTGAAATATCTTTATTAGGGGGATTTTATGGGACAGATATCCAAAAAGCCGTTAAAAAACAAGGAACTGGCCACATTTTGCGAACAGATGGCTATGATGTTAAAGGCAGGGATTTCCACCCTGGAGGGGATTTCCATCTTGAAGGAGAGCATGGAAGATTCGGAGGGACGGGCGATCCTTGAGGAAGTATATGAGGAGCTGGAGCTTAGCGGAGATCTCCACGGATCGTTTGTGAAGACAGGTGTTTTTCCTACCTATTTTCTGAATCTGGCAGGGATTGGCGAGCGTTCAGGAAGGCTGGACGAGGTTTTCTCCTCCCTTGCCGTTTATTATGACAGGCAGGATGCTCTGTCGCAGAATATTAAGAGCGCAGTGACCTATCCCTGTGTGATGATCGGGATGATGCTGGCCGTGATTTTGGTTCTGGTGATCCGCGTTATGCCTATTTTCAGCCGTGTCTATGAACAGCTGGGAACGGAGATGAGTGGCATTTCCAGAAGCATTATGAATATGGGAACCTGGCTTGGGCGCTATAGCCTGGTGATTGTGGTGATCGCCGTTCTTCTGGTTGTTCTGGCGCTGTATTTCTCTATGACAGGGAGCGGAAGAAGCCGTCTGACAGCCATGGGGCGCCGGCTTCCGTTTACAAAAAAGATCTACGAGGCCACAGCCCTCAGCCGGTTTGCCGACGGGATGTCCATTACCTTAAAGAGCGGACTGGATTCCGATGAAGGCCTGGAACTTTCCGGAAAGCTGACGGAAAGCCCTGCGCTTAAGGAAAAGATCGAGGAGTGCCGCAAAAAGACAGCGGAAGGGACAGAATTGGGGGAGGCGTTTAAGGAGTCCGGGGTGTTCTCCGGCCTGCATGCCCGCATGGTGAACGTGGGGATTCTCTCTGGTTCTCTGGATCAGGTGATGGAACGGGTGGCGGAGCAGTATGCCGAGGAGGCCAATGAGCGGATCGCAAAAACGGTGTCCCGCCTGGAGCCGACTTTGGTTGCCGTGATGTCGATTTTGGTAGGTATGATTTTATTGTCGGTGATGCTGCCGCTTATGGGGATCATGAGCGGGATTGGCTGAGAAGGAGGGAGCGAGGATGAACCGTTTCAGCGACAGACGGACACATTCCATACCAGGCTTTCTGCTGCCGGTCTTGGTGTTTCTTCTTGTTTTCTTTTTTGCGTTTCGGGGGATCTCTTCCATCTCGGATACAACTGCCGAAAAGGAGATGGAGGGCTTGGAGCAGACCGTTTACCGGGATATTGTCCATTGTTATGCGTCGGAGGGGTATTACCCTGTGGATATTGATTACTTAAAAGAACATTACGGCCTCACTTGGAATGAGGAGAGGTACTGGATTGACTATCAGCCCATTGGTTCCAATCTGATGCCGGATGTAACTGTGGTGAAGCATGGAGGTGCAAAGTGAGATTAAAAATGGACTTCCTGTTTACACTGATGCTGTTTTGCGTGTTTGCCATATCGGCTTTCAGTCTGGTGATTATAGGGGCCGGCGTCTATGAAAACAGCGTCTCCTCCATGGAACAGAATTTTGAAGGCAGGACTGCCCTGGCCTATGTGGCGGAGAAGGTGAGGCAGAATGATGCCGGCGCAGGTATCTCTGCCGGCGACGACATTCTCAGGATAACGACAGAGGATGCGGACGGAAGTTATACTCTCTATATTTATGAGCATCAGGGGTATCTCAGGGAATTGTTTACCAGGACAGAGCTGCCTTTTGACGCGGAGGCCGGGCAGAAGCTTTTGGAGGTGGAGAGCTTTTCCGTATCGGAGAAGGCGGAAGGTCTTTTGGAAATTTCCACGGCCGGAGAAGGGGAAGAGGGGATTTCCCTGCTGCTTCATCTCAAGTCGGAGGAATCTTGAGGAAAGGGAAGGCGGCCATGTCACAGAGAAGACACAGATCCAGCCTGTTTTTGCTGGAACTGATACTTGTCATTTTTTTCTTTTCCCTGGCAAGTGCAGTTTGTATTCAGTTATTTGTAAAGGCTCATTTGACGGAACAGGAGACGAAGGCCCTGAACCATGCCATTCCCTTGGCGGAGAGTGCGGCGGAAGCTTTCCACAGTGTTTCCGGAAACCTGGAAGAGCTTGCAGCTCTTTTTCCGGAGGGACACTTAAGTGAAGCCGAGGATAGTTTTCAGATTTTTTATGATGAGGCTTGGCATCCGGCAGAGGAGGGAGAGGGCGTTTATGTCTTGGCTGTCGTGCCGGAAGTTGCTCCGTCTGCGGCGCCGGCCGCAGGAGCAGTGTGCGCATTGGAACGGGCAACAGTCAGAATCAGCAATAAGGACGGAGTGATCTATGAGCTTGCGGCGGCTGTCCAGATACCGAGGACTGTTCCGAAATCCTAGAAATGAATGATCCGTGGATGGGCTTAGATCAAAGATGGGAGTTTTTTATGGAAAAGAATAAGCATGCGTCTTTTGGCATGGGGGTCGGGGCAACCTCCATCCTTATGATTTTTGTACTTTTGTGCCTGGTGGTATTTGCCATGCTCTCCCTGGTCAACGCCAGTGCGGATAAAAAACTGAACGACCGCCTGGCTGGCAGGACAAAGGCTTATTATTCCGCCTGTGACAAAGCCGAAATTCTTCTGGAAGATGTGGACAGCCGCCTGGAGCAGCTCTATTTTGAAAATCCGGGGGCAGATGATTACCTTGCGGCCTGCCTTTCTTACCTGAACGAGGCGGGGGGGGTGGCCGTGGCGGAGGCAGACGGATCCGGGATCCGGTTCTCGTTTTCTGTGATTATAAACGACGAGCAGCATTTGTCTGTGGTGGCGGATGTGCCGAAAAGGCCTGCGGCGGGAGAGCCGTACTATACGATAAAGGCCTGGCAGACCATGGCAAGACAGGTCTGGGAGCCCGATACGAAACTTCCTGTGATGGACTCGGAGATGCCGGAGCTTTTGCTTCCGGATTAAAAAAGAAAAGATTTATGGAGAGAAGATGACTATGAAGAAAAAACTGGAAATTTTAGACAAACAGGAAGAACTTTTATGGTTTGAACACTTTACCAATGACGACGGCTGGGAGCTAGGCTGTTATATGGTGGAGAGGGCGAAGGAACGGGGAATCGCCATTGCCATCAGTATCCGGTTGAACAATGGTTTTACGTTATTCCAGTATGGCCCCTGCGGCACCAGCATTTTGAACCAGAGATGGATGGAGCGGAAATATAATACGGTGAAGCTGATGGACAGCAGCTCTTTGAAGAGCCTTTATACCATGGGGGAAAAGGGGCAGACTTTGGCGGACCATGGTCTGACAGACACAGAGTGTGTGCTTTGCGGCGGAGGTTTTCCGATCCGGGTAAAAGGAGTGGGAAATATTGGGGTGGTAACGGTGTCGGCCCTTCCCCACGAGGAAGACCATGCGTTTATCATCGATTGTCTTTCCGGATATCTGGGGATTGAGGCGCCGAATCTGGCGCTTTCCTGACACCTTTTCGCGATTGATTGAGGAGGGAAGATTTATTTTCCCCTGCACACGACAAAAAAATTGCCTGCTTTCCTAATGAAATCAGGCAATTTCTTCAAACTGTGTATTATTTACAATTTTGAATATCCATATCCGTTTACAAAGGCATCTAATTTCCGGCCGCTTTGGCAGAAGGGGCAGTTATCAAATTCGTAGGCCTGATAGCCGGAAATATCTCCGGTGGTAAAGGCTGAAATAATGGGAAGCCCCTGAATGCTGTCTACAGCGCTGAACAGGGAGCAGATGGCAGTGACGTTGCCGCCGTAATATTTGAGGCATGACAGGCTTCGGTGAAGGGTCTGTCCGGTAGTGGTGGAGGCAAGAAGCAGAAGAATATGCTTGTCACTGATGGAAGAAACCAGGTTGTCCCGGAAGATCATCTGGTTGTTGCTGTTGAACTCCGGCGTGATGACATAGACGGTCTCATGACTGTTGGTGGAGACAAAATCGCGGGCCTCCAGTTCGGCCGCCATGTAAGCGCCGACGACCTCACAGCCGTCCATGCAGACAATGGTGTCGATGATGGTGGTATTGATGATCTTGTCTACCAGAGTTTTGGCTACGGCAGAAGCCTCCTTGCATCTTGTCCGCAGGCCGGTCACGTCAATATAGTAATTAACGTGGGAGTGGCTGGTGGCAAAGTGGCCGGGAATGGCGCGAAGAGCAACCTTGTGATTGTCTTTTGCAAAAAATTTTACAACACGTGATTCCATAAAATACCCCCTTTAGTCGATGGTTTTTTTATAAAAAAAGCACTTATTTGTATTTTACCGTATATATTGGAAATATGCAAGAAATAATCTGAAAAAATACACAAAAAGGGGAAAAGCTTTGAAATAAGGTTTGGAAAAGAGGAACCATTATGAAATGGAAGAGATATACCATTGACACCACAACTGCGGCCGTGGATCTGATCAGCAGCATGCTGGAGGAACATGGGGTCGAGGGAATTGAGATTGAGGACAACGTGCCTTTGACAGAGGCGGAGACGAAAGGCATGTTCATTGATATCCTACCGGAGCTTCCGCCGGATGAGGGAAAGGCGAAGGTTTCCTTTTATGCGGATGAGGGGACAGAGGACGAGGCGCTTCTTTCCGGAATTCGGGAGGGGCTTTCAGAGCTCCGTCTCTTTGTGGATGTGGGAGAGGGAACCATTGCTGTATCCGAGACGGAAGATGCGGACTGGCTCAACAACTGGAAGCAGTATTTTCATCCCTTTGTGGTGGACGGTATCCTGATCAAGCCCACGTGGGAGGAGATCCCAAAGGAGCATGCGGATAAGCTGATGATCGAGATCGACCCGGGTACGGCCTTCGGTACCGGATCCCATGAGACTACGAAGCTTTGCATCCGGCAGCTCAGGAAATACCTGAGGGAGGGAGACCGGCTTCTCGACATCGGGACGGGAAGCGGAATCCTGGCAATTGCGGCCTTGAAGCTCGGAGCTGCCTTTGCTTTCGGGACGGATGTGGATGAGAATGCGGTGCGGGCCGCCAGAGAAAATGCCGGGGGAAATGGATTTACGGAGGAAGCGTTTGTGCTTGCCGAGGGAGATATCCTGACGGATGCTTCCTTGCAGAAGCAGGCAGGCGAGGGGTATGACATGGCAGTGGCAAATATCCTGGCGCCGGTGATCATCCTTCTGGCGGGAGAGATGGACAGCTATCTGAAGAAAGGCGGCATTTTCATTGCCTCCGGGATCATCAATACAAAGGAAGAAGATGTAAAGACGGCTTTTGCGGCAAACCCTGCCTGGGAACTTTTGGAGATCACCCATGAAAATGACTGGGTGTCGGTTACGGTGAGGAAAAAATAAGATGTATCTGTTTTTTGTGGACGGAGGGGAGATCGGAGAGAATGAAGCCAGGATCACCGGCCCCGATGTGAACCATATTAAAAATGTGCTCCGGATGAAACCCGGGGACAAGCTTCGGATCAGCGACGGGGAAAGGCTCTGCTATAATTGCCAGATCCGGGATTTGGGAGAGGAAGCAGTGTCACTTTCGCTTCTTTCGAAAGATGAGGACGGCACGGAGCTTCCGGCGCGGATCGTGCTTTTCCAGGGACTCCCCAAGGGGGACAAGATGGAGCTTGTCATCCAGAAGAACGTGGAACTGGGAGTGTTTCGGATCGTGCCGGTGGCGGCCAGGAGATCGGTGGTGAAGCTGGATCCTAAAAAGGCGGAGGCGAAGGTGCGCCGCTGGAATGCCATTTCGGAGAGCGCGGCCAAGCAGTCAAAGCGGACGGTGATTCCGGAGGTGTCCGCGGTGCTTTCCTTCAAAGAGGCGGTGGATCAGGCAGGGGATTTTGACTGCAGGCTGTTTCCCTATGAGCATGCCGAGGGCATGGAGGAGACGAGAAGGCTTCTGTCAGAGGTGAAGCCCGGCATGCGGATCGCCGTCTTTATCGGGCCGGAGGGCGGCTTCGAGGAGGAGGAAGTGGAGTATGCCAGGGCAAAAGGGTTTACGCCCATTACTCTTGGCCGCAGGATCCTTCGGACGGAGACTGCGGGAATGGCACTTCTTTCGGCACTGATGTTTCAGCTGGAGAAATAAGACGGTGGGAATATGTTAGAAGATGTTATTGAATCAACGAATCAATATATTAATAGCATGTCTAAAAATAAGCGGAAAAAGTATGGCCAGTTTTTTACTAGTATGGAGACCGCCCGATTTATGGCCGGTTTATATGTAATTCCTGAACATATGCATAAGGTTCGTATTTTGGATACAGGAGCGGGCTCAGGGATTTTGTCATGTGCGCTTCTGGAACGATTAGAACAGGTGAACTCTGTCCAGGCTGTAGAGCTGACATGTTACGAGAACGATGATAATATTTTGGGATTGCTGAGGGAAAATCTGCAAACCTTTCGGGATAATTATAAAAAGGAACTTCAGATACAGATAATCACGAACCATTATATTACAAGTCAATATCTGGATTTTAATCATATGCTGGGGGGGGATTCCAATCCCCCGAAGTATGATCTCGTAATTGGTAATCCTCCTTATATGAAAATACCGAAGCATGCGCCGGAGGCAGAGGCTATGCCGGAAATTTGTTATGGAGCTCCCAATTTGTATTTTATTTTTGCTGCGATGGGATTGTTTAATCTTGATGATAATAGAGAAATGGTGTATATCATTCCCCGTTCATGGACTTCCGGGGCCTACTTCAGGCGTTTCAGACAGTATTTTCTGACGGAAGGGAAATTAGAGCATATTCATTTGTTTGTAAGCAGAAATAAAGTGTTTGACAAGGAGGATGTTTTACAGGAAACGATCATCATAAAGGTG
The DNA here is from genome assembly GCA_910588815.1 of uncultured Lachnospiraceae bacterium. Lineage (GTDB taxonomy): Bacteria > Bacillota > Clostridia > Lachnospirales > Lachnospiraceae > Lientehia. Next base: position 6,182 of record CAJUQY010000024.1, on the reverse strand, counting down.
AAAAAAACAAAAAAAGCGCCAGAAGAAGTAACCATTACTTCTTCAAGGTCGAACAGGGATTTTGATCAGCTGACTTCCCTGACAGTACCCTATGACCTTGTTGTGTCGGGAAACGATTATTATGTGTATTTGGTGACGGATGAAAGGGAAGTTTCTGTGCTGGAACGGCTGCATAAATTTGATAAGACGTTGCCGGATATTGGATTAAAAATGAAGACTGGATTGACGGTTGATTTTCGCAATCGTGAGATTCTCCGTGACCATGCGGAGGAAGGCGCAATTCCGCTTTTTTACTCCCAGCATATTAAAGAAGGGAAGATACACTTCCCCATTGAGAAAGAGCATGAGTATGTTGTGACCAATCAAACAGGATTAATGCAAGAGAATCGGAATTATTTATTTGTGAAGCGATTTACCGCAAAGGAGGAACGTCGCAGGCTTCAGTGTGGGGTATATTTATCGAGAAAATTTCCTCAGTATGAGAGGATCAGCACGCAGAATAAAATCAATTTTGTAGATGGGATTCTGACAGGGATGTCGGAGTGTCTTGCATATGGCTTGTATGTGGTTTTTAACTCTACTTTGTATGATGAATATTACAGGATTTTAAATGGTTCCACGCAGGTAAACTCCACAGAAATTAATGCCATGCCGGTGCCGGATCTGGAATGCATACAGGAAATGGGAAGAATGTTGATGAAAAGCGAGGATATGTCGGAAAGCAATTGCGATCGGATATTGGAGGAGTGTTTTGAATAAAATCGACGAGGCGAGAGAGTTTTTAAATGTGCTCGGAATGCCGAAGGCACAACAGGCAGATATCTGCTGTTATGTTTTACTGGCGATGGCAGGGATAAAACCAGATACTACATGGTCAGATGCAGGGAATGAATGGATTCGTATTCACGATATCATTCAGTTTGCAAACACTTATTACGGCTCGACTTATGCAGAGAACAGCAGGGAAACCTTTCGGAAACAGGCACTTCATCATTTTCGCAATGCTGCACTTGTGGAGGATAATGGAAAGGCAACCAACAGCCCCAATTATAGATACCGGCTTACTGAAGAAGCCTTACAAATGGTAAGGGTTTTTCGGACATTAGAGTGGCAAAAGTCCATCAATCGGTTTTTAAATTATCATGAAAAGCTGGTGGATATTTATGCTTCAAAAAAGAAAATGGCTATGATGCCGGTGCGCATTGATGGGGTGGATCTCCGCTTTTCGACAGGAAAACACAATGAACTGCAAAAAGCGGTTATTGAGGAATTTGCACCACGGTTTGCTCCTCATTCTGAATGCCTGTATGTCGGTGATACGGTAGAAAAAGATTTGGTAAAGAATGTGGATAAGCTGAAAAAGCTTGGGTTTGAAATAACCTTGCATGACAAGATGCCGGACGTGGTTTTATACAGGGAGGATAAGGGTTGGATCTATTTTATTGAGGCTGTAACCTCCGTTGGGCCGATGGATTCAAAGAGAATACTGGAGTTGATGGAGTTGACAAGGACTGTAGAGGCAGGCAAAATTTTTGTGACAGCTTTTCTTGATTTTAAGACGTATAAAAGATTCTCAGAGGCATTGGCGTGGGAGACGGAAGTCTGGATTGCGGAGATGCCGGAGCATATGATTCATTTGAATGGAGATCGTTTTTTGGGACCGAGATAGGAGATCAAAAATATATGGACGCATATTTAGATAATTCCGCGACAACAAAGGTATTTGAGTCGGTGAAGGATATCGTGGTAAAAACCATGACGGAGGATTTCGGGAATCCGTCTTCTCTGCACAAAAAAGGGGTTGAGGCGGAAGCCTATGTGAAGGCGGCGGCGCAGGCCGTGGCAAAAACCCTAAAGGCAGAGCCGTCGGAGATCATTTTTACCTCGGGCGGCACTGAGTCCAACAATATGGCCGTCATCGGGGCGGCCAGAGCAAACAGGCGGGCCGGGAAGCATATCATCACCTCCACCATCGAGCACCCTTCCGTGTATAATGTGTTCGGATATCTGGAGGAGGAAGAGGGATTTTCGGTGGATTACGTCCCGGTGGATGAAAACGGGCATTTAAAGCAGGATGCTCTTCTTGCGGCCATCCGGGAGGACACCACGCTGGTGTCGGTCATGTATGTCAACAATGAGATCGGCTCTGTCAACCCCATCGGGGAGATCGGGGCGCTGATCAAGAAAAAGAATCCCCGCACCCTGTTTCATGTAGATGCGATCCAGGCCTACGGGAAATACCGGATCCATCCGGGGCGGGAGCAGATCGACCTTTTGTCGGCCAGCGGCCATAAGATTCACGGGCCCAAGGGCGTGGGATTTTTATATATCAAAAAGGGCACAAAGCTTCTTCCGACGGTTTTCGGGGGCGGCCAGCAAAAAGGGATGCGCTCCGGCACCCACAATGTGCCGGGGATTGCCGGGATGGGTGAGGCGGCCAGGGAAATCTATGAGAACCATGAAGAGAAGGTAAAGGCCATGTACAGGCTCAAAAAGCTGTTCGTGGAGCTTGCGGGGGAGCTTCCCGGAACCAGGCTCAACGGGCTTTTCGGGGAGGATTCGGCTCCCCATGTGGTCAGTGTCAGCTTTGAGGGGATCCGCAGCGAGGTTCTGCTCCACGCCCTGGAGGACAGGGGAATCTATGTATCTTCCGGCTCTGCTTGTTCTTCCAACCATCCGGCGGTCAGCGGGACGCTTCGGGGAATTGGTGTGAAAAAGGAATTGCTGGATGCGACACTCCGCTTCAGCTTCAGTGTCTTTACTACGGAGGAGGAGCTCCGCTATACGGCAGAGGCTTTGAAGGAGCTGCTCCCTGTGATCCGTAAATATACAAGAAGATAACGGGGCTTTCGGTTCCTGACGGAAGAAAATCGGTTTCTTTCCAGCCGAAACACGCTTCCGCTCACGAAAGTTCGTAGCGGTACATAAGAGACTCCCTTCGCTTTGGCTCGGGACTCTCTAAGTACCGACGGCTTTCGTACGGTTTCGGCTCAGAAAGAACCGCTTTTCTTCCTGGAGCCGAAAGTCCGGAAGGGATAAAAACAGGAGGATTTGAAGATGGCAGCGCAGGAAGAATTATTCCATGCATTTTTAATTAAATATGCGGAGATCGGCATCAAGGGAAAGAACAGGTATCTTTTCGAGGACGCCCTGATCCGTCAGATCCGTTTTGCTCTTAAGGGAGCAGAGGGAGACTTTTCGGTCCGGAAGGAGATGGGCCGGATTTATGTGGAGGCGGAGGGCGCCTTTGATTTTGACGAGGTGACGGAGCGGCTCGGGCGGGTCTTTGGGATCTCCGGGATCTGCCCCATGGTTCAGTTTGACTATAAAACATTTGCGGATATCCGGGACCGGGTGGTGGACTATGTGGGAAAGGTTCATCCGGAAGGAAACTTTACCTTCAAGGTGCAGACCAAGCGGGCCAATAAGGGCTTTCCCATGGAGTCAAATGAAATCAATGCGAAGCTGGGCGAGGCGATTCTCGCCGCATATCCGTCTTTAAAGGTCAATGTCCATGAACCGGATGTGTTTTTCTATGTGGAGGTGCGGGAACGGGCGAACATTTATTCCGGGGTGATTCCGGGACCGGGGGGCATGCCCGTGGGCACCAGCGGAAGGGCCTTGCTGCTTCTTTCCGGCGGCATTGACAGCCCGGTGGCGGGATATATGACGGCGAAACGGGGAGTTGCCATTGACGCGGTCTATTTCCACGCGCCGCCCTATACCAGCGAGCGGGCGAAACAGAAGGTGGTGGATCTGGCGAAGCTGGTATCCCGGTATTCCGGACCCATGAAGCTTCATGTGATCAATTTTACGGATATCCAGCTTTACATTTACGATCAGTGCCCCCACGAGGAGCTGACGATCATCATGCGGCGCTATATGATGCGGATCGCCGAGGCAATCGCCGGGGAGGGGGACGCGTTAGCCCTGGTTACCGGCGAGAGTATCGGACAGGTGGCCAGTCAGACGCTCCCAAGCCTGGCCTGTACCGGGGAGGTTTGTGATTTGCCGGTGATCCGCCCGGTCATCGGTTTTGACAAGCAGGAGATCGTGGACATTGCTCTGAAGATAGGCACCTTCGAGACTTCCATTCAGCCCTTTGAGGACTGCTGTACGATTTTTGTGGCGAAGCATCCGGTGATCAAACCCAACCGGAAGATTATCCGTCGTTCCGAGGAAAGGCTGGCGGAGAAAATTGAAGAGATGGTGCGGACCGCCCTCAAAGAGCGGGAGGTCATGGAGATTCAGGGATAAAAATTGAAAAAAAAGAATCCTGCCAAAGCAGGATTCTCCGCCTGCGGCGGGTTGCGTCAGCAACATTTTCTGCTCCGCCGCAGCGCGACCCCCGGAGGGCTTTTTGCCGTATAGGGAACGACAAATTATTCTGCCGTTGACTATAGAGGTTATACCAGATAGGGCTTTAATGTCTCTAAAATGGTTTCCACATTGTCCTCGGCATGGATGTTTAAATCGATGGGTTTAGAAAGATCCAGGCTGAAGATGCCCATGATGGACTTGGCATCGATGACGTAACGTCCGGAAACCAGATCAAAATCATAGTCGTATTTGGTGAGGTCATAGACGAAAGACTTGACCTTGTCGATGGAATTTAAAGAAATCTGTACTGTTTTCATGAGAATGCTCCCTTCTATACTGGCAATAAAATTCTGGAAAGGACTTCCCCCTTTCCGGTTCATTATAATACTAGACAGATTCATTCAAAAAGTCAAGAGGGGATTTTACTAAAAGTGAGGAATGGATATGCAAAACCGAAAAAAAAGGGCGGCTCTTCACAATCTGGGCTGTAAGGTTAACGCTTATGAGACGGAGGCCATGGGACAAAGCCTTGTGGAAGCCGGCTATGAACTGGTTCCTTTTGACGAGGAGGCCGATATTTATCTGGTCAATACCTGCAGCGTGACGAACATGGCGGACCGGAAGTCCAGGCAGATGCTTCATCGGGCCAGAAAGCGGAACCGGGAGGCAGTGATCGTGGCAGTCGGATGCTATGTCCAGGCTCAGGCAGAGGAAATTTTAAAAAGCGGCGATGCAGATCTGATTATAGGGAATAATCAAAAAGGAAGGCTGATCGATCTGCTGTCCCAATATGGAGAAAAAAAGGAGCCTATGTCTGCGGAGCCCGCCGGGGCAGTTCTCGACATTGCCCGCGTGAAGGAATATGAGGAGCTTTCTCTCTCCCGGACGGCAGAGCATACCAGGGCTTTCATCAAGATCCAGGACGGCTGCAACCAATTTTGCAGCTACTGTATTATTCCTTATACAAGAGGACGAATTCGCAGCAGAAAGCCGGAGGATATCCTTCTTGAGATGGAACGGCTGGCGGCGGCCGGTTACCGGGAAGTGGTATTGACCGGTATCCATCTGTCTTCTTATGGGAAAGATTTGGAACAGGAAGTTTCTCTGCTTACAGTGATCAAGGCGGTGGCCGGGGTGGAGGGGATCAGGCGCATCCGCCTGGGTTCCCTGGAGCCCAGGATCGTCACAGAGAAGTTTGTGAGGGAGCTGTCTGCGATCTCTAAGGTCTGCCCCCACTTCCACCTGTCCCTGCAGAGCGGCTGTGATGCGACCCTGAAACGGATGAACAGGCATTACACTACGGCGGAGTATGCCGCCTGCTGTGCGCTTCTTCGGAAATATTATGAGCATCCGGCCATTACCACAGATGTGATTGTGGGCTTTCCGGGGGAAACAGCGGAAGAATTCGAGACGACTCTTTCCTTTTTAAGGGAGACTGGTTTTTATGAAATGCATATTTTTAAGTATTCCAGAAGGCAGGGAACGAAGGCGGCGGCTATGGCCGGCCAGGTGCCGGAGGAGGCCAAGACAGAGCGGAGCCACAAAGCCCTTGCCCTTGCCGCGGAGTTGTCTAAAGAATTTCGGAGCTGTTGTGAGGGGACGATCCGGGAACTCCTTTTGGAGGAGGAACAGGAGATTGGAGGAAAACGGTATATGACCGGCTTTACAAAAGAATATGTGAAGGCGGCCATAGAGCTGGACGGGAAAGAAGAATCGCAGCTTTTTCCCGGAAACATCCTGCCGATAAGACTTTCGGGAAAGCGGGAAAAGGGGGGGGAGGAGCTCCTTTTGGCTGAAAAGCTCACGGAAGTATGAAAGCAAGCTTTCATATCTACCTTTATGGCAGGTGCAAGACCTGCCAT